>CAZWJE010000005.1:10435-94493 GCA_964634395.1 uncultured Gemmatimonas sp. | reverse complement strand
AGGACAACGCCCTCTCACGGCGTAAACAGGGGTTCGATTCCCCTACGGGGTATGTGAAGTTCTGGAAGGTACCGGGTCAGGGCCCCGCAGGCAGCAGCCCACCTTCTGGCGCGGGTGCGGGTATCCCCCGGCCCGCGATAAGGTCGATTAGCTCAGTTGGTTAGAGCGCACGGTTCACATCCGTGAGGTCGAAGGTTCGAGTCCTTCATCGACCATGGGTTGATCTGAGGCGCCGCGACGGTTCGTCCGTTGCGGCGCCTTCCCGTTTTCCACTCCTCCGCCTCGCGGTGCCGCCGCGATCGGCTCCGTCACCAGATTCACATTCCGGATCCCCGCCAGCCCGAGCTGGTCCAGCACCAGCGCGATCGTGGCGAAGGGAACGGTCTCATCCGAACGGAGGAATACCCCCGGCCTCGCGAGTCGCCAGGCGTTCCTCGACGGTCGCGACCAGATCGCTGACGGTCATCGGCGCGTCGCCCAAGGCCCCGCTGGCGACCGCCTGAGTCGCCGCGCCCGTGAACCAGTACACCGTCGCGCCGCCGAGAACGAGGCCGGCCGGGAACGGCGCGTAAAGGATTGACAATCGATCGAGGCCGGTCGTCAGTTCGTTGGTCAGGAGCAGGATGATCGAGTAGATCATCGTCGCCGATCCGATTACAGCGGTGGCGATAAGGACGGGTAAAGTGACCGCTGGCGCGGCCGGGTTATTCCTCGGGCCCCGCTCCGGTCACTGACAGGCTCGCCAGCGCGACGCTTCGCTCGATCTCGGTCTTGATAGGTGAGAGGAACTCTTCCACCGCGTCCGCGATGCCGCGGGCGGCCCGTTCCTGTGCCTGGACGATGACCCGGCGATCCGTCGGGCTGGTCAGGAAACCGGTTTCAAGGATGACGCCGATGGTCATCGGGTCGAGGGCGTGTTCGTAGCGACGCGAATTGAAGGCGTAATAGCCCGTCATGCGTCGGGTAATGTTCGGATAATGGCGGAGCCCGGTGGCACGGCCATAATGATCCTCGAGGAGACGAACGAACTCCGAGGCGCGGCCCGTCTGGTCGCGTCGGGGAGCGGCGGCCCTGAACCCGGAGATCGATGTATTCGGGTTCCCATCCGCGTGGATCGCGACGAACAGGTCGGCCCAGTAGCGCGGAGGAATCGTGGTGGGGAGGATGTCGACTTCGTAGCCCGCGTCACGAAGCATCTCCGCCGTGATCGTGGCGATCTCGTAATTCACTTCCCATTCCGCCTTGCCACCGCCACGAGTCCCGTTCGTCCGCAATCCCGCTTGCTCGTCCGGCGCGTCCGCCGCCTTCCAGTGGCCGGCCTGGAGTGCTACTCGGACTGGCCCATCGGGCCGAGTCCAGATGTCGAGTTCGGGCGCGGGACTGGAGAACTCATCCGCGGCAACGAACTGGACGGTATCCTGCATCACGCCCACCTCGAGATTCGCCACGGCGCGATCCTGGAGCGTGAATGCGGCGGTGGCGGCCAGCAGAATGCCCACGAACACCGGTCCAACAGTCTTCATCAGGGTTTCTTGGGCGAGAGGATGGGAAGGACCTCGCTCGCGTGAAGTGGGCCGTCGTCACGGTCGGCCACTTCGAAATGCGGATCGACCCGTGATCGGTTCTCCACGGCCCCGACGGTCGTAGTACACCCGGCGGCATCGATGAGTTGGCGAACGAAATGACCGGATGATGGGCCAGCACCAATATATTGTCGAAGAACCCACCATCAAGATGCGCACCTTCGGCTGCCCGTCTCTCACGATCCTGTCGAAACCGGACTCGCGGATACCCATATGATCGACAAGACTACACCCTTGGTCTTCCTCCACGCTTACCCGCTCAACTCGACAATGTGGGCCCCCCAGCGAGAGCATTTCCGGGACCGGACCACCTTCGCGCCCGATCTCCCCGGGTTCGGCGGGGCGCCCGCCGACTCCCGGACACTCGACGATTTCGCGGAACGGGTGCTCGACGCTGTCCGGGCCGCCGGCATCGACCGCGCGGTTTTCATCGGTCTCTCGATGGGTGGGTACACGGCCTTCCGGATCTGGGAGAAAGCACCGGAAGTCATGGCGGGACTGGTGCTGGCCGATACCCGTGGCGGTTCGGACGCGCCGGCGGCCGCCGAGAAGCGGACGGCGCAGGCGGAACGCGCCCGCGACGAAGGAATCGGCTGGCTGGCCGATGAGATGATTCCCGCGTTGCTCGCGGAGTCAACGCGAGCGGAGCGTCCTGACGTCGAGGCGACCGTGCGCCGAATGATCGAGGACGCGAATGTCGACGGCGTGGCTCGCGCCCTGATCGCCATGCGTGATCGTCCGGACTCCACACCACTTCTCGCGTCGATCGATGTTCCCGTTCTCGCCATCGTCGGAGAACACGACGTACCCACCCCTCCGGCCGAGGCCGTCCGCATCGCCGGCTCCGTTCCACGCGGTCGACTCGTCGTCATCTCCCGTGCCGGGCATCTGACGAATCTGGAGAATCCGACGGACTTCAACGAGGCGATTTCCGCGTTTCTGGACGAGCACGGCGGGCGCTGAGCGGCCAGCGGTGGCCCACACCCACGGGAACTCTTCAGACCGGGCCGGGAAGGGTCCGAAGGATGTGAGGGTCGATAGGTCGACCGGGTGAAGGAGTCAAAAAAGGACGGGGTGGACACGCCGGTCGAGCATGTCCACCCCGTCCTTTCACGTTCCGCGACTTCACGCGGTGACGCGATCCCGCCGATTACGGCAGCGGCAGGGCGGTCTTCACGTACGGTGCCTCATGCATGACCGCTTCCTTCTTCTTGGAGGTGATCAGGTACCATTCGCGGATCGACGCGATCAGCACCAGGAACACCACCGCGAGGAAGACGAGCGCGAGCGAAGCGTTCAGGCGGTCGTTGAACATCATCTGTCGCGCCGCCTCGACGCTGGAGACGTTCGCTGGCAACTCGCCACGAGCGAGCACCTCGTCGAAGCTGCGCGCGTGAGCGAGGAAGCCGTGACGCGGGTCCGCCGAGAACGCCTTGTCGAACACCGCCGCCGTGGTCACCACCAGCAGCCAGACGAGCGGAACGATCGTCGACCAGGCGTGCTTCGCCTTGCCCATCTTGATGATGACCGTCGTTCCCACGCAGAGCGCGACAGCCGCGAGCAGCTGGTTCGATATACCGAACAACGGCCAGAGCGAGTTGATGCCGCCGAGCGGGTCAACCACACCCTGGTAGAGGAAGTAACCCCAGCCCATAACGACCAGCGCGCTCGAGAGCACGATGCTCGGGTACCACGAAGTGCGGCCGAGCGGCTCCCAGACGTGGCCAAGCAGCTCCTGGAGCATGAACCGGCCGACCCGGGTCCCGGCGTCGATCGTGGTGAGGATGAAGAGGGCCTCGAACATGATCGCGAAGTGGTACCATACCGCGATACCGCTGCCGCCGAACATCCCCGAGAAGATCTGCGCCATACCGACGGCGAGCGACGGCGCTCCACCCGTCCGGGCGAGAAGCGTGCTCTCACCCATCGCCTCGGCGAGAGACTCCATCTGCTCCGGCGTGACCACGAATCCCCAGTTGGAGATCGTTTCGGTCGCGGCCTGCAGCGTACCACCGACCACACCGGCGGGCGAGTTGATCGCGAAGTAGACACCCGGATCCAGAATCGTCGCCGCGATCAGCGCCATGACGCCGACGAAGCTCTCGGTGAGCATCGAGCCGTAGCCGACCATCCGTGTATCCGACTCGCGCCGCACCATCTTCGGCGTCGTGCCGGACGAGATCAGAGCGTGGAACCCGCTGACCGCGCCGCACGCGATCGTGATGAACACGAACGGGAAGAGTTTGCCGGTGAACACCGGACCCGTACCGTCGATGAACTGCGTCACCGCCGGCATGTGCATCTCGGGCAACGTCAGCAGGATCCCGAACGCCAGCATCCCGATCGTGCCGACCTTCAGGAAGGTCGAGAGATAGTCACGGGGAGAAAGCAGGATCCAGACCGGCAGGACCGAGGCCACGAAGCCATAGATGACGAGAAGCCAGACGATCGTGGTGCCTTCGGCGGAGAACCACGGCGCCCAGGTCGGCGAAGCCGCGACCCATCCGCCGGCGACGACCGCCAGGAGGACGAGCACGATGCCGATGATCGAGGCCTCGAGCACCTGACCCGGGCGGAAGCGATGCATCCACCAGCCCATCAGCAGCGCGATGGGGATCGTGCAGGCGATCGTGAAGAGGCCCCAGGCGCTGTCGCGCAGCGCGTTCACCACGATCAGCGCGAGCACGGCGAGGAGGATGATCATGATCGCCAACACCGCCACCATCGCGGCGATACCGGCGACCTTGTTGATCTCCTCGCGCGCCATCTGGCCGATCGACTTGCCGTCCCGGCGGACGGAGCTGATCAGGACGACGAAGTCCTGTACCGCGCCGGCGACGACGACACCGACGATCAGCCAGAGCGTTCCGGGAAGGTAGCCGAACTGCGCGGCCAGAACGGGGCCGACGAGCGGGCCCGCGCCAGCGATGGCCGCGAAGTGGTGCCCGTAGAGCACCCATCTGTTCGTGGGGACGAAGTCGACGTGGTTCTCGAGCCGTTCGGCGGGAGTGGCGCGGGTGTCGTCGACTTCGAACACCGTGTAGGCGAGGAACCGGGAGTAGAACCGGTAGCCCACCGCATAGGTACAGAGTGCCGCCACGACGAGCCAGGCCGCGTTGATCGTCTCGCCGCGGTGCAGGGCCATGAAGCCGAAGCATGCCGCGCCTATCAGGGCGATGATGCCCCAGACCACCATCATGACCGCTTTGTTCGGTCCCTTTCCATCGCCGTCCGGTCCCCCCGTGCCCGTCCCCTTGGAGGGGCCGGAAGGACTCGGTGCGGCTGTCTGACTTCCTGGCCCCGAGCGCAGGACGAGCGTGTCGCCCATCACGTCCGGTTGCTGGCCCCCGAAGACAGAGCGCGCACCGTCGAAGACCTTGCCGATCAGCATTCTCATCTGATGTCGTACTGGTATGCCGTTATGAACGACGGACGGGGCCGGAAGCCAGATTCCCGATCGGCGTCGTCAGAGCGACGCATCGGACAGCTGCGGGTCGCGAACCCCCGGGGTGAACCTTGTCCTCTGTTCTGGCGAGCCAGGCCTCGAGAGGCCGCACCACCTTTTCGTAAGGGAAGACTCGAGATCGCTCTTGATCCAGTCTCGTGACTCGGAGTGGACCGCGGATCGCCGATTCACCCGGACCGGGTGGATTCCGGGTCGGGGAAGCTACTTACAGCGGGAACAAGGATGGACGAGGAAGCTAGGACACATCCTCGGAAAAGCAAGGGTATGAGGCGCACACGGGTTGGCCATTCCAGGGCGCGTCATCCGCGCGCGGGATCGTGGGAAATGAGGAGGTCGGCGCGTGCGGGGCGGAGGTGGATTCTCGCGCGGGTGATCGTTCACGCCGGCACGGATCGTTCACGCGGGCACGGATCGTTCAGTACGCGCCATCGAGACGGTCAATGGGTTCGACCCGGACGCTCGCGCGCGACGCCGATCCGCTCCGAGCGCGTGGCAGGGCGTTCCGCCGCCGTGGGCGAGTTTCCGGCGAGGGGAGTCATCACCAGAGCGCGATCGACTTCGCGTAACAGGCATGCCGCGAGGGCACCCACGACCTGCGCCGATACCGGCGAGTCGCGCGAAAGGGGGCCCGCGTCGATCATCTCATCCCCGCATCGGACGCGGATTCGTCCGCCTCCGCTTTCCGCGCTCGCGACGATATCCTCCCCCTCCGTTCGCGCCAGGTCGTCCACGGCTCCGAAGAGCGCGATGCGCCGACCGGCCCGGCGGACGGCCGCCTGTAACGCGATATCGCCAGCGGGCACGACGATGACGCCATCGAGGGCGACGGCGTCCGCGAGAACGCTGACCAGCTGGCGGGCTCGATCCGGTTCACGATACCGCGACGGGACTTCCCGGGGACGGGCGTCGAGGATCACCGCGATGCGGGACTGACTGTAGGGGAGCCCGGTCTCGAGGATCGCCAGGGGCGGCACTTCCACGATCGATTCATGCCTCGGAACGCGCTGCCGGTGCATCTCCCAGCGGACGGCCGAGCGTCCCGATCCACCGGTGATCCCGCAGGCCACTTCGCTTCGCGCCAGGGGAACGTCCTCGCTCCTCGCGATCGCCGCCAGTTCGGTGATCGCGTACTCCGCGGTGTCGAGTGTCCCCGCGAAGGCGTCCTGGACCAGTTCCACGGCCAGACCGGCGGCGCGCGCACCGACGGAGCGGTGACGATGTTCGAAAACCACCGTGTACTCTCCAGGACGATCGCCGCCGCGCGCGCGGCCGAAGCCGACCTCGTGGGAGATCGCGGACTGCAGTTCGAGCGCGACGTGCTCGATGATGTGCGGCGCGTATGTGCCATCCCGAAGCCGGTGAACGAAGCCGCCGCGTTCGCCCACGCTGCATCGATGCTCGATGAGTCCCGGCAGCGCTGTTACCAGGGCGCCGACGAGGCCGGGGACGTCGGCGGACGAGATCTCGTCGTAGGCGCCCAGGGTCAGATCCAGCCGCGTCACGGGTGCGGAGGTCCAGTAGTTGGGACCGTGGATCGACCGGGTCAGGAGCGGGCGGATCTCCTCCGCCGGGTGGGGGCGCGGCATCGGCTAGGCCGGGTCCATGCTGGCGTCCGAGGCATGCACGAAATCGAGCACGCCACGAACGTCCTCCGCCATCACGATCACCAGGTCGCCGGGGGTGAGATCGATGAGTGCTTCGCGAACCGCGTCGATCTCGCGCGTGACACAACGGACTTTCTCCGGAGACATCCCGCCCGCGAGGATCCCCTGGCGGAGAATACGCGTCATCTCGCCCCGCTCGCGCCGCCTCGGGTCCGCGTCCTCCTTGATGATTACGCGATCGAGGGTGGCGACGAGCCTGCCCGCCTCGAGGATATCCTCGTCGCGACGGTCACCGGGCACACTGAGTACGGCGGTCCTGCGCTGAGCGGGGATCTGCCGCGCCAGATCCACGAGCCCCGAGATCGCCGCCGCGTTGTGGGCATAGTCGATCAGCAGCCGAGCCTCGCCCATGCGCAGAAGGTTCATCCGCCCGGGTGTCATCGCCGGGGAAGGGAAGAACGAGAGGAGTCCCGCGCGGATCGTGTCGTAACGGACACCCTGGACGTAGGCGGTGGCGATCGCGCCGAGGATGTTCTCTTCCTGAAAGCGCGCCGCACCCCCCAGCATCAGCGGAACGTCGCGAACGGCGGCAATGGGAATTCGCAGCCGGCCTCGGCGCACCACGAACGTGTCCTCCTCGATACGGACCCCGATCCCGCCGCTTGCCACGTGCTCTTCGAAATCCCCGTCCTCGGACGGTGGACGCCGGGAAAAGAGCACCACGTCGCCCGTGGTCCGGCCGCGCATCTCGTACACGAGGGGATCGTCGGCGTTGAGCACCGCGTGACCTTCCCGCTTTACGACGGCCGCGACGACGCTCTTCACGTCGGCGAGCTGAACGAGGGAATTGATTCCCCCAAGACCCAGATGATCCGGGCTGACGTTGAGGACGACGCCCACGTCGAGCTCGTCGAAACCGAGCCCCGCGCGCAGGATGCCCCCGCGCGCGGTCTCGAGGACCGCGACGTCCACGGCGGGGTTCGAGAGGACGATGTTGGCGGAGAACGGGCCGGTCATGTCGCCTTCCATGACCAGTCGGTTCTGCAGATACACGCCGTCGGTGGTCGTGAATCCCACCGTCTTCCCGGTCTGTCGGAAGAGATGCGCGATGAGGCGAGTCGTCGTCGTCTTGCCGTTGGTACCGGTCACGGCGATGACGGGGATCGTGGCGGCGGAACCGGGCGGGTAGAGCATGTCGAGGATCGGTCCGCCGACGTCGCGAGCCGCGCCTTCGCTCGGGTGAGTGTGCATACGCAGTCCGGGCGAGGCGTTCACCTCGACGATCACCGCGTCGTTCTCGCGGAAGGGCACCGAGATGTCCTGCGTGAGTACGTCGATCCCGGCGATGTCGAGACCGACGATGCCGGCGGCCATCTGGCAGGCGGTGACGTTGTCGGGGTGGATCTGGTCGGTACGGTCCACCGACGTGCCACCGGTCGAGAGGTTCGCCGTGGCGCGAAGCATCACCCATTCCCCGGAGGCGGGGACGCTGTCGAGAGTATGCCCGGTGGTGGCCAGGAACTCGATGGTCAGATCGTCGAAGGGAAGCCGGGTAAGCGCCTTCGTATGGCCGCGGCCTCGCAACGGGTTTCGATTCGCCTCGGTGATCAGTTCCTTCACCGTCGATTCACCATCGCCGACGACGTGCGCCGGAACCCGCTCCGCCACCGCGACCACCTTTCCGTTCACCACCAGAACCCGGTGGTCGCGACCGTCGACGAAACGCTCGACCACGACCCGCGTTCCGTATTCGCGGACGATCGGCCAGGCCCGCGTCAATGCCTCTTCGTCGTTGAGCCGGCCGGAGATGCCGCGTCCATGGTTGGCGTCCAGCGGCTTGAGCAACACCGGGTAGCCGATTTCCTCCGCCAGGGCCTTCGCCCGTTCCAGCCGCGTCGCGGTATGTCCCATGGGCACCGGGAGGCCGACGCTTTCCAGCACCCGCCGCGTATCGTCCTTGTCCTGCGCGATCTCGACGGCGATCGCGCTCGTGTTGTCCGACATCGCGGCCTGCACCCGCCGCTGGTTTCGACCGAGCCCGAGGCGGACGAGCATCCGCGAGTTCAAACGACAGACGGGAATGCCGCGACGACGGGCCTCCTCGACGATCGCGGCCGTGGACGGGCCGAGACGCACCTCTTCGCGAAGGTCCGAGAGCGTGTCGATCGAAGCTTCCACGTCGAACGGCGCTTCCCTCAGGCACGCTTTCAGGAGCCGTACCGACTCGTGAACCGACTCCAGTCCGACTTCCTCTTCCTCGAAAGCCACGATCAGCCACCAGATACCCGGATCGCCGGACGCGACGATCCGCCCGAAACTCACGTCCGAGCCGGCCAGGTTCTGCAGCTCCAGCGCGAGGTGCTCGAGGATGTGCGGGATATGCGTTCCCTCACGAAGACGCTCGACGAAGCCACCGGACGTCCCGCGCGAGCACGGATGGTCGCGCAGCGTCGGGAGTAGCTCGATGAGTCGATCCGAGAACCCCGGGATGTCGGCGGAGGATACGTCCTCGAGCGTACCGAGAGAGAGGTCGCAGGCGATCACCGGCGCGAGACGCCAGAAATTCGGGCCGCGCACGGCGCGCAGCCGGCTGATCTGGAGCTGCTCGACATCGATGCTCGCCAGCATCGCGGCAGTCCCGTCCATGGTCGGTCGCATGAAGAAGATGTGAGGTTAGCCGCGCTCGGAGCTCGTCTCTTTCGATGACTGGTGCCGGTCCGGGTGGCCGCGTCCACGGCCGTTCCGCGGGCGGTGATCCCGCGGATCCGGTCGGTCCGCGCAATCGATCCGGCGATTGTAGGTGCTTCTCTCAGCGGCCCGCTGACACGATTTATCTCGAGCAAGCTCGTCCCGCGGCTCGTCGATCGGATCGGACATCGCTCTCTTGCTACTTCAAGGATTTCGCGCCGGGCGGCAAACCCGAATGGTCCGGCGAGGCTGGGTGCATCAAGCGCATTTCGCATACCAGCCACGACCGCGTGGAGCCATGCGTCGGCCGGTCACTGAGCGCCGCGGCGCAGGCCGCATGTCTCGGGCCGTCACGCCCCTGATCAGGTCGGGCAACCCGATGACGCCCGAGGGTGAGACGAAGGAGAGAAGGGTCGATGACCGCCCGCCGGGACGCTGAACGGAAGCGGGTGTGATCACGTGATCACACCCGCTTCCGGACTCTCACCAGTCGATGTGCGGCGGTCGCCGGCAACCTCGTGGAGGCGGAGGCCCCGCGGGGATGCCTACGGGTTCAACCAGTAGTTGAGCTTGATCTGGAAGATGTTATCCGGCCTCAGGTCGAAGAGTGCACCCGCGTCATGGCCGAGGTCGAACCCGCCGACGGGGTGAAGCCCGGGGTCCCCGACGTTTCCGGTGAGCCGGCCGGAACGGGACTGTTGCCAGACCAGGAAGAGGGTGCTTCCAGGTCGCCATTCCCAGCGAAGAACGGCGTTACCGATGAGTGAACGAACGTTGAAATCCGCGTCACGAACGTGGAATTCGGCGGCGGGTCCGGCTCCGTCGGGATCGATCAGGTACCGTCCGTCCGCCTGTTTCGCGATCGTGCTCGCACCCTCGCCGAACCGATTGAAGTCGAAGGTCCGGGGGGCGGCGAGTTCCATCAGAGTGCCGTAGTCTCCACTGGAGAGAAGAGGCTCGGCATAGAGTTCGAACGTGAGGTCCGGCGTGAAGGTGGCGTTCAGGCGCGCCGTGAGCGATACGGTGGTCTGCTCGAGGTCGGCGAAGATGTATCGGTTCTGGTAGGTATGGTCCGCGAGCGCGTCCGCCACGGTGGTGACGTACTGCGCGCCGGTCCGTTGCCGACGGAACTGCGGCCCGATCTGCACCTCATAGATCCCCTTGAATCGGCCAGTGATCGTCGCGCTCATGTTGCGGCTCCAGCCTCCGCCATCGTCCGCGCCGAAGCCTCCGTTCAACCGTGCGGAGAACATCCTGCGGGAATCCGAGTTCATCGAAGCCGACGCCGAATAACCCGCTGGCGAGATGGCGTTGGGGCCGCCCCGCGTGAACCGATCGTCCCACGTCTCGAACCGGCGTGTCGCCCGTGCGTTGAAGCTGTGGAAGCTGAGGAGCTGGAAATCTCCATTCACCCCGAGTTCGAGTGCCTGGGTCTCTCCCGCGAAGTTCCACGTCGCCGACGGCGAGACGCCGACCCCCCAACTGCGCAGGCGAGCGCTCTGGCGGGGCTGGTCATAATTGAGGTTCGAGCCGAAGCTGATCCGATCCGCCGCCGATTGGAAACCGAGATCGTTGATCTCGAAGCCGGGCGAGGTCGCCGTGATGTTCGCGTTTCCTCGCCAGTCACCGGCGTTTTTCGTGAGCGCGACGCGTCCGAAGGCGCCGATCATCGAGGTGGCCTCGGGATCGTAGTCGAGGTGGTCGGCGTCCGGCCGATGGAAATAGCGCGCGGAGGAGCGTTGCGCGCTCCTGAGGACGGTGGATTCGCCGGAGATGTAGCTCGGGGCGACGGAGCCGGTCAGGGTCCATCTGCGGTTCGCGAACTCGCGGCGACCGTCGATCCCCAGGGCGTACGCGGTACCGCGGAGACGATCCCGGAGAGCCCCATCAGTCAGGTTCCGGTTCACCGCGGTGGCGATCACGCCGATCGAACTGCCCGTTTCGCTCGCGTCATAGCGGGCCCGGCCCGCGAAGTAGTTCGTGAACGGCTCGACTTCCACCTGGCCGCGTGAGCCGTCGCTCTCCACGTACGTGGCGGAGGTCGCCTCGGTGACGGCGTCGACCAGAGCGAGCGACCAGCCACCGGTCGTTTTCCCCGTCAGTTTGGCGGCGCCGAGGATGGTCGAGGTGGTCGGGACGTCCGAGTACGCGGCTCCGCCCGGGACGGTTCCTTGCGGCGCCCGCCCGATTCGTCGCGAGTAGAGAAGTTGCGTTCCGGCGAAGTCAAAGATTTCGCCACCTTCAACGAAGAAGGGCCGCCGCTCCTCGTAACGGGTTTCGAATGCGGTGAGGTTGATGACCGCCGGGTCGAGCTCCACCTGACCGAAGTCGGGGTTCACGGTGGCGTCGAGCGTCATGTTCGGCGTGAGGCGGTACTTGAGGTCGACGCCCGCGTTGCCGAAGTAGTCGTTGCCGCTCCGGAAAGGGTTTTCGAACGCGGCCCCGGCCGCCTGGGGGACATGGGTGTATTCCGCCCGACCACCAACGTAGGGAAGTACCTCCAGCCGCTTGCCCTGCGCGATCCCCTCGATTCCCACGAGATGGCCATAGCGCGAGACACCCCCTCGCTCGCTACGCGGCGTGAACGCCCAGACCGTGTCCTCGCCATGCCGCCGGATCTTGCGTTCGACCTGGAGGCCCCATGTCTGCACGTGTTCGTCGCTGTAGCGAAGCTGGCTGAACGGGATGCGGATCTCGACGAACCACCCTTCCCCGGTCGTGGAGGTCTTCACGTCCCAGATCGGGTTCCAGGATGTGTCACCGAAGCCCCCGCCCGGCCCACGACTGCCGCTGTCGGAGGTGATCTCGTCGCGCTTCATTCCCGCCGGGCTGGTCGCGAACCGATAGGCGGTTCGATGGTCGTGATAGCTGTCCAGGAGGAGGACGAAGAAATCCGCGTCGGAGACGCCGGCGTCACGTTTCGCGAGACGGCTCAGAATGGTGCCCGTATCCCATAACCACGCACCGACGTAGAGATTCTCGTCGTCATAGAGGAAGCGGATCTCCGTACGCTGGGTGACGGGTTCGCCCTCGTTGGGGACGGTCTGGCGGAAATCGGAAATCGCCGGAGCGGTCATCCAGATCGCCTCATCGAGTTGACCATCGATCGAGACGGGCACATCGGTCCGGATCGCGCGGGCGATGGGGGCGCCGCTCAGGTGATCGGAGACGGATACGCCCTGTTCCCGCTGTTCCTCAGCCGGTACGGGTCGGGTGGGCGTTCGGGGATCCGGTAGTTCTTCACCCTCCTGTGCGGCACCCGCGGTGGCCAAGGCGAGGGACAACAGGATCATGCAGAAGAGTGGTACGACGTGCCTCGGCGCTGGGTCGGTCATGGGTAATCGGCTTCTTGGGGGCGTTTTGGGGGAATCGCTCGGCACAGAGAACCGCGGTTTGATTACCGTCCCACGGGGAACTTCGTTGGCGAATGGTCGTGACACTGGCGCGGTAGGTTACCCTCGGCCCCGGCGCTTCGCAACTTTCGGGGGTCGCCGGGGTTTCCTTCTCTCGCGGAGCCCGTGCGGCCGATGGGTTGCGGCGTGTCCGCGAAGATTCACGACGATCAGGGGAGAGATGAACGGAGAAAGGTTCACGGCAGGGCTGATCCAGCTCGCCGTGGGGGCCGACAAGGAATCGACGCTCGTCGCGCACGAGCAGGCGATCCGCGAGGCCGCCGGTCGTGGCGCGAACGTGATCTGTCTGCAGGAGCTGTTCGATGCGCCCTATTTCTGCAAGGTGACCGAGGCGGAGCGATTCGACCTCGCCGAGCCGATTCCCGGTCCGACGGTCTCGCGAATGCAACGCCTCGCGGCCGAGCTGGGCGTCGTGGTCATCGTGCCGATTTTCGAGCGGCGCGCACCCGGTCTCTACCACAACTCGGCGGCCGTCGTGGATGCGGACGGCGCTCTTCTCGGGGTGTATCGAAAGATGCACATCCCGGACGACCCACTCTACCACGAGAAGTATTACTTCGCTCCCGGTGAACTGCACCAGGACGAAACGGACCCGGGCCCGCGCGGCGGTTTCCGCACCTTCGACACCCGGTTCGGGCGGATCGGTGTGCTCATCTGCTGGGATCAGTGGTATCCGGAGGCGGCACGCATCACCGCGCTGATGGGGGCCAGGGTGCTCTTCTATCCGACGGCGATCGGCTGGCACCCGGCGGAACGGGAGGAATGGGGTGTGGCACAGGCCGATGCCTGGCGCACGATCCAGCGCGGTCACGCGATCGCCAACGGGGTCTACGTGGCGGCGGTCAACCGGGTCGGTCACGAGCCCGAGCCGGGCACCGACGGGATCGAGTTTTTCGGCCACTCGTTTCTCTCGGACCCGTTCGGGCGCATCGTCGCCGAAGCGGGGACCGGCCCGGAAATCCTGGTCGCCGAGATCGATCCCGCGCTTATCGAGGAGACCCGTCGGAACTGGCCGTTCCTCCGCGATCGGCGGATCGATGCCTACGCCCCGATCCTGAAACGGTATCTCGGTTGATGACCACGACCTCCCGTCGTTGGCCGGCGGAATGGGAGCCCCACGCGGCGACGTGGATCGCGTGGCCCCATCACCGCCCGGACTGGCCGGACAAGTTCGACACGGTTCCCTGGGTTTACGCGGAAATCGTCCGGGCGCTCCACCCGTACGAGCGCGTCCACATTCTCTGTCATGACGAGCCGGCGGCGGAACACGCTCGGGAGATTCTGCTCGCTCACGCGGTCGATCTGGCGAGATGTACGCTGCACGTGGTGCCCACGGACCGGGTTTGGGTTCGTGATTCGGGACCGACCGGGGTCTATTCCGGCGGTCGGTTCGAGTGGATACACTGGGGTTTCAACGCCTGGGCCAAATATCCTGATTTCCAGCGCGACGAACGGGCCGGTGGCCGGATCGCGGAGCTGACCGGCGAACCCGTGGTCGAAGCGATGCGTCCGGACGGCCGTGGCCGACTGGTCCTCGAGGGCGGCGGGATCGAGGGCAACGGACGCGGAGTGATGCTGGTCACCGAGGAGTGGCTGCTTTCCGATCAGCAGGTCCGCAACCCCGGGATGACCCGCGAGGATTACGAAGCCGCGTTCGCCGAGTACCTGGGCACCACCCGTACGATCTGGCTGGGCGAAGGTGCGGTGGGAGACGATACGCATGGCCACATCGACGACATCGCCCGTTTCGTCGACGAGCGGACGATCGTCATCGCCCATGAACCCGATCCCGCCGACGAGAATCACGAACGGTCGGCTGACAACCTTCGTCGGCTCGCTCGTGCGGCGGATTCCATCGAGGGCGGGATCCGCGTGGTTACCTTACCGTTCCCCCGACCCGTGATCATGGCCGGCGAACGGCTTCCCGCCAGCTACGCCAACTTCTACATCGCCAACGGTGTCGTGCTGGTCCCGACTTTCAACGATCCGATGGACCGGGTGGCGCTGAATACGCTCGCCGACCTCTTCCCCGACCGGTCGGTCGTGGGGATCCATTCGGTGGATCTGGTCTGGGGCCTGGGGACGCTCCACTGCCTGACGCAGCAGCAACCGATCGCGGTGCCGCGGTCTCTCGATCGAGCGGCCGTCTCCTCGTCAGCCGATGGTGAGAACATCGCGATCTGACGGAGCGGCCCCGGATCGGCCGACGCGTACGGTCGGTCCGGACACCGTCCGGAATTCATCTGGTGACGCATTCTTTGAAATGATGCCGCCGGAGCCGCGCGAGGCGTGACCGGCGTCCGGTCCCTCATGATCGCACGGTTCGATAATGATTCGCCTTCGAGTTCCGCTCCTGCTCGTCATCCTGCTTCTGACCGCCTGCGCGGCGACGGAGCCGGAGGCGACTCCGGTCTCAGTGCGCGTCGCTAATGGCGGCACGCTCTCCTTCGATGAAGTAACCGTCTGGTTTCCGGATTCGGTAGTGAACTACGGAGCGGTGCCGGCGGGCACCCGGTCGGAATATCGATCCGTGGAGCGCGCGTTCGGATACGCGCGTGTCGACATCCGAGTGGGGAACGAAGTAAAGAGCCTCGTACCGATCGACTACGTGGGAGAGCCATTTCTTCCGGCCGGCCGATATACCTATACCCTCTCGCTCGAGGAAGGGGAGGAATACCCTTCGTTTGGCCTGGGACGGGACGAATAGGGATCCCGACCCTTCGTGTCTCGGTCCAGGCCCGGTTCATTCCTGGTCAGCCTCTCGTGATCGTGCCTCCTGTTCGCGTCGAACCGTAAGCGGCGCGTCGGCGAGTCTCTCGACACGGGGCAGGCCGAGCGTTTCGCGGGCGGCGTTGAGGGCGTCGTCCACGTTGCCGAAGATGTTCTCATCGCCGATCTCGTCGAGCAATCCCGAGCGACCGAGCGCGACCAGCGGCTGCGCATGTACGTCAGAGAGCATGACTCGGACGCCTTTACGCGTGGAGCGGGTGACGAGTTCGCCGAGCGCGTGCAGGCCCGTGGAATCGATGGCGGGTACGTTTCGCATCCGGATGATCAACACCTTCCTCCGGCTGTCGATGTTCGCGACCCGCTCACTGAACGTCGCGGCGGCACCGAAGAAGAAGGGCCCGTTGATCTCGTAGACCTCGACCTCGGCTGGCACGGCGCGACGGCGGACCGCGTTGGGGTCCGATACGTAGGGGTCGTTCCGGGCCTCATTCAGTTCGTTGGTGATCACCTGGATATCGGTTACCTCGGCCATCCGCCGCATGAAGAGGAAGGCGGCGAGCACCATCCCCACCTGGATCGCGACGACGAGATCGATCGCGACGGTCAGAAGAAAGGTGGTCAACAGGACGAGCAGGTCGCTCCGAGGCGCTGAAAATTCCGCCCGGAACCGACGCCATTCACTCATGTGATACGCCACCACGACCAGGATCGCCGCGAGCGTCGCGAAGGGAATCGCGGCCGCGTAGCGACCGAAGAAGAGAGTGATGAGGAGCAGCGTGAGCGCGTGCACGATCCCGGCGACGGGGGTTCGACCGCCATTGCGGACGTTCGTCGCCGTGCGGGCGAGCGCCCCCGTGGCCGGGATCCCGCCGAACATCGGGGTGATGATGTTCGCGGCGCCCTGCGCCACCAGTTCCATGTTGGACCGGTGTTTCGCGCCGATCATCGCGTCCGCCACCACCGCGGAGAGAAGTGACTCGATCGCCGCCAGGATCGCGATCGCGAACGCCGGCGCGACGAGCGCCATCACCATCTCACCGCTGACATCCGGTAACGACGGGGCCGGGATCGACGAGGGGATTCCGCCGTAGCGGCCGCCGATCGTCTCGACCGGGAGATTCGCGATCCGCGCAATGACGGTCGTGACGATGAGCGCCACGAACGGCCCGGGGATACGCGCTTTCCGCGGCCAGCGGATCATGATCGCGAGGGCCAGCCCGGACAGCCCGACCGCCCAGGGGTTGATCGTCACGACGTTCTCGGCGTATACCCGCCACTGGTCGAAGAAGCGCGGAGGCACGTTCCCCATGCGCAGGCCCAGCAGGTCCTTGATCTGACTCGAAAAGATGATCAGGGCGATTCCACTCGTGAAACCGGTCACGACGGGGTGCGGGATGTACTTGATCGCGCCTCCGAGTCTGGTGACCCCGAGGGCGACAAGGATCACCCCCGCCATCACGGTCGCGACGACCAGCCCATCGATTCCGAACTCCTGGACGATCCCGTAGACGATCACCACGAAAGCTCCCGTGGGGCCGCCGATCTGAACTCGGCTCCCTCCCAGTACCGAGATGATGAATCCCGCGATGATAGCGGTGATAAGTCCCCGGTCGGGGGTCACCCCGCTGGCTATGGCGAACGCGATCGACAGGGGAAGCGCGACAATGCCGACGATCACGCCCGCGGTGAGGTCCGACAGGAATTGATCGCGGGAATAGCTCTGGAGTGTCGTGTAGAGTTTCGGTACCAGCACTGATGTCCGTCCCTTCCGAACGGCACGAGTGAAGATTGATCCGTGCGTTGGACCCTGTCAGGGTCGAGCGACGGTGTGCGGACGATGCATTCTCGGCGATCACGAGTGGCAAAGCCAGCCCGGCGGGTCAGGCCACCCGCGGATCGTGATGGGAGATCCGTGGATCCGCGCGCCCAAGCATGCCGGAACGAGCTCGGTAGTGGCGAAAACGGGTCGGTGTCGGCCCCTCCGAATCACCAGTGAAGAGGACGGGATCTTGCATATCCGACGGGTTGGCCCGTGAACGTCCGCGGGGTTGAAAGGAGCAGTACCATGTCCACATTCCGCGATGTGTCGGCGGATATCTGCGGCAGAGTCCCGCAACTGGTTCAGCGCATCGAACGATTCTCGTACATGGAACCCTGGTCTCTCCTGCCCGCGAAGGATCGGGTGAACGCATTGCCGGAAGTCGCCGGGCGAGCATGCCTTCTGGCGCTGCGTGTCGGCGCCGGCCGACGCCAATGTGTCCCGCTCCTCGAGATCGCCGCCCACCATGGCCTGGTAAGGCGCCGACAGGGTCTGGGGGAATCCTCGCTCTTCGAAGAACTGGCGTTCGTGCGAGAAGCCATCTGGTCGGACATCCAGGCCAGGTTCGGGAGGGAGAACCAGGTGGCGGCGGAGATCATCCTCCGGATCGATATGGCGCTCACGCTCGCCTCGCAGGCTTCGTTGCGCGGTTACTTCCGAGTGGAATTCGAGGAAAGAGGGTTGTGGCCTCGGGCGCTGACGGAACTCGAGACCGCCTGGGCCCCACCGACAAACCCCGAGGAAAGGGTCCGCCACCGGCTGAAACGCCGCCTCCAGCCTGTGCGCGCCCGGCCGAAGTACCGGATCGAGGGAGAACAACCGCTGGCCTGAACGGAGGTGTATCCAGTGGGGATCAGGCGCTGATCGCCTCTTCGTAGAGTCCCATGTCGTCGAGCACCATCCCCGCGCCGCGGACCACGGTCATCATCGGGTCAGGATCGATGCGAACGGGCAGCTGGGTCTCCTCCGCGATGAGCGATTCGAGGCCCCGGAGCTGTGCGCCCCCGCCCGCGAGGACGATCCCGTCATCGATGATGTCGCCCGCGAGTTCGGGCGGAGTGATCTCGAGCGCCGACCTCACCGCCGCCGTGATCGTCCGCAACGGCTCGCGGATCGCGTCCCGGATTTCGGCGGAATCCACCTCGATCGTCCGCGGCACTCCCGAGACGAGATCCCGACCCTTGACCGCCATCCACGCCTTCTCACGTTCCACCCAGGCGCTTCCGACGCGCAGCTTGACCAGCTCGGCGGTGGCCTCACCGATCAGCAGGCCATGCGTGCGGCGGATGTGCGCGGCGATCAGGTCGTCGAACTTCTGCCCGGCGACACGGATCGAACTCTGCGCGACCAGGCCTGACAGGGCGATGACGCCGATCTCGGTGGTCCCGCCGCCAACGTTCACCATCATGCTCGCCCGCGGGGAACACACCGGCAGGCCGGCACCGATCGCGGCGGCGATCGATTCATGGAGCATCTGCACGTTCGCCGCACCGGCCGCGAGCGCACCGGCGTGAACCGCGCGGCGCTCCATCTCCGTGATCGCCGAGGGCGCCGTCATCAGCACCGTCGGTCGCCAGTGGAATCGCCGTCGTGGGCGAATTCTTTCCAGGAAATGCCGCAGCATCGTGTCGACCGCGTCCACGTCGGCGATCGCTCCGTCTCTCATCGGTCGGACGGCGACGACCGCCTCGTGGGTCCGCCCCAGCATCCGCTTTGCTTCGATGCCCACCGCCAGGACCCCTCCCGTCACTCGATCCATCGCCACCACCGATGGTTCATCGAGTACGATCCCCTGCCCGCGAATGTGGATCCGCGTATTCGTGGTGCCCAGGTCGATCGCGATATCCGCCAAGTTATCTCCCACTCCGCATTGGCCCGCTCTCAATTCGTGCCCGATCGCGACGTGCGGCAAGTCATCGCGGCCGGGAGGGTTGACGGTGGTATGTCATCGTGATGGCGAGAAGTCGGATGGGCGTCTCGACCATGGGAAAACGCGAAGGGACGGCCCCCCGGGTCGGGAGACCGTCCCCATCGAAGTCAGCGTGGCGAATCGTTACTCGTTGACGGTCGACATCGCGGTGCCGGCCGGGGTCTCGATCACGAAGACCACACGGCGGTTGAGCTCGGCGCCGAAGGCATTACCCGATGCATTCGGGACCACCAGGCGCTCCGAGCCGTAGCCGACCGCGCGCAGCTGCGTCGCCGGAAGGCCGCGGGAGACGAGCGCCTCGCGAACGGCCTGCGCGCGCCGCTCGGCGAGCTGACGATTGTACGTCGCGTCTCCGGCCGGATCAGTGAAACCTTCGACCGTGATCGTGGCGTCCGGATAGTGCCGGAGGACCAGCTGGGCGAAACGGTCGAGCACCGGCTCCGCCTGCGGGCGAACTTCATCCTGGTCGAACCCGAAATGTACCGGCACCGACAGCTGCAATCCTTCCTCGAGCTGAGTGAGCTTCGCGCCGAAGTCGTTGTCCATGGCGAGGAGGTCCGAGCGAAGCTGGTCCACATTCGTCGCCATCGTCCGCATGTCGGTACCCAGGCGATCGACATCAGCGGCGATCTGCTGGTCCCCCGCAATGCGCTCCGCGCGCTCAAGCTCCAGCGCGGCACGCTGCTCCTGCATCTGTCCACGGGTCGCGCAACCGCTCGCGAAGACGATCATTCCCAGCGCGGCGACGGCGATTCCTCGACGGGCCTGGCTCATGCTTGGCTCCCTGAGATCTGTGTGGGTCATGTGCGATTCGCGTACCCTACGGGCGGATCGCTCCGGCAGGGGGTGTAAGCAACAGCGATGCCGTTCTTCGCGAAAGTCTGTAACATACAACGCGGCAGGCACTTGCGAAGAGATCGGGCGCGAGGACGAATCGCGCTTCGCGGTTGTTTCAGGGAAAATTTCCCCTGTCGGGAAAAATGGCCGGGAATTTTTCCCTCGCCGGGCACAGCCTCACCCGCGCGGGTGTAGGACTGCTGGAACTTCTCCAACGCCGGATGCCATGTCGCACAACGTACGAATCCTGGTCGTCGACGATGAACCCGAGCTGCGCGAGGTGCTCTCGAAGCGTCTCGGGTTCTGGGGTTTCGAATGCCGCGGCGCGGCGGATGTCGGCGAGGCCGAGCGAGAGCTCGAAAGCTTCGAGCCCGACCTGGTCCTCTCGGACGTCGTCATGCCGGGCGCGTCGGGGCTGCAGCTGCTGCGCCGCCTGAAATCGGGGAAGCGGCGCCGGTTGCCGGTCGTGCTGATGACCGCTCACGGTACGGTGGACGCGGCGGTCGACGCCATGAAGGAGGGCGCGGAGGATTTTCTCATCAAGCCGGTCGACGACGGGAAGTTGCGCGCGGTGATCGACGGGGTGGTCGCTGACCTGGTGCTCGCCCGCGAAGCCCGCAAACTCGACGCCGCGCTCGAGGGGGACGATCCGACCATCGGTCTCGTGGGCCGCAGTCCCTCGATGCTCGAATTGAAACGGCTGATCGCGCTGGTCGGTGCGCGCGACGCGTCGGTGCTGATCAGCGGCGAGAGCGGGACGGGCAAGGAAGTGGTGGCGCGGGCGATCCACGCGGCCAGTCCGCGGCGGGATCGTCCGTTCGTTCCCGTCAACGCGGCGGCGATCCCCGAGACCCTGATCGAGAGTGAACTGTTCGGTCACGAGAAGGGCGCGTTCACCGGCGCGGTCCGGTCACGGCCCGGGTGCTTCGAGCAGGCGAACACGGGAACGCTCTTTCTCGACGAGATGGCGGAGATGCCGGTGCCGCTGCAACCGAAATTGCTGCGGATCCTGGAGGATGGGAAAGTGCGGCGTCTGGGTGGAAGCCAGGAGATTCCCTTCGACGTGCGCGTGATCGCCGCCACCAACCGTGATCCCGCGACCGCGATTCGCGATGGTCTGCTGCGCGAGGATCTCTTCTATCGCCTCAACGTATTCGAACTCGTGGTGCCGCCGTTGCGAGAGCGACAGGACGACCTGCCACTGCTCTGCCACGCCTTTCTGCGCGAGTTCAATGAGAAGCACCGCACCGACGTCGAGGGGCTGCGTGATTCGACGATCGAGTGTCTGCAGAGGTACAGCTGGCGCGGAAATGTTCGTGAACTGCGAAATCTGATGGAGCGCGCCGTGATCGTCTCGCGGAGCCGGTGGCTGGAACCGTCCCATTTTCCCGCGTACATTCGCGGGGGGGAACCCACCGAGGAGCCGATCCTGATGGTCCCGATCGGCACGCCGGCCGCCGAAGCGGAACGGCAGCTGATCCTGCGGACGCTCGAGCACGTCGGCCAGAACAAGGCGGAAGCGGCGCGTCGCCTTGGCCTCGACGTCAAGACGATCCGCAACAAATTGAAGAGTATCGCGGCCGACTCGGACGACGCATAGAGAACGTGATGGCGGATTCTGGTACCCGAAACAGGACCGTGAGCGAGACGCGGATGAGCTATCTTCGTCCGCTGCTGGCCGGCGTGCTCTTCGTCGTCGCGCTCGCCGGCGTCGCGCCGGGCCTTGCCGCCCAGCGTATCGTGGACGTCCACGCGGAACCACATCATCGTGTGGTCCTGGAACGGGGTCCGGTCCGGATGCTGGATATCCAGATCCTCCCGGGCGATACGACGATGGATCACACGCACGAAACCCCCGTTCTCTACACGTACATCAGCCTGGGCAACGGCGTCGCTGGCGGGCGGGTCACCTCGAATACGACCTACCCGCTCGAACCGTTCACGCACCGGGAATCCAACAGCGGGCCCTCGCTTTTTCGAGTCCTCGCGCTCACCCACGGAGGTCCGGCGAGCGAGGACACCGAAGACCGTCCCCAGGGAATCCGGACGGAGCCGACCCTCGAGAACGAATGGTTCCGCTCTTATCGGATCGAGCTCCCGGCTGGTGCGGCGACGGACACGATTCGCCATCAGAACGACGCGATGATCGCGCTGGTGAGCGCGGGTCGTCTCGAAGTGTCGAAGCCGAACGGATTCGGGGCGGAGTTGGCGAGGGAAGGGGACTGGACCTGGCGAGACCGCGACACGCCCTACGTGATTCGCAATCCTGGCCCATCGGCCGTCTCCGTCGTGGTGAACGAAGCTCGCTGACGAGCCGACGAACACGGCGGGTGTGAAAACGGGCGGCCCGGAATCGCGATCCGGCCGCCCGTTTTCACGACCTTCCGGCATCCCGTTGAGGGACGCCGACCACCTCGGTCACATCGTCGTCGGCGTCTGGTTCAGGAGAGCGCTCGCTTCAGTGAAGAACCGTTGCACCACGTCAGCCTGCGCCGAGAGCGGTTGGTCAACGTTGATCTGACTCGCCGTCTCGGTGATCTGCTTCGCGGCGTCGTTGCCGGTGCCCGTCGGGTTCAACGTCTCGAACGCCGTCCCGACCGCCGTGAAGGCGTCCTTGGTGAGCTGCGTCTGCGTGTTCGGGTCCGTGGCGGTTCCCAGCTGCGTCGCGGCCGAACGCGCGTTATCGAGCTGCGGCTGAATCGAGCTCAATTGCCCGGCCGGCACGGAGCTCTCGATCGCCGTGGTCAGCAGGTTCAGACACTGTGATGTATGCTGCGACCCGGTTCCAGCCACCGCGGTCGGTGCCTGGGCACACTGCTGCTGATATTGCTGGGTGGCCGAGACCGGAGTGGGTTCCACGGTGGCGGGGGCCGTCGGAACCGGCTCGGTGGCCGGCTCTTCGACCATCGTCACCTGGTCATTATTCGCCCCACGCAGCAGCCAGAATAGAAGGAGTCCCAGGGCCGCGAGCCCGAGAATCGACCACAGCAATCCGTGAGACGACCGTTTTTCAATGTCGATGTCCGCCATCGTTCAACTCCTGCTGAGAATTCTCATCGTTTCCGGGCGATCATGGCGATATATTGCAACAAGTGCTCCGTTCGCGTCGTCGGAGCCATTCGACCCCGCCTCGATCACGGCCGCCCAGTTCCCGGAACGCGGTTTTCCATAGCGCGAGTTCCGTCGACTCCCGACGCTCCGAAAGCTCACCCCGGGCGAATTTCTCGCCACATCTCATCCCGCTCCCGGGCCATCCCAGATCGCGACTCGTTCCGATCCCGGGCCATCCCAGGTCGCGCCCAGCGGAGTGCCATCCCTCCGTTCCGTGTGCGTCGCCATGAACCAGATCAGGAAGGCGGCGATCGCCACGATGAAGAGGATCGCGATCGATCCGGAGATTGATCTCTGGACGGGACTCGCCGGGGGTGGCGCGTCGCCGCTTCGACCACCCAACTCATCGAGCGCTTCGCCTTCGATATCATCACGCTGGCCATCCTCCCGCTCGTTCAATCGCGGTCCCTCCCCCGCCATATCATTCTTCGAAACGCCGGAATCCGGCGACTCGTCTACGAACGCATCACCCGCGCCCGATCTCGACGCCTCTCCCCATCGTCGTGGCCACTACCCGTCGAAGGCGAAGCTCCAGCCAGCAGAGGGCGATGGCCTTCCGGTCCCACGACACACTCGTCCTTGTCGTCATGATAGCGCGATGAT
This sequence comes from uncultured Gemmatimonas sp., assembly GCA_964634395.1. GTDB lineage: Bacteria > Gemmatimonadota > Gemmatimonadetes > Longimicrobiales > Longimicrobiaceae > WHSP01. The sequence goes on along the minus strand of CAZWJE010000005.1, from coordinate 70,709 downwards.
ATCATGACGATATCGCGATGCGGGGTCCGCGCTCAAGTCGACGAGGAGGTGGAGATGGTGAGAGAGGTCGTGATCAGGCCGAAGTCGGGATGGGGGATGCTCGGCGTGATCGTCGTGGCGATTCTGGTGGTGGGGCCGGGGCTGCTGATCGCGGGTGGAGCCGGTGTGGCGGCCCCCTGGTCGGTGATTGGGGGGCTGCTCGTGATTGGCGCCGGGGGGATCGCCGCGATCGGTTTCATGGCGGTGGCTCCGAACGACGCGCGGGTACTTCTGCTTTTCGGTGAGTACCGCGGATCGGTGAAGGATTCGGGTTTCTTCTGGGTGAATCCGTTCTATTCGAAGCGCCGCATATCACTCCGGATCCGGAACTTCGAGACGGGAGGCGGGGGCGGGGAAGCGGGACCGGAGCGGGCGGTGGCGCGGCCGAGTCCGGGACTCACCCGTCGAAGCATTCGATAAGGTCTGGAGGACGGCCTTCGAAGGTGAACGATCGGGATGGCAATCCGGTGGACATTTCGGCCGTGGTCGTGTGGCGGGTCGTGGAGACAGCGGAAGCGCTGCTCGAGGTGGACGATTATGAACATTACGTCGCGATCCAGAGCGAATCGGCGCTTCGGAAGCTGGCGAGCCGGCATCCGTACGACAGCGAGGATCACGAGATTTCGCTTCGCGGCAATACGGATGAGGTATGTGAACAACTTCGCGACGACATCCAGGCCCGACTCGAGAAGGCCGGCGTCGAGGTGATCGAGGCGCGCATCAGTCACCTGGCGTACTCACCGGAGATCGCGGCGGCGATGCTTCAGCGGCAGCAGGCGCATGCGCTGGTCGCGGCGCGTGCAAAGATCGTCGAAGGAGCAGTGGGGATCGTGGGAATGGCGCTCGAAGAGCTCCAGCGCGAGGGCCTGGTCGAGCTGGACGATGAGCGGCGCGCGGCGATGGTTTCCAACCTCCTGGTCGTGCTCTGCAGCGATACGCATACGCAGCCGGTGATCAATACCGGCAGCCTTTACCAGTAGCCGTCGTCAGGCGCGTGGCCAGGAAAGATTCGTTTCTGCTTCGGACCGATCCGGCGATACTCGACGCGCTGCGTCGGTGGGCGAGCGACGAACTGCGGAGCGCGAATGGGCAGCTCGAGTTCATCCTGCGACGAGCCCTGATCGATGCCGGACGGCTGAGGCCCGGACCGGTCGTGGGTGGGAAGGGTGAAGCGAACGACCGGAAGGAATCCTCTGAATGAGCGGGGAGGAGACGGTATCCATGGCTCGAATGGCCGGAACCATGGTGGTGTGGGTCGTGTCACTACTGGGCCTGCCGGTGTCGTCGATGGCTCAGACCGCGGAGACCGGTTCCTTCGTGCTGCTGGTCGGCGCGGACACCGTCGCGGTCGAGCATTTCACCCGCCGGGCCGACGCGGCCCGGTCGGAACTGACGGGTCCTTCCATCGGGCGGATCCTCTTCGATATCGGCCTGTCCGCCGACGAAAGCGTGACGAGACTGGATATCCAGTACTGGATGGCCGGTATGGCGCTCGAAGGTCCGCCGGGCCAGGTCGCCACGATCACGATCGAGGGAGATACGGCCGAGGTGGCGATTACCAGCCCGCCAGAGATCGAATCACAGTCGTTTGAGACCGTCGAAGGGGCGTTCCTCTATCTCAATCCGTCTTTTCTGCTCGTCGAGCAGATGGTGCGGCACGCCCGCGCGATCGAGGGTGACGTCGTTAGCTTCGGGGTGTTCCTCGCGGAGGGTTCCGAGACGGCCGAGGTGCGAGTGCTGGATCCGGCCTCGGTCTCGGTCGGCATCGAGTTCGGCTCTCGAATCGACGCAACGGTCGATTCCGAGGGGCGTTTGCGCTCAGCGACGATCGTTGACCAGGGGCTCACGGTACTCCGCGCCGAGGGGCCCTGAGCGACATCGGTCTCCCGGCCGCGCCGGACCTCCGTCTACGGGGCGGTGTAGGAGCGGTTCCGCGCGGCATTGGCGCCGCGCCCGCGAAAGCCCCCCCGAAGCGAAACCTTCAGCGGGCACTCATTCCATGAAACGATATAGATCGGGCGCCCTTGCACTTGTGGCGGCGCTCGTCGCGATCGCCGCGGCGACTCCCTCTCCCGCGCGCGCGCAGCTCCACGTCGATATCAACATCCCGGCTCTGAAGCTGGTCGTGTGGGACGGCCAGGAACGGATCGCTGACTACCCGATCGCCGTCGGCCTTCTCGAGTTTCCAACACCGACGGGCGATTTCACCATCAGCCACGCGGAATGGAACCCCTGGTGGTACCCGCCGACGCATCGCGAGTGGGCTCGCAACGAGAGGCCGACGCCGCCGGGTCCGAATAATCCCATGGGTCGAGTGAAGCTCTTCTTCATGCCTCTCTACTTCATCCATGGGACGCCGGCGGGAGAAAGCATCGGGACACCCGCGTCGCACGGCTGCGTACGAATGCGGAACGAAGACGTCATCGAGCTGGCGCGGCTCCTGCACGAGCGAGCGGCCCCGCAGGTCTCCGCCGCGAGGCTGGACGAACTCGCGCGGCCCGCGTCGGCGACCCGGAGGGTGGACTTCCAGGACGAGATTCGAATCACCATTCGCTACGATCCGGTCGTCGTCGAGCAATCCGAGATCTTCGTCTATCCGGATATCTACGCGCGCAGCGCGGTTCACCCCGAGAGTGTCTATCAGGCGTTCCTGCGGGAAGGGTACGATATTTCCGAGTTGGACCATTCGGACGTTCGCCGATTCGCGGACCGCGCGCGCGGACACCAGGCGCCCGTCGTCTTCAGGATCGAAGACACTTTCGGGAGAGAACTCGCCGGGGCGGGTCATTGAAACGTGCCGCGACGGCATTCGCTGAGCGGTTCCGGCGCGCCATCGGGCGCATAGGGTGATGGCCTCGCGCGGTTTCCCCGGGGAGGACGAAACCAGCTGAGGAGGAGGAAGATTCAGCCGCGCCATGCCCGACCCATCCCAACCCCGGTTCCGCGCGGTCCGCCCACCGACCCAACGCCGTCCGCCGCTTTTCCCTTCCGAGATGGACGCGGTCGAGTGGTTGCTTCGCCGGATCCGAAGCGAGGTGCCCGCCCGGCTGATCCAGATGTCGCTCTTCGGCTCACGGGCCAGGGGCGACGCTCGTGCCGATTCCGACCTCGACATCCTTCTGATCTACCATCACCTGCCGCCGAACCGTGAGCCTCAGGCGACGCGGGCCGAGCGGGTCGCCGAGGAGATCGCGGTCGCATCCGCCGTTCCGTTGAGTGTCTGGAGTATCTCACTCGCGGATTTCGCGCGCGGTCGCCGTACCCCGATGCTCATCGATGCGCTGGAAGATTCCCTGCCGATCTGGTGCGCCGGGCACCCCGTCGGGCGCGTTCCCTTTACCGCCGAAGACGCGCTGTTCTGCGCGCGAACGCTCCTGATTCGGGTCGAGGAGGGGAGCGAGTGGTTCGCTCGGCCGGACGGATCGCGGCGTGAGAAGGAACTGGCGTGTCGGGTTCGCGACGATCTGGCGAGGGTCTGCACGGCCTGGCTGCTTCTCCGCGGCGTGACGCGTCCACGACGGGCCGCGGCCGTCACCGAGTTCATGCGACGGAGCCAACGGTATCGGCCATTGCCGCCGGCGATCCGGACCATGCTTGCATGGACAGCGCGTGCCTGGGGCTCGGAGGGTCGCGATGATGGGTGGCCCGCCCGGCTTCCGCCCGGAGGGATCGGTATGGCGGGTCCCGTGATGGATCGTCTTCGCGCCATGGTTCGAGAGGCGGCCGATTCGCTCGCGATGACGGTCTGGTCGGACGACCGCGAGGCCTCGGGCGGGCGGCCCTCAACTTGCCCCATCGATCGGAGATGCGTGAATGGTGGTTGTTCGGCGATCCACGACCGGTCTGAAGCCGGGTCCAGCCCGCGTGGCGCCGGCGAACGGAGGTACCGGCGGATCCCATGCGGCTCTTCGAACCCGATCCCCGCGAGCGCCGACTTCTCGAAGCGCTTTTCCTGATCGTCTTCGTGATGACGATCCTGCTCACCGTGTTCTTCCAGACACAGGTGGTCAGGGGTCAGCAATATGCCGTGCGTTCAGAGGAGAACCGGCTCCGGCCCGTGGTGATGCCCGCGCCGCGAGGCACGATCTACGACCGCAACGGCGAAATCGTCGCCACGAGCATACCCGGGTTCTCCCTAACCCTGCTGCCCGGCTCGGCCGAGACGATCAAGGCAACACTGGAGGATCTCGCGCCGTTCCTCGGGCTCCCCGCGACCGAGATCGAGTCGCTGCTGGCGCGGCGCGCGCGGCGACCCCATGACCTGCTGACCATCACCGAGGACGCGACCTATGCGCAGGTCGCCTCCATCGAGGAGCGGCGGACCGCGTTTCCCAATCTCCTCGTGGTGGATCGACCGAAACGATACTACCCGGCGGGCTCGGCGATCGGCCACATCATCGGCTACGTCTCGGAAATCACCCGCGAAGAGCTGGAGCTCCCCTTCTTTCGGCAGGCGGGATACCGCCAGGGACGGTGGATCGGAAAGGCCGGGATCGAGCGACAGTATGAGATGGAGCTGGCCGGGCTGGATGGCGCCCGTTTCGTGGAGGTCGACGCGATGGGGCGCATCGTCGACCCGCGATCCACCATCGGCGTCCAACCCCCGATCCCGGGAGAGGACGTCCAGCTGACCCTCGATCTCGAACTTCAGAAGTATATCGAACAGATCTTTCCGGACACGATGCGTGGGGCGGTGGTCGCGATGGCCCCGTCGACGGGCGAGATCCTCGCGATGTACTCGAACCCGTCGTTCGATCCGAACGACTTCGTGGGCGGGATCTCGGCGAACCTCTGGCGAGCGCTGAACACCGATCCGAAGCTCCCCCTCCTCGATCGGTCGATCGTGGCGACGTACCCGCCCGCCTCCACTTTCAAGCTGCTGACAGCCGCCGCCGGCGTCGCCAAGGGCGTCGTCAACGCATCTTCGAGGATGCCGATCCCCTGTGGCGGTGGGATGGCCTACGCCGGTCGATACTTCAAGTGCTGGAGCAGTACCGGTCACGGGTCTCTCGCCCTGGCCTCCGCGCTCGAAAAATCGTGTAACGTCTATTTCTACCAGCTCGGGATTCGGATCGGGTTTCGCGACCTGATCGGCTACGCGACGCGAGTGGGATTCGGCAGGCTCACCGGAATCGACCTGCCGGCGGAGAAGCCGGGGACCTTCCCGACGGGGCCGGAGTGGTTCGTCGAGCGGTTCGGCTATCGGCCCCAGCCATCGGAAGTGCTCAGCCTCGCCATCGGCCAGGGGCCGAACGATCTGACGCTGCTGAGGCTCGCCCACTTTTACTCGGCGGTGGCCGGCAATGGTACGGCGCCGGAACCCTATCTGGTCGTGAGGGAGCACGCGGGCGAGGGAGAGGGCGCGATCGACCTCGGGATCGAAGAGGAAGGACTGGAAGCGCTGTGGGCCGGTCTCGCGCAGGTGATTCAGCCGGGCGGCACCGGATGGCTCTCCTCTATCCCGAACTGGCAACTCTATGGCAAGACCGGGACGGCACAGAACCCTCACGGGGAAGATCACGGCCTTTTCGTGGGCTTCTCAGGGGCGCCCGGCGGCCCGCCGGAAATCGTCGTGGCCGCGATCATCGAGCATGGCCTGCACGGAAGCGACGTCGGGCCGATCGTCGCCAAGGCGATCAACAACTATCTCAGCCGGAAACACGGTGTCCCGTTCGACCCGCAACCGACTCTGGCGGAACGGTTCGAGCTGGGCACGGCGAGCGGGTACGACAAGTATCCGGCTCCCCTGATTCCGATGCCTCGAAGCGCGCCCGTGGCGGTCGCGGCCGATAGCGGCACGGTCTCGCCCGAGGCGGGGGGGACCTGACGCGGACGGACGCGGACGGGGACCGGAGGCGCGTGTTCTTTACCCATCCCGCGCCGCCATTCGTGCCGGTGCAAGTCTTGACGCTCCCCCCGGGTATGGTCCACCTTTGGCGCGACCGAGGCCAGACTATTTCGAATCCTGACCGGTCGCTAACTTAACCCGGTGTTATCGCGCTTCGGAGGGTCTCGCGAGCCGCGTCACCTTCGTCGAGTCCGGGCGATGGGCGGAATGATGTCCCGCTCGCGGCGCCCGGTACAATCGTGGTATGGAAAGGAACGGCGGACAGCGAATCCCATGGCTCGTGTCGAGATACCAATGCCCCAGATGGGGGAGTCGATCGTCGAAGGCACGGTCACCGTCTGGCTGAAAAAGGTGGGGGATCGGGTCGAAAGAGACGAGCCGATCATGGAGATCGCGACGGACAAGGTCGACGCGGAGATCCCGGCGCCAGCGAGTGGAGTGCTCGCCGAGATCATCGTCCAGGAAGGCGGCACCGTCGAAGTGGGGACGGTGGTGGCGTACATCGAGACGAGTGCCGCCGCGGAATCTCCGTCCGGGGAAGCTCGACCGGAGTCGGGGACTTCCCCGGGTGGAGTCCCTCCCGAGGCCGCCGCCGTATTCCCCGTCCAGCCGGACATGGCGGAACCCGACACCACCCGGGGAGCCGACGCGACACCCTCGCGAGAGGCGACCGGCGCTTCTCGTGACGGTGGCGACATCGCGAGGCCGCGTTCGCCATCCACCGGGACGAAAACTCGAGGCGACGCCGAAACCGCCGACGAGCGACTCCGTCGACGCTCGACGCCGCTCGTTCGACGGATCGCGGCCGAACACGGAGTCGACCTGAGCGCCGTGGAGGGGACCGGCCGGGCTGGCCGGGTGACCAAGGACGACGTACTCCGTTACGTGGAGCGCGGCGGATCGGGGAGTGGGCGCCGCGGGGCCGGTCCGGGCGGCGCCGTCGAAGCGATCGGGTGGGAGGAATATTTCCGCGAGGTCCGGCACCCGGAGGTCGCGGTGACACCCGGCGACCGGGTCGAGCCGATGAGCCGGATGACGTCGCTCATCGCGGAGCACATGGTGCTTTCGAAGCGGATCGCGCCACACGTCCATTCCTATTTCGAGATCGATTACTCGCGAATCGACACGGTCCGCCGGGCACGCGGCGAGGTCTGGGCGGAGCAGGGTGTGAAGGTCACGTACACGGCGTTCATCGTACGCGCCGTTGCTCGCGCTCTGCGCGAGCACCCTACGATCAATGCGTCGGTGTCCGGGGGGAAGGTCATCTATCGGGCGGAGGTGAACATCGGCATCGCCGTCGCGCTCGACCGCGGGTTGATCGTGCCGGTCGTCCGACGCGCCGACGAACTCTCGCTGACCGGAATCGCTCAGGCGATCAGTGATCTCGCCGAAAGGGCTCGGAGCAAGCGGCTCTCACCGGAAGAAGTCCAGGGAGGCACGTTCACGATCACGAACCCGGGCGTGTTCGGTACCGTGCTCGGGTTTCCGATCATCAACCAGCCGCAGGTCGCGATCATGGCAGTCGGCGCGGTGGAGAAGCGTCCCGTCGTGGTTACCGACGAGTTCGGTCACGACGCGATCGTCGCTCGACGTCGGGGGTTCATCTCGCTCGGGTATGACCATCGGCTCGTCAACGGCGCCGACGCCGACCGCTTCACGGCCCGCGTGAAGGAACTGCTGCAAACGGCTCCGGAAGGGTGAGACCGGTCTCCGGGGAAACGGATATATCGATGACGGCCGCCGACGGCGCGAACGCGACCCGGACACTCGAGATCAGGCGAGCGGGGCGTATCGGCTACGCTGACGGGCTCGCCATGCAGGAGGAACTCGTCCGCCGGCGCCGCGCCGGCGAAATCCCCGACACACTCGTACTCCTCGAACATCCGCACGTCCTGACTCTCGGCTCTGGCGCGACGATGGAGCACGTGCTCCTCTCGGATGCCGATCGGGCGGCGCGCGGAATCGAGCTTTTCCGGACCGGCCGGGGCGGCGACGTCACCTATCACGGCCCCGGCCAACTCGTCGGTTATCCCATCCTCGAACTCCTCGCCGACCGGCGTGACCTCCACCGCTATCTGCGCGATCTGGAAGAGGTACTGATCGTGACCCTCGCGGATCTGGGCCTGCGTGGCGAGCGGATCGCCGGGCTCACCGGTGTCTGGGTCGGAAGCCGGAAGCTCGCCGCGATCGGTGTCCGTGTCTCGTCGGGCTGGATCACGTCACACGGCTTCGCGCTCAACGTCAACACCGACCTTTCGTTCTTCGAGACGATCGTTCCCTGCGGGATCACCGACCGGGCGGTCGGTTCGATCGCGGGTGAGCTGGGCGGCGCCGTGGAGTTGGAGCACGTCGAGGCGATCATCGAACGACGCTTCCGGGAACGATTCGGATACCTCGGGTCGCATGCGCGATAGTGAAGTACGTGGTCGGAAGCGCGAATAGTAAGGATGGGGGTGATCGTCGCGTCGTCCCGCCGACGGAGTCCGCTCCCGCGCCATCCACCACGTGAGAGGTCCTCGATGGAGTTGCGCCGGTCGGCTTCACGAATCACTCGCGTGATGGTGGCGCTGTCGCTCCTTCACGGTTGCGGGGAAGGCCCGGTCGATCCAGGCCCGGATCCCGGCGGGATCACGATCGGCAACCCGGCCGGGACGGCGATGGTACCTCCGGAAGCCCGTGCCGTCGATACCTCACGCCCGACGCGGGTCATCGGCGACGGCACGCCCAGCAGTTGTACCTCCGCCGCCGTCGTGAACGCCGTCGCCCTCGGCGGAATCATCACCTTCGACTGTGGGCCCGGCCCCGTCACGATCGTGATGCGGGAGACCGCGAAGGTCGTGAACGACACCGGCCCGGAAATCGTGATCGACGGGGGCGGGAAGGTGACGCTGAGCGGTGCGGGCCAGCGGCGAATCCTCTACATGAACACCTGCGACCGCGCCCAGGTCTGGACTACCTCCCACTGCCAGGACCAGGATCATCCGCGGCTCACCGTCCAGAACCTGACACTCATCAACGGTAACTCGATCGGTCAGACGATCGATGGCGGTGGCGGCGGGGCGATCTTCGTGCGGGGCGGTCGGCTGCGGATCGTGAACGCCCGCTTCACCGGCAATGTATGCGAACCAACGGGGCCGGACGTGGGCGGAGGCGCGGTGCGCGTGTTGAGCCAGCACCAGGGCCTCCCGGTCTACGTGACCGGCAGTACCTTCGGTGGCGCCGAGGGCTTCGGCAACAGCTGCTCCAACGGCGGCGCGCTGAGTAGCATCGGCGTCTCCTGGGTGGTGTTGAACAGTGTGTTCTCCTTCAACCGGGCGATCGGTGTCGGCGCGAATCCGGCCCGCCAATTCACGCCCGGCGGTGGGAGCGGTGGGGCGATCTACAATGACGGGAACAGGATGTCACTGCGCATCGCGGGGACGATCATCGAGGACAACGAAGCCCGGGAAGGGGGTGGGGCGATCTTCTTCGTGAGCAACGACCGAACGGGCACGGTGAGGATCGAGGATTCGCGACTGCGGCGCAATCCGAACGAAGGCTTCCATACCGCCGGACTGCCCGGGATCTTCTTCCTCGGCGCCGACCCGCCGACGATCTCGCGATCGACTCTCGATCCCTGAGCCCGCCGGACACCCGGCCTTCCGTCGAGCCCATCCCGCGATCCTATTCCGGCTGTCCGGGAAGGTAGTCCAGATATCGGCCCTTTGAGGCCTGCTCCTCCGCTATCCATGCGGCGAAACCGGACTCCACCAGGCCGCCGCTGTCCCGCTGTTCCCGCGCCGCGCGTACGGCGAGCTCGTTGGCGTATTCGTTCTGTGGGTGGCCGGCGTGGCCGCGAACCCATCGCCATTCAACCTCGTGTCGCTGGGCGATCGGCAGCAGCTCCTTCCATAGTTCGACGTTTTCCACGGTGCCATCCTTTCGCCGCCATCCCTGGCGAACCCAGTTTCGCACCCATTTCGTCATCGCGTCGACCAGATAGCGACTGTCGCTCGTGAAGATCACCTTCGACGGACGCTTCAGCGCCGCGAGCGGAACGATCGCGCTGCGGATCGCCATTCGGTTGTTCGTCGTATCCGGTTCACTCGTCCAGTAGTCGCGGCGGATCCACGCCCCTCCGGGTCTGGCGTACTCGATCACACCCGCCGCGCCACCCGGGCGGGCGCGGTCCTGAAACTGGTTTCCGAGACAGGACTCATCGGCGTAGACGTGGATCGTCGGGGTCGGTGTCGTGGACATCTTCGCGGCGCAGGGTGTTCGGGCGTCTCCGCACGCGGCCGGAGACGGGATCGGAGAGAAGTTTATCTCGACCCCGCGCGTCGGCGCCACTTGCACGCGGGTTTTGGCGGAAATAGATTCTTCGGCGTGCAACTCCCCATCGTACTTGGACTTGTGAAGAAGCGGAAGGAGCAGTGAGCGAAGAGGCGATTTTGATGCTCGAGGACGGCCGCGTCTTTCAAGGCGAGGCATATGGCGCCCGGGGGACCACCTTCGGTGAGGTCGTATTCAACACCTCGATGACGGGCTATCAGGAAGTGCTGACGGATCCGTCCTACATGGGGCAGATCGTCAACATGACCTGTCCTCTGATCGGGAATTACGGCGCCAACGCGGACGACGAGGAGTCCTCCCGACCGCGGGTCGCGGGTTTCGTCCTGCATGAGGCGCCTCCGCTGCACAGCAGCTGGCGGGCGAACGAATCGCTCGAAGCGTATCTGGGCCGGACCGGGGTCGTGGCCATCACCGGTGTGGATCAACGCGCGCTCACCCGTCACATCCGGTCGGCCGGCGCGATGCGGGGCGCGATCGCCCCCGCCGATACCGACCGCGAGCAACTCCTTGCCCGGATCCACGCCCAGCCGAAAATGGAGGGGCTCGACCTCGCCTGCGCCGTATCCACCGACGCGGAGTACACGGTCCCGGCCGTCGGGACCCGCCGGTTCCGCGTGCTCGCGTTCGATTTCGGCATCAAGTCGCACGCGATCCAGCTTCTCACCGAACGCGGTTGCGAGGTCACCGTTCTTCCGGCCGAGACGCCCTCCGCCGACGTCCTCGACCGCGAGTTCGATGGGCTCTTCATCTCGAACGGTCCCGGCGACCCGGAGGCGGTGGACCATGTCCTGGAGACGATCCGCGAGCTGGGCGATCGCGACAAGCCCATCTTCGGGATCTGCCTCGGCCATCAGCTCATCGCCCGCGCCTTCGGCGGAACCACCTACAAGCTGCACTACGGACACCGGGGTGGGAATCACCCGGTTCGCAGACTGGCGGACGGCGCGGTCGAGATCACCGCGCAGAATCACGGCTTCGCGGTCGCCGGCGACGAGGAGGGGATCCCCGGCGCCCCCCAGCTGCGAACCACGCACATGAACCTCAATGATCACACCGTTGAGGGGCTCGAGCACTTCACGGCGCCGATCTTCTCCGTACAGTATCATCCCGAATCCGCTCCTGGACCTCATGACTCGCGGTACCTCTTCGACCGCATGATTCGGGAGATGGAGGCGCGCGCCATGGTCGGCGGCGGGCTTGCTTGACTTTTTCCGCGCCTGAATTATTGTTGCGAAGGTAAGCTACCGTCCGATAAATCTTTACGTCGTTCGTGCCTCTGCCGCGAAACCATCGGACCCGTTGATCGCCCCGGGTTCTCCGGGCGCCGTCCCGCTCTTCCGGGCGGGCACCGCGCGCGGTTGATCGGACCACTTTCCATTAGCCTCGACGGAGGAAGTCAATGACCAAGGCGGATCTCGTGCAGCTCGCTTCGGAGGCGATCGGTCCCGGAGTCACGAAGAAGGATTGCGCGGTTGTCGTGGACGCTTTCCTGGCCGCGATCAAGGATGCGATGGCCGAGCACAAGAATATCGAGATCCGCGGGTTCGGCACGTTCAAGGTCCGCGAGCGGAAGAGCCGGCTGGCGCGCAACCCGCGCACCGGTGATCCGGTCGAGGTGCCCCCGCGCGCCGTGCCGGTATTCAAGCCTTCCAAGGACCTCCGCGCCCTGGTCGAGGAAAAGCCCCTCGAAGTGTGATATCGCCTGATAGGCCCCCCGCCGACTCACTCGGTCGGCGGCCCGGTCCGGCGTCCTTCTTGCTCCTTCCGCGCTCCGGTCTCCTCAGCACTTTGACCAGGAGCGCGAAGCATGTTGATTCAGGAAGTCTACACCGACTACCCTCCCGACGAAGTCGTCCGTCTCGCCAAGGAGTTCTTCCTCACCCGGTTCTCGCCCTACGGCGCTGACATCGACGGGGAGGGAGAGGGGTACGTCTCCTTCCGACTGGAAGCCGGCGAACTCGTGATCGGCGCGGGCGAGGACGATGGCCGAACACTCGTGCGCGGATCGACCTCGCGCATCCACCATGAACTCTCGCAGTTCCTCACCCTCCTGAACGTCGCGGAAGAGGTCCGCCAGAACGTGCCGGGACCGGGTGCCTCGGGCGCTGGCTGACCACGGGGTCGAGTCCGGGATCGGCGATCCGCCCCTTTCCCACCGGAGTGACCGTCCACGCTTTCGACCGGGCTCGAACGCGAACCAGCCGACGTCACACCTCTGACGCGAACGCTCGCCGAACCAAATCAACCTCCTTTTTCACGGTAATGACAGGTGCGCTTGGCGTACCTGCCTATCGTACCTGTCACTCCGTCCGCGTCGAGGACAGCGGGGCCGTGGGATCGCGAACCCGGGCTCCATCGGGGGGTAGTGATTTCGGATCGCGCGAGGAGAAATCGCCGATCCTTCTCCATTGATGAGCCCGGTCGATCGTCGCCTGACCGGACGTGTCATCCCAACGACCTCGTGATCGTGGAAATCAGGACTCTCTTTTTCGCGTCTTACCGAGACATCGCGGGTTCCGAGGAATTGTCGGTGAAGCTGCCGGCGGGGTCTTCGGTGGGGGATCTCGTGCGGGCACTGCGTGGGCGAGGCGCCGCGTGGGTGTCGCTGCCCCGGGAGCCGGCCGTGGCCGTGAACCTGACGTACGCGCCACTCTCGACGCTTCTCGCCGACGGGGATGAAGTCGCGTTCATCCCGCCCGTGAGCGGTGGCTGAGAAATCGGGTGCCCGTTGCCGGGTGACGACCGATCCGATCGATCCGTCGGCGATCCTCGCGGAGTGCGTGACGGACTCTGATGGGGCGGCATTGCTCTTTCTGGGGACCGTCCGGAACCACAATGAAGGTCGAGAAGTCGGACATCTGGACTATCAGGCGTACGTTCCGATGGCCGAGGCCGCGTTGCGGGAGATCGTGGCGGAGGCGCGGAAGCGCTGGGACACCGGCGAGATCGCGGTCACGCATCGATACGGTCGCCTCGAGATCGGCGATGTGAGCGTGGCGATCGTGGTCGCTTCGCCGCACCGAGGCGAAGCCTATGGCGCGTCGCGGTTCATTATCGAGGAGCTGAAGAAGCGGGTGCCCATCTGGAAGCGCGAGGGGTACCTGACGGGCGAAGGTGAATGGCTCCGGGGACAGGAGCCGGCACCGTTCACGCAAATATTGACCGGCCCGGTCGATGTCCCGCCGGTACCCTCCGCGGAATCGCTGGCGGAGGCATCGGGCGGGTCGTCGACGAAATCGTCGGAGGTCGCGGGGTGAGCGAACGACTTGTGCGTCTAGGTGAAATGCCGACCACCGGCTCACGGGACGCGAAAAGCGATATATCGACGGGAGCGACGCGGGAAGAAGGTGCGCCGATCGATAGCGGGGCGCCGATGCGCGACGGCTTCGGCAGGCGGATCGAGTACCTGCGTATCTCGGTGACCGACAAGTGCAATCTCCGCTGCGTGTACTGCATGCCGGAGGAGGGGCTCCCCTGGCTGAAACGCGACGCGCTCCTCTCCTACGAGGAGATCGCCCAGATCGTCGGGACGATGGCCCCTCTCGGCCTGCGAAGTGTGCGCATCACGGGGGGTGAACCTCTCGTGCGGCGGGATCTGCCACGGCTCGCGCGCATGCTCGCCGCCATCCCGGGGATCACCGACATCTCGCTCTCCACCAACGCGGTTCTGCTCGATCAACACGCCGAGGCGCTCCGCCAGGCGGGTGTGAATCGACTCAACGTCTCGCTGGATTCGCTCGTGCCGGAACGTGTCGACGCGATCGCCCGGCGGCCCGGCTCCGCGGAAGGGATCTTCCGCGGTCTCGATGCCGCCGAACGCGCGGGATTCGCGCCGATCAAGATCAACTGCGTGGTGATGCGTGGGCGTAACGACGATGAGATCGCGGACTTCGCCCGGATCAGCCGTGAGCGCCCCTGGCACATTCGCTTCATCGAAGTGATGCCGACCGGCGAGAACCTCGGCGTCTCCGCCGACGAGTTCGTCTCGTCCGACGAGATGCTCGAGCGCATCCGCGCGATCGGCGATCTGCGGCCGGTCGCCGGGCCGAAAGGGAACGGCCCCGCTCGCTATTACGCGTTCCCCGACGCCCCGGGCACGGTCGGCATCATCACACCGATGAGCCACAACTATTGCGACCTGTGCAACCGGATGCGGCTCACCGCGGACGGGCAGTTGCGCCCATGCCTGTTCGGCGCGATCCAGACGAACCTGCGCGATCCGATCCGTCGAGGTGAGCCGATCGAGCCGCTGATTCGCGAGACATTGCGTATCAAGCCCGAACGGCACTGGCTGGTACAGGGCAGCGACACCGGGAGCGGCGGATTGCGTGCCCTCTCCGAGGTTGGAGGCTGAGCGGATCTCTCTCCTCATCGCGCTCTACGAGCCGGAGATCCCGGCCAACGCGGGTGCCATCGCCCGTATCTGCGCCGCCACCGGCACCCCTCTGCATCTCATCGGCAGGCTCGGCTTTTCCTTTCGTCATCCGGACGCTCGTCGTTCGGCGATGGACTACTGGGAACGCGTGCGGTTGTCTCGCCACATTACCTGGATGGATTTCCGCGAAGCGATCGGTTCGCGCCCCGTATGGGCGTTCACGACGAAGGCGGAGCGGACGATCTGGGATGTCCGGTTCGAGGGCGGAGATGCGCTGCTCTTCGGTCCGGAGTCGCGCGGACTGCCCGAAGGCCTGCTCGATTCCGATCTGGTGACCCCGATACGGATCCCGATGACCACCGATACTCGGTCGCTCAACCTGGCGACCGCCGTCGGCGTGGGGCTCTATGAAGCGCTCCGCCAGACGGGATGGCGCTAGCCGCCCGATGCCCGCCCGCCGTGCCGGAGAGTTTCAGGCGGATTCGTCGAGCCACCGTCGATGGGATCGCGAGGGTGCCGGGACGAACCGCATCCGTGTTTGTCTCATTGCGCCGACCGGGACCTACGGTGTCGGCGCCCACGTCTATCGATCGTCGCCGTGGGCATGAGCACGATCGACACCGTTCACTCGCTCGCGTACGCGGCCGAGATGACCCGATACTGGCGCGAACCGAAGGCGGCGATCGTCACCAGAATGCCGATCACCCCGGTGACGCTGAAGACCAGGGCCATTCCGCGCTCAGGCCCCGTGCCATACCAGGCACCGATCATCTCCGCACCCGCGCCCGTCGTCATGAAGGGGATGAAGACAAACTGCGTCAGTGGGCCGATCAGGAAAGCGGTGAGTGGGGAAGCGGCGGATTCCACCGATTGCGCGAAGCCGAACACTCGTCCCTGTCGTTCGAATGGCACGACCTTCTGCAGGACCGTCTGTTCGGCCGCCTCGGCGAATGGCCCGAGAAAGAGCCAGATGAAACAGCCCACCCCGAGCAGCAACACCGACGACTGGATCGTGAACACCGCCGCCACCGACCAGACGATGAGGTTGGCGGTCAGCAGCGTGCGCAGTGGTTTCGGGCCGAGCCCACGCCGTGCGATGAAGAGGCCGCTCAGGATGAAGGCACTGGAAACGGCGGCCCAGAGCAACCCCCACTCTTCGACCTCCATCAGCGAAAGGCCGTATCCGTCCATCAACGCCATGAAGACGCCCCCGAGCAGGTTGTTGAACGAAGCGAAGAAAATGAGCGCGATGAGCCCCGGTACTCCCATGATCACTCGCAGGGTGCCACGGAGATCGACCTCCCGCTTCGCGCCGGAGGCTTCGGACTCCGGAGGCGGCTCGTCGATCGGCACTCTCAGGAGGTGAAGAAATCCCAGAAGAGACAGCGCCATCGCGAACGCGAGCGTCCCTCCCATCCCGCCCCGGGCGACCAGGAAACCACTGATCGCTGAAGTGATCACGAAACCGATACCGGACACCATCCCGACGAGGCCGTTCGCCCTGTCGCGCTCGTCAGCGGGAATCAGAATCGTCACCAGCGTGGGAAGGGCGATCATCCTCGGGTTTCCCGCGATGACGCCCAGCATCACCACGAACACCAGTATCCAGAGCCGCGCGCCGTAGGGATTCCCGAGTGCCTCCGCGGGGAAGGCGGTCAGCGTCGCCAGCGAGAGGCCGTAGAAAACGAAAGACGCGATGCTCGATCCCAGCATCACCCGTTTCTTCCGATGATGATCCACCAGGCTACCGAACCAGATCGCGCCGAGCGCGGTCAGGACGAAGTAGAGACCGCCGATCATTCCGGTCGCGAACACCGAGCGGGTTTCCAGGAACACCCAGAAGACGAGCGCGAACCAGACGGTGAAGTTGGTGATGTTCTGGACCAGATTGTTCGCGAGCAGCCGATGGAATGAGGACATCTTCAGGCGCGTACGGGGTCGTCGGTCGTCCTGGACAGCCTCGGGACGAGACTTGGCCGCGCAAGGATACTGGAGTCCGTACGATGTGGGAAGGCTGACCGCGCGAAGGGATCGGTGCGTCAGACGTGAATGGCGGACCCTCCGGTCGCGCCTCGCGGTGGCGGCGGGGAGCCGCCCCGTGAGGTCGAGCCGGAGACGTTCCGTGTGGCGGCGGGGAGCCGCCCCGCGAGGTCGAGTGCTGGGGACGTTCCGTGTGGCGGCAGTCTCAGGCCGGGATGCCGAATCCGGCTGAGAAGCGACGTGAGCCGTCCTTGTCCACGATCAGCCCTTCGACTCCGGCGAGGCCCTCGAGGAAGGCGATCCCCGCGTCGGGACCGAGTATGAATGCCGCCGTGGCCAGCGCGTCCGCGTCCATCGCCGTCGGAGCCGTCACCGTCGTCGCGCTGGTTCGCGCTGGTGAGCGGCCCGTTCGGGGATCGAGGATGTGGTGAAACGAACGATCGAGCGTGAACGACTGGAGGTAGTCACCTGAAGAAGCGACGCCGCCGGCCTTGACGCGGAGGAGCCCGAGAGCGCCCGTTGCGTTTTGTGGGTCCCGTACGGCCACTTCCCATTCGGAGCCGTCACCGCTCCGGGCGGAGAGGTCACCGCCCGCGTTGACCAGCACCCGTCCCGCCCCGCTGGCCGCGAGTGTCGCGACGGCTCGGTCCACCACGTATCCCTTGGCGATTCCGTCGAGGGTGATCGACATCCCCGGCCGATCGATCGCCACGTCCCGACCATCGACGCGGAGGGCGCGGAAGTCGACGAGCGGCAGCAGGCGGTCGACTTCCTCGGCCGTCGGCAATCCTTCACCAGCGGCCGCCCGTTGCCGAAAGAGGTCGAGAACCGGCGCGATCGTGACGTCGAACGCGCCATCGGTCATCGAAGAAATCTCCTGGGCGCGTCCGAGCACCTCGAGAAGTTCGGGCGGAGCGGCCCGTAGCACCCCGTCGCGGGCGAGCCGGACGACGGGCGCCTCCGGTCGATGACGGGTGAGGATCGTTTCCAGCCGCTCCATCTCCGCGAAGGTGGCCTCGACCATCGCGTCCGCCGCCACGGCGTCGTCGTGGAGGACGGTCACGGTCACCGGGCTGGCCATCCTTACTCGGGTCGCGCTCCGACGCGTGAGGCGCGCGGCCTCGATGATCGAACCCCCGAGCTCGCCGCCGAACGCCAGCGCGAGGCCGGCCGCCGCCGTGATCCGGAGTGCGTCGCGCCGAGAGACTCCTCTCCCCCCGCTCATGCGCTCTTCCTCGCCGAGGCCTCGATCTGCACGAGCCGGGGTCGGATCTTCTCGATGTCGTGTCTGCACACACCCGCCTTTTCGATCAGCTTGGTCTCACATGCGTTGCAGCGAACGCACTCCTTGAAATCGATCCGCTCCTTCTTGATCGCGCCGGTCGGGCAGGTCCGCTCGCACACCGTGCAGAGTTTGCATTGCTCGACCCGCCGAATACGGAAGGGCGCCATCAGCGACCCGATCGCGAGTGAGGCGCCCAGCGGGCACATATACCTGCAGTAGAAGCGCGGAACGATCGCCGAGGCGACGAGGATCCCCAGCGCGATCGACCAGAGAGCGATCGAGGGGCTCCAGAAGAAGACCGTTCCGAACGGTTCGAACCAGTGATAGAGGGTGAACGGCAGATGCAGAACGGCGGGGGCCAGGACGAGGGCGAGGATCCCATACTTCACCCAGAGAGCGCGCTCGTGGATCGCCCGTGGCAGTTCGCGCCGGAATCGCCTGGGTACGACGCGGTCGAGTACGTCCTGGATCGCGCCGAACGGACAGAGGTACCCACAGAAAACCCGACCCACGAAGATCGTCGTCAGAACGGTGAATACGACGATGATCAGCAGCGAGAGATCGCTGAGGAAGACGGATGGCCCGGACGAGATCGCGGCCAGGATGTGCGAGACGGAGAGGAACCCGCGATCGACGAATCCCAGGAACCCGATGGTTACGGCAAGCGCGACCCAGCGGAACGCCGTCCGCTTCGAGAGAAACGCCGCTGTCGCCAGGGAGAGGACGACGAGGAGGCCGGCGACCCGTGGCCACGACGTCTGGGCGATCGTGCTCGCGAGGAGCGATGCGTCCTCGGCGTCCTGTTCGGCGAGCAGACCAGCCAGGTCCTCTTCGGTGAAGTCGAAGATGGACTGACCGGGTTGCGCCCCGGCGCTCGTGGCGATGCTGGCGGTCAGGGCGCCCGGGGCGACGGCATCGCTCTCGGCGATGGCGTCGGCCACGTCGGCCACGCCGTTCGTGCCGTCTTCGCTTCCGTTCGCGGTGGCTCCCGCGAGGACGGTGGGCGTCGAGTCTGTCGCGGCCTCCGCCAGCGCGGGCGTCGGTGGGTCATAGGCCGCATAGACGTTCGATTCCGCTCGCACTCCCCCCGCCCCGATCCCCACGGTGAACGGCTCGCGCACGTCGAGCGTCGAGGGTACGAGGAGAATACCGGTCCGCCGAAACGCGCCGCCGGCCTTCCCGTCGGGCAGAAGGCCCGTACTCACGTTGTCGGTCCTTCCGAGCCGGATCGTTTCGCCGTGCTGCACAAAGTAGATCGAGTCGGCCGGGAAGCTGAGAACGATCGACTGGTCGGTCGGCCCATTGAGGCCGAAGAACATCAGGTGGGTGTCGGTGAGTTCGGCGGTGGCCCGGGCGGCGACCGGATACCGGGTCGGGCCGAGCACCGCTTCCATCAACGCGGCGTCGCGCAGATACATCACGGAAACCCGGAACAAGTCGTTCCCGCCCACGTCCGCCTGCGTCTCGGCGGTCATGCCGAGCGCCACGATCTCCGGCCAGGTGAGTCGAGCCAGTTCATCGACCGAGATCTCGCCGATCTTCGGGGGAGGCCCATCCGACTGGCGGCCGCGACTCATGTACGCGGCGGCCACCCGTCGGCCCGCGTTCCGTACGCCCGTGGCCATCGCGATCATCGTGATCGTCGCGCCGGTCACCGGCTGTACGTCTCGTCGAACCCTGAACTCGTCGAGGATCGTCTTGCCCGTGAACTGACTCTGGATTCCCGGTTTGCCGAGGAAGTCACCCCGGCTGCTCTTCAACGACTCCCGATATTCGATCACCCGCGCGCCGGTCAGCGTCCCGGCGAGGTCCATTCCCACGAGGACCTCGATCGGAGCGGTATATCCCACCGTCTCCGGCGGGACGTCGGAAGTAAGGAAGACGAATCCGGCATGGACCTCGGTTCCGGTCTCCGGGTCGGTCGCGAACGCCCGCCAGACCGGCGGACTCCCTTCCTTCTCGGAGAAACTGGTGGCGGACGGGAAAACTCGCTCGAGGAGGTCCTGTGTGATCTCGGTCGATTGTGCTCGGGCGAATCCTGGAACCGCCGCCCCGATCAGGGCGAGGAGAAGGAGGAGATAGACCCGAACGAGCGGAGAGGAGGGTTCGCGCCCCGCGGTGGCGCGGTCACGCCGGACCCCGTCAGGGCGCGTGACTTGGCGATAGGACTCCATGGGTGATGATTGCCCGCGCCTTCTGACGATGGGGGAGAAGAGGAGAAGGCACGCCGGCGCGTGGCTGTCCATCCGGCGCGCAGTCCGTTGTATCATAGAGCCGCCACGCGCGTGGGGGAAGTAGGCGCGGCGGCGCTGGCCCCAGCGGGTGGTTCACCGCGTCGCTTTCTCCGTCGATCTCCGGTCACATGCACCGCCGACCGCTCGCTCGGCCGGTGGAGGAGATCCGCGTCACGACCTCCGGACCGCCCGCGGGGTACGAAGAAAAGGCGAAAGCGTGCCATCGGACATCGGCTCCGGAGGGGAAGTTTTGGTTGACAGCCTCCGACCCCGGGTCTACTTTTCCGCCGCTTTCGCCCGGTCGGTTTCGGCCCGCCGGAAAAATCGAAAAATCTCCCAAAGCCCATTCGGCTCTATATGGACAAGATCGCGGTCGTAGGAGCGGGAAACGTCGGAGCCACGGCCGCGCAGCGGCTGGCCGAGAAGGAACTGGCCCGCGAGGTCGTGCTGATCGATGTCGTCGAAGGGATCCCGCAGGGGAAGAGCCTGGATGAGTGGGAGACCGCTCCGATCGAGGGGTTCGATACCCGGCTGACCGGCACCAACGGCTACGAAGAGGCGGCTGGCGCGGGGATCTTCATCGTCACCGCCGGAATCGCGCGCAAGCCGGGAATGAGCCGGGACGACCTGCTGAACACGAACGCGGGCATCGTGCGGAGCGTCTCCGAGAACATCGCCCGCGTCGCGCCCGACTCGATCATCATCGTCGTGAGCAACCCGCTCGACGTGATGTGCTGGGTCGCCAAGGAGGCGAGCGATTTCCCGCGTGAACGCGTCATCGGCATGGCCGGGGTGCTCGATACCGCGCGCTATCGTTCGTTCCTCGCGCTCGAGCTGGACGTCTCCGTCGAGGACATCCAGGCGATGGTGCTCGGAGGGCACGGTGACACGATGGTCCCGCTCATCTCCTACACGACGATCTCGGGCATTCCGGTCACGCAGCTGATCGACCCGGATCGGCTCGCGGCGATCGTCGAGCGCACCCGCAAGGGCGGCGCGGAGATCGTTCAGCACCTGAAGACCGGGTCGGCCTATTACGCGCCGTCCGCCGCGGCGGTACAGATGGCCGAAGCGATCGTCAAGGACAAGAAGCGCATCCTGCCATGCTCGGCATGGCTCGAGGGTGAATATGGTTTGAGCGGTCTCTTCCTGGGTGTTCCCGTCAAGCTCGGTCGCAACGGTCTCGAACAGATTCTCGAGGTGGAGCTGACCGATGGCGAGCGGGAAGCTTTGGAGAAATCGGCCGAGGCGGTTCGTGAGCCGATGCGGGTGATCGGCGGTTGATTCGGAGGCCGCGGATCGCCGAGTCCGCGGCCCTTCTCGTCGCCTTTCGGCACGGATATCAGATCAGCGATGTCGAGCGTTCGTAACCTCTCTGTCGGGAGCGCGCTGCGGTACCGGGGCCGGGAAGGAATGTGGAGCTGGCTCCTCCATCGCGCGACAGGCCTCGGTGTTCTCCTCTTCCTCGTCATCCATGTCTTCGAAACGGCGGCCATCATCTGGAGCCCCGCGTTCTACGACGAGGCACTGGCACTCTACAAGAATCCGTTATTCCGCTTCGCCGAGTTACTGATCTTCTTCTCGGTTCTCTTCCACGCGGCGAACGGGCTCCGAATCATCATCCAGGACTTCCGTCCGATCGCCATGCGTCACCAGCGTCGGTTCGCCTGGGCCGCTGGCGCGGTGGTCATGGTCGTCATGCTGCCGGTATCCTGGATCATGCTCGGTCCGCTCTTCGGGCTGCGTGACGAGCCGGGTACGGCCCGTCACATCGAGCGGTGTGCCGCGGAGCCCACGGCCCCGGCATGCCTGGAGGTCCTCCCGTGAGTACTCCCGCGACGACCCCCCGCGGCTCCGCGCGCCGTGGCGGCGGGTACCAGCGCCCTTCGGGTTCCGGGAGTTTCGAGGTCATCTCCTGGTTCTTCATGCGGATCTCCGGGCTGCTCCTCATCCTGCTCGCCCTCTACCACCTCGTGTGGTGGAACCTGGTGATCGGGGTGGAGCACCTGGATTCGCAGGTGGTGATCGAGCGGTGGCGAAACCCGCTCTGGCGCTTCTTCAACATCGCGCTGGTCACCTTCGCGTTACTCCACGGTCTCAACGGTGCCCGTTACAGTATTGAGGACTACATCCGCTCTCCGGGGAGGCGCGTCGCCGTCAAGGCGATCGTCTACACGCTCGTGTTGACGGCGCTCGCCGCCGGGATCTTCGCGCTCTTCACCTTCGACCCGGCAACCCTGGTGGCGGGCCGATGATCCACTACCATACCTATGACGCGCTGGTGGTCGGGGGCGGTGGCGCCGGCATGATGGCCGCCATCTATCTCTCCAGGGCCAGCGGACTCAAGACGGCCGTAATCTCGAAGCTCTACCCCACCCGTTCCCACACGGGTGCCGCCCAGGGCGGGATCGGGGCGGCGCTGGGGAATCTCGAAGAGGACCACCCGGAGTGGCACGCGTTCGACACCGTGAAGGGCTCCGACTATCTGGGCGATCAGGACGCGATCGAGATCATGTGTCGCGAGGCGATCGAGGTGGTCGTCGAACTCGAACACATGGGGCTCCCGTTCTCGCGAACGCCAGAGGGACGGATCGCGCAGCGACCGTTCGGCGGACATACGCACCACCACGGACAGGGCCCCGTTCGCCGCTCGTGTTACGCGGCGGACCGTACGGGCCACATGATCCTGCAGACGCTCTACCAGAACTGCATCAAGAACGGCGTCGAGTTCCACGACGAGTTCCAGGCGGTGGACGTGCTCTTCAACGAGGGGCGATGCGTCGGAGTGGTCGCCTATGAGGTCGCCACTGGAGATTTTCACGTCTTCAACGCGAAGGCGGTGAGTTTCGCCACCGGTGGCTTCGGCCGGGTGTTCTCGACGACGTCGAACGCGCACGCCAATACCGGCGACGGACCGGCGATCGCGTTGCGACGGGGGATCCCGCTGGAAGACATGGAGTTCTTCCAGTTCCATCCGACGGGGATCTACAGGCTGGGCATTCTCATCACCGAGGGCGTGCGCGGCGAGGGCGGCGTGCTCCGCAACGACCATGGCGAGCGGTTCATGGAGCGGTACGCGCCCACGATGAAGGACCTCGCTTCGCGCGACGTGGTCTCGCGGGCGATCAACAACGAGATCCGCGAAGGGCGGGGGATCAACGGCAAACGATACGTCTACCTCGACGCCACCCACCTCGGCGCGGAGGTGATCGAGAAAAAGCTGCCGGATATCGCGGACTTCTGCCGCACCTACCTCGGCGTCGATCCCGTGAAGGAACCGATGCCCATCCAGCCGACCGCGCACTACGCGATGGGGGGGATCCCGACCGATGTGGACGGACGGGTCGTCGTGGACGCCGCTGGAACGATCGTGCCCGGACTCTACGCCGCCGGCGAAACCGCCTGCGTCTCGGTCCACGGCGCGAACCGGCTGGGCACCAATTCGCTCCTCGACCTGGTTGTTTTCGGCCGGCGCTCGGGGATCGACATGGTGCGGTTCTGCGCGGAGGCGGACCGGGGCCCGCTTCCGGCCGACGCGGCGGATGAGGCGATCGATCGATTCGAGAGACTCCGCTCCAACACCGGAGACGAGAACGCCGGGGCGCTGCGCGATGAACTGCAACACGTGATGATGGACAACGTCGGCATCGTCCGTGACGAGAAGGGGATGCGGACGGCGGTCGAGAAAGTCGCTGAACTGAGAGAGCGTTACAGACACGTCCGGGTGATGGACAAGGGGAAACGCTTCAATACCGACATTCTCGAGGCGTGGGAACTGGGTAACCTGCTCGACCTGGCGCAGGTTACCGCCACCAGCGCGCTCAACCGTACGGAAAGCCGGGGCGCCCATTCGCGCGAGGATTTCCCCAAGCGCGATGACGTCGAATGGCTCAAACACACGCTCGCGACGATGGACGCGGACGGCCGGGTCGAGATCAACTACAAGCCGGTCACGATCAAGGACTTCCAGCCGAAGGAGCGGGTGTACTGATGTCCAAGGTAACGGTGCGGGTGCAGCGGTTCAATCCGGACGAGGATCCGGAACCGAAGTACGCCGAATACACGATCGATGTCGAGCCGACCGACCGAGTGCTCGACGCGCTCAATACGATCAAGTGGTACCAGGACGGGACGCTGACCTTTCGGCGCTCCTGCGCTCACGGCATCTGTGGGTCGGACGCGATGCGGATCAACGGCGTGAACCGTCTCGCCTGCAAGGTGCTGATCCGCGACGTAGGATCGCGGGTGACCGTCGAGCCACTGCTCGGTTTCAGTGTGGTGAAGGACCTAGTCGTCGATATGGAGCCGTTCTTCGCGCAGTATCGTTCCGTCCTGCCTTATCTCGTCAACGAGGAGCCGGCTCCGGACCGCGAGCGGTTGCAGTCGATCGAAAGCCGCGAGGTTTACGACGACACCACGAAATGCATTCTCTGCGGCGCGTGTACCGCCGCGTGCCCGTCGTTCTGGGCGGACGAGAACTTCGTCGGTCCGGCGGCGATCGTGAACGCGCATCGGTTCATCTTCGATGATCGCGATCGGGCTGGCGGTGAACGACTTGCCCGGCTCAATGAGCGCGAAGGGGTCTGGCGCTGCCGCACGATCTTCAACTGCACCGAGGCATGCCCGCGCGAGATCCAGATCACCCGCGCGATCGGTGAGGTGAAGAAGGCGATCCTGTACGGGCAGTGAGGGGGGTGGGGGACGGCATCGGCCTCAACCGCTGATGCGCCCCGGGGGGCGGGTCGCGGCGGGCTGACGGGGTCGTGGTGAGTGGATTTCTCGAGAAGTGTACGTGACCCTCGCTGGGGGCGACGGTGCGAAGCCAAGGCGGGAGGGACGCGGGGGATTTCCTCGCCGTCACTCCCGCTTTTCGTCGTTGGGTCACCCGCGAGCGGGTAGCTCACCGGACCGAACCGCGATCGTCGCGGGCGGCCGGGATCGTACCGCCCTTTCCCTGCGCATCGTTTCTCTCCCCGTGTCCTCGCTCAAGCGATTTCGACGCACGGATCACCACGTGGCACGGGAGATCTCTGGGCCGGTATCGGTCTGGACAGGAGCCGTTTTTCGGCGAGAATCGAAACCGATCCGCCCCGTCCACGCGACCCTGAAATGCGCGACCCGCCCATGCTCGCGGGCCCGGCCGCCACTCCGGGCGCCACCTCCCTCGTCCAGGCCCGCCGCGTGCTCAAGCACTTCTGGGGGTATGACGACTTCCGGGGTGGACAGGAGAAGGCCGTCCAGTCGATCCTCGAGGGCCGCGATACCGTCATCGTGATGCCCACGGGCGGCGGCAAGTCGATCTGCTACCAGGTCCCCGCCATCCTTCTCGACGGCTTGACGATCGTCGTCTCGCCGCTGATCTCCCTGATGAAGGACCAGGTCGACCGACTCCAGAGCGTTGGCGTCCCGGCCGTCCTGATCAATTCCAGCCTGAACGCCACCGAGCTCTCGGAAACGCTCCGCGCCGCCGACTCCGGCGACGTCAAGCTTCTCTACGTCGCACCGGAGCGCTTCGACAGCGCGGGTTTTCTGGAGCGCGCCGTGAAGTGGCGGATTTCCCTCCTGGCGGTGGACGAGGCGCACTGCGTTTCGCAGTGGGGACACGACTTCCGTCCCGCCTATCTGCGCATCGGGGCCGCGAGGGAGTTACTGGAGCGCCCCCCCGTCGCGGCGTTGACGGCGACGGCGACTCCGGAAGTTCGCGCCGACATTGTCAAACAACTCCGTCTCGAACGGCCCGCGTCGTTCGTGACCGGATTCGACCGACGGAACCTGACCTGGTCCGTGATGCGGGTACGCGACGAGACGGAAAAGGACCGTCAACTCCTTCGGCTCCTGCCGCCGCCAGAAGGGTCCGCGATCGTATATGCCTCGACTCGCCGGAGCGTCGACGCACTGACCGCGTTTCTCTCGCACGTGGGCATTCCGGCGGTCGGTTACCATGCGGGTCTTCCGGACGAGGAACGCAAGGGTCTACAGGATGCCTTCATGCGCGGGGAAGTCAGGATCGTCGTTGCCACGAACGCCTTCGGAATGGGGATCGACAAGCCGGATGTGCGCCTCGTCGTTCACTACGAGATGCCCGGCTCGCTCGAGGCCTACTACCAGGAGGCGGGCCGCGCGGGACGTGACGGGGGACCCGCCCGCTGTGTTCTGCTTCACGCGTACAGGGACCGCTTCACTCACGAGTTCTTTCTCGAACAGACGCATCCATCTCGAAAGCTCGTGGAAAGTGCGTTCCGTGAGATCCGTGCGCGAACCGGCGACGATGGCGTTGTGAAGGGTACGCCGGCTGAGATCGCGGCCGCGGTCGGCGGCGTGAAGGGGGAACGGAAGGTTCATTCGGCGTTTCGGGTACTGGAGGAGAACGGGATCATCGCGGGGACCCGCGTCCGCCCCGGTGAGAGCCACGGGATCGTGCGCCTGGTCGCCTCGCCGCGACGGATCCGCGCAGAACTGCGTGGACCGGACCGGGAGGACGAACGCCGCTTCCTCCGGCGCCTCTGGCGGCTCGCGGGCGGGCCCGCCATCCATGGCGGCGTCAGCGTGCGTCCGCGCGAGGTATACCGCGCGGGCGGCGGGGGGACGCGTGCCCGGGAGCTGATCACGGGATTGGAGAAGGAGGGATTCCTGGAATGGATGGAACAGCCCGCCGGACGGATCGTCCTGCTGGACCCCCGCGTGAGAGCGGCCGGCCTGTCCATCGATTGGGCCGCGCTGGAACAGCGCCGGCGGAATGATGAGACGAAACTGCGGAAGATGCGCGGTTATGTTTACGGGAAGGAATGTCGTCGGGCCTATGTGCTCGACTACTTCGGGGAAGCGGATATCGACCGCGAGTGCGATGCGTGCGACAGCTGCCTGGGCGAGCCGTCGACTCCGGACGGCGGGCGGCGCGGCCGACGAAAGGATCGACGGGACGGGAAGTCGCTTTCCCCCGCACCCGACGAGCGTTTCGGCGCCGACCCCCCATTCGCGGAGCGTCGGGTGATCGCGGAACTGAAGCGCATCCGGACTCGTCTGGCCCGTGAGGACGCCGTCTCCCCGTTCGTGATCCTGCCGGACGCGGCGCTGGAACGGATCGCGCGTGCGAGGCCGGAGTCAGAGAACGAATTGCTCGCGATCGAGGGGGTTGGCCCGTCACGAGTGCGGAAATACGGTTCCGCGATCCTCCAAGGGATCGCCGGCAACGACGCCCGCTGACCGATCCACTTCCCTTTCGAGCCGGGTAAGGCGTCGATACATTCTGGCGCGGTGCGGGACGGCATCTTCCTTTCCGCCCGCCGGCGTGGAGGGGCATGGAGAGGTACTTCGACGAGAATCATCTGGCGATGCGCGAACTCGTTCGCGACTTCGCCATCCGGGAGGTCGCTCCCGTCGCCGCCGAACTCGACAGGACCGCCGAGTTTCCGTGGGAGAACGTCCGCAAGATGGCCGACCTCGGTCTCTTCGGCGTCCCCTGGAGTGAAGAGTTGGGCGGCGCCGGGATGGACACCGTCGCCTATACGGTGGCGATCCATCAGCTCGCCAAAGTTGACGCTTCCCACGCGATCACGGTGTCCGCGCACACGACACTGGGCACCTCGCCTATCGTCGTCTACGGAACCGATGAACAGCGGGCGCGGTACGTTCCCCATCTCGCGGCCGGTCGCGTCCTGGGCGGGTTCGGGCTCACCGAACCGGACGCCGGGTCGGACGCGGGCGGGACGCGGACGGTCGCGACCCGCGTGGACGGCGGATGGGTCCTCAACGGAAGCAAGATCTTCATCACCCATGCCGGGGTGGGCGAGATCTTCGTGGTGACCGCGGTCACGGATCCCGATGCGGGTCCCCGCGGGATCACGGCGTTCATCGTCACCAAGCCCACGACGGATCTCGATGCGGCGGCCCGGGTCGGGATCGGTCACTCCGAGGATCTGGAGTATACTCCGGGAGTGACGGCCGGGAAGAAGGAAGACAAGATGGGCTGGCGCGCCTCCGATACGCGGGAACTCTATCTGGAGGACGCGTTCGTCCCCGACGCCCAGGTGCTGGGCACCGTCGGCGAGGGGTTCACGAACTTCATGCGCACCCTCGACGCCGGCCGCATCGGGATCGGCGCGCTCTCGCTCGGGCTCGCGGAAGGCGCGTTCGAACTGGCACTCGCCTACGCGAACGAGCGTCGGCAGTTCGGGCAGCGTATCGCCGAGTTTCAGGGGATCCAGTTCATGCTCGCCGACATGAAGACCGAGATCGAGGCCGCGTCCCATCTCGTCTATCACGCGGCGTGGCTCAAGGATCAGGGCCAACCCTATGCGCGCGAGGCGTCGATGGCGAAACTGTTTGCTTCGGAACTCGCGATGAGAACGACGACCAGGGCCGTCCAGATCCACGGCGGCTATGGATACATGAAAGAGTACCCCGTCGAGCGTATGATGCGTGACGCCAAGATCTGCGAGATCGGCGAAGGAACGAGCGAGATCCAGCGGCTCCTCATCGCCCGCTCGCTAATCCGCGATCTGGACGGGGCAACCGGGTGACTACATTTGATTCACAGAGAAGACCGGAGAGCGGTTGATGAGCGCCGCGCTTTCGCCACCACTTCCCACCGCGAACGTGGGGTGGGCCGGTGAAGCGCGAGATCCTGATGAACACCACAGCGCACGAGACCCGGGTCGCGATCCTCGAGGATGGCGACCTGGTCGAGTTGATGGTGGAGCGCCCCGATTCCAATCGTCTCGTCGGTGACATCTACCTCGGCCGGGTGGACGCCGTCCTTCCGGGTATCCAGGCGGCCTTCGTCGACATCGGTACCGAGAAGGCCGCGTTCCTTCACGTGTCCGACGTCGCCACCGACGATGGCGATGACGACGATTCGGACGACGACGGCTCGAGCGACTCGGACTCGAACGGTGGCGGAGATGGCCGGCGGGCCGGCCGGTATCCCCCGATCCAGGACCTCGTCCAGAAGGGCGAAACCCTCCTCGTCCAGGTCTCCAAGGAGCCGATCGGGACGAAGGGCCCGCGCGTCACCGCCCATATCTCACTGCCCGGGCGCTTCCTGGTCTACATGCCGCAATCCGACCATGTGGGCGTCTCCCGGAAGATCGAGGACAAGGAAGAGCGCGCCCGCCTGCGCGCGCTCGCCCGCTCGATCCTGCCCGAGGGCGCCGGCGGCGTGATCGTGCGCACGGTCGGTGAGGAACTCACCAGGGAGACCTTCGAACGGGAACTCAAGTCGCTCCTCGCGACCTGGAAGCAGATCCAGCGGCGAGCCGGCCGCGGCCGTGCCCCCGCGCCGATCCATCGCGAGGCCAAGCTGACCAAGGGGATCATCCGCGATCTCTTCTCCGGCAAGGTCGATTCGCTCACCATCGACGACAAGGCCGTCTTCAACGAGGTCCGCCAATACCTGGACCAGGTCGATCCCACCCTCCTCGACCGCGTCAAGCTCTACGAGGACTCGGCGCCACTCTTCGACAAGTATGAGATCGAGGCGGAGATCCACGAAGCGTTCGGCCGCAAGGTCCCACTCCCTTCGGGCGGCTACATCATCATCGAGCCGACCGAGGCGCTCGTCTCGATCGACGTCAATACCGGGCGCTACACCGGGAAGAAGGACCCGGAAAAGACGATCCTCAAGACCAACCTCGACGCCGCGCGGGAGATCGCGCGCCAGCTGAGATTGCGTGACATCGGTGGGATCATCGTCTGCGACTTCATCGACATGGAGTCCAGGCAGAACCGCGAACGGGTTCTCCAGGAGCTGCGGACGTATCTCGCGCGGGACCGCGCGCGCACCAAGGCCTTCCAGGTGTCGGAGCTGGGTCTCATTGAGATGACCCGCCAGCGAGTGCGGCCATCGCTCTACCAGTCGCAGACGCGTATCTGCCCCTGCTGTAATGGATCCGGCCGGATATTCACCCCGGAGACGGTGGTCCGGCGAATCCAGCGCGCCGTCCATCGCGCCGCGACCGAGGCTCGCGACCGATCACTCGACATCCGTGTCCACCCCGAGGTCGCGCTCTACATTCTCGAGGAAGAATCCGGCTTCCTGAAATCCCTCGAAAAGGCCGTCAAGCTGCAGCTCAACCTGCGTGACGATCCGCTCATGCTCCAGGACGAGTTCCGGCTGCTCGCCGGACCCGCGAAGGTGGACGTCACGCAGAAGTTCGCGCTGGGCTGATGGCCGAGGGCGGGGGAATAGACGGAGAAACGGACCGATCCTGTGGAGCCGAACGCTCGAATCCGTCTCAACTTGACACGGTTCGCTCGCGCGCTCATCTTTCAGGCTTGCGATTTTTCGACTGAAAGCCGCTGTCGCTACTTCGAGAAGGGTTTCTGGTATGTACGCGATCTTCCGTACCGGGGGAAAGCAGTTTCGCGCCGAGCCGGGCGCGACGATCCGCATTCCGAGTATCGCCGCCGAGCCGGGCTCGTCCGTCACCTTCGATGAGGTGCTGCTCAGCGCGAACGACGGCGATTATCGATTGGGCGCGCCGCTCGTGGGTGGCGCGGCGGTGACCGCCGAGGTCGTGAAGCACGGCCGCGGCGAGAAGATCATTGTCTTCAAGCACAAGCGGCGCAAGAACTATCGCCGGAAGCTCGGCCATCGCCAGGGCTATACGGAAGTTCGCGTGAGCGAGATCAATCTGGGCTGAGGAGCACGAACCATGGCACATAAAAAGGGCGGCGGCTCGACCCGGAACGGCCGCGACTCCAACGCGCAGCGGCTCGGCGTCAAGAAATTTGGCGGCGAGGCGGTGAGAGCGGGAAACATCATCGTTCGCCAGCGCGGCACGCGGATCCATCCCGGTTCCAACGTGGGGATCGGGAGCGATGACACGCTCTTCGCGCTCGTCGACGGGGTGGTCGAGTATCAGCGGAAGGATCGGAACCGGAAGAAGGTCTCGGTCGTCGCGGTGTGACGGCTGCCGCTGGTGATCGCGAAACGAAGGGCCCCGGGACGACGACGAATCCCGGGGCCCTTCGTTTCCACCTTCGCGACGACCGGTGCGGCCCGGGGGTCATCCACCGCCGAGCCAGTAGCCGAGCGCGAACCCCAGCGCGCCGGCGGCTACCGCCGTGATCGCGACGTAGAAGAGCCATCGGAAACCATGTAGCGCGGAACCGACGGTGCCCGCCGCTCGGCCGAGTCGCCTCCGGACCTGGTGTCTTTGCATGGATGAGCGGGATCCCTGGTTACACGGCGAGGTCGAACGCTTCGCGAGACTAGGCTCGCAACCCCGGGACCACCTCGAATTCCGCCCCGTCGGTGAGTCCGGCGTAGCCACCAAGGAAGATGGACGTGATGTCTTCCACCAGTCGTTCCACGGGCACGTCCCGGTCGGGCCGGTACCAGTTGTAAATCCAGTTGATCATCCCGAAGAGCGCGAATGTGGCGACGCGCGGGTCAAAATCCGCCCTCGGCCGAAGCTGCGCCAGGATCTCGGACGCGATCGTCGTGATCCGGCGCATGCGGGACTTCAGTCGCTCCCGGTACTCGCCTTCGAGCGAGGCCGCCTCGTGGGAGAGCACCTTCATCGCGTCCATGTTGCTCACGAAGTAGGTGAGCTGATTACGGACGAGCAGGCGAAGGCGCATTTCGGGGTCTTCGACGTCCGTGAGCCGTTCCTCGAGCCTGCCGATCAACTGCTTGAGTGCGTGATCCTGCACCAGGTAGAGAAGTTCCTCCTTGCTGTTGAAGTAATAGTAAAGTCCCGAGAGGCTGCAGCCCGACGCCCGCGCGATCTCGCGGATCGACGCGTTGTGGTACCCTTTCTCCGAGAAGACCGCGGCGGCGGCGGCGAGGATCGTGGCGAGCTTTTCGTCGAACTGGGTTCGATCAGCAATCATCTTTTTCGTGGTGCACGCGCAATGGAGCCGTCACGGGAACGTAACGGCTCTCCAGGTATTCGACTCTGGATCGAGCGTCCGTTCCAACGTACCCGCCGTACCTGAAGGGTGCAAGAATTATTGTCGGCGGCTCTTGGCTCTACGGTCACGCACCAGTGGACGTTTCGTTCCGGCGGCGGGAGGGTCCCGGTGCTTGAAGATCGGTCGTGAGGCCAGTATCCTTGTGACGCATCGTGACGCGCGGGTCGAAACATCCGTCGCGCGCGGAAGTACGGAAGCGCCGGGGTGGCGGAATGGTAGACGCACTCGACTCAAAATCGAGCGCCGCAAGGCATGGGGGTTCGAATCCCCCTCCCGGTATCTGGAATCCCCATGAACCCCTGGTGGTTTGTGGGGATTCTCGTATTCGCTGGACGCCCCTTGGTGAGCAGCCCTCTCCTGTCAATTCCCTCCCGCGATCGGCCCCTTCCCACACCCGGTCGACGACTTCGGGCGCACATCGCCCCCACCGATGAACTGGCCCCCCACCGACGATCACGTACCCGTGGGGGGCACGGAGATTGAACCCCGGGGGCCGCGGGAGCTCCGGCGGGGAAGGCGACCGCCCGCTCTGACACGACATTCGCCGGGACGAGAAAGCAGGAAGGACCAGGATGCTCACCCCAGACGAACGCGACCGGTTGGAGCGAGGACTTCAGGATGAACGAGCCCGTACGATGGACGCGATCCGTGATTTCGAGCGGGCGAGAGAAACGTCGATGCTGGAAGGTACGGGTGAACTGACGATGTACCGCCTCCACCCCGCCGATATCGGTACGGAGGCGATGGAGCAGGAGAAGCAGTTCCTGCTGGCGAGCCAGGAAGGCCGCAAACTCTACGACATCGATGACGCGTTGAGGCGGTTGTATTCGGAGCCTCGCTCCTTCGGCATCTGCCTGGAGTGCGGAGGCCAGATCGGCTTCGAACGGCTGAGTTTTCTGCCCTACGCCTCACTTTGCGCGGAGTGCCAGATCAGCGCCGAACGCTGAGATGTTTCCGGTTCCGGGCGCCTTCCCGCGCCGACCGACC
This sequence comes from uncultured Gemmatimonas sp., assembly GCA_964634395.1. GTDB lineage: Bacteria > Gemmatimonadota > Gemmatimonadetes > Longimicrobiales > Longimicrobiaceae > WHSP01. The sequence goes on along the minus strand of CAZWJE010000005.1, from coordinate 37,713 downwards.
CCCGCGCCGCGCCAGGCGTCGGGGGTTCTTGCTTCGCATGATCCGGAATCCTATACTCCGAGCTTCAACTCGAACCGTCTCGTCGTCATGACGGGGCGGGGAGACGGTGCCCCCGGCCGCAGACTGTCTCGCACCGGAGCCGGCGACGGATCGGTCGCCCGCGTACGGTCCAATTTAGGTTCAGAAACCAGAAGATGAGCGCGAATACCGGTTTGGAAGGAGTCGTCGTCGGACAGTCGAAACTCGGCAAGATCGATGGCGCGAACGGAGAACTGGTCTACGTCGGATACGAAATCGACGACCTGGCCCGTCATACGACATTCGAGGAGGTCGCGTTTCTGCTCTGGAACCTGCGCCTTCCCACACAGGCGGAACTGGACGAGTTGAACGCCCGGATCGCCGCGGAGAACGATCTGGGGGATTACGTCCTCGGCGTCGTCAAGGGCTTCCCGAAGGACGCGGACGCGATGGCGGCCCTCCGCACGGCGGTCTCGGCACTCGCGCTGACGGATCCGGAAGCCAACGACAACGACGAGGCGGCGAACCGACGCAAGGCGATTCGTCTCACCGCGAAGATCCCCACGATCATCGCCGCCTTCGATCGGTCCCGGAAGGGTCTCGACGTCGTCGCTCCCCGGAAGGACCTCTCGGTCGCGGCCAATTTCCTCTACATGCTCAACGGTGAAGAAGCGGACGACCTCCGGGTCCGCACGCTCGACGCCGCGCTCGTCCTGCATGCCGAGCATGGGATGAACGCTTCCACCTTTTCGGCGCGCGTGACCGCCGGAACGCTCTCGGATATCTACTCCGCGATCGTCTCCGCGATCGGCACGTTGAAGGGACCGCTCCACGGTGGCGCCAACACGCGCGTCATGGAGATGCTCGCCGAAATCGAGTCGAGCGGTGTGAAGCCCGCCGATTGGGTGAAGGAGACGCTCGACGCCAAGGGCCGGGTGATGGGATTCGGCCATCGCGTCTACAAGGCGACCGACCCGCGCGCGACCGTCCTCCGTGAACTCGCCGACCAGATCATGGAAGGCCAGGAGACGAAGTGGCTCCGGCTTTCGGACCGCGTCCGCGAGGCGATGTCTGTCGAGATGGAGGCTCGTGGTCGCAAGGTATATCCGAACGTGGATTTCTTCTCCGCGTCGGTCTACACCACGCTGGGCATCGAGATGGATCTCTTCACCCCGATCTTCGCGATGTCGCGGATCACGGGGTGGACCGCGCATCTCTTCGAGCAGTACGCGAACAATCGGTTGATCCGCCCGCAGGCGGAGTACGTCGGCCCGCGAGATCTGCGGGTCGAGCCGATCGAAAGCCGCTGAGCCGGCGACGCCGATCGTTACCCGGGGCGCAGCGGCATCGCCCGCCGCGCCCCGGTTTTCATTGGTGCCCGATCAGCGTTTTTTCATGACTTCGTGATCGTCCGATTCGCTCCTCGTGAGCGAACCCGTGCATAGCCGAGAACTCCCGAGAACCATGGCGAACGACTGGCGTCCGACAGTGCCCCAGGCTGGCGCACCGATTACCATCTCCGGCGAGGAACTCCAGGTTCCCGCCAACCCCATCATTCCCTTCATCGAAGGGGACGGGACCGGCGTCGATATCTGGGCGGCGTCCCAGCCGGTGCTCGATGCCGCCGTCGCGAAGGCGTATGGTGGCGAACGACGGATCGAGTGGATGGAGGTGCTTGCCGGTGAGAAGGCTTTCGACCGTACCGGCAGCTGGCTTCCGGACGCGACGCTCGACGCGTTCCGTCAGTTCCTCGTCGGCATCAAGGGCCCGTTGACGACCCCGGTCGGCGGCGGAATCCGCTCGCTCAACGTGGCGCTCCGTCAGCAGCTGGACCTGTACGCCTGCGTCCGGCCGGTCCAGTGGTTCACCGGCGTTCCGTCGCCGGTGAAGGAGCCGGGCAACATCGACATGGTGATCTTCCGCGAGAATACGGAAGACATCTACGCGGGTATCGAGTTCCAGGAGGGGACGCCCGAGGTCTCGAAGTTCACGCGTCTGCTCCGGGACGAATTCCCAGCGCTCTACGGGAAGGTTCGGTTCCCGGAGTCATCGGGGATCGGGATCAAGCCGGTATCGCGGGAGGGTACGGATCGCCTCGTTCGCGCGGCGATTCGCTATGCGTTGGGGAACGGGCGCAAGTCGGTGACGCTCGTCCACAAGGGCAACATCATGAAGTTCACCGAAGGGGCGTTCAAGACCTGGGGATATGAACTCGCCGAGCGCGAGTTCGGCGAACAGGTCTTCACCTGGGCGGAGTATGATCGTATCAAGGCCGAACGCGGTGAGGACGCGGCCAACGAGGCGCAGAAGGCCGCCGAGGCGGCCGGTAAGCTGATCGTGAAGGATTCGATCGCGGATGCCTTCCTGCAGCAGATCCTTTTGCGGGGCCGGGAATACGACGTGATCGCGACCCTGAATCTGAACGGCGATTACATCTCCGACGCGCTTGCCGCGCAGGTCGGTGGTATCGGGATCGCGCCGGGAGCGAACATCAACTACGTGACCGGGCACGCGATCTTCGAGGCCACGCACGGGACCGCTCCCAAGTATGCGGGCAAGGACATGGTGAATCCGGGTTCGGTGATTCTCTCGGGCGAGATGATGTTGCGCTACATGGGCTGGGGCGATGCGGCGGACCTGATCCTGAAAGGCCTTCAGGGCGCGATCGACAACCGGACCGTCACTTACGACTTCCATCGTCTCATGGATGGGGCGACGAAGGTTTCGACTTCCGAGTTCGGCAAGGCGATCATTCGCGACATGTGAGGCCGGTCGGGACCGGCAACGGGAGACGAAGTGATGGAAGAGAAGACGCTGGAAGTGGGCGTCGTCCGGGCCGAGGCGGGGGCGTACGCCACACCTCTCCTTGTCGTCGGCGTGTTTGAAGGCGCGGAGGAGCTGACGGGCGCCGCCCGGGCGGTCGACGACGCCCTCGGCGGCCAGCTCGCCGCCGTGATCGCGCGGGGCGACTTCACCGGGCGGGACGGCCAGTTGCTCGTTCTCTATCCGGGATCGATCGACCAGCGGGCGGAACGGGTGCTCGCCGTGGGTCTCGGCGAGTCGACGAAGGCCGACGCGGAGCGCTATCGGCGCGCGGCCGGCGCGGCGGTGAAGCAGGCGGGCAAGCTGGGCGTCGAACGTCTGGCGGTCGCCCTGACGGAAACGCCGGACAACACGGTGAGCCTCGAGGATGCGGCGCGTGCCACGGCCGAAGGGCTGATCCTGGGTGGGTACTCGTTCGATGAAATGAAGAGCCCCCCGTCGGGTGAATCTCGAAGCCGGCGAATCGCGCGGGCCGAGATCCTGGTGGCGGGGAGTGCGGAGGCGGAGCCGGTCGAGGCGGGCGTGCGTCTGGGCCGAATCATGGCGAACGCCGAGAATCTGGCGCGACGTCTCGGGAACCTACCGGGGAACGTCGCGACGCCGACGCTGCTCGCGCAGACGGCGCGCGAGATATCCGCGCAGTACGGGATGAAGGTCGAGATTCTTGGCCGCGCCGACCTCGAACGCGAGCGGATGGGCGCGATCCTCGCCGTTTCGCAGGGTTCGGAGCAGGAGCCGTTCCTCATCTCGATCGAACACCGCCGGGGTCCGGAGGAGGCAAGGCCGATCGTTCTGGTCGGAAAGGGGTTGACCTTCGACGCGGGCGGCATCTCGATCAAGCCGGCCTCCGGAATGGAAGACATGAAGTTCGATATGTCCGGCGGCGCGGCGGTGCTCGCCGCGATGACGGCGATCGGCGAACTCGAACTTCCCATCAACGTCGTAGGTATCGTGCCGACCACGGAGAATCTCCTCTCCGGAAAGGCGATGAAGCCGGGCGATATCGTGCGCAGCCGCCTGGGGAAGACGATCGAGGTGGTCAACACCGACGCCGAAGGCCGGCTGATCCTGGCCGACGCCCTGGCGTGGGCGCATCGGTACCAACCGGCGGCGATCGTGGATACGGCGACGCTTACGGGCGCGGTCGTCATCGCGCTCGGCGAGCAGGCGAGCGCCGTGCTTGGCAACGATGACTCTCTCCTCGATGAAATCCGCGCGGCGGGTGAACGCGTACACGAACGGGTGTGGCCGCTGCCGATGTTCGACGAATACCGGGATCAGCTGCGATCCGATTACGCGGATATCAAGAACTCGGGCGGGCGCCCGGCGGGAACGATCACCGGCGCCTGGTTCCTTCGCGAGTTCGTCGGCGACTATCCCTGGGTCCACCTCGACATCGCCGGGACGGCGAACGGAGACGGAAAGCTTCCGTACCGTTCCAAAGGCTCGACCGGTGTTCCGACTCGATTGCTGGTGGAGTGGGCGCGGAGCCGGGCCGGGTGAGTTGAACGCCGTTGGCGATCCGCGAGCCAGATCTCCCCGCCGAGACTGGCTCGCCGCGTTTCTCGCTACATTTCTCGCGGTCACGCCGCTCGTCGCGCAGGTTCCCGACAGCCTGCCACCGGCTCCACCGCCTCCGGGGGATACGATACGGGTTCCGGTGCCCGTCGAGCTTCCGCCCGGTGACACGGTCCCCATTCTCGCTCCCGTGGAGCTGCCGCCTGGTGATACCGTGCGGGTGCCGATGCCGAGCGACATCGAACCTGGCGACACGGTGCCTCAGGCGATCCGCGAGGCCGCGGCCCAGACCCGCCTGGTCCCCGTGATGCCCGACTTCCCCTCGGCCCCCCCCGCCTGGAGCGCCTCCCGGTGGACGTGGACCCGCGCCGACCTGGCGATGATACCGGGTCTTACACTTCTCGATCTGATCGGGCGACTCCCGGGTTTCGTGACCTTCGGCGCCGGAGACTTCGGGCGCCCGGTGGGGCTCACCGCCGCCGGTATGGGGGGTGGACGCCTGCGGGTCACGATCGACGGCTATGAACTCGACCCTTATGACGCGGCGGCCTACCCGCTCGAGACGATCCCGCTCGTGGATCTCGCGGAAGTGACCGTTGAACGAACACTCTCCGAGATCCGGGTGGAGATCCGGAGCTTTCGGCTCGAGTCTCAGGAGCCATACTCGGAAGTGCAACTGGGTACCGGCCCGTTCCAGAACCGTCTCCTGCGGGCCCTCTTCAGCCGCGGCTTCGGCACGCGGACGGTGGGTACGGGCGCCTTCGATCTCGCGCAGACGGGAGGTATCGGCCTCGCCGAACCGTACGCGACGCGAAATATCAACTTCCGTCTGGCGAGGATGCCGTCCGAGCGGAGCGGCCTGGGGATCGAGTTCAGAAATACGACCACGGACCGGAGCGGCGACGCTTTCCCGCTCGAAACCACGCGCACCGACCTCGTCCTCCGCGGTCGCCGGTTGCTGGGAGATCGGTTCGTCGTCGAGGGAATATTCGGGCGGACGAACGTGGAAGGGGCGCGATCGTATCTCGACCCGGATGTCGATCCGGACGGGGAGATCGTCGCCTTCGACGCGCCGGTTCGATCCGACTTCCAGGCGGTCGGACGAGGTGCCTATACGAGCGAACGCCTGTCCGTGACCGGCGGTGTACGATCCCGCTTCGGAAACGTCGACGGACTACCGACCGCGCCGGTCGAGGCGGATGTCGGGATCGTCTTCCGCCCGTTTTCACGAATGCGCGTCGAGGCGGCCGCGACGGCGGAGTCCGGCGATGCCGCGTCGGCGAGAGCGGTCCGCCTGATCGCGGCGTTGAATCCGCATCCCGTCTTCACTGTATTCGGCTCCGTCGATACGGGCACGACGTTGCGTACACTCCGCTTCCTTCCGGACGCGACGCCCTCCGTGCCGCCGGACCCCGAACAGCCTGTCGTCGTCGACACGACCTATCTGGTCTTTTCCCCGGCCGTGGCCAATGTCGGGGGATACCGGGCGGGGGTCGAGATCGCCGGTCGGCTGGGAAGCGCCGGGGCGGCGGTGTTCAACGCGGAGGAGACCGCCGCCTCAGGCTTCGGTCTACCCTGGGATATCCGTGTCGCGCCTTTCACGGCGGGCGCGTACCGCGCGATCGAGACGTACTTCGACGTCCCACTGATTCCGGGTGTCCCGGCGATCCGTCTCGACGGGTGGTACACGCGATCGATCGGGAGAGCGGATCGGAGATACGCTCCCGCCGATATGGGACGTTTCGGGCTGCGTATCCATGACCAGTTCATTGGCGGACAGCTGGAGCCGTACCTGCGCCTCGAGCTGGTTCGGCAAGCACCGGTGGTCGTTCCACTCGACGTCGCTCCTGACCCCGACACCACACTTCCCGTCGTGCAGACGATGAATCTCGAGTTTCGACTGAGGATCCTCGATGTGCAGGCCTTCATGATCTGGAACAATCTGCTTCTGGCTGACCTTTCCCTGCCACTTCCGGGGGCGCCCGTCCCCCGATCGCGTCTCGTTTACGGCGCGAGCTGGCGATTTCGAAACTGACGGACGGATACGAGCGGAGCGCCTCCGAATGATTCGCAGTATGACTGGTTACGGTGAAGCGACCGGGCCGACCGCGGCGGGACCGCTGCGCGTCGAGCTGCGAACGGTCAACCACCGTTATCTGAACGTCAATACGCGGTTGCCGACGGCCCTCACTCGCTTCGAAAATGAAATCCGCGAGTGGCTGCGCGGGTCGTTCGAGCGAGGGCACGTGAACTGTGCCTTACGGTGGGATCACGACGGGGGCGCCGCGCCGGTCTCCTTGCGTCTGGACACTCAGCGCGTCGAAGCGTACCTGAAGGTCTTCCGTGAACTGAACGAGAGATACGGGATCCCGGGAACGCCGGACCTCGCGCTCCTTGCCCGGCACAACGACATTCTCGTTCGTGAAGACGAGGCGGAGATCGTCCAGGAGGTGAAGGGAGACGAAGTGCGCGCGATCGTGGAGGACGCGGCGCGTCGCGTGGTCCGCATGCGTGAAGACGAGGGCGCCCGGCTCGGCCTCGACCTGGGTGAGCGAATCGCGGCGATCGAGAAGGCACTGGCCGAGATCGAGCGCCGCGCGCCAGCCCGTCTCGTGGCCGAACGTCGGCGGCTGGAAGACGCGGTCGCCGCCATCGCCGGGGACGTCAAGCTCGACGAGGGCCGGCTCGCGCAGGAAATCGCGCTCCTCGCCGAACGGTGGGACGTCAACGAGGAACTGGTCCGATTCCGCTCTCATGACGAACTCTTCATGGAACTTCTGAGCTCACCCGCGGTCGAACCGGTGGGGAAACGGCTTTCCTTCCTCGTCCAGGAGATGCACCGAGAAGCGAACACGATCGGGTCCAAGGCGAACGACGCGGGAATCTCGCATCTCGTCGTGACGCTGAAGGATGAGCTGGAACGACTGCGAGAACAGGCCGAGAACGTCGAGTGAGCGAACCCCGCGTCACGTTTCGTCATCGCGGATTTCCCCTGATCCTGGCGGCCCCTTCGGGCGCCGGGAAGACGACCATCGCCCGGGAACTCGCGAAGCTTCGTTCGGACATCGAGTTCTCGACTTCCTGCACCACGCGGCCGGCGCGTGCCGGAGAGCGCGACGGAGTCGATTACCACTTCGTCGATGAACCCCGGTTCCGGGACATGGTCGCGGCCGGAGATCTCCTGGAATGGGCACGCGTTCATGGTCATTCCTACGGAACGCCCCGCTCCAACCTTGAAGAAGCTCGGGCGCGGCGACATCTTCTACTGCTCGACATCGACGTACAGGGCTCGCGGCAGGTAAAACGAGCGGTGCCCGAAGCCGTATCCATCTTCGTCCTCCCGCCGAGCGCGGATGAACTCATCCGACGGCTGACGGGGAGGGGAAGCGAGGCGGATGAAGTGCGTCGACGGAGGCTTGCCGCCGCGCGGGAGGAACTGCGGTCGGCGGCGGAGTTCGATTATGTGGTCGTCAACGACGACCTCGCTCGGGCCGTCGAGGAAGTCAACCGAATTCTGGCCGTCGAAATGGCGCGTGCGTCGCGGCTCTCTGATCTGCACGGACGGATCGATCGCCTGGTCGCCGATATCGACACGAGCCTGGGGATCGACCCCGGTCAAACCCTGTAAGCGAAGGATCATCATGCATGTGATCACCCCTGGTCAACTCTCGGCGCGCACGGACAGCAAGTACCTCGGTGTGCTGGTGGCGGCGAAATACGCACGCGCGCTGAACGAATTCCGGCGTGGTCAGCTGGCCGAAGAGCCGGTACCCGGAGAGATCCGCGAAAAGCTCACGACCACCGCGCTCGAAGCCGTCGCTCGCGGCGAGGTGCAGTACGACCTGACACCCCGCAAGGCTCCGACGGATCTCTAGACGGTGGGCGAGTCGAACCGGGCATATCCAACGTTGATCAACGAATGATCATGCCGGACCGCCTCGCCAGGCCGCCTTTCGCGGGACGCTCGGTGGTTCTCGGGGTCACGGGCGGCATCGCGGCCTACAAGGCGATCGAGATCGCTCGCGAACTCACTCTCGCGGGCGCGCACGTCGACGTGGTGCTCACCGAGAGCGCGCGAGAGTTCGTTACCCCGCTCTCCTTCCAGGCCCTCACCGGCCATGACGCGCATTCGGGGATGTTTGGTCCGGGCGAGACCGTGCTTCACGTGCGGCTCGCGCGGGAAGCGGATCTGGTGCTCGTGGCGCCCGCCACCGCGAACTTCCTGGCGCGTGCCGCCGCCGGCATGGCGGACGATCTTCTCACCACGATCCTTCTCGCCACCGAGGCGCCGGTCATCCTCTGCCCGGCCATGAACGACCGGATGTACGCGCATCCCGGAACGCGCGCGAACCTCGAGCGGCTCGCCTCGATCGGATACACGCTCGTGGGTCCGGCCGAGGGTCCGCTCGCCTGGGGGGAGGGATCCGGGCCGGGACGGCTGGAAGACATGGCGCGGATTCTCGCGGAATCGGCCCGCGTCCTCACCGTCGATGCCCCATTGCGCGGGCGTCGCGTCGTGGTCACCGCCGGACCGACGCGCGAGCCGATCGACCCCGTGCGATTCATCGGGAATCGATCGTCGGGACGCATGGGCTACGCGCTCGCCGCGACAGCCCGGCGATTCGGCGCGGAGGTGACGCTCGTCTCGGGGCCGACGAACCTCGAGACCCCGATCGGTGTCGAACGGGTGGATGTCGAGACGGCCGCCGAGATGCTCGAGGCCGTCCGGAACGTGCTGCCGACCGCCGACTCACTGGTCATGGCCGCGGCGGTCGCCGACTTCAGGCCCACCGGCGTCGCGACGGAGAAGATCAAGAAGCGTCAACATGGTGATGCGCCGGCGATCGCGCTGGCCCGCACCGCGGACATTCTCCGAACCACGGTTGGGGACAGGAAACCCGGCGCCGTCGTGGTCGGCTTCGCTCTGGAAACCGAGCACGCGATCGAGAACGGTCGGAAGAAGCTCGCGGAGAAGGAACTCGACGTGATCGTGGTCAACGACGCGCGCGAACCGGGCGCCGGCTTCGAGGTCGTCACGAATCGGGTTACGATTCTCGATCGGTCCGGCGCCACCGAGGAACTTCCGTTGCTGCTCAAGGAGGAAGTGGCGGAGCGGATCCTTCGGCGCGTGGCCGATCTCCTCACGCGCGGCCGATGAATGGTGGCGCCGATCTGCTCGCGAGATACCTGCGGCAACGTCGGGAATTGGGGGAAACGGAACTCATCCTCGACCCCGCGACGATCGCGCGGCTCCGATCCAGGGAGGCGCTTCCCGACTCGTCGAAGCCCGAAACACCGCCCATGAGGGGATCGGATAAGGATGCGGGGGGACAGCCCCGAGCAATCGAGGCCACCGGGGACACGTCCCGCCGACCGGTGAACCTGACGAATATTCGCACGCTCGACGAACTCGCGGAGGTCGCCAGTACCTGCCCCGCGTGTCGGTTGGCGGATACACGAACCCAGGTCGTGTTCGCGGACGGGGATCCTCACGCGCGGCTCGTCGTGGCCGGTGAGGCGCCAGGCGCCGACGAGGACAGAATCGGCCGTCCGTTCGTCGGCAGGGCCGGCAAGTTCCTCGACCAGCTGCTCCTCTCCTCGGGGTTCCCGAGGGAGACGGTTTATATCTGTAACGTGATCAAGTGCAGGCCGCCGCGAAATCGAAATCCGCACCAGGACGAAGTGCACGCCTGCTCACCCTACCTGCGCATGCAGCTCGATTTCGTGAAACCCCGGGTGATCCTGGCCGTTGGTACGTTCGCGGCGCAGACACTCCTCGAGACGACCGAACCGATCGGCCGACTTCGCGGATCGGTGCACGAGTATCGTGGCATTCCGCTCGTGCCAACCTACCACCCGGCCGCGCTGCTGCGGAATCCGGCATGGATCCGCCCCGCGTGGGAAGACGTCCAGCGCGCGCGGGACGTTCTGGAACGCTGAAATCGCCATACGTGACCCGGTCCGACCGGGGTACGCTCCCGTCATCCTGATGACCGTGGTTCGCTGAGAATGTCGACCGTTTCTGGCCCTCCGGCCTTCCCCGCCCGCACCAGCGGCGCGACGGCCGCGCTCGCCGAGCGCAAGCCGCCGTACTCGCTCGAGGCGGAGATGTCCGTTCTCGGCGGGATGTTCCTCGACACGGACGCCGTTGCGAAGGCCATCGAGGTGGTCGACGACACGATGTTCTTCCGCGAGGCCAACCGCCGCCTGTTCCGGGCGATGCGGAGGCTCTGGGAGCAGGGCGAAGTCATCGACGCCGTCACGCTTTCCGAGTATCTGAAGAGTTCGGGGGATTTCGAGACGGTCGGTGGAACCCCCTATCTCGCGCGGATCCTGGACGCGGTTCCGACCGCGGCGAACATCGAGTACCACGCCCGCATCGTGCAGGAAAAGGCGGTACTCCGCCGGCTGATCGAGGCGGGCACCGCGATCATCCAGTCAGCGTACGAGGCGGGCGGCGAGATCGACGAGATGCTCGATCAGGCCGAGCAGAAGATTTTCCAGATCGCGCAGAGCCATGAAAGACGCGGCTTCGTCTGGATCAAGGAATTGCTCTGGCCCGCGATGGAGCAGATTGAACTCCTCTCGCAGAGCGACTCGCCGATCACCGGTGTGCCGACCGGGTTCGCCGATCTCGACGAGAAGACGGCCGGTTTCCAGAATGGTGACCTGATCATCGTCGCGGCCCGTCCATCGATGGGGAAGACGGCGTTCACGCTCAACATCGCCCAACACGCCGCGATCGGCGCGCAGCGTGCCGTGGCGGTATTCTCCCTCGAGATGAGCAAGGAGTCGCTCGTCCAGCGAATGCTCACGTCCGAAGCGCGGGTGAACCTCAAACGCCTACGGACGGGACGGCTCCACGACGATGAGTATCCCAGGCTCGCGCATGCCGCCGGATTGCTCAACATGGCGCCCGTCTACATCGACGACACGCCCAGCATCTCGATTCTCGAGATGCGCGCCAAGGCTCGGCGACTGAAGGCCGACCGGCCCGACCTGTCGCTGATCATCGTCGACTACCTCCAGTTGATGCGGGCGAACAACCGCACCGAGAATCGGCAACAGGAGGTTTCCGAAATCTCCCGCGGCCTGAAGGCGCTCGCCAAGGAACTGGAACTGCCCGTCGTCGCGCTTTCGCAGCTTTCACGCGCGGTCGAGTCACGCCCGGACAAGCGGCCGATCATGGCCGACCTCCGCGAGTCCGGCGCGCTGGAACAGGACGCGGACGTCATCATGTTCCTCTTCCGGCCCGAGTACTATTTCGGGCCGACGGACAAGGACGGGAAGAGTCTGGAAGGCAGGGCCGAGCTGATTATCGGCAAGCAGCGAAACGGCGAGACCGGGTCGGTCCATCTGATGTTCCACAAGGAGCATACGCGTTTCGAGAGCTTCTCGGGGCGAAGCGACGGGCCGCCGGCGTGACGAATGACCGGGTGGCCGTGATCGTGGTCGCCGCCGGCTCGGGTCGACGTCTGGCCGACGGCGGACCACCCAAGCAATTCCGTCCGATCGCGGGCGTTCCGGTCCTCGCCCGCGCACTGCGGTCTTTCCTGGATCACCCCGAGATCGAACGCGTGGTCGTGGTGCTTCCCTCCGATGTCGTCGCGTCACCGCCGGAGTGGCTCGTCTCTCCGCCGATCGCGAGAGTCGCTGGCGGCAAGGAACGGACGGATTCGGTACGCGCCGGTCTGGCCGCCGTGGGGCCCGGAATCTCGACGGTGCTCGTGCACGATGGGGCGCGACCCTTCGTCTCGCGCGGCCTCATCGACCGGGTCCTCGCCGCCGCGCGACTGCATCCGGACACGGCGATCGTTCCCGGCGAACCATTGACGGACACGGTCAAGGAGGTGGGAACCGACGGGGTGGTCGTGCGTACGGTCCCCCGGGACGGCCTCTGGCGAGTGCAGACGCCGCAGGCTTTCCCTCGAGAGGCTCTTCGCCGGTATCACGAGGAGGCCGCGGCGGTGGGGTTCAATCCCACCGACGACGCGATGCTCTTCGAGCGGCATGGTGCGTCGGTCCGGATCGTGGGTGGTGACCCGACGAACCTGAAGGTCACGACCTCGGCCGACCTGGTTATCGCCGAGGCGCTGGCGTCGGCGTCGGTCCGGGCCTCGGGTCGTCGTGCGGCGGATATCGCGACCGCTGGGGATGGAGGAGGGGAATGAACGGGAGTGGGAAGACGGATTCGACGGAGGATTGGGCGAGACCCGAAACGTACAACGTGCTGTTCGTGTGTACCGGGAATACCTGTCGGTCACCAATGGCGGAAGCGGTCGCTCGACGGGAGATCGAGAGTCGGGGCTGGAAACACGTTCGAGTCTCATCCGCCGGGGTGGCGGCCCATCCGGGTTCGCCCGCGACGGAAGGCGCGATGAGTGCCGTCGGCGCGATCGGGCTGGACCTCGATTCTCATCGTTCGCGACCCGTCGACCCGCGTCTGATCGACTGGGCGGACGTGATTCTCGCGATGGGCCCTTCTCACCTCGCCGTTCTCGAAGCGTTCGGCGCCATGGGTAAATCCGCGCTGCTCGGGGAGTTCGCCGGCGATGGGGCCGCCGTTCCCGACCCGTTCGGAGGCAGCGTGGAGGCGTATCGCGCCACGCTCGCCGAGCTCGAGGAACTGGTGAAGCGATCGCTCGATCGTATCACGGCGATCGTCAACCCCTGACCGGTCGCCGCCGACTTCGCCAGACATATGCGCTTGATCGCTCTCCTCGGCGACCCTGTCGAGCACTCACTTTCCCCCCGCTTCCAGAACGCCGCGATCCAGGCCCTCGGGCTCGACGCGGAGTACCGGGCGATTCGTTGTGACGCGCGAGAGGTTCCACGGTTGATCCGCGAGATCACCGCGACCGGGGGAGCGGGGAATGTCACTCTGCCCCACAAGCAGGTTGCGGCGACGGCGGTCGATCGTCTCGCGGAAGGGGTGATTCATACGGGTGCGTGCAACACTTTCTGGATCGAGGATGGGCTCGTGCACGGCGATAACACCGATATCGTGGGCATCTCGGTGGCGCTGCGCGGGATCCTTCCCCACGGGCCCGCGGGGATGCGCGCGCTGCTCATCGGCGCGGGCGGTTCCGCGCGGGCCGCCGCGTACGCCCTGATCCGGGACGGTGTCGCGGAACTGACCATCCTCAATCGCTCACCCGAGCGCGCCCGTGAACTCGCCGATCGGTTCGGTTCGGCGACGACAAGCATCACTGTCCCGGATTCGCCAGATTCCCTGCGGGGCGAGACCTTCGACCTGGTCGTCAACGCCACCTCTCTCGGCCTGCGGTCCGACGATTCTCTGCCGCTCGCGCCCGATGCCGGCGTGACGTTCGGGGCCGCGTTCGACCTGGTCTATCGGCCGGAGGAAACGGTATGGGTTCGCGCGTGTCGTAACGCCGGTATCCCCGCCGCGGACGGCCTTGAAATGCTCATCCAGCAGGGCGCGGCCGCTTTCAACCGGTGGTGGGGAATCCCCGCGCCGATCGACGTCATGCGTGCGGCGGTCGCCCGGTAGAGAAGTCCGTCAACTCCCGGCCAACCATGGTCAAGTCGTGGCTGGCGTCAACCATTCGGGGATTCGTCGATCTCACTCTCGCCCCGACGTGTGCGGGATGTCGCGGGCCGATTCATCCGCGAGCGAGTGAACGCATGGTCTGCGCGCTGTGCTGGGCGCGCGCGCGGCCGTTGCCGGATCCGAAATGTGATCGGTGCTGGACGCCACTGCCGCCCCTTTCCGGCGGCGTTCCCGCCGCATGTCGTTTCTGCCCCGGTCTGCGACCCGCGATACGGGCGATCCGGTCGGCGTATCTGCTCGACGATGTGTCTCGTCCACTCGTTCACGCGCTGAAGTATCGGGGCTGGTACGGGGCCGGCGCGCCGATGGCCAGGCGGATGGTCGACGCAGGCTGGCCGGACGAAGTCGAGCGGGAGGCCGACGTGGTCGTTCCGGTGCCTCTTTCACCGGTGCGGAGACGGGAACGCGGCTACAATCAGGCGGCCCTTCTGGGCACGGAGATCGCGGTCGCCAAAGGGTGGAGTTTCGCGCCGGAACTCCTTGTGAGAACACGTTCGGCGGGGAGTCAAACGACCTTGCATCCGTCGGAACGCCAAGCTAATGTTGCGGGCGCGTTTCGGGTCTCTGAGCGGGAGGCCGGAACGCTCGTGGCACGCCATCTCGTCGTGGTCGATGACGTGTGGACGACGGGGGCCACGTCCCTCGCGTGCGCGGACGCGCTGCTTTCCGCCGGCGCCAGGGCGGTCAGTGTGCTGACCTTCGCGCGGGCACTCCCCGAGCTCGAAAGCAACGTCCGGCGCGCCGAACTCGCCCGCCGGTGATCATATCAACGGAACGGAAGAGAAAATGGCGATACGCGTAGCGATCAATGGGTTTGGCAGGATCGGGCGGAACGTCCTGCGCGTCGCGAAAGCGACGGGTGGCGATGATCTCGACTTCGTGGCGGTGAACGATCTTACCGATACGAACACGCTCGCCCATCTGCTCAAGTACGACTCGGTTCATCGCGCCTATCCCGGAACCGTCGAACCCGGGGAAGGGACGATCACCGTCGACGGGGACGAGATCCGGATCTTCTCCGAGAAGGATCCCGCCGCGCTTCCGTGGGCGGAACTGGGCGTGGATGTCGTCCTCGAGTCCACCGGCCGGTTCACCAGGCGCGTGGACGCCGCGAAGCACCTCGAGGCCGGCGCGAAGAAGGTGATCATCTCCGCGCCCGGCAAGGATGAGGACGTCACCATCGTCCTTGGGGTGAACCAGGACGCCTACGATCCCGCGACCCACGACGTCATCTCGAACGCGAGTTGCACGACGAACTGCATCGCGCCGGTCGTCAAGGTTCTGCTCGATCGGTTCGGCTTCGAACGTGGACAGATGACCACGGTTCACGCGTACACGAACGACCAGCAGATCCTCGATCTTCCGCACAAGGACCTGCGGCGGGCCCGTGCGGCCGCGCTCTCGATCATCCCCACCACGACGGGAGCCGCGAAGGCCACGAGCCTGGTGATCCCCGAGGTGAAGGGTCGCATCGACGGGGTCGCCATGCGTGTGCCCACGCCGGACGTTTCGCTCGTCGACCTCACCGCCCAACTCGGGCGCGATGCCACCGCTGAAGAGATCAACCAGGCGTTCCGGGACGCCGCTTCCGGCGCGATGAAGGGGATCGTCGCGGTCGAGGAGGAACCGCTCGTCTCGGTGGATTACACGGGCAATCCGCACTCGGCGGTCCTTGACGCGCTGTCGACCAACGTCGTCGACGGACTCATCAAGGTGCTCGCCTGGTATGACAACGAGTGGGGTTACTCGGCGCGTTGCGTCGATCTCATCCGTTTCGTCGGAAAGTCTCTGTGACGACTTCGGGCCGCAAACTCACGCTCGGTGATCTCTCGCCCGCCGATGTGACCGGCAGGCGCGTTCTCGTCCGCGTCGACTACAACGTCCCCCTCGACGAGCGGCTCGAAGTCACGGACGACACACGGATCCGCACGACGCTCGACACGCTTCACTGGCTCATTGACGCGGGCGCCCGAATCGTCCTTCTCTCCCACCTGGGTCGGCCGAAAGGGAAGCGGGTGCCGGAGATGTCGCTCCGGCCCACCGCCGTCCGGCTCTCCGAACTGCTCAATCGACCGGTCCAGTTCCTGGAGGTGACGACCGGGCCCGAAGCGCTCGCCGCGACGGAGGCGCTCGCCGATGGCGAGGTGCTCCTCCTCGAGAACACTCGCTACGACCCGCGTGAGGAAAAGAACGACGAAGGCCTGGCGGATGAATTGGCCGAACTCGGTGACGTCTTCGTCAACGACGCGTTCGGGGCGGCGCACCGGGCCCATTCGTCGACCGCGGGTGTGGTGAGACGGATCCGCGCCAAGGGCGGGATCGCGGTGGCGGGGTTCCTGATGAAGAAGGAACTGGACTTTCTGGGCCATGCCCTCGAGAACCCGGCGCGGCCGTTCGTCGCCATCCTTGGTGGCGCCAAGATCTCCGGAAAGATCGACGTGATCGAAGCGCTGCTCCCCCGTACCGATTGTCTCCTCATCGGCGGGGCGATGGCGAACACCTTCTTCGCCGCCCAGGGGTTTGACACGGGAGACTCCCTCGTCGAGGCCGACCGGGTCGGAATGGCGAAGGAACTCCTGGACGAGGCCGGCGAGCGAATCATCCTGCCGCGCGACGTCGTCATCGCTCCGAATATGGAAGCCGGTGTGGAGACCCGGGTGGTCGCGGCGAGCGCGATTCCGCCGGGCTGGAAAGCACTGGACGTCGGTCCGCGAACCGTGGAAGAATGGGGGCGGATCCTGAAGACCTCGCGCACGGTGCTCTGGAACGGTCCGGTCGGCGTCGCCGAGATCCCCGAGTTCCGTGGCGGGACGGAGGGCGTGGCTCGCGCCCTCGTTGACGCGACGAAGGCGGGGGCCACCACCATCGTCGGTGGCGGAGATTCGGCGGCCGCCCTGCTCGACCTCGGCCTTCAGGATGCCGTTTCTCACGTGTCGACGGGCGGTGGCGCGTCGCTCGAATTCCTGGAAGGTAAACCCCTCCCGGGAGTCGTTCTGCTCTCGGACGCACCCGACGGCACAACGTGACCCTCCCGACACCGATCATCGCGGGGAACTGGAAGCTGAATCACGGGCCCCGGGCGACCGCCGCGTTCTTTTCATCCCTGATTCCCCGACTTCCGGATACACTCGCCGGGACTGTCGCGATCTTCCCACCGAGCCTCTCGCTGGCCGCGGCGCGGGACGCGGCCGCCACGCGCCCCGAGATCCTCATCGGTGTGCAGAACCTGTATTGGGAACCGCACGGTGCGTACACGGGTGAGATCTCGGCGCCCCTGGCCGCTGACGCCGGCGCGACGATCGCGCTGGCCGGGCATAGTGAGCGCCGACAGCTGTTCGGTGAAACCGACCGGGATGCCGCTCGGAAGGCGCATGCGGCCGTCGCGGCCGGCCTGACCGCCATCCTGTGTGTCGGAGAGACCAGCGACGAGCGTGACGCCGGCACCGCCTTCACGGTTGTCGAACGACAACTCCTCGCCATCGCGGGTGACGATGGTCCACCGCCGGCCGAGTTTCTGGCGATCGCCTATGAGCCGGTCTGGGCCATCGGGACGGGCCGAACCGCCTCGCCCGACGACGCGGCCATGATGCACGAGCGCATCCGCGAGTTCCTCGGAACGCTCTACGAGGAAAACGCCTCCTCCCGCGTACCGATCCTCTATGGAGGCAGCGTGAAGCCCGAGAACGCGGAGGATCTGCTCGCCGCATCGTGCGTCGATGGTCTCCTGATCGGGGGCGCCAGCCTCGATCCCGACAGCTTCGGCGCGATCTGCGAACTCACTTGACAGGATCTCGTCGGGCCGGGTAGCTTTCCAGGCTGGGCTCCGACCACAGGCTTTGGAGAAACGCCGTGTACTATTTCTTGCTCGTACTTCTTCTGCTCGACGCGCTGCTGTTGACCGTAGTCGTGCTCCTGCAGGCGGGGAAAGGTGGCGGGCTCGCCGCGATGGGCGCGGCCGGCGCCGGCTCGGATACGCTCTTCGGAAGCCGGCAGGCGACGACCCTGCTGACCAAGACCACGTGGTGGACCGGCGGGCTCTTCCTGGCGCTGACGTTCGTCCTCTCGCTTCTCTCGGGACGCGGGGCGCAGTCGGATTCGATTCTGCGGTCGGGTATTCAGTCGCCCGCGACGCCCGTCACGGCTCCGGCGCTTCCGGGCACGCTCGAGCCCGCCTCCGGTGGCGCGGCCGCTCCCGCGGAACCAGCCGCGGCCGAGCCGGCTGACGCGCCGGCGAATCCATAACGGCGACCTGCTCGGCGCCGCCGAGCGCGAATCGAAGCCGTCTCCAGTCCTGTAAGAGGGCACTGGAGACGGCTTTTTCGTCGTGCCCGCAAACGCTTGTCGGAATGGAAATTGCCCCTTCCGGAGGGGGAGCATTCCTCAAATACGCCTCATTACCGGCACTCCGAACCGGAACAACGGAATTGGGGACGCGGATGAAAATGGCGAGGTTGAATCCGTGGCAATGATCAAAGGGACGTCCCGCGTTCTTCAGCGGCAGGTCGATCTTTCGACCGCGGTCTGTCAGGAGCGCCTGTTGATGACCCACGTGCGACACGTTCTCGCGCTCGTGGACCTGGTCGCGGATGAGCTGCCTTTCGACGACGCGCTGGACATCTACGTGCGCGTACTTCGGCTCACGCCGGAGCAGGCGAGAAACGTCGGCAGCCGGGCGCTCGCCGAGCTCGGGAGACGTGAGCGCGCGGGCGTTGCCTCTTCGCGCGCTCACGAGGATGGTGATGAACGATCCGAACATGAAGAGAGCGTGGACCATTCCGGCCCTCCACGGGTAGATGCGCTCTTCTCGAAGTTGCGGCGGCGCGTCCGCGGTCGCGTGCACGAGGATCTGCGGCGCCGGATCAGTCTGGCCGCGGCTCGTACGGAGGACGAACTCCTCGAGACGCACGTCGAGAATGCCCTGATCTTCGTCAAGGCGCTGGCGCGGGAGCTGAACGAAGCCGAAGCCGTTGAACTCTATCTGGATACGATGATGCTACCGGAAGGAACGGCGGACGTCATCTATCACAGGGCGCTGCGCGAGATCGCGGACGAAGTCCTTCCACCGCTTCCGCCCGCGCCGAACTCGGCTTCCGTCGAACGCGCGGAAGAGCGGATCGCCGCCGGCTGAGGGTTCTCGTCGTTCCGCGCCCGGGGGGAGCGGGAAATACGACGGCCGCGCGGGGCTCGAAAGTAACGAACATGCGGTCCGGTTGAACGGACTGAAGTCCACCTTCCCGGTTCCAGATCGTCTCGACGATTGAAGGATACGTCAGGCCATCCCCGGCTCCGGCCGACCCGCGACGGTCGGAAGCGGGATCCAATGGCCGGAGCGGTCGGTCGGCGTAATCGTCAGAAGGCGTCCGCGCCAGGGTTCCATGCGGAGACTACACGGCTACGCGCGATGCGCCGCGAAGGCGGGATTTCGCGGAAAGAGGTCCGTGGTTGTGGTTGTGCCGTGAATCCGGTCTTCGCCCCGTGATCCGGGGCGAGTATTCAACAGTTCAAGGAGAGACTCGATGAATCGTTTCGTTGCATTCGCGACTGCCGCCGTCGTGGTGGTCAGCGCGAGTGAGGCCCAGGCGCAGGAACGGGTGTCCTCGCGGTTCGACCTGGGAGCGTACGGCGGCTACAGCTGGACGAGCCCCTGGTTCTCGTATGGTGATGCCGACTATGGCGTCGGTGGCGCTCCCAGCTTCGGCGTGACCGGCACGCTCTGGGCTTCGGAGACGTTCGGAATCCGGGCCCATGGTGGGTACATCCCCTCCAGCGCCCCGACCGATGAAGGTACGCCGGCCGCGATGGCGGAGCTCGACTATCCCGTCAACAACTGGCTGGCCGATCTGGGCGTCGCGTTCCGGCCGATGTCGAGCAGTGATTCGGGGTTCCTCTCGTCGATGTTCTTCTGGTTGGGTGGCGGCATGCTCCGCACGAACGTCGCGGGCGATCCGGTTCCCCTGGCGGGTGACGAAGTTCGGTGCGTCGACGAGTACGCTCCACTCGCCACCTGCCTCTCCTATCAGCCTGATTACGCGACGGTCGGGCAGGGTACCCTCGGGCTCGGTTTCGATATCATTCCGCTGTCGCGACGGCTCGGCCTTTTCGGCGAACTCGGTGCGCACGTCTACGATTCTCCGACCCATTCCTTCGGGGACGCCGAGGACCGATTCGCGGTGACGGGCCGAGCGGTCGCGGGCCTCAAGCTGGCGCTCGGCGCCATTTCCGCGCCGGTCGTGCCGATTCCGCCACCCCCGCCGCCCCCGCCCCCGCCCCCGCCAGCGGAGCGGACCATCCAGGTGTGTGTGGTGCGGAACGGAGCCGTCCAGAACATCTCGGCGACGTTCGCCCCGGCGACGAACGATACCACGGTGAATGGGATTCCGTTCGCCCAGGCCCATCCGGCGACCGCGCCGATTTACGCGGCCGGCGTGAACTGGTTCATCCAGTCGAGCGACATGTCGTTCGCGGATCGGGAATGGGTGAAGTATGGCGTGAGCCGGGTCGTCCAGCCGACGCAGCTTCAGCCCGCCGGCGAGTTCCAGGGCACCCCGGTTTTCGCCGAGGCCGGCGCGACGGCGCCATTCGAAATCGTGTACATCCCGGTCCGACCCGGCTGTGAGTTCCAGCCATACACGCCGCGGGAGATCATCCGCCCGCGCGGCTGAGATTCGCGAACGGCCAGGTATGGGAAGGGCGTCCCTCGGGGCGCCCTTTTCGTGTTCGCGGCGGATCGCGATCGCCCCAACCTGGATCATGGTGGTGGATCGCCCTCACCGCTCCTATCTTCCTGCCTCCATACGAAAAGGGGGGAGTCTCGTGGTGAATGCGGAGGAACAGAAGCGGCTGGTTGGATACCGTGCCGCGCGATACATCGAGAACGGGACGAAGGTGGGCCTGGGGACCGGATCCACGGTGCGGTATCTCCTGGAGGCGATCGCGGAACGGCGCTCAGCGGGCGAGATCCCGGAGATCCTTGGAGTGCCGACCTCGGACGATACGGCTCGGCGCGCCATCGCGCTGGGGATCCCACTCGGCTCGCTCGACGACCATCCCGAGCTGGATATCGCTCTTGATGGCGCGGACGAGATCGATCCCGAACTCAACCTCATCAAGGGGCTGGGTGGCGCGCTCCTTCGCGAGAAGATCGTGGTGTCCGTCGCCAAGCGCTTCATTGTCCTGGCGGATCGCTCCAAGCTCGTGGACAGGCTCGGGCTTCGGTCGCCGCTTCCCGTGGAGATCGATCCATTCGGCCTCGGGGTGCAGATACCCTTTCTTCGCGGCCTCGGGGCCGAACCGACGCTCCGCCGCGACGACCGGGGTGAACCGTACCGGACCGACGGAGGCCACTTCATCCTGGATTGCCGTTTCGACGAGGGGATCGACAACCCGACCGCGCTCGCGACGGTGCTGAATGCCCGACCCGGGGTGATGGAGCATGGCCTGTTTCTCGGTGTCGCCTCCGAAGCCATCGTCGCCCGGACCGATGATCGCGAGGTCGACATTCTTTCACGTCCCGGACAATGAGCATCAAAATCGCGCCTTCGATCCTCTCCGCCGATCTCGGCCGCCTCGCCGAGGAACTCCAGGCCGCCGAAAGCGGCGGGGCGGACTGGATCCACCTGGATGTCATGGACGGTCACTTCGTCCCGAACATCACCATCGGACCGCTCATGGCGACGGCCGCCCGCAAGGCGACCCGGCTCCCCCTCGACGCCCATCTGATGATCTCCGATCCCGACCGTTACATCCGTCCGTTCGCGGACGCTGGCGTCGACTCCATCACCGTGCACGTCGAGACGACCCCGCACATCCATCGGACGGTCCAGGCGATTCACGCCGCCGGGGTCCGCGCGGGCGTGGCGATCAACCCGGGGACTCCGCCAGCATCGATCAGTGAGATCCTCCCCTGGGTCGATCTCGTCCTCGTGATGTCGGTGAATCCGGGCTTCGGAGGGCAGAAGTTCATCGAAGGGTCCGTCGAGAAAATCGGTCGCGTGAAGGCGATGCTGTCGGGCGAGGCAGGTGCGGAAATCGATCTTCAGGTGGACGGTGGCGTGACCGCGGCCAACATTCGCGCCGTGGCCGAGGCCGGAGCGACGGTCGTGGTGGCTGGCTTCGCCGTGTACAACCGGGAGGCGTCCGTGGCGGACAACCTCGCCCGGTTGCGATCGGCGGCGGAATAGCGGCGGTGGCGACTCACCACGATCCCGGAGGTGATCCCGGATCGTTCATCGGGGGTATGAACGGGACGGCCTGGGTGGTGAAACCGGTAGACACATCGGACTTAAAATCCGAAGGGGAAACCCGTGCGGGTTCGAGTCCCGCCCCAGGCATGACGATGTACGATCGAAAGCGCGGAGGAGGTGACGAATCTTGAACCGACCGGCGGACGAAGAGCCCATCTCCCTGGATGAAACCCTCGCCGAGGCGGCACGCCTGGCCGATGACGGTGAGGTGGAGGAAGCGCTGCGGCTCCTCCTGGAGGCCGAGCCCCAGCATCCCCGTGACGCGACCCTCCTCTGCATGGTGGGCGTGGTCGCCGATCAGGTCGGTGCCGAAGGGATGGCCGCCGATTTCTTCCGCAGGTCCCTCGCCGAACAGCCGACCGACCCGGAAATCCTCGTGCGCGCGGGAGCCGGACTGGCCCGGTCGGGCGACCCGGCGGCGGAGCCCGCCCTTCGGCTCGCCGCGATCACCGCGCCGGACTTCGCCGCCGCCCACCTCCATTATGGCGCCTACCTGGTGCGCGTTGGCGTGCTTGATCAGGGACTCGAGGAACTCGGTATCGCCCAGAGACTGAATCCGGCGGATGCGCTGGTCCGCCGCGAGACCGCCGTCGGGTTCATCCTCGGCGGCAGGGAGGCGGACGCGAGAAACGAGATGGAGGCCGCCGTCGATCTGGACGACTCGGACGTCGAGGCCCGTTTCCTCTACGGACTCCTCCTCCTGCTCGGAGACGATCTGGCGGGCGCCGCGGAAGCCCTCTATCCCGCCGCGACGATCATGGAGGAGGACGCCGAGGCCCAACTGGTATTCGCGCTCGCCTTCGGCCTCGAGGGATGGCTGGATGAGGCATGGCTGGCGCTCAACCGCGCGGAGGCGGCCGCCGACCTCAGAGACCCCGAATTCGCGCGGGAGGTGGAAGAGGCGCTCGAAGACGGTGAAGAGGCGATGCGAGATCTTCTCCTGACCGAACTGGCCCCGGCCACGCTTCGCTCCCGGATCCTGGCGGGATGATCGTCTTGCGCGGCGTCGTGACGGCGACGACGATCGCCGTGTTCGGATGGGGGCTCGCCCTGCTCTCGATCTACCTGTTCGGCATGCGTGACGAGGCTCGCGAGGTCGACGCGATCGTCGTCATGGGCGCCGCGCAGTACGACGGCCGCCCCTCCCCGGTGCTCAAGGCCCGCCTCGATCACGCCCTGGATCTGTACGCGGCCGGATACTCACCGCGAATCATCCTGACGGGCGGCGTGGGCGTCGGTGACACGGTGAGCGAGGCCCAGGTCGGCGCGCGCTACATGGAGCACAACGGCGTCGACTCGGGCGATATCCTCGTGGAGACCGATGGCCGAAGCTCGGAAGAATCTCTCGTTTCGGTGGCGCGTCTGATGGCGGCCCATGAACTCGACACCGCCCTGCTCGTGAGTGACCCATTCCATATGCTGCGTCTCCGGCTCCTCGCCTCGCGGCTCGATCTGCGCGCTTACAGCACCCCGACTCGCACGAGTCCGATCGCCGCTGGATCGATCGAGGAATGGCGACATATCGCCCGTGAAAGCCTGATCCTGCCGAGTCTGGCGTTGCGCGGTCTGTTTCCGGCCGCCGCATCCGTTCGGGATTCCACGGCCAATCGGCCCGAGCCGGTTGAAGCCAGGGCCGCGAGCGATCCGAACGAGCCATGACGTCAATCTCCGTCGGTTCGCCGACCCGGAGCGAAGCTCCATACAGGACGAGACATCGTCCTCGACTCAACACGCTGATTCCCGGACATTTTACGTGACCCGATTCTCCATCGAGCGCCACGAACTGGACAATGGCCTGCGGGTCGTCCTCTCGCACGACGCGACACAACCGGTTGTGGCGGTCAATCTCTGGTACAACGTCGGAAGCAGGAACGAGCGAGAGGGCCGGACGGGCTTCGCGCATCTCTTCGAACACATGATGTTCCAGGGCTCCGAGAACGTGCCGGACACCCAGCATATCGCGCACATCGAGCGTGCGGGTGGGTCGATGAACGGCTCGACCTGGCTCGATCGAACGAACTACTTCGAGACTCTGCCCTCCAACCGTCTCGAGCTGGCCCTCTGGCTCGAGTCCGATCGTATGGGGTTCCTCCTCCCCGCGATGACGCGGGAGAAGCTGGACAACCAGCGCGACGTGGTGAAAAACGAACGCCGTTGGCGGGTCGACAACCAGCCATACGGAGACTGGGACGAGCGGATCCAGGCGATGATGTATCCGGCCGATCATCCCTATCACCATTCCGTGATCGGAAGCATGGAAGATCTCGATGCCGCCGACCTGGACGACGTTCGCGAGTTCTTCTCGACCTACTACGCGCCGAACAACGCCGTTCTCACGGTCTGCGGCGATTTCGACAGGGATACGGCGATCGAACTGATCGAGAAGTATTTCGGCGAGATCCCCCGCGGGCCGACACCGCCGCCGCTGCCCGGGCGGCCGGACATCGTTCCGAAGCTCGAGCGACCCGCACGCGACGTCGTTGAATCCCGCGTCGCCTTGCCTCGTGCCTATTTCGCGTTCCGAGTACCTCCGTACGGGACCGACGAGTTCTACGACGCGGAAGTGATCTCGCAGATCCTCGCGAGCGGAAAATCGTCTCGCCTTTACGGCGCGCTGGTGAGAGAGCAACGGTTGGCACAGAGCGTGGTTGGTTACGCGTTCCCGATCGTCACGGGCGCGGCGATGCTCGTCTTCTGGGTGACGGCCAGTCCCGGCGTCGCGATCGAAACGGTCGAAGAGGCGTTCTGGACGGTCCTCGACGATCTGGCCGCGAACGGCTGCGAGCCCGGAGAACTCGAGCGCGTGATCACCACCTACGAGGCACGGCAGCTCGTCGGACTGCAGCGCGTCAGTGAGCGGGCCAACGAAATCTCGATGTTCACGACACTCTTCGACGATCCTGAGCGCATCAACACCGAGCTTGACCGGGCGCGGGAAGTGACCGAGGAGCGAGTTCGGGTATTCGCGAGAGAATACCTGGGCCGGGAGAGGGCGGGGAGTCTCGTCTATCTGCCCACGAATGGCGACTCCTCGGCGACTCTCGAGGCGGGGGGCGAGGCGGGGGGCGAGGCGCTGGTGACCGACGCGTCCTCTGATGCTGGAGCGGCCTCCGACGCGGAGGTGACGGGATGAACATCCGTCCCCTCGATCGTTCCGTCGCGCCGCCGCCGGGGCCGCTCCGACCTTTCCGCTTCCCGGACTTCGGCACGTTCAGTCTCACCAATGGCGTGCCGGTCTACTTCTCCGAGTCGAATGGCCTGCCGGTGGTGACGGTGCGGGTGATCCACCCGTCCGGCGCGATCCGGGAAGTCGGCGAACTCGGCGGGCTCGCGACATTGACCGGTAGCCTGCTGGAGTCCGGGACCGGCCGAATGAGCGCCTCGGAGATCGCGAGATCCTTCGAAGCCCTCGGCGTGCGGCTGGGAGTCGGGACATCCTGGGAAGTCGGCAGCGTCGACGTCACCGCGCTGATCCGGAATGTCGACGCGGTCGTCGACCTGATGGCCGAAGTCATCTCGGATCCGATCTTTCCCGAATCGGAAGTCGAGCGGATCCGCCACCAACAGCTGGCGGCGATCCAGCAGCGGCGCGCCGATCCCCGCCATCTGGCGGATGAAGTGATCGGCCGCTTCATCTTCGCGCCGGAAAGCCCGTTTGCCCGTCCGGCCAGCGGGACACCGGAGACGGTGGAGAAGATCACCCGCCAGGACATCGTGGATTACCACGAGAGTACCTTCACTCCCAGCGGCGCCGCGATCGTGATCGTCGGTCGAATGGGACCGGAACAGGCCCGCGAGCTCGCCGAGCGTGGTTTCGGGGAGTGGAGCGGCGGTCCGCCCCCACCCCTGTCAGGTCTGGCCGTGCCGCGGGGACCAGGGGTACGCGTGGTCATCGTGGACCGTCCGGGCGCCGTTCAGTCGGAACTCCGCGTCGGTCACATCGGGGTGGAGAGGAACACGCCGGATTATTTCCCGATCGCCGTGATGAACACCATTCTCGGTGGTTCATTTTCCTCCCGGTTGAACATGAATCTCCGTGAGAAGCATGGGTATACCTACGGAGTAGGTTCCTCCTTCGTGATGCGACGACAGTCAGGGCCATTCATCGTCGCGACCGCCGTGCAGACCGAGGTGTCGGGGGCCGCCGTCCGCGAGATCGTCGATGAACTCGCCCGGATCCGCGAGGAACCCGTTACAGCGGCCGAGATCACCGACGCACGCGATTACCTGGCGGGAACCTTCCCACTGCGTCTCCAGACGACGGACGGTGTCGCTTCACGGCTCGCCGAACTCTTCGTCTACGACCTGCCGCATGGCTTCGTGGACGAGTTTTCGGCTCGGGTACTCGCGGTGGATACCGACGAGGTGCTCGCGGCCGCTCGCCACCACATTCATCCGGACGACCTCACGATCCTGGCGGTCGGTGACGCGGCCACGGTCCGGCCTCAGCTCGAGGAACTGGCCCTGGGGCCGATCGAGGTGATTCCGTCGGATGGTGTCGCGTGAGCGCGGCCTCGACGGGCGGGTCATCGTCCGACGAGTCGATGCTCGCGGCGGAAGGTGAGACGGAAGACGCCGGCAACAGCGCGTCGGGAGCCGCTACGATCGAGTCGAGGCTCGTTCACTCCGGACCGGTGGTACGTCTCAGCCTGGACCAGGTCCGGTTCCCCGATGGTACGGTCGGGACCCTTGAGATCATCCGCCACTCGGGGGCGTCGGCGGTACTGCCCGTCGTCGACCCGCTACCGCATGCGGATCCCCGAATTCTCCTGATCCGCCAGTATCGTTACGCCGCGGGCGGCTACCTCTTCGAAGTCCCGGCGGGCCGACCGGATCGGCCCGGAGAACCATGGGAGGAATGCGCTCGCCGTGAACTGGAAGAGGAAACCGGTCGCACCGCCGGGCGATTGACACCACTCACTTCCATCCTGACCACCCCCGGCTTCACCGACGAGCGCATCCACATTTTCCTGGCCACTGACCTCCAGCCGGGCGTCGCCGCGCGCGACGTCGATGAGTTCATTGACCCGGTTGAGATGCGCCTCTCCGAAGCGCTCGCCATGATCGGTGACGGACGCATCACCGATGGAAAGTCGATCTGC
>CAZWJE010000005.1:0-10335 GCA_964634395.1 uncultured Gemmatimonas sp. | reverse complement strand
GGGGGGAGAAAATGGCCCATATGAGTGCTCGTCAGGTCCGTTTCGGTATCGTGCCGGAAGTCAAGCGTTCGGCGCTGAAGGATCTGGATGACAGCGGATTGGTGGCCGCCTTCCTCGGCGGGGAAAAGCGGGCGTTCACGGAGCTCGCGGACCGCTATCATGCCCGACTCGTGAACTTCGTCTACCGGACGACCGGGGATCGCGAGCGGTCGGAAGATCTCGTTCAGGAGACGTTCATCCGCGTGTACCGTCACCTGCACCGGTTCGACCAGACGAAGAAGTTTTCGACCTGGGTCTACACGATCGCGTCGAACCTCGCGAAGAACGAATTGCGGAACCGGTCGCGCAACCCGCTGGTTCTCTTTCAGACGATTCGGAAGAGCTGGGAGTCGGATCACCGGCCGCTGGAATGGGAGGACAACACCTATCGTCCCGATGATCTCTTCCGGAAGCGTCACCTCCGCCAACTGGTCGAGCAGGCGGTCGATGAGTTGCCGGAGCATCATCGTCAGGTCTTCATGCTCCGGGAGATGGAGGGCAAGACCTATGAAGAGATCGCGGAGATCACGGGGTGCAATCTGGGCACGGTCAAGAGCCGGCTGAACCGGGCGCGGAACAACTTCGCGAACGTGATCGAGCCTCGCCTCGGGTAAGGATTCAGCTGACGGAAGGAAGGCCTGGAGGCGCCCGGGAACCTCGTGTCCCGCTCTCCTGTAGAAGTGAACCGATGCGGAGCCCCGTGATGGGGATCGGATCGGTTCATTTTCTTTTGTGCCAACACGATGCTCAGCTGCGCCGACTTTCTTCGAGAGTTCTCGGAGTACCGTGACGGGGAGATGGCCGCCGCCGAACGGGCCAGGGTGGATTCGCACCTTGCCATGTGTGGTTCGTGCTCGCGGTACGTGGAAGTGATCGAGGGCGGGGTCAGGCAGCTCCGTTCTCTTCCCGCGGTCGAGCCACGGGAGGACTTCCTTGCCCGTCTGCAGCATCAGATCTACAACATCGAAGCGGAGCGGATGGCTTCGGTGAGTCGGTCGGCCTCGGGTGTATCCGTCGGGTTCGTACTGGTCCTGATGACGCTGATCACCATCTCCGTGTCCCTTCCGCTCCTGCGCCCGCGGGCCCAGGTGGTCGTTCTCCCGCCAGTCGCGGCGGTGGCGCCCGCCGGTCCGCATGTGGTGCCGCCACTGTTCCGGGAAGGCCCGTTGCTCATCGACGAGCGCTCGTTCGACATGCGGCGCCTCTGGACGTCGCGGGTCGCGCGGACCGCGAGCTGGCAGCCTTCGGCGATCGCGGCACACTGACGGCTCCAACGACATCCGATTCTTCTTCGCGGCTCCCGCCCGGTTCGAGATCCCATGCCTGAGATGCGTCTCCCCGCGTTGTTGAAGAGACTCGGGGAGCGGCCGGATTCGGCCGTCGTCTTTCTGCACGGTCCCGAAGCCTACCTGCGTGAGCGGGCGATCCACTCGATCGTGGATGCCTTCCTCGAACCCGCGACCCGCGACTTCAACTTCGATCAGCTTCGCGGTGCCGATGTGACCGCCGAATCGCTGGCCTCTCTTCTCGCCACACCACCGATGATGGCGACGCATCGCCTCGTCGTCGTGCGTGAGGCGCAGGGGTTGACGCCGAAGGCACGCGAGGCGGTGGAAGCCGCGGTGACACGGACTCCGGCGGGCCTCGTGCTCATCCTCGTGGCCACGATACCATCGGGGAGCACCGCGAAGTTCTATTCCACGCTGAAATCCGCGACGCTGAGCGTGGAATTCCGGGCGGTGGGAGATGACGCGCTGCCCGGGTGGTTGATCGAGCAGGCGGAAGAGGTGCATGGCGTGGAAGTCGAACTCGATGCCGCCCGGGCGTGGTCGGCCGCCATCGGTTCCGAGCTCGGCGTTCTCGCCACGGAACTCGAGAAGGCGGTCGCCTACATCGGGGACCGGAAGCGCATCACACTCGATGACGTCCGGGCGATCGGCGGATATATCCCGCGCGTCGATCGCTGGAAATGGCTGGATCTGGTGGCCGAACGACGTTTTCCGGAGGCACTCGCGCAACTGCCGGAGCTGCTTGATAGCGGTGAGAGCGGGGTCGGTCTCGTGCTCGCGATGGGGGGGCAATTGCTGAAGATCGGCATCGTCGTCGATGGGGGAAGGGAGGCGTTGGATCGTCACCTGGATTCGCGGCGGCGATGGCTGGCGAACAGGATCCCCGCGCAGGCACGAGGATGGTCGCCGGAGCGAATCGACAGGGCAATCGAAACACTCCTGCGGGCGGATCGCCTGCTGAAGAGCGCGGCATCGCTGAGTGACCAGGCGGTCCTGGAGGAGGCGATCCTGCGACTGGCGGCCGACGGCGATACCGGTCGCAACCCGCGAGCGACGGAGGTCGATGGCCTCGCGGCCGGTGTCTGAGAAGGGCAGCCGCGAACCTCGAGAAGTTGCCCGCGTCGGTCGAAGCCATCTATCTTCCGCCGAGCTCGCCGGGGGAACGTGGCCCCCGGAGGATCAGCGCGGGGTCGTCGCTCCGCCAGTTCGCCGGTCGCGGCGACCCACCAGCCTCGCCGATGTCTTCCGATACTCCACTCATGCGGCAATGGCGCGAGGTGAAGTCGCGCCATCCCGACTCACTCGTTCTCTTTCGAGTCGGTGATTTCTACGAGCTCTTCTTCGAAGACGCGGAGGAGGGCGCGAAGCTGCTGGAGATCACCCTCACCTCGCGGAACAACGGAAGTTCTCGGGCGCCCCTCGCCGGGATTCCCGTGCACGCGCTCGATACATATCTCCAGCGACTGATCCGGCTGGGGCGCCGTGTCGCGATCTGCGAGCAGGTCGAAGACCCGGGTGCCGGAAAGGGGATATTCCGGCGGGAGGTCGTCGAGACGATCTCGCCGGGAACGGCGTTGAGCGACAACCTCCTGCAATCGAGGAGAAACAACTGGCTGGCGGCGGTAGCGGGCGACCCCGACGGGGGTGGTCAGGTCGCCGTCGCGGCGGCCGACCTCTCGACGGGCGAGTTGAACGCGCGACTCGTCCCCTCGGAGGATCTCGACGACTGGCTCGGGCAGATCGAGCCGGCGGAACTCCTCCTGCCCAGGTCCTGGCAACTGGCCGGCGCCGACCGCGTCCGCACGGGTGTGACCACCTATCGCGCCGATTGGTTGTTCGACTCGGAGAGTGGGCGGGAGGCGCTGCGCCGTCATTACGGCGTCACCCATCTCGACGGCTTCGGGTTGCCTGAGGATCCGAGCGTTCTCGGCGCCACCGGGGCGCTCGTCGGCTTCCTCGCGGAGACCCAGCCGAAAGTGAGCACGGTTCTCCGGCCACCGCGGTTCGTGACACGTGGGGAGCGGATGCCCATCGACGAGATGACCCGGCGCAACCTGGAACTCGTCGAACCACTCGTCGCCGGCGAGGGTGGGCGAACGCTCCTGGACGTTCTCGATGAAGCGCACACGCCCATGGGCGGCAGGCTGCTTCGTGGGTGGCTCCTGGCGCCGCTCCTGGATCCGCTGTCGGTGCGCGAACGGCAGGACGCGGTGCGAGACTTCGTGGAGGACGCCGAGTTGCGGCGCGCGGTGCGACGATCCCTGCGCGAGGTTCGCGACCTGGAGCGGCTCGCGGTCAAGGTCGCTTCCGGCCGGTGTACCCCGCGGGACTTGCTGAGCCTGCGTGACTCGCTGGGCGTGATCCCCGATCTTCGGGCGGAGCTCGAGGGGCGGGATACAGCGCTGATCGCCAGACATCGGGAAGGACTCGATCCCCTGACCGATCTGACCGATCTGATCCGAGCCGCCATCTCCGAGGAACCGCCCGCGACGCTTGGCGAAGGCGGGGTGATCCGCGAGGGGTTCGACGCTGGTCTCGACGATCTGCGCGGCGTCCGCGATGGGGCGGTCGACTGGATCGCCCGTCTCCAGACACGGGAAAGGCAAAGGTCGGGCATCCCCTCGCTGAAAGTCGGGTTCAACAAGGTCTTCGGCTACTATCTCGAGGTGACCAGGTCGAACCTCGATCGAGTGCCGGACGATTTCCAGAGACGCCAGACTCTCGCCAACGCCGAACGCTACATCACTCCCGAGCTGAAGGAATGGGAGGAGAAGGTACTCGGCGCCGAGGACGCCATCGGCACGCTGGAAGCGAGCCTCTTCGATCGTGTCCGACGACAGGCGGCGGCTTACACGGCGGCGGTGCAGGAGGTCTCGGATCATCTGGCGGCGCTGGACGTGCTCGCCACCTTCGCCGAAGTCGCGGTTCGCAACGAGTACACTCGTCCGGAAGTCGTCGACGGGCCGGAGATCGAGATTCGTGGAGGGCGCCATCCCGTGGTGGAAACCATGATGCCGCGCGAAGAGTTTATCCCCAACGACGTCGTCCTGGGGGGGGCCGCCCGGGTCATCATACTCACCGGCCCGAACATGGCCGGTAAGTCGACGGTACTCCGTCAGGTGGGATTGATCGTGCTGCTTGCCCAGGTGGGTGCGTACGTGCCCGCGCGCTCCGCGCGCATCGGCCTCGTGGACCGCATTTTCACCCGCGTCGGCGCCTCGGACAACCTCGTTCGCGGACGTTCGACCTTCATGGTCGAGATGACGGAAACCGCGGCGATCCTCAACAACGCCACCGCGGCGTCACTCGTGCTACTCGACGAGATCGGGCGCGGAACTTCGACGTGGGATGGGTTGAGCGTGGCGACGGCGGTCACCGAACATCTCCATGACCAGATCGGCGCGAAAACCGTGTTCGCGACACACTATCACGAGTTGACCGAACTGGCGGACCGACTGGATTCGCTCGTCAACTACAGCGTCGCGGTCAAGGAGGATGGCGACTCGATCGTCTTCCTTCGTTCGCTCGTTCGCGGTGGCGCTGACCGTTCGTATGGTGTGGAGGTTGCCCGACTCGCGGGTCTGCCGGCCGAAGTGGTCGGGCGCGCGCGAGAGTTGCTCGAGGAACTGGAGCGCGACAGAGGTGTGGCGTCGCCGACACTCGGCCCTGGCCCGGCGTCGACTTCCGCGCAGTTGGGTCTTTTCGGGGGCGACGAACATCCCGTACTCACCCGGCTGCGTCGTATCGACGCGGATACGCTCACGCCGATCCAGGCGCTAACGATCCTCGCGGAACTGGCGAGCGTGGCGCGAGACTGAACCGTTACCGGGAGGGAGTTTGCGCATTACGCCATGGTCGCCGGCAATCTGGCCGGCCGTCCTCGCCGTCGTGATCGCCGTCGCGGGGTGCGCGGAATCGGCGCCGCAGGTACCACCGAGGCAGATCACCGAACCCGTGTTCCAGTATCCGGAATCGCTCTGGGACGAGCGGATCGAGGGTGAGACACTCCTGGCGATCGCGGTGAGCGCCCAGGGTGCCGTCGATTCGGCCTGGGTCGAGCAGACGAGCGGATACGCGGAGTTCGACTCCGCCGCCGTCGACGGCGCGCGGCTTCTCCGGTTCGAGCCCGCGAGCCGGGACGGCGAGGCGGTCGCGGTTCAGGTACATCTTCCCGTTCATTTCCATCTTCCGGACCCTGATTCCACCGTCATGTCCGAGACGCCACCGATATCGATACCCTGATGGCCCGCCACGAAAGACCTTACGAGAGCGTTGTCGAAATGATCGGCTGGACGCCGCTGGTCAGAATCGGTCGTATCGGAGCCGGCCTCGCGACACCGGTGTACGGCAAGGCGGAGTTCATGAACCCCGGCGGGTCGGTGAAGGACCGGATCGGCACGGCGATCATCGATGCCGCCGAACGCGAGGGCCGCTTGCGGCCCGGCGGGACGATCGTCGAAGGCACGAGCGGCAACACGGGGATCGGTCTGGCCATCGCCGCCGCCGAGAGGGGATATCGATGCGTCTTCACGATCTCCGACAAGATGAGCCAGGAGAAGGTTCGGCTCCTCAAGGCGTTCGGCGCCGAGGTGATCGTGACGCCCGCCGCCGTCCCGCCTGATCACCCGGACAACTATGTGATGACGGCCAGGCGTATCGCCGGCGAGTTGCCGAACGCCATCCTCGCCGACCAGTTCTACAATCAGGCGAACCCCGAGGCGCACTACCGCACGACCGGTCCGGAGATCTGGGAGCAGACCGAAGGTCGTGTCACACATTTCGTCGCCGCCGCGGGCACGGGCGGTACGATTACCGGAGTGGGCCGATTCCTCAAGGAGAAGAACCCGCGGATCCGGGTGATCGGTGGTGATCCGGTTGGTTCGATGCTTCGCGAATATGCCGCGACGGGGATCAAGCCGGAGACGACGCCCTACAAGGTCGAAGGAATCGGGCAGGACAAGCTTCCGGACACGCTCGATCTGACGGTGGTCGACGAGTGGCGTTCCGTCGACGACCGAAAGTCGTTCTCCATGGCGCGGCGGCTGACGCGTGAGGAGGGACTCTTCGTGGGCGGATCCTCCGGGCTGATCGTCCATGTGGCT
This sequence comes from uncultured Gemmatimonas sp., assembly GCA_964634395.1. GTDB lineage: Bacteria > Gemmatimonadota > Gemmatimonadetes > Longimicrobiales > Longimicrobiaceae > WHSP01. The sequence continues at coordinate 3,905 of CAZWJE010000005.1, read as the reverse complement.
CTCGAGGTCGCTCGTGAACTCGATGACCCGGATGCGCTCGTCGTCTGCATCCTTTGCGACACCGGCGAACGCTATCTGTCGAAGGTGTACAACGACGAATGGTTGCGAGAGAACAGGCTGATCGAACCTTCGCGCGTCACGGCGGGCTCGGTGGTCCGGACAAAGGCCGGCGAAGGGCCGCCGGAGCTCGTCTTCGTGGAGCGCGCGACCCCGGTTCGGAAAGCGCTCGGGTACATCACCGAATGGAACATCTCGCAGCTGCCGGTGCTCGACGGTGATGCCTGCGTCGGACATCTCTCGGAGGGAACGGTCATGGGCCGCGTCCTGGAAAGACCCTCGCTCCTGGATAGCCCCGTGAGCGAGCTGATGGACATGCCGCTACCGGTGGTGGACGCCGCCGCTGACCTGCCGTCGATCACCCGGGCGCTGAACCGGCACACTCCAGCGGTGCTCGTGCGGGAGGGCGGCCGGATGACCGGTATCATCACGCGGGGAGACGTGCTCCAGTACGTGGCGGGTTGACGCGCGGTTCTGGTGAGCGGGACGGATGGGCGGCGTGTCGCGTCCCGGCGATGGGGCACGTCGGAGGGAATCGGGAGGGATGGGGCGCCGGCGAGAGCCCGGGCTCCGCGCGATCACCATTGGACAGAGAGGATCCGGATATGAGGAGGACCAAGTCCCGCGAACGAATCAGGGTGGCGGCCACGGCCCCGACTCGGGTGCTGGTGGCGGCGTGCGCGGCGGCGGTCGTCCTCGCCGGATGCGGCGATGATGAACCGCGAACCGCGCGACGTTCCGTGGGCGGACAGGTCGTGCTCATCGAGGCCGCTGATCTCTCGAAGCCGCTTCCGTTGATCTCGGAGACCAACCTGGACAACCAGGTGAATGACATGCTCTACCGGCCCCTCCTGGTGCCGGAATGGATCAACGGGCGAGTCGAATACCTCACCACCGAGGAGAACGGGCGCGCGTTGGCCCGCGCCTACGAGTTCTTCGGGCCGGATTCGGCCTCGATCCGTTACCACCTGAGGGGCGATGTCCGCTGGACCGACGGTACACCCGTCACCGCTCATGACGCCAAGTGGACGATCGAGACACAGGGAGACGAACGGACGGCGTCGCCGCGTCAGGATTACAACCGCGAGATCCGCGAAATCGTCGCGGAGGATGACACCACCCTCGTGATCCACTTCACGCGCCGCTACCCGGAGATTCTCTTTCACACGGCGGGAGCGATCGCTCCGAAGCACGTCTACGAGGGAACCGATCCGGCGAACCTCAGGTCACACCCGGATCTGCTGAATCCGGCCGGAAGCCTCGTCACCAACGGCGCCTTCCGGCTCGCGGCATGGGAACGTGGTCAGTCGGTCGTGCTCGAGCGTAATCCCGACTATCAGCCCCAGCCACCCCTCGACCGGATCGTCTTCCGCATCATACCGGAAGAGACGACACGGATGATCGAGCTGCAGACCGGACGGGCGGACATGACCTCCGTTCCGTTCCACTACATCAGTGAGATTCGTGCCGCGCCGGGCCTCAGGATCGAGAAGCAGGAGAAGCGGTCGTACGAATACATCGCGTACAACCCGACGGCGAAATCCTTCTTCGCGGACCGTGACGTCCGCCGGGCTCTGTCACTGGCGATCGACGTGAACGCCCTCCTCGCCGGGCTGCAACTGGAGGAGTTCGCCGCCGCCGCCGGCGGCCCCTACCCACCGATCTTCCAGGACCTCTACGACCCCGTCGGCCAGCCGGTGCTCCCCTACGACACGACCGAGGCCAGGCGCATTCTCGCGGACAAGGGCTGGACGCCGGGGCGGGACGGGATCCTCACCAGGAATGGCGAACGCCTCAGCTTCACCATTCTCACCAACGCCGAGAACCGCAGGCGGACCGACGTCGCGCAGATCCTCGAGCAGCAGTGGAAGCGGATCGGTGTGGAGGCCTTGATCCAGACCTTGGAGTTCAACACCGTCATCGAACGCACGACGAATCGTGATTTCGAGGCGTCGATCGGTGGGTGGAACGTCGGCCTCTCGGCGGATCTCTACCAGCTCTGGGGGAATCCGAGCCTCCCGTTCAATTTCGTCGGCTATGACAATCCGCGGGTTCAGGAACTCTTCGCGCGGGCGCTCGAGCAGCCGACGGAGGCGTTGGCCGCGCCACTCTGGCGCGAGGCCGCTTCGCTCATCGCGGCGGATCAGCCCTATACCTGGCTCTACTATTACGATACGCCCTACGGCGTCGCGAACGATTTCCAGGGACTGACGGTCAACACGCTGGGCCAGTATCAGAACGCCGAAGGATGGTATATCACCGAGTAACGCCGGGAGCGCGGTGATCGAACGACATTTCCTGGGCTGGGACGAACCACTTCTTCCACTGGCCGCGCGGTTCCTGCGGAGGCGGTACCTGCGGGATGGTGTGCTCGATCTGCGGAACGTGATCATCGTCCCGCCGGGCGGCCGGGCGGGACGGCGCCTCGGAGAACTGCTGCTCGACGAGGCGACGCGGCATGCCGCTCGGCTCGTCCCGCCGCGAATGGTCCGGACCGGGGACCTCGCGGAACTCTTCCATCATCCGAACACGCGGACGGGCCGGCCGTTCGTGCTGCGTCGTGTCTGGGCGACGGTGCTCCGCGAGGCCGGTCCGGGCGTCGTCGAACCCCTCTTCGGAGTGTCGCCGGCCGATGAGGACGTGGTCGCCTGGGACCGGATCGCTCGTCGCCTCGCGTCCCTCCATCACGAAATCGCCGGCGGCGGTCACTCGTTCCTCGACGTCGCCACGATCTGCGAGAGTTCCTCCGAACTCCTCTACGATGACGGCGACCGCTGGCGGCTGCTCGATCAACTGGCTGACCGATATCGGCGGCGGTTGCGGTCGGTCGATCTGGCGGACGTGGATCTGGAGCGAATCGACCGCGTCCGCTCGGACCCATCCCCCGCCGGCGGCCTCGGGGCGGCGGCGACGCGGTCGGCGGCGGACGTGTGGCTCGTGGGCGTGACTCAACTCCCGCCGGTCGTCGCGAAAATCGTCGAACGCGCGGAATCCCCCGTCGGCGTACTCATCCATGCGCCGATGGAAGAGGCGGCCGGCTTCGACGCGCTCGGGCTGATCGTGACGTCCGCCTGGCGAGACCGGCCACTGGGCATTCCCGACGAAGTGGTTCGGGTCGCGGACTTCCCCGGTGATCAGGCCGCCACGGTTCTCGATACCATCGCCGAACTGGGTGATGTACGGACCGGTGACGTGGTCATCGGGATCCCGGACACCACGCTCGTTCCCCATGTCCGTGACTGGCTGGAATCAGCGGGGATCCCCGTCCATTACGCGGGAGGGCGAAACCTCGCCCGGACCCGTCCCTTCCGCCTGCTGGAGGCACTCGCGGGGTACTTGGAGACGGGGGAGTGGGAGGATTTCGCGGCGCTGCGCCGGCACCCGGACGTCGAGAGCTGGCTGGCCCGCAAGGACGGCGGTGGCCTCTCCGAATACGGTCCGGCTCGCCTCGACGAGGTATTCTCCGACCATCTCCCGGCCCGGGTCGGCGGCGGCCGCAATCGCGATCGGCGGTCGTGGGAGGCCGGAAGGGGAGTCGATGGGACGCCGGAACGGGGGCCGATCCCTCGAGTCCGTGAGTTGGTGCGGCCGCTGGAGAGTTCGGCGTCGATCCGCGCGCTCCGGGATCGGCGGACTCGCCGGCTCTCCGAGTGGCCCGGGCTGGTCCTCGACGTTCTCATCGACGTGTATGACTCGGTGCCGCTCGGTGGCCGCCACCCGCCCGCCGGGATGAGCGAGGGAGTCGTGTCCGGACGGCGTCCTCCTCTCGCGTATGAACTCGGCGACATATTCGAGAAGATTCGTGGCGCCGCCCTCGAGCTCCACAACCTGCCGTCCGAACTCTCCCC
>CAZWJE010000004.1:88832-106066 GCA_964634395.1 uncultured Gemmatimonas sp. | reverse complement strand
TGGGCCGAAATCGGGAAGTTCGGCGCCGGGCAGACGTGGAGCGTGTTCATGGATCCCGACGTGTCTCCGGCGACCCTCGAGTACTGGGGCCCGAACGCGCTCGTCTGGTTCCGCAACGTCCAGCTGCGCTACACGCCGGTGCGGGGCGACACGCGTTTCATGCTCGCGCTCGAGCGACCCGGCGCGTCGGGCGACGACGGCCGCTACGCGGATCGTATCGAACTCGAGAACATCGAACCGCGTTTCCCGCTACCCGACTTCACCGCCGCATACCGGCTCGCCGTCGGTTCCGACAGCCACGTCAGACTGGCCGGATTGCTTCGCTATCTCAGATGGGATGACCTGCTGGTGGACGACCCGTTCGATCTCTCGGGCAAGGGATGGGGATGGGGTTTGAATCTGAGTTCAAAAGCAGACCTGGGTGACGTCGTGTTCAAACTGCAGGGGGTGTACGGAAGAGGAATTGAGAATTACCTGAACGACGCCCCCGCGGACGTCGCCCCCAGGAACAACTTCCTCGACCCCGTCCGGCCGATCGTCGGCGAACTGCTCCCCGTGCTTGGCGTCGTGGCGTTCCTGGAAGTCCCCTGGAACGAGAAGCTCTCGAGTACGCTGGGATATTCATACGTGGACATCGACAATAGCAGCGGGCAGGCCGACGATGCCTTCTCGTCCGGCGACTACGCCCTCGCGAACCTCCGCTATTTTCCCGCCGAGGGGATCATGCTTGGTTCCGAAATCCAGTATGGAAGCCGGGATAACTTCAGGAGCGGGTTCGACGCCGACAACCTGAGGTTCCAGTTCTCGGCGAAGCTCGACTTCGGCGTGGAGATCAGGCAACCCATGCGGCGTCGAAACTGAAGCATCCCCTCGATCCCGGACGACCTGACCACCCCGCACGTCGAACCCGGAGATCGGCGAGGTCCGCGTTGTGCTTTTCGGGATCACGATCTCGAAACCCGCCCCGGCGCCTGTCGGCGGCCACGGCGAGCCACGCACCTCACCTTCCGTGGTTAGCCACCGCCGCCCTCCCGTGTTATACTGTCGCCGCGGTACGCCGCTACCCCCGATAACACGACCTCTCCACCCCGCGAACGAGATCCCGAATGTTCTCTCAGGCAGACGTGCTGGCCGCTGGCCGCGCCATCGAGGCCACGTTTCCTCCCGGTCTGACGAGCCGCGCTCGGGGGTATACCTCATTCATGGGCGGACAGAGACTCTACAACAAGCTCCGTCGGCTGGACACGGAAGCGGAGTTCGAGCATCTGATCCGAAGCTTCAACCGGCTCAGCCACATCCCCTCGATGGACCAGAGCCTGACGCTCGCCATCGCCTTCCGCGAGAGCGGTCCGCTCGTGCTGCGGAGTGGCCGGCGCCGGGTGGACACGTTCGAGCAGGGTGGACTCGACCGGCTGTACCGCGAGGGGCCGAGGCTGCGGGCGGCGGGGCTCCTGCCCGCCGATGTCCAGGATGCGCTGCGCGCGGGGAGCACGCACGAGACGGAAGGATCCACGGCCACCCGGCGTCGGCACGCGGCCGCGGCGATGATCGCGCAGCGTGACCTGCTCGTCGCCTACGGAGCCGTGATCGCCGATCGCGCCAATAGCTTCCGAAGCTCCGCCTCCACCGCGGGGCTCTCAGTGGCCGGCCTCAACCGACGTGCGGAACGGATCTGGACGGCTCTCTTTTTCGGGGGGCCGAATGGGCTAACGTACGAGACCTTCGCCCGGCTACGCGACCGCCACGAGTCGACGCCGGGATGGATGGGCAGCAACTTCGGCGCGCGCACGGTGATGACCTTCCTGGTCTCCTCCGGTCTCGTCGCGGGGGATCTTCTCCGCCTCGACCAGCACGAGCGGCGGCTCTACGAGACCACGCGCGTCATGTCGGCGTTCATCGTGACCGCGGAGGCGGAACTCCTGGATTGGGTGAAGGTTCTGTCGCGATAGAGGGCGAGGCCCGGGGGGGAACGAGCCGGCTCGCCCGCCCCTCTACTCGCGCCGGAAACGCACCCGTTGCCCGTCGAATCCCGACCCGTACAATCGGCCGCGAAGGTCCCACCCCTGGATCTCCCCCTCGAATGCGATCGGATTGTAAAAGCCGAAATCGAACTCGAGATAGACATCATCGTCCCATCTCTCGCCGGACACGAAGATGTCATCGAATCCCCACTCTCCGGATCCCCGAATCCGCCCCCGATCATCGCGGACGGAGAACCAGACCTCCTCTCCCTCAACCCACGCGACCCATTGGCCGTCGAGGTCACGCGACACCAGGTTCGCTACGTCACAGCCGGTGAAGAGAAGGGCGACGAGAAGCAACGGAAGGAAGGCGAGCCCGCGCATGAGACCTCCGGTTTATCCGATCGACAACGTTCCCGTCGCTTATATGGTCAGGCTCCATGCCGCCCGGTCATGGAGTTGTAACCTAGTCACACGAGTAACTTTACCCGCATTCCGGAAGCGGGCGCGGCGGCGCTTGCGACCTCACCATGGGACAGTCTCCAGCCACCCGAAGGACAGGCGTCCGACCTTCTCGGCCGCCGCTCGCTACCTGGTGCGCCGAATGCCCCGTACCGCCAGCGCGACAGCCACCACGACGAACAGAAGACCGAGCAGAACACCTCCGGGAGAGTCGTCCCGACCCGCGTAGACGCTGAAGGCGATACCAACGAAAGCGATGACGAACGCCAACGCGAGTCGCGCGATCGGTAGCTTCATGGGGGATCCCTTTCGAGCCCGCATGGTGATTCGGCGACAGGGGTCGTGAACCCGGGCCGGCCGCACGACGGATGCAGAGTACTTTTCTGTATGAAGTCTGGGCCGTCGATGCGCAAGGCGGGAGCGACAAACCGCGCAACCGCACCGGACTCGACGGACTCGGCCCAGGCCCCCCGGTGGACCCCGCCACCGCGGCCCGATAGATTCGCCCGCCATGCCGATCGAATCCCTGACGCTCGCCGTTCCGTGCCCGTCCGTCCTGGTCACCGACCCCGTCGGCTCCCGCGTTCGTCGGCGGAGCTCGGCGGATCGTCCGGCGGTCGTGTCCCGATCGTCCGATCGTCCGACCGTCACGCCATGAACGCCGCGCCGTGACCCGCGACCTCGCCGTCGTCCTCGGCCTCCTGGCCGTCACCATCGTGCTCTTCGCGCGCGACAGACCACGAATGGACGCCGTCGCGCTCATCGTAATGACCGTGCTGCCGTTTACCGGCGTGATCACGATGACCGAGGCGCTCGCGGGTTTCGCCGACCCGAACGTCGTGCTCATCGCCGCGCTCTTCGTGCTGGGCGACGGCCTCGTCCGCACGGGTGTCGCTCGTCGCGTCGGCGACTGGCTTGCCGTGAAGGCCGGCGCCAGCGAGACCCGGCTGATCCCGTTGCTGATGATCGTCGTCTGCGGTCTCGGAGCGACGATGAGTTCCACGGCGGTCGCGGCGATCTTCATCCCCGTGGTGCTTCGCATCGCTCGGAACACGGGAATCGCTCCCGGCCGCCTGATGATGCCCGTCAGTGCCGCCGCCCTGGTGAGCGGCATGATGACTCTGATCGCGACCCCGCCCAACCTGGTGGTGAACGCCGAACTCGTCCGGGCCGGCGTGCCGGGCTTCCAGTTCTTCAGCTTTACTCCGTTCGGGATTCCCGTCCTCGCGGTGGCGATCGGATGGATGCTCTACGCCCGGCGGTGGCTACCCGCGAATGACGGGATGGAACGACGGAAGGGACGGAGCCGCCCGAATTTCGCCGAGTGGATCGAGAGCTACGGCCTCGCCGGACGGGCGCACCGGCTGATGGTCGGCCACCATTCACCACTCGTGGATCACCGGCTCGACGAGTTCAACCTGCGCTCCACCGATGGCGCGAACGTCGTCGCCATCCAGCGAGGGCGCTTTCTCATCCACCCGACCGCCATCACGAGAGCGCGGCCGGGGGATATCCTTCTCGTCGACCTCTTCGGTGAAGGCGCGGATGTCGAGGCGCTGCGGACGATGTACGTCCTCGAGGAACTGCCGTTGAAAGCGGCCTTCTTCGCCGACCAGTCGCAGGAGATCGGCATGGCGGAGGTGATCGTGCCGGCGGAATCCGAACTGGTGGGCGACACTGTCGCGGATGTCGGCTTCCGAGGCCGCTTCGGCCTCACGGTCCTCGGCCTCAGGCGCGGCGTGACAGCTCGCGCGGGGATCAAGGACCTGGAGATGAAGGTCGGCGACACACTTCTCGTGATCGGCCCCTGGAAGTCGATCCGCAACCTCCAGCGGGACGATGACGGCGACCTCGTCGTCCTCGGGATGCCCGTCGAGTACGACGACGTCCTTCCCGTACAGGGCCGATCGACCCATGCCATCGTCATCCTCGGATTCGTGGTCGCGCTGATGATCACCGGCCTGATCCCCAACGTCCAGGCCGCGCTCATCGGTTGTCTCCTGATGGGTGCCCTCGGCTGCGTCAACCTCGACAGCGCCTATCGCTCGATCGACTGGAAGACCGTGATCCTGATCGTGGGGATGCTGCCGTTCTCGCTCGCCCTGCAGCGCACCGGCGGAGTCGGGCTGGCGACCGACGCGCTCATGTCGGTCGCGGGCGGCGCGGGAGTGCGGGCCCTGCTCGCCACCCTCTTCCTGCTCACCAGCCTGATGGGGATGTTCATCTCCAACACCGCCACCGCCGTCCTCATGGCGCCCGTCGCCATCGGCGTCGCCGGACACCTGGGCGCCTCGCCCTGGCCATTCGCGATGATCGTCGCGCTCGCCGCGTCGGCCGCGTTCATGACCCCGGTCTCGTCGCCGGTAAACACCCTCGTGGTGACGCCCGGCGGCTACCGGTTCGTGGATTTCGTCCGGGTGGGGGTGCCGCTGATGCTGCTCGTCATGGTCGTCAGCGTACTCATGGTGCCGCTACTGCTGCCGCTGTAAGGGCGGCGGAACCGCTTATTCCTACCGCCAAAACTACCAGGCACCGCCGAAGCCACTAGGAACCGCATACCACCAAAGCCACCAGGTAGCACAACCACCAAGGCCACCAACAAACACGACTGAGCCGCCGCTGGCTGAGGTGCCTCCCTTACATTTTGGGGGTGGCCCTTTCTATCCCTCGGTGTTCCTGATGGGTATGCGATTCTTGGCGATTCTTGGCGATTCTTGGCGATCTTGGCGTTAAAACGAAGGTCCAGGCGCGCCAAAACGCGCCCCCTCACCCGCCCCGCAGTCTCTCCAGCGCCGCCCTCACCCCCGCGGGGACGAACATCTCGTCCGCGATAGCCGCGACCTCCTCCGCGTCCCGCCACGCCCGCTCCAACTCCGCGAGCTCGCCTCGCATCGCGCGCAGCTCGCTTTCCTCATGAAGCGCCATCTCGAACGCCAGCCGATCGGGTGGCGCGAGCCCGAAGAGCCCGGACGAGAACGCCCCCGACCCGTTCCGGCGGGTCTTCCGACCCAGGCCCTTCCCCGCCCGCACATCCGTGTCGCGCGGCGCGAAGCGCGCCAGGCCCTCGAGGTATCCCTCTGATCCACCGAGCTTCTCGATCCTCCCGACCGCCGTCTCGACCACTGGCCGCTTCCCGCCGAATCGGTTCACGTGCGGCATCAGCGTCCCCGCGATCCGCAACGCCTCGCGACCCTCAAATCGCGCCTCGCCGTTCTTGAACCGCAGGTCCAGGGCGAGCGGAGCGTCGGTACCGGGGACGATCCGGCTCTCCGCGAGATGCCGGCACCGCACGTGGATCTCGCCCACCGACTCCGTGCGGATACGCGCCACCACCTCGTCGGCGCGACCGTGGACGAGCGCCGATCCCGCCTGCGCGAGGAGCCAGCCGAACGAACCGATCGCGATACCGGCGACCGCCCCGCCGGCCACGATGCCGCCGACTGACGCGACACCCGCTCCCGCGACGAGCAGCCGCCGCCGTCGGCGACGACCGAACTGGTCTCCGTACCGCCAGGCCGCGAACTCCGGCCGTGCCGGCTCGCCGATTCGCACGAGCTCCGTGCCATCCGAAAGCCGGGCCAGACCGATCTGCTCCGTCGCCACGCGCCGGCTCGTTCCGCCATACAATCGCTCGGCCGATTCGACCGCCTCCCACCGCTCCTCCAGAGGGGAGAGATTCCATCGCTCACACGCGCGGCAGATCACCCATAGCCGGCCCTTCGCGGCATCGAACGCGAGGCGTCGCCCCACGGGAAAATCCTGGAGCACGACGTTCGCCCCGAGACCGCGCTCGCAGAAGATGCAGGTTGAGTACATGGACCACCCGTGGCTGCCATGGAAAACACGAAAAGCACGGAGAGCACGGAAACCATAAGAACCACACGACCACATGCACCGCGGAGGCCGCGGAAGGCGGGAGAGCCGGATGAAACACGGAGACCGCCGACAACACGGACTCCGGGTCCGCTGGACTTCCCTCCGGGCCATGGATTCACTGAATCAGGAAAGGGCGCCTGACCCCGAACGACGTATGCGCCGGTCGATCGGTTTCAGGAGCCCTTCGGTGACGGCGGCGTCTATCGTGGTGAGATCCGCAGAAGTTCTCCGTCGTCCTCGTCGGTGACCAGGAAGAGGGACCCGTCCGACGCCTGGCGGACGTCACGGATACGTTTCCCGCGATCCTCCAGCAGGTGCTCCTCGCCCACGACCCGGTCGTTCTCGAACACCAGCCGCACGAGCGATGTCGCGGCCATCCCGCCGACGAAGAGATTGCCCTGCCACTCCGGGAAGGCCGAACCCGTATACCACTGAAGCCCGGACGGCGCGATCACCGGATCCCAGTAGTAGACCGGCTGCTCCATCCCCGGACGCGTCGTCTCGGCCGACTGGATCGGATCGCCGGAGTACTCGATCCCGTACGCCTGGACCGGCCACCCGTAGTTGGCGCCGCGCTCGATCAGGTTGACCTCGTCGCCGCCGCGTGTCCCATGCTCGACGACCCAGAGGCGACCTTCGATATCGAACCCCATCGCCTGCGGGTTGCGATGTCCGTAGCTCCAGATCTCGCCCCGCGCGTCGCTCCGATCCGTGAACGGGTTGTCAGGCGGAACCGTTCCGTCGGGACGGATGCGCACGACCTTGCCCAGCGTGCTGTCCAGTTCCTGGGCGTAACGCCGCATCGGCGTGTCAGACCGCTCGCCCGTGGAGATGTAGAGCATCCCGTCGGGCCCGAACGCGAGACGCGAGCCGTAGTGCTTGTCGCCATCGTAGGTCGGCATCGCCCGGAAGATTACCCGCACATCCTCCACGCGGCGCCCGTCCGAAGAGAGGACGCCGCGCGCGACCGCGGTGCCGTTGCCATCCTGTCGGGGCTCGGCGTAGCTCCAGAAGATCGTCCGATCCGATTCGAAGGTGGGACCGAGCGCCACGTCGAGCAGGCCGCCCTGGCTCCGGGCATCCACGGCGGGCAACCCGGTGATCCGTTCACCCACGACCCCCGCCGCCGTGATCACCCGCATCCGACCGGGTCGCTCCGTCACCAGGAGGTCCCCGTTCGGCAGCGGCTCGACGGCCCATGGATGATCGAGGCCCGAGGCCACGACCGTCACGGTGAACTCTTCGTCCGACGTGGCGCCGCACGCTCGTGTCTGCCCCTCGAACGCGGGTGTCTGCCGAGTCGCGTTAGGCGATCGCGTCTCGAGCGGACATGGGGATGGCCCACCCGGGGGATTCGGCACGCCCGCCGCGATCTCGCCACCTCCGTCACATCCTCCCATACCGAGCGCGAGTACGAGTGGAAGCGCGATGGAGTGTATGCCACGCATGTTTCCTCCAATTTCATGGATCGTGTGCGGACCGGTCGGGATTGTCAGCAATCCGCGAGGCCGGCGCACGACTCGGGCCAGTAATCGATCCATGCTTCGTCGGGGCCGGCGGAAAGCGGGATCCCCTCCCGCCCCGCCCCGCCGCTCACCGGATGTGCCTGTACATCATTTCGACGATCTCGTCGTACATGCGTTCAGCCTCCTGATCGTCCCCCGCGCGAATGGCGGTCGCGGCGCAATGCTTGAGATGGTTGCGCATGAGCTCGCGACCGACGCTCCGGAGAGCCTCGTGCACCGAAGAGATCTGCGTGAGGATATCCGCGCAGTAGCGATCTTCCTCCACCATCCGCTGCAGTCCCCGCACCTGCCCCTCGATCCGCCGCAGTCGCTTCAGGTTGCGTTCCTTGGCGTCCGCGTCCACACCGATCGCCTTGCGGCCGTTTTCCCCCACTTCATGAACCCCGCACCCACAGGTCGCGTGATCCTGTTCCTGAACCGTCATCGTTCCTCCTCACATTGGTGAGCGGAGTTCCGCCGACCGTCGTTCGCCGGGGACGAACACCCTCCAGCCCCCGGCGAACCGGCATCGTCCATCACGCACCCTGCAGCACCGGCCCCGGAGCGGCGTCGGCCGCGGCGTTCCCCTCCACATCGCCCGCGGTCTCCTCGAGCAGCGTGACGATCTCGTCCAGCGTGGTGCGACCCTGGTCACGCGCGTACCAGCGACGCATCTCGCGGTACCGGTCGGCCGTCTCCATCGCGCGTGCTTGCTCGGATTTGACCCACGCCTGCAGTTCACGGGGGCGGGAGCCCCACCAGCCCACCTCCTCGAACCGTTCGTCGAGAACGATGACGACCGGGATCGCCCGCGAGGTCCCGCTGAGGTGCGCGTCCATCAGGTCCAGGTTCTCATCCCGCCGTAGCACGCGGAGCTCCAGCTTCGGAGTCTCTTCCGCGAGCCGCGCGACCGTCGGGATCGTACTTGACGCGTCGCCGCACCAATCCTCCAGCAGCACGAGCAGGTAGCGTGGCTCGGGCAGGTCGCGCGAACGCCGCGTGAACTCAGCCGGCACCCGGGCTCGTTTCCGCATCGAACGCCAGAGTTCCTGATCAACTTCCGCCCGCTCGATGAACTCGTCGAGCGTCAGCGCCGCTTCCCATCTATCCTTCAGCATGACTCCTCCAGTTCACGTCGCGCCAGGAATCGCGGCGGCCTGGTAGCCCGCGTCCGCCACCGCCTGTACGATGCCTTCGAGCGTGGCGCTCGCCGGATCGTACTCGACCGTCGCCCGGCCCCCCTCAAGATCCACCCGCGCGCTGTCGACTCCGCTCACCCCCTCCAGCGCCTCCTTCACGTGGCGCACGCACGAGCTACAGCTCATCCCGGTCACCGAGAGATCGACAGTCGTCTGATTCGCCATGGTACCCTTTCCTTTCCTGTCGTGAAGCGCGGTCGCGTCGTGCGCCGCACCGATGATTTTTCTCGCCGCCGATCCCCACCTCATGCCAGCCGGGCGCGCCGCAGCCGCAGGCTGTTCGTGACGACGCTGACCGAGCTGAACGCCATCGCCGCGCTGGCCAGGATCGGGCTGAGCAGCAGTCCGAACGCCGGGTAGAGTATGCCGGCCGCCACAGGGATTCCGACGACGTTGTAAATGAAGGCCCAGAACAGGTTCTGCTTCATCGTGGTCATCGTCTTCCGCGAGAGGTCGATCGCGGTCGCCACGCCGGTGAGTTCCCCTCGCATCAGCACCACGTCGCCCGCCTCGGCCGCGATGTCCGTCCCCGTACCGATGGCGATGCCCACATCCGCGTGCGCGAGAGCGGGGGCATCGTTGATCCCGTCACCGACCATCGCGACGACGCGTCCCTCCGACCGCAGGCGCGCCACCTCCTCGACCTTGCCTTCGGGAAGCACCTCCGCGACGATCCGATCGACTCCGGCCTCCCGAGCCACGGACTCCGCGGTCCGGCGATTGTCGCCGGTCAGCATTACCACGTCGAGGCCCATGCGCTTCAGGCGCTCGATCGCCGCCCTGGAACTCGCCTTGATGGGATCCGCGACCGCCACGAGACCGGCGAGAGCACCGTCGATCGCGATGTACATGGGCGTGCGACCCCGCTCGGCGAGTCCGTCGGCCCGGGTCCGCAACGGATCGACGTCGATCGCCCACTCCACCATCAGGCGGGCGTTTCCAACCGCCAGCGCGGATCCGTCGACCACGCCCGTCGCGCCGCGGCCCGTCCGGGACTCGAAGCTCTCCGCGTCGAGAAGCCGAACACCACGTTCCTTCGAGTATTCGACGATGGCGTCCGCGAGCGGGTGCTCACTGGATCGTTCGAGGGACGCCACCAGTGACAGGACCCGCTCCTCATCATGGCCTTCCGTGATGAAGAGGTCGGTGACCGCGGGCCGCCCCTCCGTGATGGTGCCCGTCTTGTCGAGCACCACCGTGTCGATCTCCTGGGCGCGTTGCAGCGCCTCGCCGCCCTTGATGAGAATCCCCTGGCTCGCACCCTTGCCGGTCGCCACCATCACGGCCGTGGGAACCGCCAGCCCCATGGCGCATGGGCAGGCGATGATCAACACCGCCACCGCCGCCGCGAACGCCTTCACCAGTGGAGCGGTCGGGGTGGCGATGAACCAGATCACGAAGGTCGCGATGGCGATCGAGATCACCACCGGCACAAAGACCGCGCTGATCCGATCCGCCAGATTCTGGATCGGCGCGCGGGACCCCTGGGCGTCGCGCATCAGTTTCACGATCCGGGCTAGGACACTCTCCGCGCCCAGCGTCGTGGCGCGGTACCGGAAGCTGCCGGTCCGGTTGATCGTCCCGCCGATCACCGCGCTGCCCACCGTCTTCTCCACCGGCAGGCTCTCGCCCGTGAGCATCGACTCGTCGACCGCGCTCGCGCCGGCGACGACCTCGCCATCGACCGGTATCGTTTCTCCGGGCCGGACGAGCACGATGTCGTCGTGCATTACTTCTTCGATCGGCACGTCCGTTTCCAGGCCTTCCCGAATCACCCGCGCGGTCGGCGGCTGAAGATTCGCGAGCGCCCGCAACGCCTTCGACGTCTGCCGCTTCGCGCGCGCCTCGAGCGCGTTGCCCACCAGAATCAACGCGATGATGAAGAGTACCGCTTCGTAATACACGTCTGGCATGACTCCCCGGGCAATGAAGAAACCGGGGAAGAAAGTGGCCGCCAGCGAATAGAGGAACGCCGCTCCGGTACCGACCGCTACCAACGTGTTCATGTCCGCCGAGTGGTGACGGAAGGCGGCCCAGGCGCGGGTGTAGAAATGGCGCCCCGCCCAGGCCATCACCCCGATCGTGAGACCGAGGAGAACCATCAGCAACACACGGTGGTCCACCCGGTAGAGCCAGGGCATCAGCCCCTCCAGCCACGGGTCGATCACCCGCATGCTCCAGCGCATGAAAGGATCAGTGACCTCGCCATGCCCCGCTGACTCACCGCCCGCCATCGCCGCCATCACCGGCATCGAGACGATCATCCCGACCGCCGCCGCGACCAGACTGATCCCCGCCTTGCGGGCCAACTCACGGAACTCCTCGGCCTGAGCCCGGTCCTGCGCCTCCTGCTCTTCGAAGGCCGTCCGCTCCTCCTCAACCAGTTCCGCCTCGTATCCGGTACCGCGGATCGTCTCCACCAGCTTTACCGCCGTGGTCACGTTCGGATCGAACGTCACCGTCGCGTTCCTGAGCATCAGGTTCACACTGGCGGCGTTCACCCCCTCCGCCTTTTCCAGCGCGCGCTGCACCCGCCCCGAACAGGCGGCGCACGTCATGCCGCCGACCGGGATGGTGATCTTCTCTCCCCCAGCCGTCTTCGTACTCATGGAATCGATTCCCCTGATCGCAAGCGCGAACCCTCACGTCTACTCGACGACGATCCTGCCGCGCAGCATGCTCATGCCGCAGGTGAACTCGTAGGTGCCGGCCTCTTCCGGAACGAACTCGATCGCTGTCTTCTCATGGGCGGGAAGAAACTTCCGGATCCCGAAGTCACCCAGCACCACTTCCTCTGAACAGCCCGAACTCTCCTGTCGGTCAAACGTCAGCCGCACCGGTGCTCCCTTCTTCACCCGGATGGTCGACGGCGAATACCCGCCCCTGACCTGTACCGTGATCTCCTGCGTCCCCCGGTTACCCGTTACGGCCGCCGCCACACTCCTCTCGGCCAGGAAGAAGTACCAATTCACCCAGAGGATGGCGGCGACCCCGCCAAAGAGGACCATCCATTCCGTCGCGTCCATCGTCGACCTCCAGGCCGAAAATCCGTTCCTTTTCACGCTCGCGAAGGAGCGGGACCAAGAAGAGCCACTACCCCCTGGGGGTATATGGTGAATCTAATACCCCCCGGGGCTATGTCAAGGGGCGAGGGATACCCGTTGTAGCATTGAAATAGAAATGTACGCATGGGGTGAATTAGGAATGTCCTCCTTCGGGACGAGTTCGGGTACGGTGAGTCCGGACCCGGACGCGGAGAGAGGATGTGTTGACTTTGGGCTTTCGAGAGCGGGATCGGGTCCGGTACGGCGATGGGAGGCCGAAGGCGGGGGGAGGCCCAGGCGGTGGGAGGCGGTGGCAGGCCCAAGGCGGTGGGAGGCCGTAGGCGCTGGGCGGCGAAGGCGGTGGGGGACGGCCGCGCGGACTCCCGGTCTACTCGATTCGCCGGTAGAGCAACCCCGGATCGAGTGCCGCCACCGCGTTGAAACGGTCGGCTCCGCGATGCTCCTGATTGACCCGATCCATCTCGACCATCGCGGCCGTCGGCAGGTCGTAGCTGACCGATCGGCCGGTGGTCCGATGGGTGAACTTCACCCGGCCGATCATTTCCGGGGGCAACGGCTCCTGGACCACGGAGAGCGTACGCTGTCCGACACTCGCCGACACCGCGATCGCGATCCCATCGGCGACGCAGGCGCACGGTGCGTCCGGGCTGTCGATGAATTCGACCACGAGTTGTCGACGTTCAGCGGCCAGCGTCTCGCTCGCGTCGAGTCCCACCAGGATCCCCCAGGCGATCATGCTTCCGAACCCGCCATGGACGCGTCCGCCCCACTCCGCCCACTGCTCCGGCGTCTGTCCCGCGAGCGGAGTCGCGGTCATGAAGCCCGTCGCCACCAGCAACGACATCAGGATTCGCGTCATCATTCTTCCCCGTCGCGGTCCGGAACCACGGCGAGCGCCACCAGTTCCGGCACCTGGCTCTCTCCCGCGACCGAAACGACGATGTACTGTCTGCCTTCCACCTCATAGGTCATCGGCAGACCGATCTGAGTGCCGGGAAGCGGCATCTCGTGAACGATCTCTCCAGTCGTCTTGTCGTGTGCGCGGAACACCGGCGCGCCACCCGCGCCTTCGCCGGCGAAGAGCAATGTCGCGGTCGCCAGCAGGCCGGCCCGGGTGGGTTTCCCCGTGCGAGGGATGTCGATATCGCCCAGATCAACGTGATGCTGGACGGCGTCGGGAGTGTCGCCGTTCGGAACCCGCCAGAGGATCTCGCCCCGGTTCAGATCGATCGCGGTGATCTCCCCGTATGGGGGCGCGAGCAGGGGCAACCCCCTGACGCGGGGCGCCTGCGTGTCACGGGCCGCGATATAGAGGAGGTCCGAGAACTCCGGCTCACTCACGATCCCCGCGAGGGTGGGCGCGTGGGAAGCACCGACGTAAAGCACGTTCGTCTCGAGATCCACCGTCCCCGATTCCCATGCGATGGCGCCTGGCGCACCCGGCAGCATCAGCGTCCCCCGCGTCCCGTCCGACGCGTTGGCGAGCGAGGGAGGGGTATAGAGCGGGCCGAGGCGTACGGTGCGGGCAATCTCGAGCGCCTCCGCGCGCAGTTCGAGAGTGAAATCGATCAGATCGTCCTCGGTCACCCCCTGCCGCGCGAAAGCCGGCGGGCGGGTCGGGAACGGTTGGGTCGGGGCGGTCCATTCACCCGGCACGTCGGTCTGGGGGACCGGACGCTCGATGATCGGCCACACGGGCTCTCCCGTCACCCGGTCGAATACGTACGCGAATCCCTGCTTCGTCAGCTGGACAACGGCCTTCACCGGCCGGCCGTCGACGTCCAGGTCGACCAGCATCGGCGGTGTCCCGATATCGTAATCCCAGATGTCGTGATGAATGATCTGGAAATGCCAGACCCGCTCGCCGGTCCGACCATCGAGAGCGACGAGCGTCGAGGAAAAGAGGTTGTCACCGGGCCTGTCGCCACCGGAGAGATCGCTCGTCGCGGACTCGACGGGCAGATAGACGTAACCCAGCTCTTCGTCGGCCGTGAACGAGGTCCAGACGCCGGCGTTTCCGGTAAAGGACCAGGCGTCGTTCTCCCAGGTATCGTGGCCGAACTCGCCGGGCTCGGGGATCGTGTGGAACGTCCACCGAAGGGCGCCGGTGCGGACGTCGTAGCCGCGAACGTCACCGGGGATACTGGCTTTCGACGTCGGCCGGAAACCAACCGGAAACGCGGGACCCACGATGACGACGTCGCCCACTACCACGGGCGGCGAACTGTTCCCGATCACGCCCACCGGATCGATCCCGTCGCGCAACCGCAGCTCTTCCATCAGATCCACCCTGCCACCGTCGCCGAACGTCTCGATCTCACGGCCCGTGGACGGGTCGAGCGCGACGAGATGGAAGCCGGGCGTGGCGACGAAGATCCGCTCGTCTCCCGCGCCGTCACTCCACCAGGCGACCCCTCGCCCTGAGTTCCGGCGCGGTGCTTCTTCCCATCGCCGGCCCTCGTCGATCATCCACATCCAGCGCGTCTCGCCGGTGGCGGCGTCCACGGCGACCACGTTTCGGCGCGCGCCGGCGGTGAAGTAGAGGACCCCGTCGACCATCAGCGGCGTGGTCTGGTTTCGGGGTTCCGGCGTCGTCCCCTGGTTCGCGGTCGTCCACCGCCAGACGATCTCGAGATCCGCGACGTTGTCCCGGTCGATCCCGGCGAGCGGCGAGTACCGGGTCTGCCCATTGTCCCCGCCATAGTACCGCCACTCGCCATCACTCGCCCCTGTCTGGGCGGTGACCGGTGAACCATCGATCGCCGTGGCGAGCGCGAAGACGATGAGCGGGAGTCGTAGCGCGCGCGAAACCCGGCCCGCGCGGAGGTTTCCGATCAGGATATTCACGTCAATTCCGTTCGAGTTGTGTACCCGGCGTCCGTCAGGCCATCGGCGTTCCCGAGAGACTCCGGATCAGCCAGTCCGCCACCGAGCTGAGCAGCGAGATCACGATGGCGCCGATCACCGCCCACTTGAACCCGTCGATCGTCAACCGATCGGTCATCGAATCCACGAGCTTGAGGATGATCGCGTCGATGATCACCCGGGTGATGAACGCGAGCAGCCACGCCAGCCCGAGAGTGAGTACCGTGAAGACCGCGAAGAAGAGCCATCCGAGAAGGAAGTTGGCCAGTCCGACGAAGAGCGCGACGACGAACGCGTCCTTGAAGCTCTTCACATGGAAGCCGGGAAGGGCCGACGCCGTCACCCAGACGGCGATCGTGAGAACCAGCCAGTTGAGCAGGAGAGTCATGGTGCCTGGCGTGTGAGGGAACCTGTTCGCCATGCCCGGAATCGAGCACGGATGAATACCTCGAGGCTGAACGACTTCGCGCCCATCGTACTCGGCTACATCTGGCAGAATAGGCGAAACGTTTTCCGCCGCAATGGCGAGCGCTCCCGAAGCGGAAGCATTCACCTCCGAGGAACCGGTCTCGCGTGCTCTTCCCCCTTGCGCGCCCACCCCGCCGCAAAACAATATGCCACCCAGCGTTGTCTTCGTTGAAATCCCTCTGAGACACCGTTCCCTCTTCCCCCCGCGGACCCGGAGAACATGGTCATCAACAAACGATCGTGGCTCGCCGCCATGACCTGCCTGTCGCTCTTCGCTCTGCCCATCGCCAGCGAGGCACAAACACCCACGCTGACCGAGGCCCGTATCGCGGAACTCCTCGATCAGGTCGAAGCCGAAGTCACCGAGCGCGCCAGGCTCGCGCAGGTGATCGTGGACAAGGTCTTCTCCTTCTCCGAGCTGGGGATGCAGGAGGTCGAAACCTCGCGCTACCTCGTTTCTCTCCTGCGCGACAACGGGTTCGAAGTCCAGGAAGGGGTCGTGGGCGTACCCACGTCATGGTGGGCCACCTGGACGAACGGGACCGGCGGGCCGACGATCTCCTTCGGCAGTGACATCGACGGGATCCCCAAAGCCAACCAGAAGCCCGGGGTCGCCTACCACGACCCCCTCGTCGCGGACGCGCCGGGCCACGGTGAAGGCCACAATTCCGGCCAGTCGGTCAACATCGTCGCCGCGATCGCGCTCCAGGAGGTGATGCGCCGCGAGAACATCCCCGGCACGATCGCGCTCTGGCCGGGCGTCGCGGAAGAGCAGCTGGGCAGCAAGGCATGGCTCGTCCGTGAGGGGTACTTCGACGACGTCGACGCGGTGATCTTCACCCACGTGGGAAGCAACCTCGGCGTTAGCTGGGGGGCGAGTTCGGGAACCGGAATGGTCTCGGTCGAGTTCACCTTCAGCGGGGAATCCGCGCACAGCGCGGGCTCGCCCTGGCGCGGCCGGAGCGCGCTCGACGCCGTCGAGCTGATGAACGTCGGCTGGAACTACCATCGCGAGCACATGAACCCGCTTCAGCGCTCGCACTACATCATCACCGACGGCGGCGACCAGCCGAACGTGGTCCCCTCGCAGGCGACGGTCTGGTACTTCATCCGGGAGATCGAGTTCGACGGCATCACGGCGAACTTCGAGGCGCTCAAGCGGATCGCCGAGGGGGCCGCGCTGATGACCAACACGACGGTCACGCACCGGGTGCTCGGCCAGGCCGCTCCACGCAACTTCAGCCGGCCGATCGCGGAGCTGGTCGGCAAACACATCGAGGCGGTCGGCCTGCCCGAATGGAGCGAGAACGACATCGCCTTCGCGAAGGCGATCCAGCTCGAGGTGGGGAGCCGGCCGAGCGGTCTGCCGACGGAGGTTTCCGGAGTTCGCGGCCCGCCCTCCCAGCCGTCGAGCGGCGGCTCCGACGATATCGGTGACGTCTCCTGGGTCGTGCCGACGGTCACGCTCAACTACCCGTCGAACGTGCCGGGGCTCGCCGGACATCACTGGTCGAGCGCCATGACGATGGCGACGCCGATCGCCCACAAGGGCGTGGTGGCGGGCGCGCGCGTCCTCGCCCGCGCGGGACTCGAACTATTCGTCCGGCCCTCGGTCGTCGCCGAGGCGCGCCAGTACTTCCAGGAGGTTTCCCTCGCGGACGGTTCCTACGTGAGCTACATCGGCGAGGAAGAGCCGGCCACGCACCTCAACGTGGAGATCATGGCCCAGTTCCGTGACCAGCTGCGTCCCTACTACTACGACGAGACGCGCTATGACACGTACCTGGAGCAACTGGGGATCGAGTACCCGACGCTCCGGCCCGACCAGTGGGA
>CAZWJE010000004.1:0-88732 GCA_964634395.1 uncultured Gemmatimonas sp. | reverse complement strand
TCGCCCGTCAGTTCCATCGAATCGAGGATCTCCCACATGCCTGACGCGCACCCGACGAACGGCTCGGAGCGAGCCATCACCCGGCGCGAGATGCTCACGACCGCCGGCGCGGCACTCGGGGCCGGGCTGCTCGTGCCCGATCGGCTCGCCGCCTCGATCAGCGGCCCGGACGTCCGCGACATCCGCGAGCGCGTGGCTCCCCGCGAGGGCGATGTGGTTTTCACCAACACCACCGTCGTCACCGGTGACCCGAACCGCGCCGAACTGCGGAACGTGGCGATCGCCATCAGCGGATCCACGATCGCCGCGCTCGGCCCCACCGACGACGTTGTCCGTCAGTTCCAGGGGGCCGAGCTGATCGACGGTCGGACCCGGGCGATCCTTCCCGGTGTGGTCAACTGTCACGCCCACCTGAACGCCGCGCTCTCCCGCGGCTTCAACGAGGACTTCGGCTTCCCGAATCGATACCGTCTGCCGGTCAGCCCGGGCAGCCTGATCTCGGCGGAAGAGCGCACGCTGATGTCGGTGATGGCGGCGCTTCACAGCATCCGTACGGGCACGACGACGGTCGTCGAGTATACCAGCCGAATCGCGCCGGAAGCCGAGGAACTGGCGAAGACGGGCCTGCGCTGGGTCTTCGCCGAAGGGGTGAACGACCGGGTTGACGGAACGGTGATGTCACCCGAGGCGTTCGCCGCTTCGACGACGCCGGTGTTCTCCGCCGCGCTCCGCGACGAGGGCCTGCAGCGGGTCGCCGACCTTCATCGGGACTGGCACGGGAAGAACGACGGACGCATCCAGGTATTCCCCGCGGTCGTCCACACCGAGAACTGCTCCCACGAACTGCTGCGCGCGATCCGCCAGTTCGCCGACGAGCGGGACCTCGGCTACACGATCCACCTGAACCAGACCCACGCCGAGATCCAGTACATGCTCCGTTTCCATGGCACCCGGCCGACGGAGTATCTCTACCAGGCGGACTTCCTGGGCCCACGTCTCTTCGCGGCACACGCCCGCTACGTCGACGATTTCGAGATCTCCCTTCTCGCCCGCACGGACACGATCGTCTCCCACCAGGCGGCGATGGCGGCGAATCGCGGAGTCAGCCCGCCCATCCCCGCCCTGCGCGACGCCGGGATCCGGATCTGCATGGGGACCGACAACAACGACAACGACATGTTCGCGGTCATGAAGGTCGGCCTGCTCACCGAACGGATCCGCCGTCAGGACGAACACCCGGGGCTCCTCCCGCAGCCGGAGGACATCCTCGCCGACGCCGCGCTCGGCGGTGCCCGGGCGATCGGGCACGGAGATTCGCTCGGGCTGCTCGAGGTCGGCCGGAGGGCGGACCTCATCGTGCTCGACCTGCTGAAGCCGCACCTGGCCCCAACCGGCCGCGTGCTCTCCGGCTGGCTGCACAACGGCATGGCGTCCGACGTGGAATCGGTGATGGTCGATGGGGAGTTCATCATGCGCGACCACCGGCTGACGAAGGTCGACGAGGAGGCGCTCGTGCGGCAGGCGTTCGACGTCGGCCGACGGGTATGGGACGAGGTCCAGCGGGATGGTCCGGTCGAACCACCGGGGCGGACCGGGTGGATGTAGACTCGCTCCCCCTCCGGTCTCAGAGATTCCCATTCACCGCGGCGAGGAACTCGTAGCCCCAGTAGTCGATATTGTTCGCGTCCACGATATCGTACATCGTCGCCATCCGGGCCCGGCGCTCCGCTTCCGGTAAGGTGAGCGCGTCGTACAGGTCCTCCGCCATCTGACGGGGATCGTAGGGGTTGGTGAGCAGGGCGCCATGCAGTTCCGCCGCCGCACCCGCGAACTCCGAGAGGACCAGTGCACCCGCCCCGCCACTCGCGTGGTTCGCGGCCACGTACTCCTTCGCCACCAGGTTCAGCCCATCTCGCAGCGGTGTGATCCACGCGACGTCCGCGACGGCGTAATGCGCGATCACGTCCTCGTATGGAAGCGATCGATAGAAGTAGCGGACCGGCGTCCAGTCGATCCGAGCGAACCGCCCGTTCACCCGGCCGACCGCCTGGTCGACCGCCTCACGGGTCGTCTGATACGCCGTCATCCCCGGCGCCTGCGGGGTGAAGACGGAATAAAGAACGACCTTGCCGTGCAGTTCCGGATGTTCTTCCAGGAGCAGTTCGAAGGAGCGCATCTTCTCGAGCGGCCCCTTGACGTAGTCGAGCCGTTCGACGGAGAAGATCGTCGTCCGCCCCATCAGCTCATCCCGCACCCGGTCCATCAGCGCCACGGTTCCGGGCCGCTCGAGGATCTCGTGGATCGCCCGCACGTTGATCCCGACCGGATGAGCCCCGGTACGCACCGTACGTCCCCCGACCTCGATCTCCCGGGTCACTTCGTCGATGCCCAGCGCACACCCATACGAGAGGAATCGAGGGATGCACGGGACCCGCCGCACGATCTCGCTCGGTGCGTGAGTTCTCACGACGTCCACGAAGTTCTCCACGTAGCGGGGGATGTGGAACCCGACGTAGTCGCAGCTGATGAGGCTCTCGATGATCTCCGACCGCCAGGGAAGAAGGTTGAAGATGTCCGGCGGCGGAAACGCGGTGTGATGGAAGAAGGCGATCGTCACGTCGGGGCGCAGCTCACGAAGGAACCGCGGGACGAGCCAGAGGTTGTAGTCGTGAACCCAGACGAGCGCGCCGGGTTCGGCGACACGGGCCGTCTCCTCCGCGAACAGTCGATTGATCTCCAGGAAGTGCTCCCAGTGCCCGTTGTCGAACATCGCGCGTTCGGGAAAGGAAAAGATCACCGGCCAAAGCGCTTCCTTGGAGAAGATCTCATAGAACCGGTTGACGTCGCTGGACGTGAGCGGAACGCGGATGGCGGTGAGGTTCTCGTATCGTTTCGGGTCCACCGGAACCCGTCTCTCGAAATCGGAAGGGGACCGTTCCTCCTGCTTCGACCACGCGATCCAGAGTCCTTCCCGACCGTTTTCGAAGAAGCCGAGCAGCGTGGGGATGATGCCGTTCGGGCTCTTCGGCGCCCTACGGACGATCTGGTCCCCCCGCCGGGTCTCGTCGAACGGCAACCGGTGGTAAACCATGATCAACTGTCGCGTTTCCGCCGGCCGGGTGTCTTCCGGCGGTCTCTCTTCCGGCTGCCTGGGCGGCGCCGGCGTGAGCAGTTCGTGGTGCATCAATCCCTCCAGGATTCCGTCGCATCCCGGCCCCTCCGCGAGATAGCAGGCGCCGCCGATCTCTCCGGCGCGCGCGCGCAGCGCCGGCTCGGCGCCGCCCACCACGATCCCCTTCAGGCCATGGACGAAGAGCGACAGGTCGTTGAGTGTGTCTCCAGCGGTCACCACCCGCTCTCGCGGGAGGCCTGACCACTCGATCAATGAGAGCAGCGTGCTTCCCTTCGACACGCCGCGGGGAAGAACGTCGAGGTATAGACCCGCGGAGATGAGGAGATCACAACCGAGTTCGGCATCGACGGCCTCACGTAGCTCCGCGCGTATGACGCCCCCTGGCAGGTACCAGGAGACGCGACGCTCCTGCGGAACGTTCTGCGGTGTCAGGTACGGGAAGCGGGAAAGCACGGCGCGGACCCGGTCGGCTCCCGGCCAGCGGCGTTCGATCGGGTCCTGGATCGAGTGGATCGGCGCCAGATTCGGCCCTTCCACGATCGTCGCTCCCACGTCCGCGATGATGTAGTCAGGTGTCGGTACGGTGGGGTCCTCCAGCAGGGGGAGGATCTTTCCAATGCCTCGACCGGTCACGAAGACGAGAGTCGCCCCTTCCGTCTCCCGGACGATGCGGTACAGCTTCTCGCGCCCCTCGTGCCGGCCACCCAGGAAGGTGCCGTCGAGGTCGGTCGCCAGTATCAACTTCGAATCCCCCGTTTCGGTCGACAGGATCGGGCCGAGGGGAGTCGTTTCCTGTTTCTCGTGACGGCAACGCGCCGCCCGTGCTGTACCCGTGATCGTCGCCGATCATGGCCTCGGCCCCGGGCCATACCTAACGGATCGCGAAGGGTGATGCAACCCTCGGTCCAACCGCCCGCGTCCCTTCCGGGGTCCGGTTTCCACCGCACCGGAAACCATTCCCGAATGAGGACATTTCCACTTCGCCTCATGCGGATATTCGGATTTCGGCACCGCGCGGCGCGCGGCGATATGGGGGGTTGAAACCCGACGCCACGGGAGTTAAGTTCGTCGTTTCCCGTAGGCACTCTGGGCCTGTAGCTCAGGTGGTTAGAGCGCACGCCTGATAAGCGTGAGGTCGGAGGTTCAACTCCTCCCAGGCCCATTCCTGTAAGCCGGAACCGCTGCGTCACATACGTGATGTGGCGGTTTCGTTTTCTCCCGGTTTTCCGCTCCGGTGTCGATTTGGTTGGTGTCGAGATGCTACTCGGCTACCGTTGTACTCCCACCTGATCCAGCTTCCGCTGCGCCTCCTCAAGGTCGCTGATCTCGACCTGGTCGTAGACCGCTCATCTGGAGCAGAAGACGGCGTCCGACACCGTCACGGAAGCTTGGATGGAGCAGTCCGAAATGCACCTCCGGAGCCCCACGGAAATTCTCGGAGCCGACCGTGAGCTGGACACCATCGAGGTGGTGGAGGTCCAGCGCTGGATGGGCCATCTCGCGCAACAGCCCAGCCAGCGTCCCGGCCGTTGCCCCCAGTGCCGTGGTAGCAAGCCCGTTCTCGCCGGGCTGGCGGCGACTCGCGAGAAATGCGGTCATGTCTGGCGGGTTCTTTCGCTTTCCGGCGCGAGCCGGCGAAAGCACCTGAACATCTTGTCGAATCTCTACCGCATAAATGCCGAGCGAGAGGTGGGTACCTGCAATCCCATCCTTGTGCACAGTTCGGATTCACCGAGTTGTCGTGGGTCTCCCCTTCGTGCGTCTCTTGTCCGATCCGGTCCACCCGCACTCCCC
Source organism: uncultured Gemmatimonas sp. (assembly GCA_964634395.1). Taxonomy (GTDB): domain Bacteria; phylum Gemmatimonadota; class Gemmatimonadetes; order Longimicrobiales; family Longimicrobiaceae; genus WHSP01. The sequence continues at coordinate 83,805 of CAZWJE010000004.1, read as the reverse complement.
ACAACGGCGGAAGGACGACTTGTTCGTCGTTGGCTATGTGTTCCCTCTGGCGACCAGGTGCGGAGGGGAGGCTACTCGGCCCCCTCGACATCTTCGATGAAGGATCGGGCTTCGCGTACGGCATCTTCGAGGCTGCGCACGGGAAGCTCGACTTCCTCGGCGAGCGACGCGAATGGCTCTTCCCAGAACGCGGGCGGCTCGAGCACCGGCGGCCATCGATGTTTCTTGCGGACAGCGAACACATCCACACAGGCCCTTCGCACACCACTCAGATCGGTGGTGATTTCCCGCATGAGGAGAAGATCAACGAGGTCTCGAAAGCGCTCGTTCGGCGTCGCCTTGTCGAGAGGAGGCGATGTCATCGCGTGAATCTTCTGCGCGATGTGATAGCGCAACGAGATGCAGGGCAGGACGACAGGCGTATTCAGCCCAAACGGATCGAGTCCAAGTGGCTCCACCATTTCGATCTCGGTCCCGTCCCCTTCACCAGGGGAAAGATCCACTTGGACCGTGCCCCAGCTCCGGCCCCTGTAGTCCAGAGCGACCTGAACACGTACGGATTCGTTCGGCATGACATGAGGCTCACCCTTCAGTCGGAAGGAGAAGCCCTGATAGCTGCCTTCGAGCGCGTTCCGCAAGGCGGCGGTTAGATCGGCGCTCCCGAGATCGTCGACGACCAGATCGATGTCCCTGGTGGCCCTTGCCTTTGCGGGAAGTCGCATCTCGAGGGCGACTGCTCCCTTGATCGTGAATCGGGGCCCCTCGGCGGCAGAACTCGCGCGCTCGAGCCGGCCTCCGAGGATCATGTAGGAGATCCAGTCCCGGACTCGCCTGCGGGGAAGCCCTCGCTCACGGGCATACGCATCCACCCATTGCGTGAGAAGGCGAACTGAAGGAGGTGGATTCCGCCGCCTATTCACCGCTGCTCACACCTGCCGTGAGGACCCGCTTACTGAGCTCGGTAGCTTTGGTGGGGCTCAAGAAGCCCTCTCGTTTCGCATCCTCGATCGCCTGGCGGAGGAGAGCGGTGCCCATGTGAGCGCGGTGACAGTCCTCAATGGTTCGTGCTACGGTCGTGCACGGGATTCCCTCGAAGAGCGTAACGTCCTCGTCCGTGAGCCTCGCGTGATGGATAACGAGATGGGCGGGCACGTCCCGACGGATCCGGAAGTCGGCCGGTATGGTGATGTGAACCGCGGAGGGACTGACGTCCGAGAGCTCACGGAGCGCCAAGGCTGATTGATGCGAAATAATGCCACGGATCCCTGCCGGCCAGAGACTAGCCTCCATGTATTCGGCGTACGGTGAATGCGGGAAGGTTGGGACTCGGTAGAGCCCTCGACTCGCCCGTTCGAGGGTTCCTCGTCCGGCCATCTTTCTGAGGGTGTCGGGTCTGACGCCGCCCTCTCGGGCCTGCGAGGTTGTGACGTAGCCGTACTGATCCGCCGCCAGCTCAACAACCTTTTCGTACTCGCTGCCGGGCACACATCCTCCTGAGGAACTGGATGTAACCGGACAAAACGTCCGATTTCGTCCAAACTATTCGTACGGGCCTATGGAGGCAATCCTGTGGGGCGGCAGCGTGAATCCTACGAGGTAGCCCGAGCGGTGCCGAAATCGGTGCCAGAACCCATTATAAACAGCCCCATCCTATGGAAGCTCGAACGCTGGGAATCCCTTATTTCCGTAGCTCACCGAACGCGCGGCGGTGTCCTGATAGGCGTGAGGTCGGAGGTTCAACTCCTCCCAGGCCCATCGAAGAAAACCTGATCCCCGCAAGGCCCTGGACGCCTTGTGGGGATCAGGTTTTTTCGCGACGGTAGCCTCGGTGAGGTGTCCGGCCCCGCCACATCCGTGATCATTCGTGGTCGTGTACGCGCCCCGAGCCCGGAGCTGACCCAGCCGGATGCGCGGGCGCCATGTACCGGCTCATTCCTCCCGCCTCAGCGATTCCGCTTCAGCACCGCGTCGAACGAGAATTGCCCCGGTCCGGCCAGCAGGAGCAGCACGCCGATCGAGAGGAAGAGAAGCGCCGGTTCGCGTGTCGCGATCGGGTCCGGGGCATGGGCGACGAGCACGACGACCAGGAAGTGAACGATGAGCACGACGGCGGCCGGCCGGGTGAACAGGCCGATGGCGATCAGCAGGCCGCCCGCGAACTCGGCGAGTCCGGCCAGCCAGGCCATCAGCACGGGTGCGGGCACCCCGATCGCCGATACCATCCCCAGGAACTGCTCGGTCGGAGGAATCTTCCCGAAGCCATGGAGGAACGCGAGTGCCAGCCCGGCCACGACTCGCAGGATCATCAGGCCCAGGTCGGTACTTCGCGGATTTTCCGGAATGCCGAAAAGAAATCTGATCATCGTCCCATCTCCCAGGTGAACGGCCCGATCGTCACGGAAGCGACACCGGGCCGCCGTCTCGAGCGGAGTGAACGGATCAGAACGGCATCCCCAACCCCGCGTACAAACCGCCCTTCTCCCCGTGCGCATAAACGACGTGCGCGGTCAGCGACCGGTCGAGCATTCCGAACCAGAGGCCGCCGCCCGTCCCGTAGTGCCAGCCTCCCGAATCCTCACCCGATACGAGAACCCGCCCGGCGTCGATGAGCGCGATCGCCCCGATCTCGCCCCGGACGAGGCGGAGGTTGCCCCGCAGAAGCCGCGCCCGCAGTTCCGCGCTCCAGTTGAGGGCCACGTCGCCAGTGTATCGTCGGGTGCGAAAGCCCCGCAACGTCGAGGCGCCACCGATCGCGGGAGCGAACTGGAAGGGCGCGCCGCGCTGCGTCCGCGCCGCTCCGAAGCGAAACGCGAGGGTGGGATCGAGCCCGGTCGGCAGGGGGATATAGCCAACGCCGGCGATCGAGCCGCGCACGAACCCGTCGTCCACCTGTCCCCAGGTGGCGGGGTATCCGTCGGCGGTCAACCGCAGGAGAAAGCCACGTCTCGGGTAGCCGGACGAGTCCCGCTCGCCTACGCCAAGTGATCCGCGCAGACCGCCGACGCCGTAGGGGCGGCCGCCGGGAACCGTCCCGCTCGACGCCGGTGAACCCGCCACCACGTCCGGTTCGAGATGGCGCACCACAGGCCCGATCGAGGCCTCGAACCCGTAGTCCGCTCGCTCGATGAACGCCGCCGCCACTTCGTAATCCGTCGACCACACCAGATAGTCGTCCGTATCATCGATCGACGGTGTATCGTTCCCGAACCCGTGGAAACGGGTCACGTTGATTCCCGACCCGAGCGCCGAGATAGTGATCTCGTCACCGATCCTCGCGCGTGGGAACCGCATCTCCGCCTCGACGCCGATACGGTTGTGGAACGGTGCGTAGAGCGCCGCCACACTGAACATCTCCGCGTAGAGGTGACGGCGGAAACCGAAACGACCCCAGCGTGGGCCGAGACCCAACACCGGCCCGATTTCGCTCCGCCAGCCCAGCCGCGGCGTCACCAGTGACGCTTCGATCCCCCAGTCCCGCGCGGGCGGCGCGTTGTCCTCGAACACCGGTTCATGAGCGCGGCGTGACGGAGGCTCCCGCTCGTCGATCACCGTGTCCCCGCCGGGCGAGCCGACCAGCGCGTTCGCCCCTTCGTGATCGTAGAGCGCGGTGAGTGCCCGGTCCGGCGTGAGCGACCGGTCCTCCAGATGATCGTCTCCCGAACCTCCGATCACCCGGATGGTGATCTCGCCTCCCTCGCCGGTCACGAAGGCACGGTCGTTACCCGCTCCCAGATCGACCCGCACCTCGCGCGTGTCCGTCGGATGGAAGACCCTGTCGTAGTAGACTTCCGCGCCTCGCTCCAGCGCGGCGAGGCGGACGTGGACCGACCCATCCGGCATCCGCTCGATCAGTGCCTCGTCGGCGCCATCGGTGCCGCGCACCTCGACCTCGCTCGCCATCATCTCGTACACGCGGGCGGCGACCAGGGGGAGCGCGTCTCTTCGGGCGCGCAGCTTCGCGGCGAGCGATTCCCCGTTGACTGTCTCCCAATCGTCGGGAAGCCGTCGGACCGCGTCGTCGATCACTTCGTCGGTGAGCCGGTCCCGCAATTCGACCGCGACCTCCACCCACGTCTCGCGTGGAATCGAGGTCAGGATCCTCCGATCGATCGATTGCGCCCCGTGGACGAGCGCGTACAGATCCGGGTATTCAGCCTCATACCGCACGATCGTCGGCAGAAAGCGGTTCCCCACGTATCCGACGAGCCCATCCACATGGGAGAACGCGTTGTCCCGGTCGCGGGGGATGGGGACCCAACCACGGACGCCCGCGCGGTCCCGCTGACCCCAGCGCCACTGATCGGGGTGACGATCCCAGTCGCCGAGGAGCAAGTCCATCAACCGCGCGGCCAGGTAGGCGCGGTCATCGACCCGGTCCAGGACGGACTCGTCCAGTCGTTCGAAGAGCCGTTCCGTTCCGATCACCCGAGGATAGTCACGAAACGAGCTGGCGGATCCCGCCACTTCCTCGGGACGCTCCTCGAACATCCCGAGACGCCCCGCGAAAGTGCTCCGATGTTCTCCGAGCAGCGGATGGTCCGCCATGACCGCGAGCCGCGGACCCGGATGCCGCACTCCCGCCGCGTCCAGGAGCGCCCCGGCCACCATCGCGCTTCCCGGATGCTTCGCCGACACCAGATCCTGGACGATGTCCGCGATCACCGTCCCCCGAAGATCCTCCGGAAGGGTGCTTCCCTGCCTCTTGTCGACGGACCGGAAGAAGTACTCGACGCTGTCCGCCCCCAGGAAGAGCAGTGACACCGTCTGCTCGCCACCACCCTCACGCAGGATGGTGAGACCCCCCGCCGCCGTGTCGGGCCAGAGCACCGGTACACGAATCGGCGTAACCCAGAGGTCCCGGTATCCGTTACCGAGCAGGAGTCGTTTCACCCGTCCCGCCGCGTATCGCTCCCCCGCGACCACGACCACCGAGTCCCCCACCGGCCTCTGCGCGGCGAGCGCGACGCAATCCGTCATGCCCATCGTCGCCGCGATGAGGAGTGTCGAGATCCTTCCCCAAAACCGCCCCGTCCTCCACCCGGCCTGGCATCCGTTCACGAGAGCCTCCGTGATCGAGCCGTTGCTTCATGCCGCGAACTCTTCGGCGGAACGCCTCCCTGCTCTGCAACACGGTGGCCAGATTACCGTCGCGGCCGGTCATCGCGCGGGGAAGGGCCGATGGATTCCGAATACAACGAAGGCCGACCGGCGTCGTCCATCCGCCGATCGGCCTTTTTATTCGTCCTCGCCGTCGCCGGCGAAAGTCGTCTGCTCCCGGACAGAAGGGCCGGAGAGAGTCAGGCAGTCAACTCAGAAGTCACCCTCGTCGTCGTCTCCATCCTCCCATTCGTCCTCCTCTTCTTCCCACTCGTCCTCTTCCTCCTCATCCCAATCATCCTCGTCCTCTTCCTCCCACTCCTCGTCCTCCTCCTCTTCCCACTTCTCACCCTCGCCGGAATCCCAGCCGTCTTCTTCGTCGCTGAAGCGGGCCATGAAGGGATCCGCCCACAAGTCCACGGTGTCGTCGGTCCCGGTCGCAACCTTTACATCCACCATTCCGAAGTCTCCTCTCCACGCCGGATGAGTGTGGGGACTCACGGCGGCGGTCCCTTCGGCGCCTCCGTGGAGCATTTTCGCCGCAAAGTAAGGGGCGGGTCTCCGGTGTCAAGATCTACTGGAGGATGGACGTCCCCCGCCACTTTTCCTGGCGGAACCGCGGGAGAATCCGGCGCGGATCCGTCGCGCGATTCGGGCGGTCGCGCGCGGTCATGGAGGCCGGAATGGCCACGCCGGCCGGCCGCTCGGAAAGAGCGCGGATTTTCGCTCGATGTGTCCTTACGCTGACGCTCGCGACGCCTTCTTTCGGTCGCTCGCGCCCAGCAGCCGCTTCCGCAGCCGGAAGGCCTTCGGTGTCACTTCGATCAGCTCGTCGTCGGCGATATAGCCGAGCGCGTCCTCCAGCGACATCCGGCGCGGCGGTTCCAGGAGGATGTTCTCGTCGGATCCCGACGCCCGCATGTTCGTCAGCTTCTTCCCCTTCGTGACGTTCACCTCCATATCGCCGGGCCGGGCGTTCTCGCCCACGATCATCCCCTCGTAGACCGGATCTCCCGGCGCCACGAAAAACGAGGACCGTTCCTGTAGCTGGCCGAGCGCGTAGGCGACCGTCGCCCCATCGATCATGCTCACCAGCACGCCTCGCGGACGTGTCCCCATCTGGCCGACGAACGGGCCGTACTCGAGGAAGCGGTGATGAAGTTGGCCCTCGCCCCGGGTGTCCGTCAGGAATTCGGAACGGTACCCGAAAAGACCACGCGCGGGGATCCGGTAGATCAGCCGGACGAGCCCCCCTCCCGGGTTCCTCATCTCGAGCATCTCGCCCCGACGCTGACCCAGCTTCTCGATCACGGCTCCGGTCAGACCTTCGGGCACGTCGATCGTCGCCTCTTCGTATGGCTCCCGTCGTTGCCCGTCCACCGAGCGGACGATCACCCGCGGCCGGGAAACGGCGAACTCGTAACCCTCCCGCCGCATCGTCTCCATCAGGATCCCCAGGTGCAGCTCGCCCCGGCCGGAGACCGTCAGCGTATCCGGTGAATCCGTCTCCTCGACACGCAGCGCGACGTTGCTCTCCAGCTCCTTGAGGAGCCGCTCACGCAGCTGCCGGCTGGTGACGTACTTCCCCTCCCGTCCCGCGAACGGAGAGTTGTTCACCATGAAGTCGACGGAGACCGTCGGTTCCTCCACCCGGATCCCCATCAGCGCCTCAGGCACCTCGAAGTCGCAGATCGTGGAGCCGATCTCGACCTCGGGAAGGCCGGCGACCGCCACGATATCCCCCGCGTCGGCCGTTTCCACCTCTACCCGCTCGAGCCCGTCGAAGGCGTACAGGCGGCTCACCTTCGTCCGCTGCGCCGTCCCCGGGTCCTCGTCCTGATGCAGGGCGACCACACTCGCGCCCACCCGCGCGGTCCCCCGCTCGATCCGTCCGATCGCCAGCCGACCCAGGTAGGGTGAATAATCGATCGTGGACACGAGCATCTGGAACGCCCCGGTCTCCCGCCGCGGTTCCGGGATCGTCCGCAGGATCGTCTCGAAAAGCGGACGCAGGCTCTCACGGGGATCCGTGAGCTCGCGGATCACCACACCCTCCCGCCCGATCGCGTACAGAAACGGGCAGTCGATCTGCGCATCCGTCGCCTCGAGTTCCATGAAGAGTTCGAGGATCTCATCGTGTACGCGGCGCGGGTCGGCGTCACCCCGGTCGATCTTGTTCACCACCACGATCGGCTGGAGGCCCAGCTCGAGCGCCTTGCGCGTGACGAAACGGGTCTGCGGCATCGGACCTTCGGCCGCGTCGACCAGCAGGACCACGCCATCCACCATCCGCAGGATACGCTCGACCTCGCCGCCGAAGTCCGAGTGGCCCGGAGTATCCACGATGTTGATCTTCGCGTCGCCCCATCGTACCGACAGGTTCTTCGCGAGGATCGTGATCCCCCGTTCCCGTTCGATCGGGTTCGAGTCCATCACTCGCTCTGCCACCTGCTGATTCTCCCGGAACGTCCCGGCCTGGCGGAGCATGTGGTCGACGAGGGTCGTCTTGCCGTGGTCGACGTGCGCGATGATCGCGATATTACGGATCGCCATAGACATAGGCGGAAGGGCCTTCACCGGGGATTAACCCCGCGCGGGAGTTCGGTTGATCCTGGTCAGCGTTCCGGCCGGGGCCGGATCCGGCATAGCCATTTAACATAATCAGATCCCGCACGATGGTACAGTCATCCGCCAGAATGCGTTTCCGCCGGGAGCGCCGGGAGGCCATGCGCCGTTCCGCGCGGGCCCCGGATCCGCGGCCGCGATCTTCGCGGTTCGCGTATGAGATCCTTTCCCAACTCACCGGGGAGCGATTATTCTTGCGGTACCTGTCCCGGATTCCGCTACGCGGTCCCGTGCCTCCCACCCGATCCGGAGTGATTCGCCCATGTCGATCCCGAAGAACGTTTCCATCCTGGCGATCGTATTCTTCGCCACTTTCGTGGCGGCTCTTTCCGGGGCCACCGCGCAGACCGTCCCGGTCTCGGACGCCGCGGAGTTCATGGGCTCCTGGACGATGAACGTGGAAGGCACGCCGGTGGAGCTGACCATTCTCGACGTGGACGGCCAGGTGGCCGCCGATATGAGCGCCATGGGGAGTACCTCGCGGGCCACCTCGGTCACGCGGGCCGACGAGTCGCTGACGCTCAACTACGTCCTGGACATCGAGGGGCAGAGCGCGCCGATCACCGTGAAGCTCACGCCGCAAGGGGAGAATCTCACCGCCGGGATCGATGTCGCGCAGGGCATGTACATGACGAACGCGACGGCGGTCAGGAAAGCCTCCTGACACTCGGCGGCGGGTTGATCCCCGCGGGATCGCCATAGCCGTTCCGGGAATCGACGAGGGGCCTCCGCTGATCTGGAGGCCCCTCGTCGATTTCGCTCCGTGCCCTGTTCGCCGCGTATCCTCGCCATCGGAACGCGCGAGCCCCGGGAGCCCTACGCCAGGAGTTCGACCGGACAGGTCAACCCTTCGTCGGGCAGCACGACGCCCTCCGCCTGGCAGTTGCCGCAGAGACCATAGACATCCAGCCGGTGGCGGACGGGAATGAATCCATGAGCCCGAGCGGTAAGCTCCTGGACCCGCACCGCTTCCGGGCTCTGGAACTCCACCACCTCGTGACAGTTGACACAGATCAGGTGTTCGTGGACCGGAGTCTGTCCGAAGAGATGCTCGTAGCGCTTGAAGCCCTCACCGAAGTCGTGCTCTTCGACGAGGCCGCTGCGTACGAGAATCTCGAGCGTCCGATAGATCGTCGCCTTGCCGATCCGCTCGCCGGTACTGCGCAGCGCTTTCTCGATGTCCTCGACCGAGAGGTGGCCCTGTGAGTTGAAGATGACATCCGCGACCGCCTCGCGCTGGGGTGTCACCGGTAGTCCCTGCTCCCGAAGGTAGCGACGGAAGAGCTGAATGTAGGGCGACATGTCGAATCCTTCCTGAAGGCCATCGCGCGGCGTCGGCCCGGCCCGTTCTTCCACGGCCGGCTGAACGCGGGGAGGATACGTAACAATAATGATTATCGACTACCGCGGTCAAGTTTCGGTGGTGGTGACCGAGAGGCCGAAGCGGTCGAGGAACGCGGACCATCGTGACTCGTCTCCGCCCAGCGCCTCCGAAATCGGCTCGACCGCGTTGGCGGCGGAACGGGCGAGCACGCCGGCGATCACGCGATCGATCCGCTCGACCGGAGCGCTTCCCTCCTCCGTGACTCGCTCGTCGCGACGCATCCCGCCCTTCACTGGATGCGTCTCATATCGATAGGTGAAGAGGGTTCGGTGCGTCATCGCCCGTTCCGGATCGTCGGGCTCGGAATCGAGCAGGGAGATGACGACGAACCCCGATTCCCGTCCCGCGGCAACGTGTGGGGGAAAGATCCACAGCCGGTCGATCCGATCCGGCGGGAACGTTTCCGGCAATCGTCGGAGTATCGCCTGCTGGGAAGGTGTGAGGTCGGTCTCTGACATGAATCGCGCGGCGAGCGCCGATAGCGGCGCGCGAAGTTTGCGTGCGTATCGCCCGCGACAAACGTAGCCGGGCGCGGCTCAGGCGGACAGGCGCGGCGGGTACGTCATACGGGTGTGGTGACTACGCCATACGTCGTATGCCGCCGGCGGATCCGCGGCCGTACTCTTTCACTGAACGATCGGACGGAGCGTGTATGAAGGTGGAATGACGGCTCGAAACCCGAACGCGAAACGGGAGCGACCCGATGTCAATCGAAGAAGCCCGGACCGAGCCAGGCGCCGAGCGGACGACCGAGATCGCGCGGCGGAACCCGACGGACCCGACGGACCCGACGGACCCGACGAACCCAACGGTGGAAATTCTCGGCGCGCCGAGGAAGGTCCGCGTCCTCGCCTTTGAACCCGACGAGCGGCGGACCGGCGAATGGCGGGCGCGCCAGTTCGCGCTCAATCGGTTCGCCCCTGATCGCCAGACCGCAATGGCGCCGCCGATGCCGACTCTGCCGGTGATCGCGGCACCGCGACGACAGACGAGCCCCCGCGAAATCCGTTCGGCGCTCCCCATTCCGTTTCCTCCGCGACGCGCCGAGACGGTATCCTTGCCTCCATCCCCCAATGGACGTCGCGTGGGTGTGGAGATCGTCACCTCGAAGCCCTTTCCCTCTGATCGGGTCCGCTACTTCCTCACCCTGGCGGAACAACGCCAGGAGGTACCCGAGCGTCGGATGCTCTGGGCACTCAAGGAGGCGACGTGGAAGGCGCTCGGACGCAACGAACCGCATCCGTGCACCGCGCTGGAGCTGACCTTCGATGACGATGGCACGCTGCGTGGCGCGATTCTCGACGGCGTCCGCTTCGCCGCGGGCGGGTACACGGTGAGCCCCTGGCCCGAGCATATCCTGGCGGTCGTCTGGATCGAGCGAGGCCAGTCGTGACGGACATATCGATCCTCGCGGTCTCGTACGCGTTCCCGTCCAATTCGCGAGGCGTGGAGGAGCTAGCGCTCGCCGGCCAGTTGCGAAGCGAACCCGCGCTGCTGCGGCGGGCCGGCTTCGGGCGCGTCTACGTCGCGGCCGAGGAGAGCCCCTACGAGTTGGGTCTGTCCTCGGCCCGCGCGCTCCTTGACGAATCAGGGCTCAACCCGGCGGAGGTCGGGCTCGTGCTCTACTCGGGAGCGGCCGGGGAGACGGCGTTCCTGCCCGGCTCCGCGACCGAGACAGGACGCGGCGCCCTGCGTACGGTGGACCGGTTCCGCTTCCCCGCCACCCGGCTGCAGTACGACCTGGCATTGGGCAATGCCTCGGTGATCGGCGTCGATCAACTCGGCGGGACGAGCCTGTTCGGCGCGATCCGTGTCGCCCGCGCGCTCTGTCTCGCCGAAGGCATCGACTATGCGCTCTGCGTCAGCGTCGACTTCATGCCCACGGACGCGGCGCGCGAGGTGATCTTCACCTGTACTTCGGACGCGGCCTGCTCGATCCTCGTCGGCCGCGATTCGGGCCGGAACCGCATCGTGGCGTCGCGTCATGTGACCAAGGGCTTCTTCTGGGAGGCGGACCGGCTCCGCGACGAAATGCTCGGCGCCTACTTCCCGACCGCCCGGACGGTCATCCAAAAGACCCTCGACGACGCCGGATGGAATGCCTCTGACGTGGACTGGGTCATCCCCCACAACGTCAACCTGCGGAGCTGGGAGATCCTCCTCGTGCTGACGGGAATGCGAAAGGCACGGCTGTGGTCCCGGAACGTACCGCGCGACGGCCATACCCCGTCCGACAACTTCATCAACCTGCGTGACGCGCTCGACAGTGGCTCCGTCCGGACCGGCGAGAGAGTCCTCCTCTTCGGATATGGTTACGGTGCCCACTGGACGGCGATGGCGATGGAGGCCTGAGTGGGCGAACGCATCCTGGTCACCGGCGCCTCCGGTCATCTCGGTGGTCTCGTCGTTCGACGACTTCTCACCGACCGTCCCAGCGCGGACCTCGTCATACTCACCCGCGACCCGGAACGTTGGGCGGCGCGGGCTCGGGCTCTGCGCGTTCCCGCCGCCCGGGTCACCGCCATCGTCGGCGACCCGGGATCGTCGGCCGCCGCGTTCCCGGCCGCCACGCGCGACGCGCTGCGCCGGGACTTCACCGCGATCGTTCACCTCGCGGCCGACACCGACCCCGGCGCCGACCTGGCGCGCGCGCGCGCCGTGAACGTACGAGGGACCGAACGTCTCCTGGAGTTCACCGCGCCCGGCGGATCGCCCATCTGCTTCGTCAGCACCGCCTTCGTCGCCGGGCTCCGTTCCGGGCGGATCGCGGAGACCGATCCACCGACCCGGGTCGGGTGGGCGAACGCCCATGAACAGTCGAAGGCGGAAGCGGAAGATCTCGTCCGCGCGAGCGGTCGTGATTTCGTCATCCTGCGTCCGAGCACCATCGTCTGCGACGACCAGCGGGGCCGGATCCTTCGCCACGGCGCGATCCACCGGATACTGCGCCTCCTGCATGACGGGCTCGCGCCATTGCTTCCGGGTCGGGGAGATACCCTCGTCGACGTCATCCCGGCCGACTTCGCGGCCTCCGCGATCGCGGAGCTCGCCACCCGCCCGGATCTGCGCGGCGCCACCGTCCATCTGTGTGCCGGCGATGGGGCCGCGCCGCTCGACCGGATCATCGCATGGTCGTGGGAGGTGTGGTCCGAGAACCCGCTCTGGCGCCGCCGGTCGATCTCCCCGCCGGCCCTCACCGATCTCTCGACCTACCGGCTCTTCGAAATCGCGGCCGAGGAAACCGGGGACGCGCGACTGACGAAGCTCATCGGTACGCTCGGCCACTTCGTTCCTCACCTCGCCCACGCGAAACGGTTCCACACGGGAATCGCCGAGGCCGCCCTCGGCCATGGCGCCCCGCCCGTGGCTATGTACTGGCGCGCGCTCGCCGCCGATCTCGCCCGGCGTGCGTGGACTACCTCACTGGATACCGCGGCCTGAATGAGTCAATCATGGAGATCTCGGGGAACGAGCTGAGGGCCCTCAATTTCTATCGCGTTACCGCCTTGCACGGGGGACGCATCCTCGCGGACCTGGCGCCGCGGATGCGGGATGCGCGTGTGCTCGTGAATCTCACCCGCCACGCGGCGGATCTCCTCGTGCACGCCCACATCTGGTCCGAGACGATCCTTGCCGTCGGCGGACAGCTCCGACATATCCCGGAGACCTATCAGTATCGGTTCCAATTCTTCGCCGGACCGCCCCCGACTTTCCTGCATTTCATCATCGCGACACAGACGATCGAACGACGAGTCTACCGCCACTTCCTGGACCATATCCGTCGGCCGGGCACCCACCGTAGAGTCCAGGCCACCCTCTATCGCATGATCGAGGACGAGCGGCACCATCTCGTCTGGCTCAAGGACTGGCTCGACGAGCGAGTCGCGGCCGGCGGTCTCTCGATCGAGTCCATTCTCGACCGGTACGCCGAGGTCGACGCGAGAGTCTACGCGGATCTGCTGAGGGAGTACGGCTGGGCGAAGGGCGAAGCGCGCTTCGCGGCCGGCGCGGCTTCGGAAAGCGTGATACCCCGGCGATGACAACGGGGGGGGGCCGTTCCACGGGACCCCCGTGGCGACCCGCGAGCCATCGGAAATCATCGTACCCTGGCGATGGCGACAGGGGGCTTCCGGCCCTCACGCTACTCGAGGAAGGACGGCTCCGCGATCATCGCCTCGGCGAGTTCTCCCCTGGACCCGATCTCGAGTTTCGCGAACACCTTCGAGAGATGTGTACTGACCGTGCGGGGTGAAATTTCCAGCGCGCGGCCGATCGCCTTGTTCGTCATCCCCCGCGCGGCCATCCGGGCGACTTCCACCTCACGCATCGAGAGTCCATCCGCACCGCGCGCCGCCTCTCGAACGGGGGGACGGGAACCGAGTTCGCGGATCTGCTCACGGGTCTTGGCCAGTTCGCGTTCGGCTCCGAGTCGCACGAACGTCTCGTGGATCTCCCGAAGTTCGCGCAACGCGCCTTCCCGGTCACCGTAATCGCGCAGCCGGGCGGCGAGATGGCGACGGAGCCGAGCAGCGTCGTGAACGGCCGGAATCGTCTCGAGGCGGTTCGCCGCCGCGCGCAGAAGTCCGATCCCGGCGACGGGGTCACCGCGCAGCCAGACGAGCAGCGCATCACACGCATCGGCCCAGGCAAGGCCGAGCAGGTGCCCCAGCCGCTCGGCATCAGCGCGAAGCCTCCTTCCGACCCGGGACGCCCCATCGAGGTCTCCCAGCAGCATATGAGCTTCCGCGAGCATGGGAAGGAGCCTGTTGATCGCCCATACGCTGTACCCGGTCCGGTCGGCGACGGCGAGGCCGGCCTCCGCAACCTCGATCGCCCGTTCGAAGTCGCCCGTGGCCAGGTGGAAGCCGGCTCGGCCGGCGTACGCGGAGACCACCGCGTGCACGTCCCGCCCCGCCGAGCCACTCCCCGCGTCCGCGAGTTCCCAGGCCTCGTCGACCGCGGCCTTCCCACGCGCGACGTCACCTCGCCCGAAGTGCATCGTTCCGAGCCAGAAGAGCAGCCGCGTGAGCGACGAACGGTGATCGAGGGCGCGCGCCGTCTCGATCGCCCGGTTCGCGAGCTGGACGGCATCCGTCCAATCCCCCGCGCTGGCGAAGAGTTCGACCCGCAGTTCGGCCATACGCAGCCAGTGGAGCGGAGAGCGGATCTCGTCCGCGAGCCGACTCCCCGCTTCCACGTGCGCGTGCGACGCCTGAAGTTCACCCGTGGCGATGCCGAGGAGGGCGGCGCCCCAAAGCACGTCACAGCGGAGTGGCCTGTCTTCGCGCGAAGCGGAGAGTTCCAGCGCCCGTCGCTGATGGTGTCGCGCCCGCTCGGGCGGTCCCGTCCAGGTGTGCAGAAGCAGAAGCCCGAGATGCACACGCGCCAGCAGATCCCGTCGGCCCAGACGTTCACCGAGCCGGAGCGCCGCCTCCGTCTCCACGCGGGCGTCATCGGCGCGCCCGGTTTCCATCAGGCACTCCGCCCGGGTGATGTGGAGCCGGACGAGCTGGCCGTCGTCGCCCGCCACCTCGGCGGCCGCGAGCCCCGCGTCGAAGTGCTCGAGCGCCTCCGGGTATCGGGCCCGCCAGGATTCGATCTGCCCCAGCCGGCGGTGAACACGCGCTCGAGCGGACGCGTCGCCGGCGGTTTCCGCGAATTCCAGCCGCCGGCGCCAGAGCTCGGTCGCGCCATCCAGGTCGCCGAGCCGCTGTCGCGCCCGCGCCAGATCCTCGACGAGCCCGGCGACCTGGACATCGGCCTCCCCTGTCCCTTCCGACACCCGCTCCAGCGCCGCGCTCAGGTAGTCGGCCGCTTCCCGATTCGCCTGTCGACGAAGGGCGCCCCGACCCGCCGCAGCGAGGTAGAGCACGGCCTTCGGGGCCAATGACCTCTCGCCTGATCGCGCGTAGTGGTAGGCCAGCTCGTCGGCGTGCCCGGTCGCGTCCGCGCCCCACAACGACTCCAGTGTTTCGGCGACCCGACGGTGAAGCCGCCGTCTTCGCGCCAGGCCGAGTTCGGCGTTCAGCGCCTCCCGAATCATCGGGTGCACGAAATCGTAGACGACCACGCCGTCCTCCAGCCGCTCGTCCACCAGGCGACACCGACGCAGCTCCTCGATCGCCTCCAGGAACTCCGGTTCGTCGGTGCCGCTCACCGACAGCAGGATGTCATGCCCGACACTCGTACCCACGACCGCCAGCACGTCCGCGAGCGCGCGAACGTTCGACCTGAGAGAGCGGAACCTTCCGCGCACGGCGTCACGTATGGACGACGGTAGATCGATCTCCGTCATCTCCCAGCCCGTCCACGCCCCTTCCACCTCGCGCAGTCGCCCACTATCCACCAGCGTCTTGAGCACTTCCTCAAGGAAGAACGGATTCCCCCGGGTCCACCCGAAGACCAGCGCCGAGAACTCACGAGTCGTCGTCTCTCCGACACCGAAGACCTGCTGGACGAGCGCGGCGGTGTCCGCGTGCGAGAGCGGTCGCAACGGGCACTGGCGCGCCGCACCGATCCCGATCAACGATTCCTCCATCGCGATCACGTCCGCGCGATCCTCGACCAGTTCGCGGTTATACGCCGCGAGCACGGCGACGCGGGAACCGCCGATCCGTCGGGCGATGAGGTGAAGGAGTTCGATCGATGAAGCGTCCGCCCATTGCAGATCGTCGAGGATCAGAAGCAGAGGTTGGCGAGTCGCGAGACGAGTCAGGAACTGCGTGAAGTTCCAGAGAAGGCGCGCTTTCAGTTCCACCGGATCGTGTCCGGAATCCGCCACGGAGGATCCGCCCATCGCCGGGAAGAGATATCGCAGTTCCGCCTCGCTGCCCCGCGTGAGCGTCGCCAGCCCTTCCGCGTCCAGCTTCCAGAGAAGCGGTACGAAGGCATCGGCGAAGGGCGAATAGGGGATGCCCGTCTCCACCGGATAGGCCCGTCCGATCAGGCTCCTCCAGCCGAGGCGTTCGGCCTCGCGCGCCGCCGCGCGCAACAGCCGGCTCTTCCCCACCCCGGCGTCTCCGGAGATCACCAGCATCCCGCCGCGCCCGCTCTCCGCTTCGTCCAGGAGATGGCGCACCAACGCCATTTCCCGGTCGCGGCCGATCATCGGCGATGGCTCTCGCCAGTCCGGCACGGCTCGCGGCGAGGACGGGCTCGGAAGCGACATCGGGGTCGAAGGTTCGGTCATCGGTCCGGGGAGGAATTTCGGGCACGTTACGTGGCCGGCTCTCGCCGCGCCACCCTTCCGTTCGCCTCCACCGTGGCCTTCGCCCCCCCATCGTCCCCGCCGCCCTTTCGGGAGACGCCTCGTTGGTACAGATTTTTAGTCTTTTGCCCCTTCGTCGAGGGATGCACAAAGCAAGGTGGACAACTCGACGGATTCGCCCGGCCCCGACCACGCTTCGCCGGGCCTTCATCGGACCCTGGACTCATCGAGGACCGCTATGGCACAGGATGCCTGGACGATAGATGACGCGCTGGAGCTGTACAACGTGGAAGGCTGGGGAGTCGGATACTTCGGCATCAACGAACTGGGGCACGTCACCGTACACCCCACGAAGGAACCGTCCCGGAGCCTCGACCTCTACGAAATCGCCAAGGACATGGAGGCGCAGGGTGTCTCGCTCCCCCTTCTCCTGCGTTTCTCGGACATCCTGCGAACACGAGTCGAGTCGCTCGCGGTCCGCTTCCAGAACGCGATCGCCGAGTTCGAGTACGACGGAAAGTACATCCCTGTCTATCCGGTCAAGGTCAACCAGCAGCGGCACGTCGTGGAGGAGATACTCCAGTTCGGCCAGGAGTATGGCGTCGGGCTGGAAGTCGGGAGCAAGCCGGAGTTGCAGGCGGTCCTCGCGCTCAGCGACCGTACCGACCACATCATCGTCTGCAACGGCTACAAGGACGAGGAGTTCATTCGCCTGGCGCTCATGGGTCAGAAACTCGGCCACACGGTGTTCGTGGTGGTCGAGAAGATCAACGAGGTCGACCTGATCCTCCGCGTCGCCGAGGAGATGGAAGTGGACCCCCTGATCGGCGTCCGGATCAAGCTGGCGGCCACCGGCTCCGGAAAGTGGGCGGAAACCGTCGGAGAACGGAGCAAGTTCGGCCTCAACGCTTCCCAGCTGGTCCTCGTCCTCGACAAGCTGCAGGAAGCCGGAAAACTCGACTTGCTCAAGCTGATCCATTTCCATCTCGGATCGCAGGTCCCCGACATCCGCAACGTGAAGGCGGCAATGGCCGAAGTAAGCCGCTACTATGTCGAGTTGAGGACGGCCGGGGTGGGCGTCGAGTACGTGGATGTGGGCGGCGGGCTCGGTGTCGATTACGACGGCTCCCGCTCCACCTCGAACGCCAGCGTCAACTATTCGGTGCAGGAGTACGCGAACGATATCATCTATTCGCTCGCCGAGGCGTGCCGCGGGGGCGAGGTCCCCATGCCGAACGTGATCTCCGAATCCGGCCGGGCACTCACCGCGCACCACGCCCTTCTCCTGATCAACGTCATCGATCTCGAGACGCAGGTCGTCGGTGAGATCGGCGAGATCCCGGAAGACGCCCCCGCGCTCGTACACGACCTCGCCGGTTCGCTCGACGAAGTCAACACGCGGAACCTGCGCGAACTCTACCACGACGCGATCTTCGCCAAGGAGCAGGCCCAGCTCCTCTTCAACAGCGGCGTTCTTTCACTGCGCGATCGGGCCACCATCGAACGCCTTCACCTGGCGATCATGAACCGTATCGCCCGCCTCATCGCCAAGGACGAGGAAGGAGAACTCGGCGAGATCACCCCGGAACTCGACGTCATCCTCACCGACCGTTACTTCTGCAACTTCTCCCTCTTCCAGTCGCTGCCGGATTCCTGGGCGATCGACCAGCTATTCCCGATCCTGCCGATCCATCGGCTCAACGAGGAGCCGACCCAGCGCGGTACCCTGCAGGACGTGACCTGCGACTCCGACGGCAAGATCGATCGCTTCACCGGCGGCCGCACCGGGAAGCGGACCCTCGAACTGCATCAACTCAAACGCGGTGAGCCCTACGTTCTCGGGATCTTCCTGACCGGCGCCTACCAGGAGATCCTCGGTGACCTGCACAACCTCTTCGGTGACACCAACGCCATCCACGTTCGCCTCGCGCTCGACGGCGACGGCTATGAGATCACCGACCTGGTCCACGGCGACACCACCACCGAAGTGCTCAACTATGTGCAGTTCGACGCGCAGACCCTCGTGGCCGCGTTCCGCCGCAAAGTGCAGCGCGCCCAGGGCCTCACTCGACAGGAGTCGAACGCTTTCATCGCCGACTACATCGAGGGACTCGCCGGGTATACGTACCTGGAGGGACAGGGGGTGAACGGACAGAAGTAGGAGAGTCGCGGAGGCGGTTCGCTCAGACGTCGACGGCGTGCCGGACCTCGTCGACGACCCGGCGAACCGCCTCGGCGATCGGCATGCCGATGGTGGCGCCGGACGCTTTCACGTGTCCGCCGCCACCGAACTTCCGCGCGACCTGGTTCACGTCGACCAGGCCCGTCGAACGGAGCGAGATCTTGGTCTCGTCCTCGCTGGCCTCGCGAAACATGATCGCCACCCGGGTCCCCTCGATCGAACGAACGTGCTCGATGAGGCCGTCGTAGTCATCCAGCGTGGACCCCAGCCGGTCGGTGATCTCCTTGGTCACCACGATCCACGCGATTCCCCGTTCCTCGTCCCGGTAGAGGTTCGCGAGCGCCTCGCGGAGGAGTTCCAGACGCCGCATCGGCGCGGTCGCGAACATTTTTTCGAACACCGACTCGGGATCGACGCCCCGGGAGAGCATCTCGGCGGCGATCCGGTGCGCGCGCGGCGTCGTATTGCCGAACCGGAAGGAACCCGTGTCGCTGACGATGGCGACGTACACGCCGAGCGCGGACGCGAACGGCCATGGATCGCCTGAGAGGGTGATGATGTCGTAGACGAGTTCACCAGCCGCGGAGGCCTCGGGATCGCTGATCCCGTCTCCGGCGATCACGACCGGCCCGGCCGGGTGATGGTCGACGATCAGCGTCCGCAGGCTGGCGAAATATCCTTCCAGCGGCGCGATCCGGCGTGGTTCGCTGGTATCCACGACGATGCCGAGGTCGGCGGTCGCGACGAGCGCCGCGATGTCCGGGTCCGTCGCATCGACGGTCAGGTCCGGACGGTGGAGGAGGAACCGGTAGTTTTCCGGATACGGCGTGGGATTGACGATCGTGACACGCACCCCCACGCTCTCGAGCCATGCCGCGAGCGCCGTTTCCGAGCCGGCGCCGTCGCCGTCCGCGTTGAGATGGGTGGTGAGAATGACATGGCGCGCGGCACGCGCACGGCGCGCGATCTCGACGATCCGGGCCCGTCGATGCTCGGGCACGGGAGCCAGCGTCTCGGGGGAATCGCTCATGAGCCGAGCAGGGACCGGATCAGCGCTTTCCACCTCAACCCACCCCCCTGAATCTCCGCGTGCCCCTCGGACCCGCGTCGCGAGCGACCGCGACCATTCGCGCGCGGAATCTCGATCGACGGTCGGCCAAGACGTCGTGAATGGTGATGGTGACTCCTCCCGGCCGACCGGCGGCGGCGTTCAGGCATGGCGATCTCGCACGGCGTGAGGCAGGCAGAGTAGGCCCGTTCCGACGGAAAAGTCAAGCGCCCCACCGGGTCCGCATGGGCCGGGCCGGGCTTCGGCATTGCCCGGTTCGGCGCCGATGTTACCTTCCAGCGGGAAGGCGGTAATCACCCACCCTGTCTCCACGACGATGAACGAACTTTTCATCGCCTGCGCCGCCCTGGGAGTTCTCGTCCTCGTCATCCAGATCCTCGTCGGATTCTTCGGCCTCGGCGATACACCCGAGGTCAATGGCTTCGAGGGCGGTGAATCGGCGATCGGCGAAGGGTTCGAGCTGCTCAGCGTCCGGTCCGTGGCCGCCGGGGTCGGGTTCTTTGGGCTGGGCGGCCTCACGGCGGCGGCCAGCGGCGCGCCCACTCTCTTGGCCGCGCTGATCGGCGCGGTCGCGGGTGGGGGAGGGCTGATCGGTACGGCGCTGCTCACGCGGCAGGTTCTGCGCCTGGACAGCGACGGCTCGCTACGTCTCGAAGGCGCGGTCGGGCTCGCGGCCACCGTCTACCTCTCCATACCCCCGGCTCGCTCCGGTCCGGGCAAGGTCCACTTCGCGCTCCAGGGCCGAACCGTGGAGATCGGCGCGGTCACCCCTCTCGGCGAAACCCTGGACACCGGCGAATCCGTCGTGGTCGTATCCATCGTCGACCCCGACACGGTCGAGGTCATCCCCGTCTCTCTCATCGATGAGGTCCTCGAATGACCCCCGGCGCGACGATCCTGCTTCAGTTCGACCCCGTCGGACTCCTCACGACCTTCGGTGCCCTCGGGCTGGTGGCGCTCGTCTGCCTGAGCGTCATCGTTCTCTTCGTCACCCGCTACAAGCGCTGCCCGGCGAACCAGGTCCTCGTCATCTCCGGCCGCGTCGGCCCCGGCCAGTCGGCGATCTGTCTCAGCGGCGGCGGGAAGTTCGTCTTCCCCGTCATCCAGGAGCACGCGTTCCTTTCGCTCCTGCCGCTCACCGTGGACGTGAACCTCACCGACGCCCTCTCCTACGAGAACATCCGCGTCCGTGTGCCTTCGGTCTTCACCGTCGCGATCGGTACCACGCCGGAGATCCAGCAGAACGCCGCGACACGACTGCTCGGCCTTACCCAGGAGGAGATCAAGAGTCAGGCGGCGGACATCATCTTCGGACAGATGCGGCAGGTCATCGCCTCGATGCGTATCGAGGAGATCAACCGCGACCGCGACGCGTTCCAGGCGCACATCCAGGCCGCGCTCGAGCCTGAGTTGAGGAAGATCGGGCTCGTACTGCTGAACGTGAACATCAAGGACCTCGGCGACGAGTCGGGCTACATCGAAGCGATCGGTCGGAAGGCGGCCGCCGAGGCGGTACAGAAGGCGCGGGGCGATGTCGCGGAGCAGGAGAAAGTCGGTGAGATCCGCGTAGCCAACGCGGAGCAGGAACGTACGATACAGGTCGCCAACGCAAGCAAATTCCGGGAGATCGGTGTCCAGGAAGCGGCGCGTGATCAACAGGTGAGAATCGCTGATCTCGAGAAGGAAACGTCGGTGGCCCAGCAGCGCGCGGCGTTCGAACGAGACGCCCAGATCGCCCTGGCGGATCGGGAGAAGCGGATCTCGGTCGCGGCCGCCGAGGCGGAGGCGGTGGAGGGCGAGGTGAAGGCGGACCGCGCGCGCCGTGTCGCGATCGCGGCGGCGGACGCGGAGGCGATCAAGGGAGAGGCGGCGGCGCAGGCGCTGGTGGCGGTCGCCGAGGCGGAACTGCAGGTCCGGCGGGCGGAGGCGTACCAGGAGGGCGAGACGCGCAAACGGGTGGCCGAGGCAGCCGTCGAAGAGGCGCAGAACCGGGCGCTCGCTCGAGCCGCGCTGGCCGAGGCGGAACGGGTCGAAGCGGAGCAACGGGCCGAGCTCGAGGCCCCCGCGCGCGCCGAGAAAGCACGACGCATCGTCGAGGCCGAGGCGGACGGTGAGAGCACGCGAATCGGCGCCGACGCGGAAGCGGCCGCGATCCTCGCGCGTCTGCGCGCCGAAGCCCAGGGTGAGTTCGAAAAACTCCAGAAGAAGGGAGAGGGCCTCAAGGCGATCGTGGACGCGTGCGGCGGAGCCGATTCGGCCTACCGACTGCTCATGCTCGAGCACCTCGACCACCTCGCGGAAAGCGCCGCGAAAGCGATCTCCAGCGTCAAGTTCGACAAGGTCGTGGTGTGGAGCGGCAACGGCGGTCCCCACGCGGATGGGGCATCGTCCGGCCCCGCCCGTTTCGTGCAGGATCTGGCGGCGGTTTTCCCGCCCGTCATGGAGGTGATGAAGGAGATCGGCGGGGTGCAGCTTCCCGACTCCGTCATGCGCTTCGTGCCCGATGGCGAGGGAAACAGCGATAGCGGCGCGCCGGTATCCGGGCCGGACGACCGCCCCGAAGCCGTCGCTCCCGGACCGCCGCGCAGGATTCGCCTCCCGCACGAGGAGTGAGAGCCGCGCGGAGGTTCGACCTTGTCATCCCGGGCCCGGCTTCTCGTCGTCCCGCTCCTGGTCGTCCCGAGCCCCCGACCGCTACTCGATCGTCGCGCCACCGATCTCCAGCCCGCTGACGGGCAGCCCCTCGGGCAGCAGTCGCTCGATGTCCGCGACGTCGAGCGGATCGGCCTCGATATCGACGTCGAAAAACTCGAACGAATCGATCCCCGTGGCCAGGCCGAACGAACCGGTGACCCGGCTCCCCGGCATTTCGAGAAGGAAGTCGCGGGCGAGGAAGATGAGTTCGAGCGGCTCGTCCTGGAGCGTGAAGTGCCCCTCCCCGTGCGCCGCCTCGGGCTCGGCCGGGAACCAGGGGAAAAGCCAGCGCAGATCCGAGAGCGCGTACTCGGCCGCGTCGATCGAGAGATCGTACATCGGTCGGTCTCCGGTCAGGTCAACGGTCCCGATCATCGAGGCCTGGCTCGACGTGAGCTCGAAGGCCGGCATGTCGATCTTCACGAGGCCGTCGAGGAGGTGCATCTGCCCCCGCGCGCCGGTGACTTCGAGCGGGGGGTCCTTCGAACCGCGGTACGTCACCCGCGCCTGCTCCAACTCGAGATAGATCCCGCCCCGTTCGCTTCCGCCGATGAATACCTCCCTGGCGGCGGCGGAGTCCACCTCCAGGTACATCGCCCTCAGATGGCCACCGGGCACTTCCTCGATGTACCAGCGCGCGGTGTCCGCGATCGTTTCCGCGACCTCGGCGCGCGCCGCCTCGGGAGAGAGCCTGGGATCGGCTTCGACGGGTGCGCGAATCGCGATCGGACTGTCTTTCAGGATCAGCCGCTCGATGAGAATGCCGATCGGGGCGCTGGTGGGATCGGGGGAAGGATCCGCCAGGATCTCCACGTAGTTCCAGGTGGTGTCGTCCGGCATTCGGAGGAGGTTGAGCGCGGCGTTCCAGGCGGTGAGGCGGTTGATCACGATGTCACCGCCGAGGAAACTCACCACACGGTACTGGATATAGGCGCTATCCAGTTCAGCGAGCGGAACGCCGTCATACCCGCGGAGGCTCACGTCGTACAATCGCGCGCCGGTGAGCATGTTTCCATCGATCCGCCCGATCGAGAACTCACCGCTCAGCCGGCCGCCGATCGCCCGGACGGTAAAGGAGAGAATCTGCGAGCGGCCCCAACTCGTCTGGGTGACCGCGACGATGGCGGCGATGGCGACCACGAAAGCCAGCGCGACACCGGACATCACCCAGGCCCCGGGTAGCCGTACCCGTGGCGCGTCACTCCGCCGGCGACCCGGGCGGGGGGATCCCGACTCATCCATGCCGGCCCACCTCGCCCATCTCGCCCATCTCGTCGGCGAATCGGAAGAGGGCACCGGATTCCTCGACGAGCGGATCGTCCAGCGGCGGACGGCCGCCCCGGAAGAAGATGTGCCGGCTCGTGGGCAGGAAACCCCCGGCGGGCTCGAAGTACATGTAATGCGTTATCCGGATTCGCCGTCCGTCGATTCTCAGGACATTGAAGGTGTTCTTCTCCCTCTCGCGCGCTCGGCCGCGCCGCGACGTGGTCGTCCCTGATTCGGCGATGACGATCCCGTGATTCCGATCCTTGCCGGGGTAGACGTCCAGCGAGTTGCCGATGTACGCCCGATGAAGGTGACCACCGAGGATGAGGTCCACCCGCATCGCCGTGAACGCGTCGAGCGCGCGCTTGGCGCCCTGCATCGCCTTCGCGCCCTCGAAGTCGGGCGGCGGCGCGAAATGGTGGTGCGAAACGACGATCCGCTGGACCTCGTCCGGCGTGTCCGCGAACGCCTCGCGCACGAAGTCGAGCTGCCAGCGATGGATGCGTCCGTTGGTGATCGCCCGATGAGGCGCCGTCGAGTTGACGGCCACGATCACCGCGCCCGGCACGGTAAGGACGGTATCCAGTTCGTCGGAGATGTACTCCCGGTAGTTTCGGTACGGATCGAACAACCGCTCGCCCACGCGATAGAGCGGGATGTCGTGATTACCCGGGGTGACGACAAGGGGAACGGGCGGAAGGCGCTCGAGGAAGGCACGCGCCTGGCGAAACTGTTCGATCTTCGCGCGCTGGGTGAAGTCGCCCGAGGCCACGATCACGTCCGTCGGATTCCGTTCCACGAAACGCAGAAGCGCCTCGGCCGCCTCCGGGTGGAATGGCGGTCCGAAATGCAGGTCGGAAACGTGAAGGATCGTCAGCATTCGCTACCGTATTTCCGACATCCGGAATGCCCGGCGGGAGTTTGTCCGCATGAGTGCCATCCGGCGCGGTCGAGCCCCGGAAACGGCAGATCCGCGCGGGCCGTCAGTTCGGGCACCGCCACCTCTCCCCGGTCGAATCGGAACTTCCCGGCCCGCGCGATCATCGCGGCATTGTCCGTCGCGAGTCGGCTGGAGGGGTGGAAAAGCGCCACTCCGGAGATCCGCTCCAGAAGACGCTCGCGCAATCTCCGGCTGTTCGCGACGCCGCCGCCCAACAATACCCGCGAACAACCCGTTTCTTGCACGGCGCGCGCCGTCTTCTCCACGAGGACCTCGATCGCCGCCTCCTGGAACGACGCCGCCAGATCGGGCACGGCGGCGGCGAGTTCTCCTTCGCCGTCCATTCGCTGGATTCGCGTGCGGAGCGCCGTCTTCAGACCGCTGTAGGAAAAGTCGAAGTAATCCGGATCCTCCGGTCCCGTCCTCGGGCTGAGAAGCGGACGGGGTAGCGGGTGCCGCGACGGATCTCCTTCCCGCGCGACCCGTTCGATGGAGGGACCGCCGGGATAGGGTAACCCCAACAGTTTCGCGGCCTTGTCGAACGCCTCGCCGGCCGCGTCGTCCCGGGTCTCGCCGAGCAGCCGGTAGTCGCCCCACGCGGGTACGTGGAGCAACATGGTATGCCCACCGGAAACGAGGAGCGCCACGAAGGGCGGTTCGGCCTCGGGGCGCTCCACGTTCACCGCGAAGAGATGACCCTCCATATGGTGGACGCCCACCAGCGGCCGGTCCATCGCCCAGGCGGCTCCCTTCGCCCAGGCGACGCCGACGAGAAGCGCCCCGATCAGACCCGGACCCGCCGTCACCGCGAAGAGGTCGACGGCGTCCAGGCCGATGCCCGCGCGCGAGAGTGCGTCCTCGACCACCTCGTCCAGGACGCGAAGGTGTTCTCGTGACGCGATCTCGGGGACCACGCCCCCGTACATGACGTGGATGTCCTGGGAGAGGATCGTGTGGGAGAGTAGATCGTTCTCGCCACGGAGCACCGCGGCGGACGTCTCGTCGCAGGAAGTCTCGATCCCGAGGGTGAGCGTCTGGCTCATGCCTCCACGTCGGGGACGACTTCGTCCGTGTCGGGTGGGCCTTCGTCGCTCCCGCCATCCTCCGCGTGGGTCACGGCGCTGTCCTGCCCGACAACGGGTGTGGCGGCGGTGTCCCGAGGCGGGCCGACCTCCGTCTCCTGCAGGTCGTCGGTCGGCGGCGCCACGGGCAGGATCGTCGCCTGGGTGGGGATGACCGTCGCCGCGATCCCCTCACGCACGCCCACGACCCGCAGCGGAACCGGCAGACCTTCCTCCGCGATCATCGACGGTATGCGATCCACCGGCACGACGACCCGTATCGACCCCGCCGGAATCGCCCGCACGGCCCGCTCCGGACCTCGCAGCCGAACCTGGACGGCGGCCGGGCTCACCGTCACGCCGGCCATGACATCGATCTGGACGTCGTTGATCACGCGGTCCACGATCCGGTCCACCCGACCCAGGACGTTGACGCTCGTCGCGCCGAGTTCCAGCGAACCGAGCCCCACCGTGTCCAGCGCGACGGCGCGACGGAGTACCGTATCCGCGTTGGTCACCTCGAACGGCTGTGTATAGATCTCCGTGAGCGAGGCGACCTGAGCGATAGGGCCCGTCACCCGGATCTCGGCGGGCTCGAGAGACAGCGTATCGAGGAGTGACCAGCCCGGATCCAGCGCGTCGATCATTCGGGGTCGGACCGGGACGACGCGCGTGTCGATCCGCTCCAGTTCGAGCGGCAACGTGCGTGGCCGGACCTCGAGCGCGCTCACCGCGAGTTGGGACGGAAGCTGGACCATGCGCGGATCGAGCGAGTACTCCGCGTTCGGGCCGGGCACCTCGTCGATCGCCAGGACGAGCGGCGGACGGGTCACCGCGACGTCCAGCAGATCACGGCCCGTTCCGCTGAAGCGCACCTCGACCTCACGGGCCGCCTCACCGACCGGCCGGTAACGGGCATCCCCGATACGAACCTGCAGCGGCACCGGAATCCAGTTGCTCGTCACCGCGTCGGCGCTCCACACGACCCAGAGTAGCGTCGCGATCGCCAGCGCGAGCGTCTTCAGCTTCCAGTTCTCCGTGATCCGGCGGAAGAAGGAAGCCATCCGTCAGCTCTCCAGGAGTCGCTCGAGCAGATCGAGGTTGGAATCGGAATACCAGTCGGTCGCCCCGATCACCTTCTTCACGATGGTCCCATCGCGGTCGATCACGAAGGATTCCGGGACGCCAGTGGCGCGGTAGACCCGTTGCACATTGCCGTCGGGATCCAGCCAGATCGGGAACGTGAGCCCATATTCCCGGGCGAACGCCCCGACGTCGCCACCCGGGCGGCCCCCGCGATCGGAGGACCCGAACGGCGCGTCGATACTCACCGCCACGATATGCAGTCCGCGAGGGCCGAGTTCATCGTAGAGGCGCTGCATCGAAGGCATCTCCTCGCGACAGGGCTCGCACCAGGTCGCCCAGATGTTGAGGAGGACGACTTCGCCACGGAGCGTCGCGAGTCGCACGGGGGTCCGATCGAAGTGAGCCGCCTCGAAGTCAGGCGCGGTGGATCCGACCACGATCGGCGCGAACCGATCGCGAACCGTCCAGCCGAATCCGACCAGGACGACGATCAACCCCAGGATAAAACTGACGGCCCGCCATTCTCGCGGCATCATCAACCCCTCGCCGGCGCGGTCGGAGAGGGCTCGGACGCATCTTCCGGCACCGGTGCGGAGACTGGATCGGGACCGGCCTCCTCCGTCGGTCCAGCGCCGCCGGCGGAGCGATTCTCCTCCAGGCTCTCGACAGCCGGGAGCCCGACGAGAACACGGACGTAGGTATCCAGGTCGACACTGTCGCCCGCCAGCGGAAGTTGCGCCGCGACCTGATACGGAGGAAGCCCGGCGATCGTCTCGTACCGGACTTCCGACACCTTCAGACCCGTCGACTCGAGCGCGACTACAGCCGAATCTTCGGGCAGCCCGATCACGTTCGGCATGTACCAGAACGGCGGCGATATCGCGACCCGAAGGACAACGACGGCGGGAAGAACGGAAGGCGTCCCCACCTCGGGCGTCACCCCGACGATCGTTCCGACCGCCCCTTCACCCTCCGCCTCCTCCGTCATGACCTGAAATCCGGCCACCTCGAGCGTTCGGATCGCGAGCGGGAGCGACATCTCCGTGACGTCCGGCACCACTTCCTTCAGTTGACCGGTGCTCACGATCAGGTTCACCTCCGTGCCGGCGCCGACTTCCTGTCCGGGAAGCGGAGACTGGGCGAGCACCGAACCTTCCGGGAATCCCGCGTTCGGGAACGAATCACCGACGACGAGCAGGAACCCGTCATCCTCGAGGCGATCCATCGCCTGCGCGATCGTCAGGCCGCGGACATCCGGTACGAGGGCCACCTCCGTTCCCGCGCTCGTCGCGGTGAACGCCACGGTCGTGATCACGTAACCCACCACGAAGGCGACCAGGGCGACAATCGACGCCACCATGATGCTCCGCTTCGGAAGTCGGTCGAAGATATCGGCGTCCCGAAACCTCGCTCTCCGTACGCTCACTCGAACCTCTCCAATCGTGCCGCGAAGGCGCCATCCACCCGGTGGAGTTGGGGGAGCACCTTCAGGTAATCGCCGTCGACCGTCGTACCATCGAAAGACGCGTCCGGTGCCATCAGACGGAACTCGGGATGCTTCGAGAGAAACGATTCGACCTGTCTCTCGTTCTCTTCGGCCTCGAGCGAACAGGTGGCGTACACCAGTATCCCCCCTGGCAGGATGATCCGCGCCGCCGCGGCCAGCAGCTCGGCCTGGAGGGTGGCGAGGGCCTCGAGGTCGCGGGGATTGATCCGCCACCGCCCGTCGACGTGACGACGCAGCGTTCCCGTCCCCGTGCACGGCGCGTCGAGGAGTACCGCGGTCACGGGTTTGAAGGGGGGGAACCGGCCATCCGCGACGGCCAGGGTAACGCGGTCCTCCGCCTCGACTCGCTCCACGTTCGATCGCAGCCGCCGGAGGCGGCCGACGGATAGGTCGCACGCCACGACGAGACCCGCCCGATTCGCCAACCCGATGGTCTTGCCGCCGGGCGCGGCACACAGGTCCAGCACCGTCGCCCCCTCGGGAAAGCCGGCGAAGCGGACGACGCTCGCGGCGGCGGGGTCCTGGATCACTCCCGACACCGTCTTCAAGGTCTCTTCCGGTCCGTGAGGCGACAGGATCCGCACGGATCCGGGAAATCCCTCGACGGCTTCCGCTTCGATACCGGCTTCCTTCAGACGATCGATCGCGCCGGCGACGGTTTCCCGAACCGGAGTGAGATACAGTTCCGGCTTCCGATTGTCAGCCTCGACAAGGCGACGCGTCTCGTCGGGACCCCAGCGCGCGACCCAGCGCTCGATGAGCCATCCCGGATGCGAGCCCCAGGTCGAGAGATACTCTATCGGATCGGCGTCGAACGCGGGGAACTCCACGGTCTCCCGACCCCGGATGAACGACTGCAGGACACCGTTCACGAGCCCGGCTGCGCGGCCCGCCCCGGCGTTCCGCGCGAGCTCCACCGATTGCGATACCGCCGCGTATGGCGGCACCCCACCCATCTCCTCCAGCTGATACGCGCCGAGCCGCAACACGTCGAGCACGGCGGGGTCGAGCGAGGCCAGCCCGGGACGAACGAAGGCGGCGAGCATCGCGTCGAGCCGGCCGCGCAGCCGCAACGTGCCGTAGACCAGTTCGTGAACCCATGCCCGGTCCCGCGGTTCCAGCCCCCGGGTCGCGCTCGGCAGCGCACGGTCCACCAACTCACCGTGCCTCACCCGCGTCAGGACTTCGAGGGCGACGATCCGCGCCGGCGTGACGGACGCCACTCCGACTACGAGAGCATCCCGGTCAGGGGGCTCGAAGGTACGGCTCGTTCCCGACGCGGCATCCGGCCCGCCAGATAGGCAAGGCGGCCCGCCTCCGTCGCCAGCCCCATCGCCCTGCCCATCGCGACGGGGTCGCGGGCTTCCGCGAGCGCGGTGTTCATCAGGATCCCGTCGACCCCCTGCTCCATCGTCTCCGCCGCGTCCGACGCGGTACCGACCCCGGCGTCCACGATCACGGGTACCTTCAGACGGGCCTTGATCGTGCGGATGTTGAACGGGTTCACCAGGCCCAGACCGCTGCCGATCGGCGAAGCGAGCGGCATGACAGCGGCGCATCCGACGTCCTCGAGCCGCAACGCGGTGATCAGATCATCGTTCGTATAGGCGAGCACCTGGAAGCCGTCGGCGATCAGTTCTCGCGCGGCCTCGATCGTGGCGGCGGCATCCGGGAGCAGCGTCTCCTGGTCGCCGATCACCTCGAGCTTCACCCAGTTGGTGAAGCCGGCGGCCCCGGCGAGACGCGCGTACCGGATCGCGTCGGCGGCGGTGTAGCATCCCGCGGTGTTCGGGAGCAGCAGATACCGCGTCGGGTCCAGATGGTGGAGTATCCCTTCCTCGTTGGCCCGGTCCAGATCGATTCGCCGTACCGCGACGGTCACGACCTCGGCGCCCGAGGCCTCGATCGCGGCCACCATCTCCGCGTTGCCGCGATACTTGCCCGTCCCGACCATGAGCCGGGAGCGGAGCGGCCGGCCAGCGATCACCAGCGGGTCATCGCGCGTCCCCACCTCGGCCGCCACCGGCGGCTCCATGACTTGCTCGGTAGCCAATTCAACCCCCTCCGACAAAATGTACGAGCTCCAACGCATCTCCGTTTTCCACAAGCACTTCGAGATAGCGCTCCCGACGAAGGATGTCCCCGTTGCGTTCCACGACGACCATCGCCGGATGGAGCTGAAGTGATCTCAAGAACCCATCGACCGTGAGGTCCTCGGCGACCTCATGGTCTTCCCCGTTGACTCGTACGAGAATCGTTGCTCGCGACATTTTTCCTCGACGTTCTGATCCCCCGTCCGGTCCGCTCGCATCCGGTCACGCGGCGAACGATCCGGTCCCGGGCGAAGTGAAGCGGACGGATCCTCGTGTACGGAGGTCGACGGCGGGTTCGCCCTTCATACCCCGGCGAGCTCCTTCAGGTATTCCTCCATCGCGGTCACGGGAGACGGTCTGGCCCATACTCCCCGAATCACGGCGGCGCCATGCGCCCCCGCCGCGAGCAGCTCCGGGATCCGCCCGGGCGTGACGCCGCCGATCCCGATGATCGGCGGTCCGTCCGTCAGCGAGGAGAGCCATTGGACGCCAGTCCCCGGGCTCTCCGGATGCGACGCGCTCGCGTAAAGAGTACCCGCGAGAATGAAGTCCGCTCCCTCTTCGGCGGCGGACCGGGCCGTGGTCGGGTCGTGTATGGAAACCCCGATGGCCGCGGACGACGGCAGCAGGCGCCGCGCGTCGAGGACCTCGAAGGACCGGTGCCCGAGTTGCGCGCCCCAGGCGCCGACCGCGCGGGCCACGTCGAGTCGGTCGTTGATCACCAGCCTGGCCCCGCCACGGGCGGCGGCTGCGGCGCAGGCCTCGGCGAGTCGCCAGAGTATTCGGCCCCCCAGCCCCGGCCCGCGGAGGTGCAGCGCGATACGTGGTCCGCCCGCCGCGAGCAGCGCCGCCGCCGTCTCCGCGAAGGTTGGGCTCAGAAGCGTCGCCGTGTCCGTGACGATGTGGAGCCGAGGAACCGCGAGCGCCCGCCGCTCAGAGGAATCGGTCACCGACGCTGACTCCCCGACCGCGGACCCACTCTCCCGCTTCCATACGACGTTTCCCCGCGGGCTGCACCTCGCGAACGCGTACCGCTTCGTGGCCCGCCGCGATCAGCACACCCACCGATTCATCGATTTCGATCACCTCGCCGGGCGAGCCCGAACGCACTTCCACCCTGGGGGCGAAGAACTTGACCGGGTCACCGCCGTTTCGCGGGCTCCAGGCGCCCGGCGTCCCGTCCAGCCCGCGGATCCAGCGGGCGACTTCCAGCGCGGGGAGCGTCCAGTCGAGTCGGGCGATTTCGCGATCGAGCTTCGGCGCGTAGGTCGCGCGCGCATGGTCCTGGACGCGTTCCTCGATCCTTCCCGTTTCCATCATCGTCAGCGTCGCGAGGAGCGCTTCCGCACCGATCTCCGCGAGTCGTCCCGCCAGGTCGCGCATCGTGTCATCGACACGAATCGGCTGTTCGACCTGGTGCAGGATCGGCCCGGAATCGAGTCCCGGCTCCATTCGCATGATGGTGACGCCGGTCGTCTGGTATCCGTGGATGATCGCCCAATGGATCGGGGCGGCGCCACGCAGTTCCGGGAGGAGGGAGGCGTGGATGTTGACTGACCCCCGGACGGGGAGATCCAGCACCCGCGGCTTGAGGATATGACCGTAGGCGACGACCACCGAGATCTCGGGCTCGAGAGCCCGGATCGTCTCGATGAACGCCTCGTCATTCGGCTCCTCGGGCTGGAGGACGTCGATCATCCCGTCGACCGCGAATCGCTTCACCGGGCCCGATGTCGCCCTCTGACCCCGGCCGGCGGGTCGGTCCGGCTGAGTCACGACGGCCACGATATCGTGCCCTTCGTCATCGAGCGCGCGAAGTGCCGGGAGGGCGAACGATGGGGTGCCCCAGAAAAGGACCCTCATCGGCCTCGCCGGGCGGTCGTTCGGGCCGCGGGCTTCTGATCCTTCTCCGCCTCGTCCTCCGCCAGCAGCTGACGGTACTTCTTCAGCACCATGCTCCGCTTGAGCGCGGAGAGGTGATCGATGAACAGGACCCCATCGAGGTGATCGATCTCGTGTTGCAGACAGCGTCCGAGCAATCCGCTGGCGCGGACCCGCATGGGCTCGCCGCGCTCGTCGAGTGCCTCGACTTCGACCAGCTCATCGCGCGCGACGAGCGCCGACACACCCGGAATGCTCAGGCATCCCTCCTCTTCCTTCACCCTCTCCCCGGTGGCGTCGACGATCCGCGGGTTGATGAGCGCCATGCGCGGGTGTTCGGAGTTCTTCACGTCGACGACGATCACCCGTCGCGAGACGCCCACCTGCGGACCGGCGAGCCCGACCCCTTCCGCGGCGTACATCGTTTCGAACATATCGGAAATCAGGCGCCGCAGATCGCCATCGATTTCCTCGATCTCCTCGGCCCGCTTCCGGAGTACGGGCGAGCCGAGCAATTCCACTTTCAGTTCGGACATGGTTCCTTCAACTCGTCATGACGCGCGCGATCTTCGACTTCTCGACCACGACGCGTGCGTCGCCCGACTTCAGGGTGACCTGGTCATCCTTCAACTGGACGATCTCTCCGATGACCCCGCCGGCGGTGGCCACCGAGTCACCGGGCCGCAACGCCGCCAGCATCTCCGCGTGACGTTTCCGCTCCCGGCGCTGTGGCAGGATGAGCAGGAAATAGAAGATCGCGACCACCATGAGGATATTGATGATCGTCGCTGTTCCCTGCCCCATGTCCCGCCTCCCGTGTGATGATCTTCCGATCGTTGTTCGTTCGCCGATCGCCCAGCGTCGGCACATAGTTCAGACTTCTTCGAAACCGCTCGTCAACCGTCTCTTCAGGATGCACCGGTCGGGCCGGCCATGGCGCGCCAACCGTCGAGGACATCGCGGCTCCAGCTTCCGAATCGCCCCCCGATGATCGCGGCCCTCGCGTCCTCGGTCAATTCGACCAGAAAGCGAAGATTGTGCAGGGTAAGCAGCCGCATGCTCAGCCACTCGCCCGAGATGAACAGGTGGCGGAGATACGCCCGGGAATAGGTTCGGCAGGTATAGCACGCACAGGCGGGGTCGAGCGGCCCCTCGTCCGTCCTGTACCGGGCGCGTTTGATGTTGAGCCGACCCTCGGTACGCGTCCAGACACTGCCGTTACGACCGTTACGAGTCGGCGCGACGCAATCGAACATGTCGACGCCTCGCGCGATCGCTTCGAGGAGGTCTTCCGGATATCCGACCCCCATCAGGTAACGTGGTCGGTCCCGCGGGAGTTCGGGATCGAGTGTCTCGAGGATCTCGTGCATCGCCGGTTTCGGCTCGCCGACACTCAACCCGCCAATCGCCACACCGTCCCAATCACCGAGAGCGAGAGTATCACGGGCCGCCTGGCGTCGAAGATCCGGATAGATCGAACCCTGGACGACCGGGAAGAGCGTCTGCTCGGAACCGTCCGGCACCTCATCGCGAAGCGCGGAGAAACGATCCCGGCATCGCGCCAGCCATGTCAGCGTCCGACCGCTCGATTCCTCCGCGAGCCGCCGATCCGCCTGTCCCGGCGGGCAATGATCGAACGCCATGATGATGTCCGCGCCCAGCGCCCGCTCGATTTCCATTACCCGCTCCGGCGTGAACAGGTGCCTGCTCCCGTCGATATGGCTCTGGAAGATCACTCCGTCGTCGGAGATCGTGCGAATGTCGGCGAGGGAAAAAACCTGGTAACCGCCGGAATCAGTCAGGATCGGCCGGTCCCATCGCTGGAACCGGTGCACGCCGCCCAGCTCCTTCACCACCTCGTGGCCGGGGCGCAGGAAGAGATGGTAGGCATTGTTGAGAATGATCGTGGCGCCGATCCCCTCGACCTCCTCTGGCGTCAATGTCTTCACCGTCGCCGCCGTGCCCACCGGCATGAAGACGGGGGTCCGCACGATCCCGTGAGGCAGATGCAACGTGGCGGCCCGCGCGCTTCCCTCGGTGGCCTGAATCTCGAATCGCGACAAGGTGTTCGTCCCGGACGGAGTCACAATCAGGTAAAATAGCGTCTCCCGTCACGGCGACGCAAAGGCGGGACTCCGTGTCCGTTGGGCGACTCATCCATGGCGGACCGCGGGAAACTCACGGAGCGTTCCGAGCACGTTTCCGTCCGTCAGAGCAACGCCATCGCGTCACCGTAGGAATAGAAGCGGTAGTCACGACGGATAGCCTCGTCGTACACGCGCATCGCGCGGTCGTAGCCGGCGAAGGCCGCGACGAGCATGAGGAGTGTGGACCGGGGAAGATGGAAGTTGGTGATGAGGTGATCCACGGCCCGAAACGTATAGGGTGGCCGGATGAAGATCCCGGTCCAGCCCTCACCCGCCCGGACGACGCCCTCTGGATCGGCCACACTCTCCAGCGTTCGCACCGAGGTCGTTCCGACGGCCCAGACCGCGCCGCCCGCCGCTCGCGCGGTGTTGATCGTGGCGGCCGAATCCGTCGGAACACGGTACCACTCCCGGTGCATCCGGTGTTCCGAGGGGTCCTCGACCTCCACGGGCCGGAATGTACCCACTCCCACATGAAGGACCAGCGGCGCGAAGGCGACACCGCGATCGCGCAGGCGCGTGATGAGTTCCGGCGTGAAGTGCAGGCCGGCGGTGGGCGCCGCGACCGAGCCGGGATCGCGGGCGTATACCGTCTGGTACCGCTCGCGGTCCGCGGCGGTCGCCACCCTGCGGATATAGGGTGGCAACGGGATCTGGCCATATTCCTCCACGGCCGCCGTCGGAGCGAGATCGGTGACCAGGCGGACGAGGCGCTCGCCGTCCGGCGTCGTGTCCACGATCTCGACGCTCAGACGATCCCCGATCTCGACGGTTCGTCCGGGGCGCAGTTTCGCGCCCGGCCTGACGAGCGCGGTCCAGAGTGCGGGGTCGGCCGGGTCGGCATGCAGGAGCAGGATTTCGGCCGCGCCACCGCCCCGACGGACGCCCCGGAGGCGCGCGGGGAAGACGCGGGTCTCGTTCACCACCATCACGTCTCCCGGGGAAACCAGTTCCACGAGATCGACGAAATGACGGTGGTCGAGGACGTCGCTCACGCGATCGACGACGAGGAGGCGGCTTTCTTCCCGTCGGTCCGTGGGCTCCGAGGCAATGCGGTCCGCCGGAAGGTCGAACTCGTAGTCGGAAGTAAGACGACCGCGCGAAGAGGTCATGCGGCTCGCGACGAGGTCACGGGGCGAAGAACGTTCCCTGGCCGGGGGTGTCGCGATCTGGCGCGATGAGGCCGAATCGGCGATACGCGAGCGGGGTGGCGACCCTGCCACGCGGCGTGCGCATCAGCAGTCCGTTCTGGATGAGAAAGGGTTCGTAAACTTCCTCGAGCGTCCCGGGATCCTCGCCGATCGAGACGGCGAGCGTGTTGAGGCCCACGGGTCCGCCATCGAATCGCTCGATGATCGCGCGCAGAACCCGCGCATCCATATCGTCGAGCCCGAACTCGTCGACCTCCAGCATCCTGAGCGCCGCGTCGGCGACCTGAGGCGTGATCACGCCGTCGGCGCGCACCTCGGCGTAGTCACGGACCCGGCGGAGGAAACGGTTCGCCACCCGGGGAGTGCCGCGCGCTCGACGAGCGATCTCGGTGGCCCCTTTACTGGTGATCCTGACACCCAGGATTTCCGCCGACCGCTCGACGATGACCGCGATCTGTTCGACCGGATAGTAATCGAGGCGCTGCACGATTCCGAAGCGAGCGCGCATCGGCGGCGTGAGCAGCCCGAACCGTGTCGTCGCCCCGACGAGGGTGAAACGCTCGATCGGCATGGTGATCATCTGCGCCTGCGGCCCGTCGGACAGGCGGACGTCGATTCGGTAGTCCTCCATCGCCGGATAGAGGAACTCCTCGATGATCGGCCGAAGGCGATGGATCTCGTCGATGAAGAGGATATCGCCATCCCGCAGCGAAGTCAGCTCGCGGACGAGATCGCCCGGCTTCTCCAGCACGGGGCCCGAGGTGGTCCGCACACTCGTCCCCATCTCTCGCGCCATCAGCATCGAGAGTGTCGTCTTCCCCAGACCGGGCGGACCGTAGAGCAGTGTGTGGTCGAGCGGCTCACGACGGATCACCGCCGCGTCGATCGCGATCTGCAGCGACTCCTTCACCTTCGGCTGCCCGATGAACTCGCTCAGGCGCGACGGGCGCAGGCTCAACTCGGCGCCCTGGTCCTCGACGAGTTCCTCGGGTGTCGTGATTTCGGGCCGTTGCGGTTGGGTCAACGCGAAGTCCACGGGTTGCAGAGTGGAAGGCGGTTCAGCGAAGTTCGGCCAGTGCCGCCTTGATCAGGTCTCCGGAAGCCCGCGACCCGTTCT
The DNA here is from genome assembly GCA_964634395.1 of uncultured Gemmatimonas sp. Classification (GTDB taxonomy): domain Bacteria; phylum Gemmatimonadota; class Gemmatimonadetes; order Longimicrobiales; family Longimicrobiaceae; genus WHSP01. Next base: position 47,298 of record CAZWJE010000004.1, on the reverse strand, counting down.
TCCCGAGCACGGCCCGCACGGCCCGCTCGGCGTCCACCGAAGTATACCCGAGTACCGTCAGCGCCTTGAGCGCCTCCTCGACCCCGTCACCCGATGGGCGTGACTCGGCGACGATCGGAATGTCATCGAGACGACTGCTCAGGTCCAGCGCCAGTCGCTCCGCCGTCTTCCTGCCGACTCCCGGGATCCCCATCAGCGTCGGGAGGTCGCGTTCGCGGATCGCGCGAATCAGCCGCGGCACGGGAAGCGTCGAGAGCATCGCGATCGCCAGCTTCGGTCCGACTCCCGGCGCGGTCAGAAGCCGCCCGAAGACCCGGCGGTCCGTGTCCTCGAGGAACCCGTAGAGAAAGGCGCCATCCTCGCGGACGACCTGGTAGGTTCGCAACTCGACGTCCGCGCCGGGCAACGGCAATTTCTCGAAGACGGTCGAGGGGATCGTGATCTCGTAGGCGACACCGCCAGAGGTCATGACCTCGACGCGATCCAGATCGCGGGCGAGGAGACGACCGGATACTCGGCTGATCATCGGATCGTGCCCGGGCTTCGGGCGGAGAGGGGGGTGGCGATCGCCCGGCCGGGTCGCATGCGGAAACAGTGACAGAGCGCCACCGCCACACCGTCGGCCGCGTCGGCCGGTCGGGGCGGCTCACGCAGCCGCAGGAGCTTCTGCGTCATGTACCCGATCTGGTCCTTCGTCGCCCGCCCCGTCCCGACGATGGCGTTCTTCACTTCGGCGGGTGAGTATTCGGCGACATCCAGATCTCGCAAGGCGGCCGCGAGCAGCACCACACCCCGCGCGTGGCCGAGCACCATCGCGCTCCGCGCGTTCTTTCCGAAGAAGACCCCCTCCACGGAGACCGCTGCCGGGAGGTGCCGTTCGAAGAGCTGGTCGACCCCTTCGAAGATCTCGCGCAGACGTAACGCGAGCGCCGTGCGTGGTGACGTGCGGATCACGCCGCACTCCACGAGCCGAGTCGTCCCTCGCGGCTCATGTTCAACGACGCCATAACCGGTCAACGCGGTGCCGGGGTCGATCCCGAGAACGATCAAGACGGACTTCCCGAAAGGAGGAGCGATCCGCTCACGCTTCGACCAGGCTGTCCTCGTCGATGTCGGCGTTCGAATAGACTTTCTGGATGTCGTCCGAATCCTCGAGCAGATCGAGCAACTTCACCATCCGTTCAGCGTCCTTCCCCTCGACCCTGACCAATGTCTTCGGCACCATCGCCAGTTCGGCGCTCTCCCACGCCAGGTTCGTCGCCCGCAGTTTGTCCTGCACCGTATGGAAGTCGGCCACGTCGGTATAGACGATGATGATCTCGTCTTCGGTCTCGACATCCTGCGCCCCCGCTTCGAGCGCCGCTTCGAGGAGCGTCGTCTCGTCGTACCGGGAAGCGTCGAAGACGATCTGGCCGCGATGGTCGAACATCCATGCGACCGACCCGGATGTACCGAGGTTCCCGCCCTGCTTGTTCAGGGCGTGGCGAACCTCCGCGACGGTTCGGTTGACGTTGTCGGTGAGTGCCTCGATATAGATCGCCACGCCACCCGGACCGTAGGCTTCGTAGGAGATCTCCTGGTACTCCACCCCCTCGAGGTCGCCCGCCCCTTTCCTGACCGCGCGGTCGATATTGTCGTTCGGCATGTTCGCCGCCCGCGCGTTGTCCATCGCGAGACGCAGTCGGGGATTCCCGGCGGGATCGCCGCCACCCATTTTCGCCGCGACCGTGATCTCACGGATGATCTTGCCCCAGGCGGCGGCCCGTTTCTGGTCCGTCACCGCCTTCTTGCGCTTGATCTGGGCCCATTTACTATGGCCTGCCACCGAACAACCTCGAAATCCGTGGTGATTGACTGAACCGTCTCCCGGCCGCTCCTCAGCGTTCCGGGTGACGCGGCTCGCTATCCCCGCAAGTTGATACGACGCTCACCGGCCGACTTCGGCCGCTGTCGCTCGCGGCTGGACGTGCGGCCCCACGCGATCGGGTTCACGTTGCGATGCGTCGTGTGCCGCCGCTTCCCGTCGCCCTGATATGGCCATCCGGGCGCGCCCGCGCCAATCCAGAGTCCGATCACGAAGACCGCGATCGACGCCCATCCCAGAAGACCCATTCGTATCACTCACTGATCAAGAGTTTCCCCTTAGGACCCACCGGTGTCGCCCCGGTTCCGCGCGCCCGCGACGTCAAGGGGAAGGAACGATCAACGGCCACCGATCGCTCGGGATCGGCGGTACATTTCCTCCGCTCTTTGTGGCTCGCCCTTGCGATCGAGCGCGATTCCCAGCGCCCAGAACGCCTTGGCGTTGTCGGGCTGGATCTCGATCGCGGTCTCGAGCGCGCGGATCGTGGCGTCGATGTCACCGACCTGGTTCAACGCCTCGCCAAGCAGGAGGTAGGCCGGAGCGAACCCGGCGTCCAGCTCGATGGCGCGACGGAACTGCTGCGCGGCCCCGGTCCAGACGCCACGCCGAAAGAGAGTCAGGCCGAGCTGATGATGGAGTTCGACGTTGTTCGGGGCGATCCGGAGCGCCCGGCGGAACTCCTTCTCCGCGAGATCGTACTGCACCCGCGCCAGGTAGGCGGCGCCCAGGCCGAGCATCGCCGGGATGCTGACCGGGTCGATCTGAAGCGCGGCACGATAGTGTTCGATGGCGGCCACGGTATCCCCCGCGCGGACAAGCTCATCCCCCCGAGCGACCCGCGTCTCCACCGGGCTGGGTGGAGTCGGCGCTGGCTCGACCTCCGGTAACACGTCCTCGGACTCCGCCGATTCACCGTCCGTGGTGGCGCCAGGCCGCTTCGCTTCATGCTCGCCCGGACCGACCCGCGTTCTCTTCGCCATTCATCCACCCTCTGAAGCGCTCAGTACCCAGGCCCGATAACTCGCCGCGACGTGCTCTGTTCGCAGCTCGACGAGTTCCGGCACCGAGTACGGATGCAATTGCGAGATCCGGTCGAACACCGGTGTTACCGAAGTGGTCACCGTCTTGAGTATCGCGAGCACTTCCGCCTCCGCCACCACGTTTCCCTCCCATCGATAGATCGAACGCACGCCCGGAAGCAGGTTGCCGCAGGCGATCAGCCCCTCCTCGACAAGGGCACGGACGAGACTCTCACCGGCCTCCATGGTCGGCAGAGTGGTCAGGACGATCGTGGGCTCGGTCGCCGCCGGCCCCCGCGCCCCGGCTCGCGGGTCGGGATCATCCATGACTCAACGAAGAGTCGGTCGATTCCCCGTCTCCATCCGGAGGTTGCTGCCCGGCGACGAGGTCGTCGAGCGTACGGCGAGCATGATCCACGTGGCGCTTGGCCTCCGGGATCTCCGGCGGATCGTCCAGAAAAGCCCTGAGATGGGCGACCCCGTCCTCCCTGCTCCCTCGCTGGAGGAGCAGGAACGCGAGACCATAGTGGGCGCCGGCCGCGCGCGGCCGGAGGTCGAGTACCCGCCGGTATGTGCGAACGGCCTCGTCCGTCATGCCGATATGCGTGTAGGTCACCGCGACCTGTTGCAGCACGTCCGTATCGTTGGGGTTCTCGCGGAGGGCGAGCCGGAACGAGGTCAGCGCCTCGTGGTGTTTCTCTTCGCGGAGGAGTTCGACGCCTTCCTGGTAATAGTCGGTGTCGCCTGACGGGTCCTCGGTTCGACCGGAGATCAGATTCCGCCACCAGGCCATTCGGCTATGATCTCGAGAGGTGAAATAAAGAGGTCGCCGGGTGCCGGCGTGCCCCGGAACGCGGCGGCCGGTTCATGGTCCTTCCGACGCAACTTACCGGGGCCCCGAAGCGGCCGCAACCACCGTTTCGCCCTGCCGCAAATGGACGGTGAAGCCCAGTTCACCGAGGGTTTCGGCGATCCGCTCACCACCGCCCTCCACGACCAACCGCCCCCCCGGAGCGAGCGTCCGCTCCAGCCCCGCCAGGAGTTCCGGACCCGGTCTTCCGAGCACCGCCGCGGCCCGTAACACCCACGGGCGAAAGGGAAGCCGGCCGCCCGCGATCACCCGACTCACCCCTTCGTCGCCGTCACGATCGTTCGCTTGCGCGGCCCCGGGCGGACCGGGGGTAATGGAAATGAAACGCGCCTCCGTGAGGAGTCTCGAGACGGCGGGCGAGACCGCGCCGTCAGCTTCGATGACTCCGACCCAGGCGCCCGGCGGCTGGACGCCCAGCAACGCGGCCACGCGCAACGCGTAATCGGGATCGGGATCGGACTCCGCCGTTCCGCCGGTGAGCGGAAGCGGGTCGCCGGTGTCGACCCGAAGGTCGACCACCCCATCCTCGATCGAGTAGCTCGTCCGGCAGTTGGCGCATCCCAGCATGCCACTCGCCACGCGGCGATCTTCGAGCCGATCGGCGAGAACGATGAGGCCATGCTCCGGCCCGCACCGCGGGCACGCCACGATGTCCGTCAGAAGAATGTGCAACCGTCAGAAGATCAGGCGCTCGGAGTACTGCGCCCACTGGTTCGGTGTCTCCCAGACTCTCACGTAGAGGAGGTTCTCACCGACGTCATCGAGACGCTTCTTCATCTCCATGAAGATGTGGCGCGCCTGGTTCTCGGAACTCGTTTCGATCTCCGCGAACGCCGGGAGGTCATTCAGGTTCTGATGGTCGAGTTCGTCGGTGATGGCCCGCAGATGTCGCTTCGCCTCCGTGAAGTCATAGGCCATGCCTCCGGTCCCCACGTCGTCGAACGCGAGCGCCACCTCGACTTCATAGCGGTGGCCGTGGAGGTTCTCGCACTTCCCGTTGTACTCCCGAATGAAGTGCGCGGCGTCGTAATGCGACTTCACATTGATGATGAACATGCGTTAGCGCTCGATGTTGGTCGGTCCGATCCAGGGAACCGGAAAAATGTCGCTGGCGGCGGCTCGGCGGCAACTACCCTCTCGCCGCCCGGATAGCCAGGTCACTGACCTCGACGCCCGGGGGCTGTTCGAGGACGAAACGGATCGCGGAGGCGACCTCCTCCGGCCGCAACATCCGGTCGCGGGAGGGCAGGTCGGCGCGGGCATCGGGGTTGAACGGATCCCAGAGGGACGTGTCCGTCGCGGCGGGCTCGATCAGCGCAGCCCTGACCCCGGTCCCTCGCAGTTCCAGGGCGAGCACCTCATGCATGCCTCGCAACCCGAACTTGGACGCGGAGTACGCGGCGTTCCCCGCGAGCGGATGCCGGCCGGCGACCGATCCGATGGTGACGATGTGCCCCGCGCCGCGCTCGATCATCGTCCCGAGGAAACCGCGTATGACGAGGAACGGCCCCATGAGGTTGACGCGGACCAGGCGCTCGAAGACGACGGGATCCGTGTCGGCGAAGGGTGATAGCGCGAAGGCGCCGGCGGCGTTCACCAGGATGTCCGGAGCCGCGCCGGCGACTTCCGCCACGCGAAAGGGGAGTGATTCCACATCCTCGACCGACCCGACGTCCGCCGGGATCGCGTGTCCACCGATCTCCCGGGCAACCGCCTCGAGCGCATCCGTCGAACGAGCGGTAACCACCACGGTCGCCCCGGCGTCCGCGAGCGCGGTCGCGATCGCCCGTCCGATCCCCTTCGACGCGCCGGTCACGAAAGCGACCCGGCCCGCCAATGCTCGTACGTTCATCCCATCACGCTGTGGACCATGCAGAGCCGAAGAAACTCCTCCCGGGTCCCGAGGTCCTCCATGAACACGCCCCGCATGGCGCTGGTGATCGTCTTCGAGTTCTGCTTCTCCACGCCACGCATCATCATGCAGAGGTGCGCCGCCTCGACGACGACCGCCACTCCCTGCGGGTCGAGGACGTCCATCAGGGCACCCGCGATCTGCTCCGTCAATCGTTCCTGAACCTGCAGACGTCGCGCGAAGACCTCCACCACCCGCGGCAACTTGCTCAACCCGACGATTCTGCCGTTCGGAATGTACCCGATGTGCACCTTTCCGAAGAAAGGCAGCAGATGATGCTCGCACAGCGAATACATCTCGATGTCCTTCACCATCACCAGGTTGTGGTGATCCTCGTCGAAGATCGCGTTCCCCACGACTTCATGGACGGACATCTCGTACCCGCGCGTCAACCAGCGCAGACTCTTCTCCACGCGCTCCGGCGTGCGGATCAGCCCCGGTCGCGCCGGATCCTCACCCAACTGGCGTATCTGTTCCGCGACGAGCGCCATGAATGACGGACTCCCGCCATCGACGGCGCCACTTCTCCCCTCGGTCGCGACTCCACTCATGTCTGTCAGTCTCCCGTATATTCCGCGTAATTTCGCGGCGTCTCCCAGAGGATGAGTTTAACCAGGCGCCCACCGGGGATCCGTCCCGCGAGCCGTTCCCAGATGCGCACGACCAGGTTCTCGGCGGACGGGATCACCCCCTCCAGCCACTCCACGTCCAGGTTGAGGTTCCGGTGATCGAGATCCGTGATCACCACCTCCTCCGCGATCGCCTTCAGCCTGCCCAGATCCATCACGTACCCGGTATCCGGGTCGATCCGCCCCTCGACGGTCACCTCGAGTTCATAGTTGTGACCGTGATAGTTCGGGCTGTTGCATAGTCCGTAGAACGCGGTGTTCTCTTCGGGCGAGAGGCGGTCGCTGTTCAGCCGGTGCGCCGCCGAGAAATGGAGTCGCCGCGTGACGCGCACCGTTGGCATCACGACCTCCCCCTCATGACGATGAAAAAAAGGGCCGGCCTCCCGCGAGAGACCGACCCGGGCGTAGGGCGCGCCGGCAAGGATTTCTGAAGCCTGTACGATACGGATGGTGGCTTCCCAGCAGTTTCCGCCTTCCCCGAGGGGGCGTGACGTCTACCGTTAAAGTTGGCCCCGGCTTCAAAACTGTTGGCTCAAAAATGGGACTTCCCGCCGCGCCCCGAACTGCTCGAACTCTACGGTCAGGAACGCGAAAAGTCAATGATCCCAAGCTCTTCGCGACCCGACGAAGGAGCCCGCCAACCCCCCGGTCTTCCCGCCCCCGACACTTGTGTTTTCGGGTCGCCACCACCATCATTCGCTGAGAATCGTTCTCATCATCCGCGTCTCCCGCTCGTACCTCGACATGGCGCTCTCCTGGTGGAAATCCCGCGCCTCGATACCGACGCCCGCGGCCGGGTCGCGCGCGGGGTGTCCCCTCGCGGAATGCGCGTCCGGATGTCGCGCCGCGGTACTCCGGATGGAGTGTGAGGAACGGGAGGCCAGCCGGCTACGGAACCTCGGGCTCTTTGAAGGCAGCTGCGTGATCGTCGTCGATCGGCGGAGTGGGCTCCTGCTCGAGGTCGCCGGCTCCCGTCTGGCCCTTGGGGCCGCGCTGGCGAACGCGATCACGGTCCTTCCCCTCGACGGTTGAGTTCTCCCTCGATGCCCAGAACACTCCTGGAACTCCGCCCCGGCGAAACGGGCACGATCGTATCGGTGCTCGGCGAATCTTCGGTCACGAGTCGATTGATGGACCTCGGGCTGATCCGCGGCACGTCGATCCGCATGATCCGGGTCGCTCCGCTCGGCGACCCGATCGAGATCACCCTCCGCGGCTTCATGCTCACGCTTCGTCGCGCGGAAGCCGAGCAGGTGCTGTTGCGCTGAATCCGGGCGACGTCCGTCCCCCCTCCCCCGTCCGCGCCAGCGTCGCGCCCCCCGGGGGGCCGCCCGGAACGGCCTCTCCTTCCCTACCCGACACCGCGTCAACGCCATCCGCGAGGCACCGACCGCGCCGTGACCCGGGACGCGCGATCGGCGGGCGTCAACCAGGCCTCCCGCTTGTGAAGTCGGCCCGCGAAATTTATGATTGGATGAAATTCATTCTCAACCGACTTTGTCTTCCCCATCCCCGTCCCGCCATGATCGGTGATCCCGTCACCTCCACACATCCCCGCGCCGGAATCGGCATGCCGCGAAGGACCACCTGATGGCCGCCCCTGGCGTCGCCACGACCGGCCCCGTCGGCCCGTCCCGATCCGCGTCACCCGACGCTTCGCGAACCATGCGGATCGCCCTCATCGGCAATCCGAACACGGGAAAGAGCACTCTGTTCAACGCGCTTACGGGAATGCGCCAGCGAGTGGGCAACTACGCGGGCGTGACCGTGGAGCGGATCGAGGGTCGGTATCGGAGCGAGAGCGGCGTGGACGTCTCCGTGCTCGACCTGCCCGGCGCGTACAGCCTGTCGGCGACCTCGCCGGACGAGGAGATCGCGCTGGAGGTTCTGCTGGGCCTGACGCCGTCCATGCCGGCGCCGGATGTCGTGGTCCTGGTGGTCGACGCGTCGAATCTGGAGCGCAACCTCTTCCTGACCAGTCAGGTGCTGGAGCTGGGGCTGCCGGTGGTGGTGGCGCTGAACCAGGTCGACGCGGCGGAGACGGCGGGCGTGCGGATCGACGCGGTGGAGCTGGCGATGCGGCTGGGCGCGCAGGTCGTCGCCACCGTGGCTACCCGCGGAACGGGGATCGACGTGCTCCGTCGCGCGATTGAACGAGCGCCTGGGCTGCCCGCGCCGGCGCGACGATTCGCCCTGCCGGAGGCGATCGCGCGAGCGCTCGCTCCGGTGGAGGAAGTGCTCGCCCGTGGCGGGATCACCGGACCGGCGGCGGGGATGGAAGCGCTGCGGCTCCTGTCAGTCGCCCCGTCCCGGCATCTGGGCGGGGTGAAGGGTCTGGAGGAGGTGGTGGAGCGAGCGCGTGAGGCCCTTCGCGGCGAGGGGTACCACACGCGGGCGGTGGAGGCGGAGCTCCGCTATGGCTGGATCGCGGAGGTCATGGACGAGACCGTGCACCGCATCGGAGGCGGAGGGAAGACGCTCACCGACCGGGTCGACGCGATCCTTCTCCATCGCGTCTTCGGGCCGCTCATCTTCCTCGCGCTGATGGCGGTCGTATTCCAGTCGATCTTCACCTGGGCCGAGCCGCTCATGACCGGCGTGGAAGGGTTGATCGGAGGCGTCGCGAGCGCGGTCAGAGCGACGCTCCCCGAGGGCCAGCTGCGCAGTCTCCTCGTTGACGGCGTGATCGCGGGTGTCGGATCCGTCGTCGTCTTCCTTCCGCAGATCGTCATCCTTTTCGCCTTCATCGGGATTCTGGAGGCGACGGGCTACATGGCGCGGGCGGCGTTCATCATGGATCGCTTCATGAGGGGCGTCGGGCTGCATGGACGGAGCTTCATCCCGATGCTTTCGGGATACGCGTGCGCCGTTCCGGGGATCATGGCCGCGCGAACGATCGACAACCCGCAGGACCGGCTGGCGACGATCATGGTCGTGCCGCTGATGAGCTGCTCGGCGCGCCTTCCCGTGTACACGTTGTTGATCGGCACATTCATTCCGGCGACGACGGTGGCCGGTTTCTTCAATCTGCGGGGACTCACCCTGCTGACGATGTATTTCCTCGGGACGGCGGCGGCGCTCGTGATCGCGGGGATCTTCAAGAAGACGCTCTTGAAGGGGCCTTCGCAGCCGATGATCATGGAACTGCCACCCTACCGTTTTCCGAATCCTCGGAGTCTCGCGCTCGCGGTGATGCAGCGCGCGGGGATCTTTCTGCGGCGCGCGGGCACGATCATCTTCGCCCTGACGATCGTGCTATGGGCGCTCGCGACCTATCCCCGGCTCGATTCGTCGGCGACGTTGACACCTGAACTCGCTCAGGAGGCGCAGCTCGCCGGCAGCTTCCTGGGTCGGGCGGGTCACGCCGTGGAGCCTGTCGTGGCCCCGCTCGGGTTCGATTGGAAGATCGGCGTCTCGATCATCAGCTCGTTCGCCGCGCGTGAGGTGTTCGTCGCCACGATGGGCACCATCTATGGCGTGGGCAATGAGGCCGATGAGACCTCGGTCGCGCTGCGGGAAAGGCTCGTCCAGGAGGTCGGACCGGACGGCGCTCCCGCCTATACGCCGTTGATCGCGGTCGCGCTGATGGTCTTCTATGTGTTCGCGATGATGTGCGTGAGCACGAACGCCGTCGTCGTGCGGGAAACGGGCGGTGGATGGACCGGCGCGAAGTGGGCGGTGTTTCAGTTTCTGTGGATGTTCGTCCTGGCCTACGTCGCCGCTTTCGTGGTCTACCGCGGCGGTCTCTTCCTGGGCTTCGCGGGCTGACCACGAAAGGGGAACCAATCATGTTCGAGACGTTGGCCGTCGCGACGATCATCGTGGGTGCCGTGTGTTACCTCGGCGTCGACCTGGCCCGAAAGGTGAAAGCCGCGCGATCCAGCCGGGAGAACGGCTGTGGGTCATCGTGCGGCTGTTCGGATCACTGAGGGACGAAGAGGGGGGCCGCGCCGCCTCCCCCCTCCGTCAGAAGGCGCCCTCGGGCAGACTCCAGTTGAGACCCAGGTACAGCTGCCGACGGCCGTAGCCCGGCCATTCCTCGGGAACCTCGTCGAGGAGGTTGTGGACGCCCGCCGATATCCGGACTCCCCGCGGTAGAGTGCTCGAGAGGCGCAGGTCCAACCGCGTGAAAGCCGGGCGATACCGATCCCCGGTCTCTCCGTGTTCCATGGGGGTGGTGCCGGTGTAACTCGCCGTGAACGCCAGACGGCTCGACAGTGGCAGCGGATGTTCCACCATCAGCCGCCCCGAACGCGCGGGCCGTCCCAGAAGCGGCCGGTCGAGATCGCGGTCATGCGCGCGCAACCAGGAGTAGCCGCCCTCCACTCTCAGGCCACCATGGGTGAGCCCCACCTCCGTCTCCAGCCCACGAGTGTACCCGCGCTCGACGTTTCCGTAGCTGTAGATCTGAAGGCCGGCGGAATCGCCGGCGAGCACGTTCTGGATGAAATCATCGAACTGGTTGTGGAACCCCTGCACCCGCAGATAGCGGGTGGCGCCACCCCATTCGACGCTGAGCGTGAGATTCTCCGAGTTCTCCGGCAGGAGGTTCGGGTTTCCGCGCACTTCGTAGCCGATTCCGGCACCGACGTTCAGGAACGACATCCCTAGTTCCTTGAAGTCCGGCGCCCGGTATCCCAGACCCGCCGCCGCCCGGATCGCCACGGACTCCACCGGACGATAGAACGCGGCCAGCCGGGGCGTGAAATGCGTTCCCCACTGCTCGCTCCACACGAGCCGTGCGCCGGGAACCAGTTGAAGCCGGTCGCCACCGATCGTCACCTGCGCGAACGGTTCCAGCGTATGCAGCGCGCGCTCGTGCGTCAGGATCCGCTCCGACTCGATATACTCACGACGACCCTCAACGCCACCATCCACGGCCAGTCCCTGAACGGTCCCGTTGTAGAGAAGTTCTCCCTCGATCAGTCGCTGGAGTTCGTGGTTGCCGGAATCCGCGACGGGGTCGGGAGTGATGGACTGACGGTAGAGGCGGGCGAACTCCGAAAAATAGAGCGTCGGCGCGAGTCGGGTTTCGCCGATCGTCACATCGGCGCCGAGTCGGCCCATCCACTGGTCGCCCTCGGAAAAGTTGTACAGGGGCCCTGTCCGCCAGCGTTGCAGGTCATCGACCCAGAGACCGCTCGCGTGCACCGTCACCGACGGCGACGCTCGCCAGTCGGCCTTCAACATTCCATCCCAGCGTTCCGCCAGAGCACCCGCGGTCGCTGAGCGACCGGGCGTGAGATCCGTCGCCCGTCGACCCAGGGTGACCAGATAACCCACTTCGTCGCGGCTGCCCCCGAGGGAAACAGTCCCGTCCAGCCGTCCTTCGGTGCCGGCCGTCAATTCCACTCCGCCTCGCCAGCGAGGACCATCGAGCCCGCGCGTCACGATGTTCACCACGCCGCCAATCGCGTCGGTCCCGTACAGCGAGGACTGAGGCCCCTTCATCACTTCGATGCGCTCGACGGAGGAAACCGGGAGCCGGGAAACGTCCAGCATCCCGTCGACCCGGCCGACCACGGGCTGGCCGTCGAGGAGGATCAGCACGCGTTGCGAACCCAGACCCTGGATCATGACGCCCTCGCCCGAGCCGACCCCGCCTTCCACCTGGATACCGAGGCGTTCGATCAGCACGCGGGAAAGATCGGAGGTGCCGGAGTGTTCGATCTCCCGACGAGAGATCACTTCGGTGGCGATGGCCACGTCCGCGAGCCGCTGCAACCGCCGCGCGGCCGTGATCACCACCTCATCGAGCGCGACGACACGGGGGGTCAGGCGGATCGTCTGGTCGGCACCCGTGACTGTGCCACGCCAGGGCGCGTAGCCGATATGTGACACGAGCACCGTCGCCGCCCCCGAAGTCACCGCGGAAAGACGCCAGCGACCCTCGTCGTCGGTGACCTGTCCTCCTTCCGATGCACCCTCGAGCACCACGACGGCACCCCGCACCGGCGCGCCCGTACTCGCGTCCACCACCCGGCCGGAGAGGGCCGCGCCCTGGCGCGCAAGCGCCGGCGCGGATGTCACCATGCCGGCCGCCAGGGCCAGCGCCAGGATGACGACGCTCCGTCCTCGGGAGGACCGCCTCCGGCCGGTCCGAGCTCCACCCTCGACGCACGGGTCGACCGCGTTCCGGCGGACCGCCGGTGTTCTCGGTGCACGGTCCATCAGTTCACCAATGTTTCATAGCGGAACTGGACTATCCGCGATTGACCGCTCGGCCCGTAATATCCGGTAAACTGAAGCTTGTATACCGTGGATCCGCGCTTCAACAGGTATACGTTGAACGTAGAGTAGATGAAGTGGGCATCGAAATCGTACCAGTACCACGGATTGTCGACGATCGCCGTCGGGCTCCAGGCCGCTCCCGCCGGCGGAATGCCGGCGGCCGTGAAGGCGGCGAACGCCGGCAACTCCGACTCGGCCGTCATCGCGGTGATCCGCGCATCGGTCGCGCCGGCGTTCTGGCAGACACAGTGAACCGTCACTCCGCCCGGCCCCGCTTCACCGCCGTTCGCCGTGATCTCCGTGGCGAAGATCGCCAGATCCCAATCGGTCGACGTCGCCGGATCGACGACGGACAGCGTCCGGGGTGAGCTTCCAAGGGCGATGTAGATCGTATCCTTGGAAGCGTCAACCGTGAAGGTCGGCGGCGCGTCGTCCCTTTCCGGCCCCGTGGCGCTGTCCGAGCAACCCGCCGCGACGATCGGCGCCGCGGCCAGGCAGAGAATCGCGGTCCACCGCGAGAATCTTCGTCGATCTCGCGCGGTCGTTCCCCCTGACCTCCGTCGACCGTCTTCCCGATTGCTCTCGACGCCCATCAGAGCACCGCCGCTTCCGAAGAAACGACCACGTTCCCCACCCCGACGTTCGTGGTGTTCGTCTTCACGAAGTTGAGCTTGCCCGTCACGTACGCCGCGTCCCAGATATCCGCGGTCGAGGGGTCCGTCGAACTGTCATAGAGCGCGCGTTCGAGCGTGAGCGTCGAACGGTCGGCGCAGTCGGCCTGGTTGGCGCCTGTCGCCCAGAAGACGAACCGGGCACGCCCACCCGAGGCCGTCCCCAGATCGAAACAGATCGTGGTCGGACCGTCGACGTAGAGCCCGGCGCCGCCGTCTCCCTCATAGCTGAACTGCGTCGTGCTACCGCCACCGAAGCGGAACCACGTCCAGGACGTCCCCGAGTGCGAACGGCCACCCGTGACGATCAGTTTGCCGGCCGAGGCCGCCGGGTTGCCCGTCGGATCGGGGTCCTGCCCGAGGATCGCGTAGAAATAGCTGTTGTTCGCCGTCGCCTCGACCCCTTCGAGCCGCACGTGGCGGACGGTCCCGGTCGCCGGAGCGCAGAGCCGCTGCCAGTCGGTGTTCGCGCTCCAGGCGGTCGTGCACGCCGTCGCGCTCGCGATCTGCTCAGCGCTGAGCACGGCCTCATCCGAGAGGGTGATCGACGGCCCCGTCCCGGACACGACCGACTGCCTGAAATAGGTGTGTGCCTGCTTGTCGATCGCGCCCGTCAGCCCGTCCCAATCCGCCCGAACTCCGAACGCCGTCGCCGCGGTCAGCGTGCTCCGGTCGGCGCAGTTCGCGCCGCGCTCCCCCGAGACCCAGAGCACGAACGCCGGCGCGGCCGTCGCGCTCCCGTCATGCAGATCGAAACACACCGTCGCGCCCGCGTTGATGAACGCCGCCGGCCCCGCCAGCGTCTCGGACGCGGAACCGTACGTCAGATCCACCAGAGCGGGCGGCGCGGGAACTCCGCCTCCATAGAAGAGCACCCTGTACTGACCCGCGCCGAGAGGACCCTGCGTCGCCTCCGGCGGTGTACGGAAGCCGAACACGATCTGCGAGAACGCATGGGTCGCCGGCGCGCTGAGATTGTCGATCCGTACGTGGCGAACCGGATTCGTGAGCGAGCAGAGCTCCACGAAGGTGTCGGCGTTGGCCGACGTGATGCTCGTCGTGCAGATAGTGACGTCGGCCTTCGGGCCGACTACGTCCTCGCCGCACCCCGCCACGCTCGCCAGGACGATGCCCGCGAGCGCGAGCCGCGCGACGCGCGGCGTGATGGATTCCATACGATGCTCTCCCCCCCGGATCGAAAAACGTTCAGCCGGCCCGAATCGGCCAGCGCCAGTTAAGAATGAAACTCATTCTCAAACATCGAACGCCAAGGTGTGGTCCGCTCGCGCCGCTGTCAAGCACGTCGTCGCGATGGTCGACGTGTTCGCGATCTTTCCCGGCCGGCGCCGCGTCCGTACGATTCCCATCTTCGCCCGGGGCCGGGCGATCCGCGCGGATCGGGTCGCCGGGATGACGACGGCACGATCCGGCACATCGGCCAGTGACGCTGGCGGAAGCCTTTATCCAGGGAGAAAGCACGTGACAGAAACCGCTGCGATCGACGACCTGTTCGGTGCTCACGTATCCGTCAGCGGCGGCGTATCGACCGCGCCGGCCCGGGCACGAGAGATCGGGAGCCGTTGGGCTCAGATCTTCACGAAGGTACCGCAGCGGTGGGCGGAGCCTGAGTTCAGCGAGACGGAAGGCGCGGCGTATCGGGCGGCGTGCGAGACGCACGGGATCGTGGGGACCACGGTGCACGCGTCATATCTGATCAACGTGGCGTCGCCAAACGAGAAGCTCCAGGAGCAGTCGGCGGCGAGCCTGGCGGCGGAGTATCGGCGGTGTACGACGATCGGCGCCGCGCAGTTGGTGCTCCACCCGGGCGCGGCGACGGACGGCGACCGGCCCTCGGGTGTCGCCCGACTCGCGGACGCGATCGCGACGGTACTCCAGGAGACGCCCGACTCCACGACGAGGATCTGCCTCGAGGTCACGACCGGCAAGGGATCGATTCTGGGCAGCACCTTCGAGGAACTGGCGGCGATGCTCCGCGCGATCGAGCAACACGGGACCGGGTTCGCGGAGCGTGTCGGCATCTGCCTCGACAGCTGTCACCTCTATGCGGCGGGCTACGACATCACCAATTCCTGGGAAGAGGTGACGGCACGGCTGGACGATCTCATCGGCGTGGGCCGAGTCCACGTCTGGCATCTGAATGACAGCCAGGGAAAACTCGGCTCGGCGGTCGACCGCCACGCATGGATCGGAGAAGGGTACATCGGACTGGAGGGGTTTCGTAACCTGGTCAACGACGAACGCTTCCAGGACCTTCCGATGCTCCTCGAGACACCGAAGCAGGACGATCCGACCGCGAGTGATCGACGGAATCTCGCGGTACTTCGGGGCCTTCGCGGCTGAAAACACGCCGGGTGCCTTCGCGGATGGCGCGCGGAGCCGACGACTCAGAAAGCGGGCGGAAAGACCTCGCGACCGATGATTCGAGTCACCAACGCCGGGCCGGAGGCCAAGGGGATGAAAAGGAAAGACACGGAAGGCCCGGGAGTCATCCCCGGGCCTTCCGTGTCATATCATCCGACGTGAAATCGCGTGAGCGCCGGAGTCGGCGGTTATCGGAGCCTGTAGTTGATCACCGTCTCCTCACCGGCCGGATTCACGCCGCGGATCGAAACCGTGGCGCCCGTCTGGAGTCCGCGGGCGGCCTCGCGAATGTCATCGACCGACCCGATCGAACGGCCATTGATGCTTTCGATACGGAGACGGATCAGCTGCTGTGGCGCCGGACCACCACGCTCCACGCCGGTGATCACCACGCCGCCGCCGGTATCCCGCAGTTGCATCTGACGGGCGAGGTTCGGCGTGAGTTCGGCCGCCGAGAACCCGAGTTGAGCCGCCGCGTCCCGCTCCGGCTCCGTGGCCGCCCGGGGCGGCTCCGGCACCGTGTTCTCGAAGGCGCCGAGCGTCACCGGAACGGTTTCCCGTTTGCCGTAGCGAATCACCTCGAGGGTGATTCTCTCGCCCGGGTTGCGCAGCGCCACACGCTCCATGAGATCGCCAGTGTCACGGATCCGCTGGCCGTCGACGCCGACGATCACGTCACCCGCCCGAATACCGGCTTCCTTCGCGGGTCCATCCTGAATCGTCGTGACCACCGCGCCGTCCGGGCTCGGCAGGCCGAACACCTCGATGTCCGCCGGCGAGACATTGGTGATCTGGACCGCGAGCCGCGGCCGATGAACGACGCCGTAGGCGATCAGGTCGTCGGCGACCCGCTTGGCGAGACGGATCGGCACCGCGAAGCCATAGCCCGAATACGTGCCCGTCGGCGAAGCGATCGCCGAGTTGATTCCGATGACCTCACCCCGAAGATTGACGAGCGGACCGCCGGAGTTGCCCGGGTTGATCGCCGCGTCCGTCTGGATGAAGTGCTCGAGTGGTGCGGCGGCCTCCTCGTTCTGCTGCATGATACCGATATTCTTGCCCTTCGCGCTCACGATCCCGGCGGTGACCGTCTCTCCCAGCGAGAGCGGGTAGCCAAGGGCGAGCACCCAGTCGCCGACCTGGAGGGCGTCCGAGTCACCGATCTCCACGGTCGGCAGGTCATTGCCGTCGATCTTCAGCACCGCGACATCGGTATTGGGGTCGCGGCCGACCACGGTGGCCTCGAACTGGCGCCGATCGGTCATGGTCACGGTCACCCGCGTCGCGTTTTCGACGACGTGGTTGTTCGTGATCAGATAACCGTCAGGGCTGATGATGAAACCGGAACCGCTGCCGTTACGCGGCGCCGGCTGCCGCGGCGTCCCGCGCGAGAAATCGTCTCCGAAGAAATCCTCGAACGGAGTCCCTTCGAACGGGTTCCCGCCGCCCTGCTGGCTCACCTGTCGCGGTAACGATTCGACCTGGACGTGAACGACACCGGCAAGCGCCGTCCGGCTCGCCGTCCGGAACGAAGTCGCCAGCGACTCCGCGCCGCCCGCGAGGTCCGGCTCGACGAGCGCCTGGGCGTCCAGCAAGGCGACCGGCTCCTGTACCGACTGCATCGCCGTGGCCGTTACGCCGATGCCGACCACCAGGGCGGTCGGGATCGCGAGTGTGCGAACGATTCTGTTCATGCCCTGTATTCTCCTCCGAATGCACGGGGTAACCGGAACGGATTCACCTCGTCTCGTGGGGTGCTACCCGCTCGTGGAGAGCGCGGTTCCTGGCCCCGATTAGCGGGCGATTAGCGTTCGATTAACCAGGATTAATCCAATCGCCTCCGATCCGTTGGCGGCGCGCCACTGCCGAATCTCATGCGAATACTCGTCGTCGAGGACAGTCAGCGAATCGCCGCGTTTCTCCGCAAGGGCCTGACCGAAGAGGGATATTCCGTCGTGACCGCGGGAGATGGCG
Organism: uncultured Gemmatimonas sp.; assembly: GCA_964634395.1. GTDB lineage: Bacteria > Gemmatimonadota > Gemmatimonadetes > Longimicrobiales > Longimicrobiaceae > WHSP01. The sequence continues at coordinate 29,745 of CAZWJE010000004.1, read as the reverse complement.
ACGCGGCCTACGAAATCGCCTCGGAACAGGACTTCGACGCCGCCGTCGTCGACGTCATGCTTCCCGGCCGCGGCGGCCTGGAACTCGTGCGTGATCTGCGCGAAGCCGGCAAGTCGATCCCCATCCTGCTCCTCACGGCCCGTGACCGGATCGACGACAAGATCGAAGGCCTCGACGCCGGGGCGGACGACTACCTCACCAAGCCTTTCGACTTCACGGAACTGACCGCTCGGCTGCGCGCCCTGCTCCGCCGCTCGGGGGGTCAGGCCGCGCCGGTGCTGCGCGCGGGCACGGTCGAACTCGACCCCGCGACCCGGGAAGTCCGCCGCGGCGGCGAACTCGTCTCGCTGACGCCCAAGGAGTTCGCGCTCCTCGAATACCTGCTCCGCAACGTCAACCGTCCCCTCACCCGAGCCACGCTGATGGAACACGTCTGGGGGATCCGCTTCGACCCTGGGACCAACGTGGTCGACGTCTTCATCAACTCGCTGCGCAACAAGTTGCAGCCGGACCGCGACCTGATCCAGACGGTGCGCGGCGTCGGCTATATCGTCCGCGCGTCGGAGAGGGAAGGATGAACCGCGCCTCGGGTGTTTCGCTCCGGCGCGAGATCCTCGTCTGGTACTCGCTGGTGCTGGTCGTGGCGCTGGGCCTCTTCGCGACCGCCGCCTACTTCCTCCTCTCGCGGACGCTGGCGGCCGCCGAAGAGGAATCGCTCCGCCAGACGGCGCAGGCGGTCGAGAACGTCGCCATCCCGCCGCGGATCCCACGACTGGAAACCGCCGAGGAGTTCGTCACCTATCAGAACGCGCAAGGTGAGTCGGTCCGATCACTCCGTCGGCAGACGGTGCTCGCGACGAACGAGGTCTTCACGGTCGCGGTAACCCCGGCGGGCGATGTGGAAGGCCGGGCGCTCCGGTCGTTCCTGATCATCTCCCTCTTGCTCATCCCCCTCACCGCGGGTGCCGCCGCGCTCGGCGGGGGCGTGCTTCTCGAGCGCCTGCTCGACCCACTCCGCCGGCTCGTGGAAACCACGCGCGAGATCGGGATTGGCGGGCTCTCCCGTCGCGTACCGGAACCGCGAGCCCCTTCGGACCTGCGCGACCTGGCGCATTCGGTGAACGGCATGCTTATGCGTCTCGAGCACGCCGTCGAAGCCCTTCGTCGCTTCACGGCGGACGCCAGCCACGAACTGCGAACCCCGTTGACCTCGATCCAGGGGAGCGTTCAGGTCGCCCTCTCCCGGGAACGTACGGCCGACGAGCTCCGTGAAACCCTCGCGGACGTCAACGAGGAAACGGAGTGGATGCTTCACCTGGTCGATGGCCTGCTCACCCTCGCGCGAAGCGAGGAGGACCGGCAGGCGACGCCTCGCGACGCCGTCGAGATCACTCCGCTGCTCGAGGACGTGGTGGAGATGGGGCAGATGCTGGCGGCGGGGAAGGATCTGCGCGTCGAGTTGCGCTCCTCCGAACGGCTCGTCGTCGCGGGCCACGCCGGCCAGCTCCGGCAGATATTCCTGAACCTGGTGTCGAACGCCGTCAAGTTCACACCGGAAGGTTCAGTCACGCTGACCGCGAAACGCACGGTCGACGCGAACCATCAGGGGTGGGTGGAAGTCCGCGTGGTCGACACCGGCGTGGGGATCGCCCCCGAAGAGCTCGCGCGCGTGTTCGACCGATTCTACCGGGGCGACGCGGCGCGCGGCCAGTCGGGCGGAACGGGCCTGGGCCTGGCGATCGCTCGGCTGCTCGCCGAGCGGCATGGGGGACGGATCGAGGTACAGAGCCGCCTGGGTGGCGGAAGCCAGTTCGTGATCCGCCTGCCCGAGTGGGACGCTGGCGACGCGATCGCCGCGGCGGAAGTCCGGGCGATCGCGACCGGCCACTCCGACCGGCGCGGTCAGCCCGGTTGACCTTCCCGCTGGGTGAGCCATTCCTCGGCCCGGGCGAGGATCCGCCGTTTCTCGGGGAATCTGATCATGCGTAAGGCGGTCTCGGCATCGGCCCACTCATGGCGCGATGCTTCCCGCGAGACCTGGACCTCTCCGCTGCGCCATTCGGCGAGGAAATAGGCGACCCGTTTGCGAATGAGGCGAACGTCGTCACCCGATCGACGCGTGAAGTAGTACCACTCCTCTTCGTGGAAACCGTCGAGAAGGGTATAGTCTCCCGAGCCGAGCCCCGTTTCCTCTTCGAGTTCGCGTGCGGCCGCCTCGATTTCGGTTTCGCCCGTTTCGAGGGCGCCCTTCGGGAACTCCCACACGGGGCGCTTGGTGACCGCCGAGCGCATGAGCAGATACGACCGGGGCGACTCGTCACGGAAAACGATCACACCCGCGGAATGGTGCCATTCGCGTTTCATGAAAGCTTCCGCCTCTCTTCCCCGTAACGGCCAGATAGGGTAAGGTATTTCGCCCCGGGAACCGCCGCAACGGGCGGACCCGGTGGTCGCGAAACGCGGCCATGAGCCACCGAACCCGAATTCAGACGAGATGATTCACCCATCCGGAAGCCAGCCTCCAGATACGGAATCGGATCGGCTTCCCCTGCTCCGCCTCGTGCGCGGCCTGGTGAACGACGGGATGAATCTCGTCCGTCTGGAAGTACGGATGGCGCGGCTCGAAGTCGGCGAAAGGCTCCAGCGATTCGCGCTCGACGCGTCGCTGAGCGCGACCGGCGCGGCTATCGTCGTCATTGGGGTGCTCGTGTTCGTGGAGTTCCTGGTGATCGGCCTCGGAGTACTGCTCGACGGCCGCTACTGGCTCTCCTCGCTGATCGTCGGGCTCGTGCTGATCGCGGTCGGGGCCGGAATCGCCTGGATGGGAGTCAGGCGCTTCGCCGGGGGAACTGACGCTTCAGGGGCCGACGACCGCGAGTGAAGACCCGTCGCCAGAGAGAGAAGACCCGTCGCCAGAGATCGAAATGAAAGGGCCGGGCCAGCGAATGGATGAACGAGCACGGTGGGGCGGATTCCAGGCACAAATCTCGGAGGATCCACCGGTGATCCTCGTCGCCGAACGACTCCGGGACGGGCGAATCGCGCTCGGCACCCGGGCCCGGACCCCCGATGGTGAATGGAAACCGGGTGAGCTGCACCTCCTGGACCGCGCGGTCCAGCTCGACCTCGCGGCCTGGTTGACACCCGCCGTCGACGCGGGGTGGCTCGAAACGGTACGACATCGTCGGGCGGAGACGTTGCGTACCGCCGGTGAACTGTACGGTGAGGGGCCCGGCGCCGTAATGCGGCTCGCGCTCGACACCCTCGCCGAGATCTCCCCCGCCCTGCTCTCTCGCGCCATGATCCTGCTCGCCAATTCCGTCGGACCGACGTCGCGTGAGCGGCTCGTCGACCGGCTGAACGAAACGGCTGACCGGTCCGAGGATCTCGAGCTGCGCCGCCAGCTTTCCGACGAGAACGAGTCGTTCGCCTACGCGATCGCGGCGGCCGCGCTGTTCGACGCGCTGGAACAGGGATTCTATCCGGAGAACGACAGCGAACCCGGTATCGGAGATAGCGACGATGGTGAGTGACCTGGCCGGGAAACCGGCACCGACCGAACTGCTGGTGAACGTCCCGCGTCTGATGACGATGTACTACGCCGGGGAACCCGATCCCGCCGTGGCGGGCGAGCGCGTGGCGTTCGGGACCTCCGGGCATCGGGGGACTTCGCTGGATTCGACCTTCAATGAAGGGCACGTCGTCGCGATCGCGTCGGCGATCTGTGATTATCGGCGAGATCAGGAGATCACCGGCCCGCTCTTCCTGGGTGTTGATACACACGCGCTTTCGGAGGCGGCGCAGGTCACGGCGATCGAGGTGTTCGCGGCGCGCGGGCTCGAACTCCGCATCGCGCCGGGACTCGGCTACACTCCCACGCCAGCCGTTTCACACGCGATCCTCTCCCACAATCGTGGCCGTTCCGAGGACCTTGCCGATGGGGTGGTGATCACGCCCTCTCACAATCCGCCCGAAGACGGGGGGTTCAAATACAACCCACCCAGCGGAGGCCCCGCCGATACCGCGGTCACGAGGAAGATCGAGGAGCGAGCCAACCGTGTCCTCGATAGCTGGCACCGCGTCCCCCGGCTTTCCCTGCGAACGGCGCTCGACCTGCCGACCACCGCCGAGTACGACTTCACGGACCGGTATGTCGAGGATCTGGGGAACGTCATCGACATGGCGTCGATCCGGTCGGCGGGGCCGCGCATCGGCGCCGACCCGATGGGCGGAGCGAGCGCGGGGTTCTGGGAACCGATCGCGGAACGTTACGGCCTCGATATCGAGGTCACCAACCCGCGTATCGACCCCACGTTCTCGTTCATGCCGGTCGACCGCGACGGCAGGATCCGGATGGATTGTTCGTCGAAATACGCCATGGCGGGTCTGATCGAATCGCGCGACCGTTTCGATCTGGCGTTCGGCAACGATCCCGACGCGGACAGGCATGGAATCGTCACCCGCGGGGGCGGGCTCCTCAACCCGAACCATTACCTGGCGGTGGCGATCGAGTACCTCTTCACGCACCGGCCGGAGTGGAGCGTCGAGTCGGGGATCGGAAAAACTCTCGTGACCAGCTCGATGATCGACCGCGTCGCGCGCGATCTCGGGCGCCGGCTCGAAGAGGTCCCGGTCGGCTTCAAGTGGTTCGTCGACGGTCTGCTGAGCGCCCGGCTCGCCTTCGGCGGCGAAGAGAGCGCGGGCGCCTCCTTCCTTCGCCGTGACGGAACTGTCTGGACCACCGACAAGGATGGCATCCTCCTCGACCTGCTGGCCGCGGAGATCCTCGCCACGACGGGGCGAGATCCGTTCGAGTTGTACCGGTCGCTCGAGGACCGGTTCGGCTCACCCGTGTACCGCAGGATCGACGCTCCCGCCGACGCGCGTCAGAAAGCGATCCTCAGCGATCTCTCGCCCACGATGGTCACGGCGTCGACGCTCGCCGGCGAGCCGATCACGGCCACGCTCACGCGCGCTCCGTCGAACGGCGCCCGGATCGGCGGGCTCAAGGTCGTCAGCGAGAATGGCTGGTTCGCCGCCCGTCCATCGGGAACCGAGAACATCTACAAGATCTACGCGGAATCCTTCCGCGGCGATGAGCACGTGGCCCTGATTCTCGATGAAGCGCAGGCGATCGTCGATTCAGCGCTCGCCACAGCGGGTTGAGGTCAATCGGGGATTCGCAGCGTCGCTCCCGCGCGAATCCTGTCCCCGCGGATACCGTTCGCCCGCCGGATCTCATTGATCGTCACCCCATGGCGTCGGGCGATCACGGTCAGGTTGTCTCCCCGCCTCACCCGGTAGTCTCGAGTCGCTGACGAACCGGCACCGGTCGGAGTCGCGGCGCTGGCGGCCTTCACGGCCGGCCATCCGGCGGCGAAGCGGATGCCTCCCCCCGCCGGAACCCGCACTCGACTGTTCATGTCGTTGCGCGTGCGGCTCAGCTTGAAGTGCGGATTGAGCCGGTTGATCTCCGACACCGTCGTTCCCGCCGCGTCCGCGACCGACCGCAGCGGGGTCGACGGCCCGACCTCGATCACGTCGTACGCCAGCGGCGCCTCCACTTCCAGGTCACCGAATCCATACTTCTCGGGCTCTTTCGAAATACGCGCGGCCGCCACCATCAGCGGCACATAGTCGCGCGTTTCACGCGGGAGACGGCTCCAGATCCGATAGTAATCGGTCTCCCGGCCCCGTTCGGAACCCGTCACCTGTCGCATGATGCGTCCAACCCGACCCTCACCCGTGTTGTAGCCGGCCGCCGCCAGATACCACGATCCGAACCGATCGTGCAGGTCCGTCAGGTAGTCCAGCGCGGCGTCCGTGGCCTTTTCGGGATCGTTCCGCTCGTCCACGGCGTTGTTGATGTCCAGACCGTAACGCCGGCCCGTCGCCGCGATGAACTGCCAGAGACCCGACGCGTGCGCCCGGGAATACGCCTTCGGGTTGAAGCCGGACTCGATCATCGCCAGGTAGAAGAGATCCCGCGGCATCCCCCGCTCCGCGAGTTTCGCCGAGATCATCGGCCGGTACGCGCCACCCCGCGTGAGGAAGCGTTCGAATTCTTCCCGCTTGTCGGTCGTGAATCGCTGAACCCAGTAGTCGACACGGGGATGGTCCAGATTGGGGAGATCCCAGACCGGATCCGCCGTCACCGAGAGCGCCGTGACGCCCGACTCGGACGGATCCGCCTCCCGGCCGGAGGCAGACGCCGATCCGTCTTCCGGCGCGAGTGAAGCGGTCGCCGGATCTTTCGACCCCGCACCCGCGAACGACCCCGCACCCGCGAACCTCACGATTCCCTCCGCCGCGCCGGCAACCGCCGCGCATCCCAGAATCAATCCCATACCGACCATGCGCATCCCGCGATCCGTTCGGCCGAACACGTTCCCCGACGTGATGAACTTCATCAACAAACTCCTGTCCTTCGGGCTCCCAAAAGTCCTCGCGAGAACCCCGATATTACATCATATGTTCCATGGTAAGATGATTTTTCCCTTATGTTTTCACTGTTTGAACGATCTTTTTTCCAGATCGGGAATCCGGATGGGTTCGCGGGTTTCGCGCGCGGAGGCGGCGCACGGGATCCCGTTGATGACGGAAAGAGGAGACCTTACCTTGGCCCGTGTCACACCACCCTGTTCGTATGCTGGTCGCGCTCGCCCTTTACGATTGAAGAGACGGTGACCCGGAGATGAGGCGACTGATCCGGCCGGTACTATCCACGGCCTTCGCGCTGATGCTTGGTGGATGCGGTCTGATCGGAGGTGCTTCCGGTCCCGTCCCGGGCCTGCTCCTCGACCCGGGCCATGAGGAGATGAACCTCGTCGCGCCGGACACCTTCAAGGTTCTCTTCGAGACGACCAACGGTGATTTCATGGTCGAGGTCTACCGCGAGTGGGCGCCTCTGGGAGCGGATCGCTTCTTCAACCTGGTCCGCCAGCGTTACTACGACGACATCTATTTCTTCCGCAGCATTCCCGGGTTCATGACCCAGTTCGGGATTCACGGAGATCCGCCGATATCGGCGGCCTGGCGGGATGCCCGGATCGCGGATGATTCGGTCAGCGCGACCAATGAGCGGGGCACGATCTCGTTCGCCACGGCCGGTCCGAACACCCGAACCGTTCAGCTCTTCATCAACCAGGGGAACAACGCTCGGCTCGACGGGCTGGGGTTCGCGCCGTTCGGTCAGGTCACGGGAGGGATGGATACCGTGGATCGGCTCTACAGCGGGTACGGCGAGGGAGCACCCCGGGGCCCGGGACCTTCCCAGGACAGGATCTCGGAAGAAGGAAACGCCTATCTCCGCGAGACGTTCCCACTGTTGGACTCGATCGTGAGGGCGAGACTGTTGCCAGCGGACGTTCCGGACGAAAGCTGAGGTCGATGTTCGGGGGGAAGCCTTCCGGCGGGTGGTGCCGGGTGGGTCGATCCACCTCACCCCTCAACCCTTCATTCGCCACCCGGCCACACACCCGCGTGAGCGAGCGGTGCAAAAGTCGGTCCCCGGTACGTGAGGGCAAGTGGCCGGCCTTCACCGGGGACCGGGGATGGCTCCGACCAGGAATCGCAGGCCCGCCTCGACGTTGAGCAGAGCGGTACGCTCGGACCCCGCGAACTGGGATCGATACCCCACCCCTCCCGTCAACTGAAATCGCCAGGCGATGGGCAGGTCGACACCCGCACCGAGTTCGAAGCCCGGCCGGATGTTATTGCCGAACGTTCCGCGAGCGGTTTCCACGAACGTCTCGGTAAAGAGCATTCCGACGCGCGTCCAGAGCGGCCCATACGGGGTGATCCTCAGCCCGCCGCCGCCGCCGATACTGGAGATGATCGTCTCCATACCGGCGCAGAAACCGCTCCCGCAGCGAAACTCGCCATAGGTGTAGGTGCCGTAGACCGCGAGACCATCCCGGAACTCATACTCGGCGAGCCCGGTTACGCTCAGCCCCGACGGACCTTCCAGCCCCGCCCGCGCCGGGGCATGGTTGCCGATCGCCTGGCCGCCGCGCAGTTCGAGAGCGAACTGTGCCTCGGCGCTGGCGGCCGAGATGAGAAGACCCAGGACGGCGACCGTCGCACCCCTGGAGACCATGGCGAGCACACGCCCCCGCGTCCCCGGCCCGAGGCCTCCTGAATGGGGTCTCATCGCAGGTCGATCGTGCGGCGCGTCGACCGAACGCCGTCGGACGTGATCACGTCGATCACCCGCCCGGGCGCGGCGATCCGACCCTCCCGGGAGAACGAGATGACTTCGCCGGTCCGCGCGTCCGCGACGAGCGCGACGGGAGATCGAGTCGTATCCCAGGTGGCCTCCATTCCGTCGATTCCGGGGCGCCCGGTTCGCGCCGCCGGCGCGGGCGCGAGCATCGAACGCGACCGACGCGCCTCGCCTTCCGGTCCTGACACGACGATCTCCGCCAGGTCATCCATCCTGGCCACCACGTCCGGAATCGAGAACGCGAAGCCACGCGCGTCGAAGTGATCGGCCTCCTCCGGTTCGAATCGATACGAGAAAACCGTCCGGCCTTCGGTATCCAGACCTCGGACCTCGTAATCCCCCACACCCGACGGCAGCGACGCGCGCATCTCGAACCGGAACGACGGCTCCAGGACCAGGCGCCCATTCGAAACGCCACCCCAGACGAGGAGCGCGTCGCGCCTTTCGTACGGACCGATGTTCGTCCAATCGTTCAACTCGCGATGCAGCAACACCCTCTCGAAGTTGTAGTCGCTGATCCACTCGGGCCCGCAGTATGACATCAGGTCCTTGTCCGTCGACGGGATCTTGATCGTCCCCGTCGTGGTGTTGAACCCGAACTGCCCGATACTCGCCCCACCATAGGGGAAGAACGGGTCCACATCGACGGGGCCGCCACACGGAGCGTGCCGGAGGTTGAAATTGTGGCCGATCTCATGCGCGAACACCTCGTGCGCGCGCGCCGGATGGTCGTAGCCGATAGCGGTCGACCCGCCGATGAAGCCGACTCCGCCGATGTTGTTCCCTCCCGGATGGGTCAGGACGCCGTAATAGTACCGGTTGCTATCGTCGGTGAGCCGAAGGGCGCGCAACTCGAAGAGGAGGTCGGCCCATCCCTGTTGACTCGACGCCAAGCGACTCGTCACGTAGGGCGCGCGGATATCCACATGCACATCGAGGAGCGGATAACGTGATCGAACGGCTTCGATGAAGTGTGGAACCCTGGCCGGGCTGATGTCACCCGTCGTGCCCTGTGTCGCCTGAGTCACGGGAACCATCCTGACCCAGAGCGGCGGCACGACACGAACATCGAGCGGCAATCGTCCGGTCGCGGGGATACGCCGGTGGCTGCCCGGCTTCAGCGGGATCATCTGGACCGGATCCACCTCGACCACCATCGAGATCCCGGGCCGAAGCACGTCGCCCGGTATCATCACGTTCCAGGAACCTTCGAGCGTTTCCTGCCGAACGCGCCGGGGGATCTCCGGGTCCGACCGGGTGATCTCCGCCCGGTGGATGAGTTCATCCCCCTCATAGAATGACGCCTGAACGATCGGTGCGTAATCATTCGCTTCATCCGCGGTGACGAAGACGCGGAGCAGCGCGTCCCTGCCCTGGACGAGCGGAACCGTACCATCGAAACGCTGGATACTCTGCGTGAGGGTGGCCGCTTCCATGCGCAGAAGGGTCGCCTGGCGGCCGATGGCGAGCGCGAAGCTCCCGTGGGTTGGATAGCGGTCGCGACTTCCCTCGTCGTGATCGAACGCATGGCCCGGATCCGCCTCGACGACCAGTTCCAGACCCGGCTGCACGAACTCGGCGGGGATCGTCCCGCTCCAGGCGTTGGAGGGATCCGTGATGTCGAGCCCTCGTGGGATGGAGACCCCGTCCCGTTCCAGGTTGAGCGTCAGCGTTGGCATGCCGCCGACCACGAGCGTGGCGACGACCTCGGGCCGGAAATAGTTGATGCCGCTGGCGGTGAGATAAACGTGCAGCGTGGTGGCGACCCCCGGGGCGATGACGCTCGGTGGTTGCCCCGGCTGGCCCAGGACGATCGCTCCGATATCGAGCTTCGTGCGCGTGGGGTTGACGCGGACGATCGCGGAACCCTCGACGTCCGCGATCGCGGCCGTAACGCGCACCTCGCCCGGTCGCAACGCGGTCAGACCCGCGCCGTCCGCACGCACGATCAGCGGGTCGGACGAGGCCCATGCCAGCGGAGACCAGCGCGGAATGTTCTCGATCGGCCGGCCCTTGCGATCGACGACCGAAGCGGTCAGCGCGACGCCATCGTTCTCCGTGACGGTAACGACGGATTCGTTGAAGAGGATCGCGGCCGGCGCGTCTCCCGGATCGGTCGCGAAGTCCGAGCATGCCGCCAGCATGACGAATCCAAGCCCGCCGAGCGGCCCACGGAGCCAGGCGAATCTTCGTTCCATCGACACCCTGACCTGAGTGGTTTTCGCCGGGCTCCGACAGCGCGGGAGGCCCCGTGGTTATCGCGGGGTCGCCGGCCACCCGCGCGAACCGGGTGCGGCGGCGTGGTACACCTCGCCCGCGCCCTTCGTTCGTGGGCCTCCTGGAAACCTCGTGCCCGACTCAATCCGAGGTGCGCCATGCCGGTCATCGGCGGGCGCCGGATCATGGCATGGGCATTCGCTTTCACATGAAGTCGCGGTCCCGGACCGTGGCGGGATCCGTGCGGAAACATCGGCCGAGCGCGGCGCACGGCGCGTGAGCCCTCGGGTCCAGGCATCGGCGGGACGCGGCACACGACACCCTATGCCGATGTCGTGACGGCGGGAAGTGTGGGCGGCGCGATGGCGGTCGTCAAGCGCGCGCCGATGTGGGTCGACGAACATGACGGAGCGTGGGAAAATCCATGTGGCGACGGGACTTCATTCTCGCCTGCGCCGGCCTCGCTTTCGGGATCGATCATCGCGCGTCGCGGAACGGCGACGATCCGGCGGGTTCGAGCCTGGATCGGAGCCGCGCCCCGTTCGCGCTCGGCATCAACTCGCATCTGCTCCGGGATGACGATCTGCGCCTGGTCCGCGAACTCGGATTCACCCACGTTCGCGGTACGCTATACACGCCGCTCTGGTCCGAAACCCCCTCGTACGCGGTGACGACTCGGGAGGCACTGGCGCGCGTCGCGGACCACGGACTCCGGCCGCTCTTCGTCGTCCACAACGCCTGGGGGCCCGTGTTCCGGATGGGTCACGACCCGGAAGAGGCCCGCCGGTTCACGAATGTCGCGTCAGCGATGGTGCGTGCTCTACCGGGCGTCGACTCCTGGCAGCTGTGGAATGAGCAGGACGTGTGGGTACAGGCACCCTTCGGGGCCGGCGCCCGGCCGCGCCGGACCGCGGAGAGAGTGGGCCGAAACTATGGTGAGTGGTGGAAGACTTCGTATCCACGACTGAAGGAACTTTCACCGGATGCGTCGTTCGTTCCGGGCGCGCCCGCGGATCATCCGGACAACCGCTGGCGAGGGTTCCTGCGCGGGATGCTGGAGACCGGTGCTCCTTTCGAGGCGATCGCCATCCATGCCTACGGCGACTGGGAGTACGTACGGAGCCGCCTCCTTGACGTGCGCGCGATCGCGGGGTCCACCCTCCCGATCTGGCTGACGGAATGTGGAGCTCCGGCCGACGGCGGATGGAGCGCGGGGCGTCAACTCGACGCGTGGCGGAGCACGATCGAGGGGAATACACGAGAGACGCTCGCTCAGCGCGTGTATCTCTACTGCCTCGAGACCGACCCCGTCGACCCCCGGTACGGAATCCGGAACGTGGATGGAAGCGAGCGCCCCGTCCTGGCCTGGCTTCGGCGGAGGTCATGACTCTGGGCGTGGGCGGGAATGACGAGAAGCGCGGGTCGATGGAGCGCCCGGTATGCGGTGAGCAAGACGTCGGCGCAAGCATGTCGCCTCCCGCATCTGTACTCCGGCGATTCGCGACGCTAGAATACCGGGGATCATTTATCGGTGCACCCCGTGTTTCTTCTGGCTCCGCCCGATGACCGTTCAACGTTTCGCCACCCCCACGGTATCCGCCGTCCGGGATTTCGATGACTGGATCCGCCGACATGAACACGATGGATTTCTCGTGTCCCTCGGCTCGCCCGGATTCGCCGTGCTCCACCGCGCCGGATGCACGCGGAATGAAGTCTCACGGATGGTCGATGAGGATGGCCCGATCGCGAAAGTCTGCTCCACGGACCGTTTCGCGCTCGCCGAGTGGGCCAGGGAGAACCGAGTCGAACTGAAGCACCACGACTGCGTCTGACTCGTGAGGGACGGCCCGACCGCGGGCCCGGCGCGAGAGAAGACATTCTGACGGCGACGCGCGCTCCCGAGGCCCACGAAGGACCTCGTCCCCCGGAGGCGCAAAAGCTGCCATTGGTACGATATGGAGCGATCGGTCCGGGCACGCCAGGTGTACCGTGCATCCTGAGCCGCGTTCGCTCGTCCTTCAACCTTGCGCTAACCTCTTCTCGGCGCGGGTCGGGCCGAAGACGACTATCATGGAGAAGATCGTGGACGAAGGGTCGCGGATCGACATCGAGCAACCGCGGTTCGGACATTCCTGGCGGGACGCGCGTCAGGTCTCGGTACCCGCACGTTTCTGGCGCCGATTCCGCGACCAGTCACGCGGCACGGTGGCGCTCAATCTGGCACTCGCCGTCGTGACCGCGTACGCGATCGCCGCGCTGGCCGGATGGGTCACGCCACTGGCCGCCGCCGTGGTCGGCATGGGCGCGCAGGTGGCCGGAACCATCGCCTTCTTCGTGACATACTGGGTCGGGAACGAGGACCACGGATAGGGTCGCACCGCCCTTTCGCCCGCCCTTGCGGCACTCCCGCCTGATCGTCCGGTCGCCACGGGAGTCCCGCGCCACGCCGGAAGTACAGCCTCGGTCGCGCTCCATGCCCTTCCAGAAGAAGTGCTCCTCGCACACCATTCCGCTCGGCACGCTGGTATTCGGAATCCTTCTCGGCGCGTGCGTCGATTCGACTCCGGACCAGTCCGGCCTGCCTCCCGACCGTCGAGTCGACACACGGTTCTCGAGCTCGCTGGGTGTCGATCTCAACACGATGGAAGCGCGCCCGACCGGATTGTATGTTCACGACCTCGTGGTCGGCGACGGTAGCCGCGCCGACTCGGGAGACGTGGTGTACGTCCGCTATATGGGCCGGCTGACTTCAGGAGCCGAGTTCGACAGTCGGATGGAAGGCGCGCCGCTGGAGGTTGCGCTCGGATATGGGTACGTCATCCCGGGCTGGGACCTGGGCGTGGTCGGGATGCGGGTCGGCGGTCAGCGTCGCCTGGTCGTCCCCCCGGGGCTGGGATACGGGGTGGAAGGGCGTGGCCGCATTCCCGGCAATGCCACACTCGTCTTTGACATTGAACTCGTGGACGTCGAAGACCGCACCGCGACGGAAACTCCCTGAGAACGGAGTGCTCTCAATCGATCGCGAGGTGAGCCCCGTCGAGCGAAGCGCGGTCCGGGATATCGTGGGCTAGAGACATCCTTCGACGTACTGGATGCTCGGACCACCCGCGTGAACGTGTATGACTCCGCCTTCCGAACCGATCTCATAGACGAGCCCCCGAGCGTCCGGGCCGACCGGCCCGTTCGTCCATACGGTGATGTACTCCGCGGGAGAGGCCACGTACTTGTGTGGAGAAGTCACCGCGTCCGGGCCGTAACTTCGTCGGATCGCGCCGGCGGAATCGCCGATCCCGAAACCACGATCCGTGCGAACGGCGGCACCCGCGCTCATGGTGATCCGGGTCAGGCGATCACGCTCGATCATCACCCGCATTCCTTCCGGCATTCGTTCCGGCCGGAACTCATCGCATGCTTCAGGCTCGAGCCCTCCGACCGCTTCGGGGTTGGCGTCCTCCCCGAGTGCCGCGACGACTTCCGCTCGCGTCATGCCGATCCGTAGTGGCCCCCATCCATCGGCCGTGAGGGACGCGGGATCCCGAGACGCCCCCGCATCACCGGCGAGCGGGCCTTCCGGAGTATCGTATGTCCCCGATCCAGGGGGAGCACCCGATGTTGAAGGCGAGGCACCGGACGAGGCGCCGGTTTCCTCGGGCGTCGCGGGGGGGCCTCCGCACGCGACGGCGATCAGCGGAATCACGAGTAGCGGAGCCGAAAACCGGCGCCGACGGGAACCACTCCCTGGCACGCGATTCATCGTGAAAGATCAGCGCTCGGCGCGGATGATCGGGCTGTCACCCGCATAGAGCACGAGGTCACCGTCGGCCGCGATGTCGAAGCGCGTGACCCGTCCGATCAGAGAAAAGAAGCGCGCCTCCTGGGCGTTCGCGTCATCGTCCGCGCACGCCATCCTCGTGGCCGCGGCGGGACCGATGACGAGGCCCTCGCCGGTGATCTCGTAGGTCCCGCGATAGCCATTGCACGTGCCGTTGCCGGTCAGTGCGCCGTCGGCCGAGAACGACATCGTCGGTCGCCGGCCGCTGGTGGCGGCACCCTCGAGGCTGGTAACGCTCCATTCGCCACCGGTGAGCAAACTCGCGGTGTCACCCCCGCAGCCGGTGTACGTCCGGCCATTCACCGTGGCTTCGACCGTATGCGGAAAGGGACGCCCGCTCATGGAGTCGCCGCAACCTCGTTCTTCGATCCGTACCACGAACGGTCCCCCTCCGGTGACAGCGTCGAACCGCCAACCATCGTCGAGACGCTCGGCCTCCGGCCGGGTCACGGTAACCGTATCCGTGGCCCCGAGAGCGAAGAACTCCATGGTCGATTCCCCGAACATCACCGTCCAGAACGGTTCGTTTCCGCTCGCGCGATAGCCCTCGAACTCGGGACTCCCGGGAGCGGGCGTCTCGGATACCGGGGGCGAGGCGCACGCGCCGAGGATGATCGTGAGGAACACCACCATCGTCGATCGCGGCGGAAAAGGTGTCGCCGACCGCCTTCCGGTCATCGTCATTATCCTCGTCATCCTGGCAAGCGCCGTACGCGGCGACGGGCGGGGCGAAGCGTGGCACCCGCGCCGAAGGAAAGCAAATCTCATGCGGAAACGACTCGACCGGCAATGATTCACGTCAGCCCCAGGTCATGGAACCCGTGATCAGACTGTTGCGCCGCAACGGCGCCCGCGACCAGTGCTCGTCGATCGCCTGCGCGAACTCCGGACGCACGAGTTTCGCGCGGTTCTCCGTGAGCCCGCCGGATTCCCTCCGGACCACCACACCTTCCCTCGACTCCTCGCCGAAACGGGATCTGCCCGGTAGCAGCTCTTCGAGCGACGCCAGGGTGAACCGACCGGTCGCGAGACGGGGAACCCCGCACAGTCCGATCTCGGCGAGAAACTCATCCCGGTGGCGCGTATCCCGGAAGCTCCCGCGGGCACGGTCATAGACGTCGAATCCGAGGAACCAGTCCGGAAGCCGGTCGTAGGTGACGCTATGGACCGCGAAGCACCACTCCCCGAACAGAATGAGGTCGGGCCAGAGCGCGCTGGCGAGGACCGACTCCCGGGCGGCCAGCCACGGCCACAGTGGCCGGAACTGCGGATGCGCGCCCTCCGCTTCGAGATAATGCCCGCGATTCTGGACCCGCAGCTCCCCCGCTTCGGAAGTCGAGATCCCGATATTCGCGCCATCCACCTTCTCCTCCACGACGACGTCATCCGCGAGGAGCGCGGCGACCTCATCCGGCGAGAGCAACTTGTCATGCCGCGGCTGGCCTTCCCCGAGCCAGGCGAGGTGCGCGGTATGCGGAAAACGGAAAAACTCGGTCATCCCATCTTTTCCTTGTACTTCGCCCGGATAGCCTCGGGACAGAGAAAGTGGATCGTCACGCCGATGGCCTCCAGCGCGGTCGTCCAGCCGACCCACTTGCTGTCGAACGACTGAAGGATCGGTGGATGATCCGGGTGGGCCGCCGCGACGGCGAGAAACTTCCGGTCCGAACGATCATAGGACGTGCCCGCGGGAGGGCTCGGCAACTCATTGAAATCCTCGTCGTCCAGCACGGTCGAAGTGATCGCCACGCGGGTGACCTTTTCGCTGTTCCACTCATGCGTGAGGAGCCACTTGAGGAAAACGTCACCGGCCCCGAGCTGTCCCCTGGAGTTCAGGTTCCCGAGATATTCATCGATGATCCGACGGCCGTCGTCCAGGAAGACATGGCCGTTCGTCATCACCTCGTGAAGCGCTTTCGCGCTCGCCGCCACGCAACTCTGGGGCGCGCCGGGATTCGCGCCATTCGCGGTCGTCGCCACATTGGTGTCCACCACACAGCGGAGTGAAGGCCGCTTCATGCACTCGTACCCGGCCGCATCCGTTTCGCCTGCGCCGCCGTACGGGCGACGAGGTCGGCCATCTCGTCGCCGAAGAAGTTGTCGGGCCAGTTCCTGATGTTCCCGTAGGGATCCACGTCGAGTTCCTCGAGACGCGACTGCCCTCGGTCGGTGTGGACGAAGTAGAGGGCGGCGTCGTCCCGCGAAAGCCTCTCTTCCGCGATCAGGCGCTGCAGCCGCCGCAGGAAATGCTCGGAATGGCTCTCGATGATGAACTGACAGTCGCGGGGCCGACCGTTCTCGCGCGCATGAATCGCGTCGACGAAAAGATTCCCCAGATCGGACTGCACCCGCGGATGCAGATGGATCTCGGGCTGCTCGAAGATCACGATGGACCGACGCGGGACGTACAGACATTCCACGATCACCGGCAGCACCTGACTGACGCCGAATCCCACGTCGGTCAGCTTCACTTCCGGCAGGCCGGGACTCGTGCGGACGAGGACCTCGTATTCCTTGCGGTGTTCGCCGAGGGGGCGAACCTCGAAGTCGTGAATGAGCCCCATCGACTTGAGACGTTCCGCGACGAGCCGGGGCAGCGGTTTGACCTTCTGTTTCGGCTTCCAGTTGAAACCGCGGTCTCCCGCGGCCAGGATCGCCTCGATCGCGCGTTCGCCCTTGACTCCCACATGCTCGGGCATCTCGCCGGACCAGAGGTAGAGCCGCTTCGGATACTCCCGCAGTGGGCCGACGTAGTGAATGCTCCCGAGCATTCGCTCCAGCTCGAGCACCAGGTCGGCCGAAAACGCCGCGTTCTGGTAGTAGGCCGCGACCTCGTCCGGGAACCCGTAGAACCGTAGTGGTTCCGGAAGCGGCCAGGCCCTGCCGGAATGCCGCGTCAACGGATAGCGCGCGGACGAGAGGTCGAACTCACGCCGCTTCCCACGCGTCCGCCCCGGCCTCTCGCTGAGGGCGAGATCGACAGTGCTCTCACCCCTGTCGAGCAGGTCATAGCGAAACGAAGTCGTCCGCGGCTGATGTCCGGCGTCCGCGGTGAGACGGGCGGCGAACTCGAGTTCACCGCCGACGTGGCGTCCGCCCCCAAGGGGATCCTGGACCACGAGTTCACTTTCGAGCGTCCAGGCCATCGTGAACTCGATCGGCCTGGAGACATCGCGCCCGTGGACGATGTCGTCGTAGGTGCCCGCGTCCACGGTCGAGCGAGAGTCCCCGAGCTGCAGAGCCCGCTGCCTGTCCGGCGACTCCGCGGTCTGCTTGAGCAGGAGCGGGAGCTGCGTGATGCTCGTCTTACCGGCGCTGTTCGCGCCGAAGATCACGGTCAACGGCGCCAGCCGGATATCCCCCGAGTCCTTCCAGGCCTTGAAGTTCTTCAGTCGAAGCTTCGTGAGCATCTCATCCGTCTCCGCGGGTCTGTCCCTCGCCGGTCACGGGTCTGGTGACGCGCCTTCGTCCCGCCCCGCCCCGATACCGTGCGAACGGCACGTCGGCCTCCGTCTACACCCCATTCGCGAATTCGCTCGCGGTCGGCGCCTCCCGCCATCGCCTCATTCCGCCCGTACGAGTCCCGCCAGGACGTCGAGACCGGCCGCGATCCGGTCATTCCATCGGCTTCCGCCGCTCAGGCGCAGACAGTTCCGGTACATGCCCGTGGCCGAATAGATGGAACCGGGAGAGACGCCCACCCCCATCCGCCGGGCCTCGCGGTGGATGCGGTCGCCGTCAACGCCGGCCGGGAGCTCGACCCACACGATGAACCCTCCCAGCGGCCGGGTGACCCGGGTACCCGCCGGGAATCGTTCCAGAACCTCGAACACGAGTCGCTCCACGGTGTCGCGAAAGGCGACGCGCAGCCGCCGCAGGTGGTGATCGAACCCGTCCTGATGGAGATACTCGGCCACCGCGAGCTGGGGTGGCGCGGCGACCGCAATCGTCGTGGAGTTCTTCAGGCGTGTCACCTGACGCCGGAATCGCTCTCCGGGCACGATCCAACCGAGCCGGTATCCGGGCGCCAGGGTCTTCGAGAAGGAGGAACACCGAATCACCCATCCATCACTTTCCCCCGCCAGCAGCGAACGCGGACGGGGACCATCGAAGTACAGTTCTCCGAAGGTATCGTCCTCGATGAGCGGGATCCGCCGGCCCAGGGCCAGCTCCAGCAGCTCCCGCTTCGTCTCGTCAGGCATCAGCGAGCCCAAGGGGTTCTGGAAGTTGGGCGTAACGATGCAGGCGTGGACCGGATGTTCCCTCAGCGCCCGCCGCAACGCGTCGACACAGAGACCGCGTCGAGGATCGGTGGGGATCTCGAGCGCGCGACGGCCGAGACCCTCGATCGCCTGCAGGACGCCAAAGAACGTCGGCGACTCGACGGCGACCGTATCGCCCGGCTTCGTCGTCGCCCGCAGCGCGAGGGTCAGCGCTTCACTCCCTCCACACGTCACCAGCACGTCGTCGGCCGCGATTCGACACTCCGCCGTCCTCTCCCGTCGGGCGATCTCCCGTCGCAGCGCTTCGTGGCCGGCGGGCGCCATGAACGTCGCCGCGCGCGCGGAATCTCTCCGCGTCACGCTGGCCATCAATCGCCCCAGACGCGCGGCCGGGAGCAGCGCCGCGTCCGGCAGCGCGGCCCCCAGAGGAATCAGTGACGGGTCGGCCGCCGCGTCGAGCACGTCGGCGATTACGTCTCCCGTGGTCACTTCGGTCGGAACGGCCGGCGGCCGGGTCCGGTTCGGCCGCTCCTCAGAGACCCCGGAGGGTACGGCGACGTAGAACCCCGATCGCGGTCGCGTACGCAGGACGCGGCGCGCTTCCAGCCGCCGATACGCCTGCAGCACCGTCGAGATACTCACCCCCCGTTCCCGACTCATCCGCCGCACGGACGGCACGCGGTCGCCAGGACGCAGCACGCCCGACTTCACCTGGTCGACCAGGTCGTCCGCGAGCTCGTCGTACGCGTACCGATGGTCCATGGCGAACGGGATGCGGGTGTGAACACGCGAACTGTACCGGTCATAATTCTATCGATCTGCATCTGTTATCTCCACCGCGCCGATGTATCCTTCCTGTGTGACTGGCCGGTCGACGTATGGGGACGTGCGGGCCAGTGTGACCTCCGCACCGGAAAGGTGGTCGGACGAGACGTGACGAATCCACCGGGCGTGACGACTCCGCCCGCGATGCGGATCCCGATCTTCAGAATCGGGCCCATTCACTCGCGCGGACTCCCCGGCCTCACCCCACCATCGAAGGAAGGATCGCGTGACGAATCTCGATTGGCTCGGGCGTCTGTACGACTCCGTGTTCTGGGCGAATGAGCGCGTGCTTGAACTCCCCGTCGGCGAGGGATACGAATCCGCCCGGCGCTATCTGCACCATATCCTGGCGGCGGAACGCGTGTGGCTCCTGCGATTGCGCGGCGAAGAGAGCGCGGGAGAAGAGATCTGGCCACACCTCTCCGATGTGGAAGCGCGGTCGATGGCGGCGGAGAATCGAACGGGTTACCGGCGGTTCCTGGAAAGGCTCACGGAGGATGACCTCGATACCTCGATCGAATACGTCAACCAGCGGGGCCGCCGATACCGTACCGCGACGGCGGATATCCTGATTCACGTCGCGATGCACGGGTCATATCACCGCGGACAGCTCGCCCGCGCGGTCCGGGAGGCGGGCGCGCAACCGATCAACACCGACTTCATCAATTACGTCCGTCAACTTGACGCGCCAGACGCCGCGTAGGGGCCCCTTCACCGTCCGAAAGCCGATGTCAGACGATCCGCGGTACCCCATTGGTCCGTTCAGATATTCAGGCTCGCGAACAGAGGCCGAGCGAGCCGGGCGCATCGAGAAGATCGCGACGCTGCCGGACCGCCTGGACGCCGTTCTCGCCACGCTCGAACCGGCGGACTGGGCGACTCCCTATCGCCCCGGCGGCTGGACGGTCCGGCAGGTGGTCCATCATCTCCCGGATAGCCACCTGCACGGATACGGTCGGTTCATGTTCGCGCTCGCGCAGGATGGCATCTCCATTCTCCCCTACGACGAGGCCCGGTGGGCCGGCGTGGTGGAGAGAAAGGACCTGCCAGCCGAGCCTTCACTCGCGCTTCTTCGCGCGCTGCACGCGAGATGGACCACGCTGCTCTTGTCGCTCGACGACGGCGATTTCGGATGCGCGATCCACCATCCGGACCATAACCGCATGATCACCATGGATGAGTTGCTGGCGACCTATGCCTGGCATGGAGATCATCACCTGGCCCATATCGAATCGGTACGCGGGAGGATGCGGTGAACGGGAAGGTACTGCTGGTCACTGGCGGGAGTCGCGGGATCGGTGCGGCCACCGCGCTTCTGGGCGGTGAGCGCGGTTACACGGTCTGCGTCAATTATCGGCGTTCGAGCCAGGCGGCCGAGATGATCGTGGAGAGGATTCGCGCCGACGGCGGCCGGGCGCTCGCCGTGCGGGCGGATGTCTCTGATGAGGACGAGGTCGCGCGGCTCTTCCGGATGGTGGACGAGGAGCTCGGCCCGGTCACCTCACTCGTGAACAACGCCGGTATCCTGGCGCCACAGGCGCGCCTGGAGGAGATGACGGCCGATCGCGTCAATCGGATCCTGTCGACGAACGTCACCAGCTTTTTCCTCTGCTGCCGAGAGGCCGTACTTCGCATGAGCACCAGGCGAGGCGGATCGGGGGGCGCCATCGTCAACGTATCCTCGGCGGCGTCACGTCTGGGATCGGCGGGCGAATACATCGATTACGCCGCGTCGAAAGGAGCGGTCGACACACTGACCCTGGGGCTCGCCCGCGAAGTGGCGTCCGAAGGCATCCGCGTGAACGCGGTGCGCCCGGCGTTCATTCACACCGGGATACACGCGGCCGGCGGCGAGCCCGGCCGCGTCGAGCGGCTCAGGGAGTCGATTCCCATGCGTCGCGGTGGCGAGCCGGAGGAGGTCGCGCACGCGATTCTCTGGCTGCTCTCGGACGAAGCGTCCTACTGTACGGGGAGTCTTATCGATCTGGCGGGCGGAAAGTGAGCGGGTCGGCGTTTCACCTCGACGAACAGCTCGCGGCGCTCGAAAGGACGCCCGCCGTGGTGACCGCCCTCCTGCGGGGCACCTCGCCCGATTGGCACGAGATCAACGAGGGGCCCGGCAGCTGGACCGCTCGCGAGGTCGTGGGTCATCTCGTTCACGCCGAAAAAACGAACTGGACCCTCCGCGCCAGAACCATCCTGGAAGGTGGTGACTCCCGACGGTTCGAACCGTTCGACCGGTTCGCGCATCTGAACCGGTTCAGCGGGTGGCCGCTGGATGATCTGCTCGACCGGTTCGCCTCCCGACGTGACGAGAGCATCCGGGCGGTGCGCGGATGGAAACTCGATGTCGAAACGCTGTCACACCGGGGCACGCACCCCGATCTGGGCGCGGTCACCCTGCGCCAGCTGCTCGCCACCTGGGTCGTCCACGACTTCACCCACCTCGCGCAGATCGCGCGGGTGATGGCCAGGCGGAACGCGGTCGAGGTCGGGCCCTGGCGCGAATATCTTTCGATCCTCCGGACGTGACCGGCGCCGCCAGCCGCGCGCGAAGGCACGAGACATACCCCCTCTACCGCTCCGCCGCCACCGCGGTCAGGGCCTGCCGAAATCGTTCGATCGGAAGCGCGCCCTCGACGAGGCGACCGTTGATGAAGAACGACGGAGTCGCCCGCACCCGAAGCGCCTGGGCGGCGCGATTGTTCAGCGCCGTACGTTCCGCGCCGCGATCTTCCCGGTAACACGAGGCGTAGCGACCCCCGTCCAATCCGATCCTGCCCGCGTAGACACCGGCGAGTCGTTCGGGGTCGTCACTCCCCTTCCACTCGTTCTGGTTCTCATAGAGAAGGTCATGCATCTCCCAGAACTTTCCCTGTTCGGCGGCGCACTCCGCCGCGCGGGCTCCCTCTCGCCCGCCGGGGAATCCGAACGTCCCGGGAATGTACGTCCAGCGCACCATCCCGGTCTCGACATATTCTTCGCGCAGTGTGGGGAAGGTTCCACGGGCGAACATGCCGCAAAACGGGCATCCGAAGTCGGAGAACTCGTACACCTTCACCGGCGCGTCCTCGTCGCCCAGGGCATAGCCGATATTGCGCAGATCGATGGTATCCGCCGGCGCGACCGCGCCGGAGCCGCCGCCGAACCCCCGGCTCGGGAGCGCTGGCACCACCGTGTCGCTCGTGCGCGCGGATGCCCGCTCGCTCCCGCCGACCTCGCCGCACGCGCTCAGCGCGAGGGCCAGCGACGGAAGGATCACGAAGGTCGAATACTTCAGGATATTGTATGTGCTCATCGTCAACGGTTTCATTCGTGAATTGCGCGGACCCCGGGGATCTACAGCCCGATCTCGATAGCCGGGGCGAACCGCGCGAAAAAGGAGCTGATCACCGCGAAATGGCCGGTGAAGAGGAGCACACCGAGAACGACGAGCACCGCCCCCGCCGCCCGCTCCATCGGGACCAGCCAGCGCCGCAAACGCGCCGAGCCGGTCAGGAACCAGTTGAACGCCACGGCGGAGACGAAAAAGGGAATTCCCAGGCCCAGTGCGTAGGCGCCCAGGAGGCTCATCCCCTGAACCATCGTCTCCTCGAAGCTGGCGTAGAGGAGCACGGAGGCCAGCACGGGACCGATGCACGGCGTCCAGCCCGCGCCGAAGGCCACACCCACCAGGACCGAGCCGAGCTTGCCGACCGGTTTCGAGGCGTGGTGGAACCGTCGCTCACGCATCAGCGCCGGGATCTTCAGGATTCCCAGCAGATAGAGCCCGAACGCGACGATCACGAGCCCACCCACCTGCTGCATCAGCGGAAGGGCCCGACGCACGACCATCCCCAGCGCGGTCGCCGAAGCACCCAGGGCGAGGAAGACAAGCGAGAACCCCAGCACGAATAGCGCGGCGTGGACCGTTGCCCGTTGACGCGCGTCGGACCGGTCGCCTTGTTTCAGCTCATCCAGCGTCAGCCCCGTCACGAACCCCAGATAGCTGGGCACGATCGGCAGCACACAGGGCGAGAGGAACGAGACCAATCCGGCGAGGAAGGCAAGCCCGAGCGAGATCGTCACCGCATCGGTCATGGGACGCCTCCTTCCGTGCCGACGACTCGGGCGGCGGCGATGGGCTCGTCCAGAAGGCGGCGGACCGCCATGCGGAGCGTCGGCTCCACGAACATGCCTCGCACTTCCTGGCGGATTCGCCCGTTACGGTCGATCAGAAAGGAGGTGGGCAGCGCCTGAACGCCACCGAACTCGCGTACGGCTTCGCTGGTCGCCATGGCGATCGGGAACGTGATGTCGCGCTCGTCGAGGAACGCGCGCACGACTTCGTCACCGCCTCGATCGGTGGAGATCCCGAGTACAACGAAGCCCTCGCCGCGCCGGTCCTCGTAGACGCGCTGGAAGCCGGGCATTTCGAAACGACATGGCGGACACCAGGTGGCCCAGAAGTTAACCAGCACCACCTGGCCGCGATACTGTTCGAGCGACACGGGGTCACCCTCGAGAGTCCGCAGCTGGATCGCGGGCACCGCGGAATCGGGAGCCCCCACCCCGAACGCGGCTTTGACCTGGGGTGCCATCCGATAGCCAACGAATCCCAGGAGCAGGATCCAGACGACACCCTCGATCGAGGCCCTCAGCGGTTTGCCAGGAAATTTCACGTCAATACATCCTGAGCCGATATGCGAAATCAGCGGATCCGCGGGCCGAAGCGCGCGGTCCACGGGCACCGGGAATCAGCGCGCGGCGAGCGGCCGCGGCGTCAGCTCAGGCGTGGGGGATGAAAGAGTGGTTGGGCGTGTATGCTTCCCCGGTACGGGAAGTCCGCGAACAGTGAGCGGCCGGCCGAGATGACGGGAGAAGGGTGGCCCCGTTTGGTCGGCAGCGCGGTCATCGCGCAGGGCGCGGCGGCGGCGGCGGACTCGTCGGCCCCCGAAGTCGGGTCATGGGAATGGCGGGAAGAAACCGACCGAGGCCCCTCATCTTCGGGGTCCGACTCGGAACCGGAGGCCTGTTCGACCGCCTGCTCCGGAGAGTGCATTCGCGCGCACACCGTCCCCTGGGCGACGGCCAGCGACTGGGTCAGCCCCGCAAGGAGCAGCACCAGCGCGGTTACCAGATGGACGCGGCGAACGATTCCGATCATCTCACCAGAGTTTTCGAACGCCCGGCGATGGCGCGCGGTCGGACCCGCGTGACGCTCCGCGCCGGTGAGGAGTTCGACCCACGTCTCCCCCGAAGGTTCCCCCCGCCAGAGGAGCGGCGCCACCGGATCCGGGCGCGCACACCGAAGGCGAAGACCCTGGCATGCGGGATGATGATCGTGTCCGGCGACGTGGCGGTCGGTCCGTCTTCACCCATCCCGGCCGACATCCGTCCCTGATCCCTCGGGGATCTCCGGGTACTGGTCATCGCCGACCGGCTCCAGCCAGTTCACGGCCTCCCCGTCCAGCGCCTCGAGGATGGCGATGTGCGTCATCGCGGCGGTCGGAGACGCGCCGTGCCAGTGCTTTTCTTCCGGTTCGAACGTCACGACGTCACCGGGCCGAATCTCCTCGATATTCCCACCTTCTCGCTGGGCAAGACCGAGCCCCGCCGTCACGATCACCGTTTCGCCGGCTGGATGGGTATGCCACGCGGTCCGGGCGCCGGGCTCGAAGGTGACGGAGGCACCGGCGCAGTGCGCCGGGACCCTCGCGTCGAAAAGGAGGTCGATGCGAACCGTGCCGGTAAACCACTCCGTCGGCCCCTGGATGGATGGCCTGGAGCCCGCCCGCTGGATGTTCATGTCACTCTCCCTGGTGTGTATCTCGTGCCGCGGCCGGTCGGCGTGAACAGACGCCGTCCGAGGTCCCTTCGGACCCGCTCCGAGCGGGAAATCACCCGGGTTCCGAGGCGCGTCATCGCGGTCCCCGGTCCCCGGTCAGGCACGGTCGCAAGGCCCGCACCCTGACGCCCCGGCGAAAGGGACCGTCTCACGAGATCACGGTGGCGGGAGGTCCACCCCACGACTCAGCCTGGGGAGTTCCACATGCAGGATACGGTGGTCATCGGCATAACTTACCGGCACCTCCACCACGTCCACGCCGGGACGTGCCAGGCATTCCGCGAGTAAAGGGCCCAGCTCACCCACCGCTTCCACCCGATGTCCGCGGGCCCCATACGCTTCGGCGTATCGCACGAAGTCGGGATTGCCGAAACGCAGGCCGAAGTCGGGGAATCCCATCTCTTCCTGCTTCCAGCGAATCATCCCGTAGGCGTCATCTCGGACGACGAGCACCACCAGGTCCAGCTCGAGACGCACGGCGGTCTCCAGTTCCTGCGAGTTCATCATGAAGCCGCCGTCCCCACAGACCGCCACGACCGGTCGGTCAGGGTGCACCATGCGTGCGGCCATGGCGGACGGAAGCCCCGCCCCCATGGTGGCCAGGGCGTTATCCAGGAGGAGCGAGTTCTGGCCGCGGGCGGTGTAGTTGCGGGCGAACCAGATCTTGTACATCCCGTTGTCCAGCGCGACGATGCTCTTCGGCGGCAGCGCGCTTCGCATTTCGGCCACCAGCCGCTCGGGTCCCAGGGGGAAGGAATCCAGCGCGGCCCGCGCCGTGAAATGCTCATTGGCCGCGCGTCGTAGTGGCTCCACATGGGAGAAGTCCCAGTCCGGGGCGGGTTCGAGCGCCTCCAGGAGACGTCGGAAGGTGTCGGCGATATCTCCCACGACCTCGACCTGGGGAAAATAGACGGGGTCGACCGCCGCGGGGTTGAAATCCACGTGAATCACCTTCACGCCATTGTCCTCCATCAGGAATGGAGGCTTCTCCACGACATTGTGACCGGCGTTCACGATGACGTCCGCCCTCTCGACCGCTCGGTGCACGAAGTCGCCGGAAGTGAGAGCGGCGGTCCCGAGGTAGAGGGGGCTGGTTTCGTCCACCACTCCCTTGCCCATCTGGGTGGTGATGAAAGGGATTCCCAGACGATGCACGAATTGCCCGAGGATGTCGCATGTTCGGGTCCGGTTCGCTCCGCTACCGACCACCAGCAGCGGGCTCCGCGCGTTCCGGAGCAGCTCCGTCGCCGCCGCCAGAGCGATCCCGTCCGCTCGCGGGATGCGCGATTGGCCGGGGTGGAGCGGCCCGCCCTCGACGGTTTCCTGGAGGATGTCTTCCGGAAGTTCCAGGTGGGTCGCGCCGGGGCGCTCCTCCCGGGCCAGCCGGAAGGCCTCCCGCACCCGGGCGGTCAGATAGGAAGCTCCCGCCAGCTGCCGCGTGTACTTGGTGATGGGCCGCATCATGTCCACCACGTCGATGATCTGAAAGGCACCCTGTTTGCTCACGCGCAGCGGCTTCTGTCCGGTGATCATCACCATCGGCATCGCCCCGAGCTGGGCATAGGCGGCGGCGGTGACCAGGTTCGTGGCACCGGGACCGAGGGTGGCGAGGGCCACGCCGGGGACTCCCGTGAGGCGTCCGAAAGTGGCCGCCATGAACCCCGCCGCCTGCTCGTGCCGGCATGGTACCAGCTGGATCGACGAGCCGCGCAACGACTCCAGGAGGTCGAGGTTCTCCTCGCCGGGAACGGCGAACACGTGCGAAACGCCCTCGGCTTCCAGGGCGCGGACGAAAAGGTCTGAGGCTTTCACCATGACTCGTCGAAGGGGGACCCGAATGCGGAACGAAGGCCGACCGGTGGGGACGGCTCGCCTCCGGGCGCCGGGGCCCGGAGGCGATAAGCTTAGAGGGAAACGACGACCGGGTCCATGGCACCCTCGGTTCGGCCCGCCGCCGCGGCGGGTGTCTCCAGAAGCCGCCGAACACGAGGAATGACCTCACGCCCGTAGAGTTCGATGTTCCGCATCATGAAGTCGTGCGGGGTCGGGCCGGCGCCGTATTTCAGGTCGAAGCGCGCGAGTCCGAGCGCCTTCGCGGTCGCGGCGATCCTGGGAGCCACGGTATCCGGAGCGCCCACGTAGAGCGAGCCCGTTTCGATCTCACGCTCGAATTCGGCGAGGCTGGTGGGCGGCCAGCCGCGCTCCGCCCCGATTCGATCGCGCATTCGCCGGTAGGACGGCCAGTACTCCTCCCGTGCCCGCGCATCCGTTTCGGCGATGTGGCCGGGAGAGTGGACGCCGATCGGCAGCGGAGGCGACCCACGCTTGTCGACTTCCCGATGATACAGCTCGACGTACGGCGCGAAGCGATGCGGACTGCCGCCGATGATCGCCAGCATGAGCGGCATCCGATAACGCGCGGCGCGCACCACCGATTCGGGGCTCCCGCCGACGCCGATCCAGCTCCTCAGCGCTCCGCCCTCGGTCCTCGGGTATACATACTGCCGCGTGAGCGCGGCGCGCGTGGTGCCCCGCCATGTCACCGGCTCGCCCGTCCGATCATGCTCGAGAAGGGCCGCGAACAGGTCCAGCTTCTCTTCGAACAGGGCGTTGTACTGATCCAGCGAATATCCGAAGAGCGGGAACGACTCGGTGAACGAGCCACGCCCCAGGATCACCTCGGCCCGACCACCCGACGCCGCGTCGAGCGTCGAGAAGCGCTGGAAGACACGGATCGGATCGTCCGAGCTGAGAACCGTGACGGCGGAACCGAGCCGGATGCGCTTCGTACGCCCCGCGATCGCCGCCAGCACCACTTCGGGCGCGGATACGGCGAAGTCGTCACGGTGGTGCTCCCCGACACCGAAGAAGTCGACCCCCACCTCATCAGCGAGCACGGCCTCTTCGATGACGTCCCGAATGACCCGCGCCTGCGAGAGCGGGCTGCCGTCAGGGCCATGCGTCACATCGCCGAAGGTATCGAGCCCGAGCTCAAGTTTCGTGTTCATCTATCCTTCAATCGTTGAGGAAGAGGAGGCGGGGCCCTCCGTGGTCCCCGGCATCGACGCGAAGCGAATCTCAGCTTCCGACCAGGCGTAACGTGCGCTCCCGTCGGGCGTACGCGATGATGGCGAGCACCACCAGCAACACCAGCGGGACGACGGGGCTTCCGCCAACCACGAACAGGTGCACGAGCACGGCCCCCAGCATGACGGGAGCGACGATCAGGGCGCCAAGGCCCGCGAACCGCGGTACCACCAGGAGCAACGCACCCGCGACCTCCAGAATGCCGGTCAGGTAACGGAACCACTGGCCGACTCCGATCGCGTCATAGAGCCCGACCATGGCGGGGTCCGAGGACAGCTTGGCCAACCCGGCCATCGCGAGCATCGCGGCCGCGGCGAGCTGGAGGACCCAGAGTGCCACGTTCCCTGCCCGGCCGGTCCGGTCCGCCGTGGGTGCGTCAATGATATTCGTCGCGGACATCGTTTTTCGTTCTCCAGATTCGGGTTCCCCGGGGATCCGCCCGGCGCGGTGCGGTTTCAGCTTTCAGCCCCCCGCCAAACCGCCTGTATTTCTTTGATTACAAGTTTCTCATCGATGAGATATCCAACCACGACAAATCAGCGTTCCGCCGCCGCGTGGCGCCCCAGGCGGACGAGCAGCGCTCGCGCGATCTTCTTCTCCTCCGCCGTCAGCCCGCCCATCGCGACCCGAAGGGCCTCCGCGTGTTCGGGGAAGACCCGGGAGATGAGCGTTCGTCCCTCCTCCGTCAGCTCCGCGTAGACGACCCGCCGGTCCTCCGCGCAGAGTCGCCTCTCGACGAGACCGCGTTTTTCGAGCTTGTCGACCACTGCGGTGATGCTACCGCTCGTGAGCAGGATCCGCTCGCCGAGCTGTCCCTGGGTGAGCGGGCCTTTGTGGTACAGGGCCTCGAGAACCCCGAACTCCATGTGCCGCAGGCCTTCACCCTCCACCTGGCGACGGGCGTGTTCGGCGATCGCGCGCGCGGCCCGGCTCAGGACCACCCAGAGCTTCAGGGCGGCGACGGTGTCTTCATCATGCGAGACAGTTATTGTGGCGTCGTTGGTAATCATCTTGATTTCAAGATATCATGACCGCGATGAATGGGCAAGGGGCTGTCGCGAGAGCTTCACTCGGATCGTTTTGTCCTGACGCTTCCTCTTCGGACGCGCCCCCAGCCTCGAAATAGCCTGGCTCAGCTCGAGTCGGCCGGCGTGCTGATGCCACTTTCCCTTGAAAAACGCGACCAGTCCTGGAAGGCGGTCGGACTACTCGCGCTGCTTTCCGGACTCAATGCGGAAGAGTCGCCCGCGGAGAGGGGGTCGGACCGAACCGACAACGAAGTCAGTTTGGCAAGTGTCGCGGACGGTTTTTGTACGGATCGCGGGACGGTCGTTTGCCCTGACGCGAGCTGAAGGGGGGCGCGTGCCGAACACGGTTTCTCCGGCCGTTCTTGAACGGGTTTCGTCAACGAACCGTCGGGGGTCGAACGGGCTCTCTCCGGGTCACCGGCCGCGCGTGTACGCGAGCAGCACCCCGACCACGACGCTGGCCGCGAGGAATCCCAGGAGAA
>CAZWJE010000003.1:29787-110042 GCA_964634395.1 uncultured Gemmatimonas sp. | reverse complement strand
GTCCGGATGCGGCATCCACTGGGCCGCCTGGATGACTTCGCTGTCCGAAACGCGGATGTCGCGACGACGCAGCTCCTGGCGGATGAGGATCTCATTGACGATCTCGTCGAACGCCCGGTCCTCGAGCGCCTTGATCTGCTCGCGGGTCAGCTGGACCGTGCCGTACTGCGCCCGGGCCTGGTCGTAGAGTGACTGGTACGCGGCGTTGTACTGATCGTACGGAACGGGCTCACCATTCACTCGGCCGAGTTCCCCGGTCTGACCCGCGACGGTCGTCCCGGAAATGTCCATCCCCCACTCGAACACCATGAGCCCCACGAACGCCACGGCCACGATCACCATGACCCATTTCGTCTTTTCCCGCAGCTCTCGCATCATCGTCGAAACACACTCCAGCCGAAGCGAACGCAGCACCCCACCGCGCGGGGGAAAAAGCCTCTAAAGATAGACGCGACGACGCCTTCTGGCAACGCTGAAGCCGCCCGCCGTCCTCTCCGATTTCGTCTCCATCCGCTTGCCATACTCGCGGGCGCGAACGTTGTTCCTGGCCGGATGACGCCGCGTTCCTGGCCGGATGACGCCGTTCGACCGTTCGATTCGGCACTCGCGAACACACCCGCGATTCGGTTGACACTCCGCCGATCCGTCCGATAACTTGCTCCCTCTCGATTCGGACGGTTCGCGGCCGATGCCGTGCCCCTGGTGTTCCAGACTCCATGACCGCCATCCCCACCGAAATTCGGGCCGAGATCGACAAGCTCGAGCGGAAGCACGCGGAGAATCCCGGGGGGCGCTACTTCGTCCCCCTCGCGAGCGCCTACCGTCGCGCGGGGATCGTCAATCGGGCGATCACGGTGCTCGGCCAGGGAATCGCGCACCATCCGGAGTATCTCAGCGCGCGCATCGTCCTCGGAAGGTGTTACGCGGATCAGGGAAAGATCGAAGCCGCTCGCGGCGAGTTCAGCCAGGTGCTCTCGGCGGATCCGCACAATCTCGTCGCCTTGCGCACGCTCGGCGAACTCGCGGTGGCGGCCGGGAACCCGAGGGACGCGAGGAGTTGGTATGAGCAACTGCTCGCGGTGGACCCGATGAACGAGGAGGCGCGGATCGCGCTCGACTCCCTGGAGCGCGTCGCGACCCCTTCGGTGGCGGATGGTCGTGGATCGGGGTCCATGGGCGCGGTCGCCTCGATGGTCGTGGAGGTGGCCCCGGGGTCGTCCGCGGATCCCACCGAGGCGACCACCGAGTTCGTGATTCCCGACATTCCGTCGTCGGGTGACGACACCGGGCTTCCCATCGCGCCGATCCGCGTCGCGGGTTCGAAGGGCGACGCCGACGTCGGAATCCCCACGCCGCGCGAGGCGGTCGATTACGAGGGCGAGGAGATCCTCATCACCGAGACGTTGGCGGAACTCTACACGCGCCAGGGATTCTTCGACCGCGCGATCCACGTCTATCGTGAGCTGATCCGTCGGCATGGTGACGATCCTCGGCTGCACGATCGGCTCAGCCGTGTCGAACGCCTCGCCGCCGGTGGCGCCGACAGCGCGGATGAAGCGGCCCCGACGGCGCTTTCGGGCGACGGCTCCTCCGATACGGGCCTCGCCGCGGATTCCGGAACGCCGGCGCGATCCGCGCCGGGCGGCTCGTCGGGGAGCTCATCGGGGACGGGGATCCAGGACTACCTCACACGGTTGCTCAGCTGGCACGAAGACCCTTCCGATGACGCGGGTTCCGGGTCGGGGGCATACGCGAACGCGGATGTGGAGGACGGCGCCGGGCTCGGTGAGACGGTCCACGAGTTGGGTGCGCCGACGACGGAAGGCGCTGGGGCCGCGCCGATCATCGAGTCGGGGGAGGCGCGCGTCGACCTGCCGCCACTCGCCTTTTCCGAGGACGAGGTCGGGACGGGCACCAGCGAGGCCGTCGCGTCTGGCGAGCCGGATCTCGCGGTCGAGGCTTCCGCGGCGGATTCGGCGGAACGCCCCGCCGGGAGCATCTCAGAACTCGAGGAGGCGGACCCGGCGGGCGAGCGGTCGTCAACCGTGGAATACGTGCCTCCCTCGTGGGGCCCGGCCGGTGCCGTCACGCCGCCGGCCGCGTCAGAGGACGAGTTGTTCCCGTGGGAAGTCCCGCTCGGCGGAGATGCGGGTCACGCCGACGCGTCGGTTCCAGCCGAGTCATCGGTTCCTCTTCCGACGCCGGACGCTCCGACCGCCTCTCGCGACGTGGAGGGGTCCGTCGATTCTGGCGATGCCGATTTCGCCGCCTCCGCCGAAGTGGAGGCGACGACGGATTCTTTCGAGTCGCTGATCCCGGTGGCCCCCGACGATGAGGCCGCCGCCGGGCCCGAGGGGGAGAACGACGACGAGGACGACGATATCGAATCCTTCCAGGCATGGCTCCGAGGCCTCAAACGTTGAAGATTCACGTCGTCCACGGCCCCAACCTGAACCTGCTCGGTGAGCGAGAGCCCGGTCTCTACGGAAGCCTCACGCTCGCGGATATCGATCGTTCCCTCGCGGAGCTCGGTCGCTCCCTCGGAGTCGAGGTGTCCTCGTTTCAGGGGAACGGGGAAGGGGAGTTGATCGACCACGTGCAGCGGATCGCTCGCGAGGCGGACGGGATCGTGGTGAACGCGGGCGCCTACACCCACACCAGCATCGGACTCCGCGACGCGCTGCTGGCCATTCGCGTGCCGTTCGTCGAGGTTCATCTATCCAACGTGTTCGCTCGCGAACCCTTCCGTCACTCGTCATATCTTTCGGACCGCGCCGTGGGTGTGGTGGTCGGGTTCGGTCCGGACAGCTATGTTCTGGGGCTTCGGGGGCTGGTCGACTTTCTGCGGCAACAGGAGTCGCGCGGCTGATTCCGGCCGGGCGCAATCAGACCGGAACGACATTACGAACAGGAGATCCAGTGGCGAGTACCGCCGATTTTCGCAATGGCATGACGATCCAGATCGACAACAACCTCTACACGATCTCCTATTTCCAGCATGTGAAGCCGGGGAAGGGCGGCGCGTTCGTGCGGACGAAACTGAAGAACGTGCTGACGGGGGCTGTGCTCGAGAAGACGTTCAGGGCGGGCGAGAAGGTCGACGAAGTGCGACTGGAGCGACGCGCGGTTCAGTACAGCTACACGGACGGCGATCTCTATTACTTCATGGACCAGCAGACCTACGAGATGATCCCGCTTTCCGGTGACGTCATCGGAGAGGATCAACTGCTCTATCTGAAGGAGAACATGGAGTGCGAGGGGCTCGTCCATGGCGACCGGACGATCTCGGTCGAACTGCCGTACTTCGTGGAGTTGAAGATCGTGGATACGGATCCGGGTCTCCGGGGCGACACCGCGACCGGTGGGACGAAGCCGGCCAGACTGGAGACCGGAGCGGTCGTCCAGGTGCCGCTCTTCGTGGAATCGGGCGAGGTCATCCGAGTGGATCGGCGCGAAGACAAATACATCGAGCGCGCCGGCAAATGAGTGATACCACGGGACACACCAATGGCGAGGGCGCGGGGACCGAGAGTCATCGCTCGGAGCGCCAGATCGTCGACCTGGACTTCGTGCGTGGGCTGATCGCGGCGGTCGATGAGAGCGGAATCGACTCGCTGGAGATCGCGCGAGGCGGCACGCGGATCCGCATCGTGAAGTCGCCGGGCCAGATCGTGACGACCGCGTCCATCGAGCCGGGCGGCGCGACGCCCCGGATGGCTTTCGGTCCCGCCGCGGCGGCGTCTCCGCCGGTCGCGCAAGCCGCCGTCGAGCCGCCCGCGACTCCGGAGCCGCGCGGCCCGCGCCTCATCGATGTCACCTCACCGATGGTCGGCACCTTCTATCGTTCACCGGCGCCCGAGGCCCCGGCATACGTCGAGGTCGGCTCCCGGGTGGTGAAGGGCCAGACGCTCTGCATCCTGGAAGCGATGAAGCTCATGAACGAGTTGGAATCGGAAGTCCAGGGCATCGTCCGAGAGATCTGCGTGGAGAACGCTGAGCCGGTGGAATACGGCGAGGTTCTCTTCCGGGTCGAGCCCGAAGCGTGAGCCCCGCCGGATATGTTCGGTAAGATCCTGATCGCCAACCGAGGCGAGATCGCGCTGCGCGTCATCCGCGCGTGCAAGGAGATGGGGATTCAGACGGTGGCGGTCTACTCGCAGGCGGATCGCGATTCTCTCCACGTCCGGTTCGCCGATGACGATGTCTGCATAGGCCCACCCCTCGCCCGGGAGAGCTACCTCAACATCCCGCGAATCATCGCGGCGGCGGAGATCACCGGCGCCGACGCGATCCATCCCGGCTACGGATTCCTCGCCGAGAACGCCGAGTTCTCGGAAATCTGCGAGCGGAGCGACATCACCTTCATCGGCCCGACGCCGCTGCAGATCCGGCTGATGGGGGACAAGGCCGCCGCCCGGCGCACGATGCGCGACGTCGGCGTCCCGATCGTTCCGGGGACGGATGCGGTTTCGAACGCCGAGGAGGCGCTGGCCGCCGCGCGTGAGATCGGCTTCCCGGTGCTGATCAAGGCGGCCGCCGGCGGGGGCGGGAAGGGGATGCGGGTCGCTCTCGATGAGGACGAGTTCCTTCAGCGCTACTCGATGGCCCGGAATGAGGCCGGGGCCGCCTTCCGTGATGATACCGTCTATCTCGAGAAGTACCTGGCGCACCCCCGCCACATCGAGTTCCAGATCCTCGGCGACAGGCACGGGCGGATCATCCATCTCGGCGAGCGGGATTGCTCCGTCCAGCGGCGCCACCAGAAGCTGATCGAAGAGGCGCCGTCCCCCGCGTTGACGCCGGAGCTCCGCGAGGCGATGGGAGAAGCGGCCGTACGGGGTGCGTCGGCGATCGGCTATGTGGGGGCCGGCACGATCGAGTTCCTTCTCGATGAAGACGGCAGCTTCTATTTCATGGAGATGAACACGCGGATTCAGGTCGAGCACCCGGTCACGGAGATGACCACGGGCTATGACCTGATCAAGGAGCAGATCCGTACGGCGGCCGGACTTCCGCTCTCGATCGACCCCGGACCGATCGAACTCCGCGGCCACGCGATCGAGTGCCGGATCAACGCCGAGAACCCGGCGCGCGACTTCTCACCCTCGCCCGGTCAGATCCAGACGTTCCATCCGCCGGGTGGTCCCGGCGTGCGCCTCGACACCCACGTCTACGCGGGTTACAAGGTGCCGCCATTCTATGACTCGCTCCTCGCCAAGCTCATCGTCCATGGCGCCGATCGCGCCGAGGCGATCGCGAGGATGCGTAACGCCCTCTCTTCCTTCGTGATCGAGGGTGTGCACACCACGATTCCATTTCTCCTCGACGTACTCGATCAGCCCGCGTTCATCGCCGGTGACGTCGATACGAAGTTCCTCGAGAGAATGGTACTGGAAAAGGTAGATGCCGCATGAGGCTGGATGTATTCGTGACCCCCGGCGAAATCGCCGCTCCGGCGCTCGCCGGGCGCACGGTGGTCGTTCTCGATATTCTGCGCGCCACGACTTCCATCGTCGAGGCGCTGAATGCCGGTGCTCGCTCGGTGTTTCCGGTCGGTTCGATCGAGGAGGCACTGCGACTGGCGAATAACTTCGGACGTGATGAGGTGCTCCTCGCGGGTGAACGCCGTTGTCTTCCGATCGAGGGATTCGATCTCGGGAACTCGCCCCGGGAGTTCACCGAGGACCGCGTCGGCGGGAAAACGATCGTGATGACCACGACGAACGGTACCGCCGCCATGGCGCTGACCGTGAACGCGGATCGCGTCTATATCGGCGCCCTTTCGAACCGCTCCGCCGTCATCGACCTGCTCGTAGAGTCGGAGGCCGAACCCGTCTTCCTCTGCTCAGGACGCGAGCGCCATTTCGCCCTCGAGGACGTGACCGTGGCCGGCGCCTTCGCGACCGCCCTGATGGAAGCCCGGCCCGGCGACTGGTCGCTCAATGACGGCGCGCGCGCCGCGATCGTGCTGGCTCGCGAGTTCGGCATCGACACGCCGATGTTCGAACTGGCCGCCGGTGGCCGCGGTATCGTCGAGGCGGGGCTGCCCGAGGACCTGGCGTTCTGCGGACGGGTAGACGTTCATGACATCGTACCCGTCCTCCACGAGCGAAGCATCACGCTCCCGCCCCAGCCGGCAACCTCGACACCGTAGGCTGGATATGTCAGGCAGGTCACGGACGCGCGGACCCTCGATTTTCGTCGACGAGCACCTGCAGCGCGTTGTCTGGGCTCTCGCCCTGCTCCTGCTCGCCGTCCTGCTCGCGCTCAGCCTCGTCCCCCTCTCGATTCTGGGCGGCGTCGGCTCCGGCCTCTTCCCGACGGGGAACATCGTCGGGCGGGTCGGGGCGATGCTTTCAGCCTCCAGCTGGAGCGCGCTCGGGATCGCGGCGCTGCTCGTCCCGGTGTTCCCGGCGCTCGCGGCCGCCCGTCTCCTCGGTTGGATCGAGCGGTCACGGCTCTGGCGAACCAGCGTTCTCCTGGGCGGCCTGCTCGTTCTCGTCCCGACGGGGATATACACGCTCGCCATGCCGCTCGCCTACCTGCCGACTTCGGCGGGCTGGCTGGGCGGCGCCCTCGGCGCCCCTCTGGCCTCCGCGTTCGGCTGGGTCGGCGCGACGCTCGTCGTGGCGTTCCTGCTCGTCGCGATCGTGACCGCGACCCTCGGCTGGGACCCGATCCGCGGCGTCGCCGCCGGCGGGGCCGCCGTCTCCTCGGGTTCCAGATCCGCGGCGGGCCTCTTCGCCGCGATCCGCGAATGGATCGTCCAGCGAATGCCCGCGCGGTTGCCCGCTCCGGTCGACCTGGATGTCGCGCCCACGAGTTCTCCGGGCGCGGCCGCGGACAGCGCCGAATCCGCCGACGATTCCGCCACAGAGACCCCGCCGGCGCGCCAGGCTGAATCACGGCCCGTCGTGAGCCTTCCACGCATTCCCTCGCTCACTCGCAAGGCCCGGCCATCACGCGAGGGCATCGACTCCCTCCCGGACTCCGGCGATCCGGATTCGGCCGATCGGCCCTCGACCTCACTCCTTGCCGCCCCGCCGCCGCGCGACGAGGAGCGCCATAGACGCCAGCTCGACGGCATGGGTAAGGTCCTCATCGAGAAACTCGCCACGTTCCGGATCGAGGGCGAGATCGTTGGGACGACCACGGGCCCCGCCGTCACCCAGTTCGAGGTCAGTCCCGCGCCGGGTGTGAAGGTCGCGCGTATCGCCAACCTCGAGGCGGACCTGGCCCTCGCCATGCGAGCCGCCTCGGTTCGCATCGTCGCCCCGATCCCCGGCAAGGCGGCCGTCGGCGTCGAGATCCCCAATCGGGAGCCGGAAACGGTCTACTTTCGCGAGATCATCGAGTCGGCCGCCTTCCGCGCCAGCACGGCCGCGCTTCCGCTCGCCCTCGGCAAGGACATCTCCGGCAGACCCTACATCTCCGATCTCGCGCGCATGCCCCACCTCCTCATCGCGGGCGCGACCGGTTCCGGCAAGTCGGTGTGCATCAACACGATCATCACGTCGCTCATCTACCGGCATTCGCCGCGGACACTCCGGCTGCTGATGGTGGATCCGAAGATGGTCGAGCTGAGCGTCTATAATGACCTGCCCCATCTCCGGCACCCCGTTGTGACTGACAACAATGACGCGGCGGGGGTGCTGAAGTGGGCGCTCCTGGAGATGGAGAGGCGGTACGCGCTGTTGTCGTCGAACAACGTCCGCAACCTCCACGACTTCAACAAACGGGTGGTGGAAGGGCAACCGATCCGTTCGCCGGAGCCGCTTCTCGAAGAGGGCGATCCGGAGCGGTACATCTACAAGGATGGACCGTTGCCGTACATCGTCCTGATCATCGACGAACTGGCGGACCTGATGATGACCGTGCAGGGCGACGTGGAGAAACCGCTGGCGATGCTGGCCCAGAAGGCGCGCGCGATCGGCATCCACCTGATCCTGGCGACGCAGCGACCTTCGGTGAACGTGATCACGGGCCTGATCAAGGCGAACTTTCCGAGTCGGATCGCGTTCCGGGTCTCGTCGAAGGTGGATTCACGGACGATTCTGGACCAGAACGGCGCGGATACGCTGCTCGGCAACGGCGATATGCTTTTCCTTCCACCGGGGCGGAGTGATCCGTTGCGGATCCAGGGGGCGTTCCTCTCCACGGATGATTCCGAGGGGTTGATGGGCTGGTACCGGGAGCGGGCACGGGAGAAGGCGGAGCAGACGCTTCCCGAAGGCGCGGACCGGGGTTCGGGGGAGACGGATATTCTGGAGATCGTCCGGGCGGCCGAAAACAGTCTCGACGAGTTGGACGCGGCGGACGACCCCACGGACAGGGACAAGCTCTTTCGCGACGCGGCGGAGCTGTGCATCCAGCACCAGGGCGGGTCGACCTCGCTGCTCCAGCGAAAGCTACGGATCGGTTACGGCCGCGCGGCCCGGATCATCGACCAGCTGGAAAGGGCGGGAGTCCTCGGCCCGCCGGACGGTTCGAAGCCAAGGGAGGTGCTGGTCGATTTCGTGCAATTCGAACAGCTCTATCCCGGGGATTGACGCCGCCGCCGATCGGGTCGGCGGACGCTCGGGATGGTCGAAGGTGGCGAGGGGAGCGCCGGAACGGCCGCCTGGCGCGGAGGGTACGACCGCGACCACGACGAATGGCGAGCGCGAATGAAATATACACTCCTCTGCACCCTGGCGATTGTGCTTCTGGCGGGCTGCGGAGATCGAAACGAGCGGGGCGCGAGCGGCGAAACGCGCCCGGGCGCGGCGCGGACCGACAGCCTCGCGGTGGCGCCGATCGATGTGCCGGACGGGGCGGATCTCGCGGTGACGGAACGCGGGGTGGGGGAAGTCTCGGGCCCGGTCGACACCGCCGAGGCGTCGGCGGACGAAGCCACCGTTCGAGAAACGGCGGCGGGGCTCGATCCGGTCGAGGGCCCGCGCGGGACCGCCGGTCCCGGCACGCCCGCTCCCGCGCCGCCGCCCGCCCCGACCCCGGACGTGAGCGGGGAGGCGGAACGGATTCTCGCCAGTGCCGAGCAGGCGTACGAGAGTCTTCGCTCGATGCGGGCGGAGTTCGTTCAGACCGTCGACGTTCCCTTGCTGGGCAGTACCCAGCGCAGCCGGGGCACCATCTTTCACCGCTCGCCGGATCGGTTCATGATGCGATTCGCCGAGCCGGAAGGTGACGTCATCCTGGCCGACGGCCAATACGTCTGGATGTATCACCCGAGCATCGACCCGGGGCAGGTGATGCGAGGCCGTCTCGCGGCCGGCGGTCAGCACGTTGATCTTCAACGCGAGTTTCTGAGCGACGCGAACCGTCGATTCGACGTGGTGCGTACCGGTGGAGAGACGATCGGTGGGCGACAGACTCACGCCCTGACCCTCACGCCACGCCAGTCGTCCCCCTATCGTGAGGTCCGCCTCTGGGTGGACGCGGAAGACCACCTCGTTCGCCGATTCGAGATCACCGAGCGGAACGAAAGCGTCCGGACGCTGGAGATGAGCGAC
Organism: uncultured Gemmatimonas sp.; assembly: GCA_964634395.1. Lineage (GTDB taxonomy): Bacteria > Gemmatimonadota > Gemmatimonadetes > Longimicrobiales > Longimicrobiaceae > WHSP01. Next base: position 100,530 of record CAZWJE010000003.1, on the reverse strand, counting down.
CTGCGCCCGAACGCGGCCCTCGATGATGACGTCTTCCGCTGGAGCCCACCGGCCGGCGCGCAGGTGTACGACATCCAGTAGGCCCGCCGCTTCCCCGGGCCGTCCCGGGCCGTACGATACCGCGCGCCGCCTCCCTTCGACCCCGATGAACAAGCATGGCGAAGAACTCAACGTTTGATATCACTTCCGAGATCGACCTTCAGGAGGTCGACAACGCGATCAATCAGGCGCGGAAGGAGGTTGGCCAGCGCTACGACTTCAAGGGTTCGACCGCGGAGATCGAATACGACAAGGAGGCCCCGTCGCTCACTCTTCTGGCGGACGACGACTACCGGCTGAAGTCGCTCATCGATGTCGTACAGACCCGGTTGATCAAGCGTGGCGTGCCGGTGAGAAACCTCGACTACGGCGATGTCGAACCGGCCTCGGGGGGAAAGGTCCGCCAGGTCATTCGTCTTCAGCAGGGGATCCCCACGGAGAAAGGGAAGGAGATCGCCAAGTCGATCCGGGACGGCGGGTTCAAGAAGGTGCAGGCGCAGATCCAGGAAGACCAGGTGCGCGTCCTCTCGCCTTCGATCGACGAACTCCAGACGGTGATCAAATACTTGAAGGAGAAGGATTTCGGTCTGGAACTCCAGTTCGGGAACTTCCGCTCGTGAGAGACCGGGCGCTTTCTCGTGAATGGTTCACCCGGGCGTCCGCGATCACGCCGGGGGGTGTGAACTCGCCGGTACGGGCGTTCCGGGGTGTGGGCGGCGAGCCGTTCTTCGTCGCCCGCGCCGAGGGTTCGCGGCTCTGGGACGTCGACGGCAACGAGTACCTGGACTACGTCCTTTCGTGGGGGCCGATGATCCTCGGCCACGCACACCCGGAAGTCGTGCGCGCGGTGACGGAGGCGGCCGGGCGCGGTACCTCCTACGGGGCGCCCACGCCGGCCGAAGTCGAGCTGGCGGAGCTGATCCGCGACTTCGTTCCCTCGATGCGCATGCTGCGGTTCGTGAACAGTGGTACGGAGGCCACGATGACCGCCATCCGCATTGCCCGCGGTCACACCGGTCGTGATCTCATCCTCAAGTTCGAGGGGTGCTACCACGGCCACGGCGACTCCTTTCTCGTCAAGGCCGGGTCCGGCGTCGCCACGCTGGGGCTTCCCAACTCGCCGGGAGTACCGGCCGATCTCTCGAAACTCACCCTCACGACCGCCTACAACGATCTCCCGGCGGTCGAGGAGGCGTTCGTGGCCTGGCCTGACCGGATCGCGGCGATCATCGTGGAACCGGTGGTCGGTAACGGCGGCTTCATCGCGCCTGAACCCGCGTTCCTTCCGGGCCTCCGCGAGATCGCCACCCGGGAGGGTGCGCTGCTCATTTTCGACGAGGTCATGACCGGATTCCGCGTTGCCGCGGGAGGCGCTCAGCAACGATTCGGCGTGGAACCCGACCTCACGACGTTGGGGAAAGTGATCGGGGGCGGTCTGCCGGTCGGGGCGTACGGCGGACGGGAAGAGATCATGCGGCAGGTCGCTCCGCTCGGGGCGATCTATCAGGCGGGGACCCTCTCGGGCAATCCACTCGCGATGGCGGCCGGCCTCGCGCAACTGAGGATTCTCCGCGAAACCGACCCCTTCGCCATGCTCGAGGCCCGAACGAGGCGCCTCGTCGAAGGGCTCGTCCGGGTCATCCGCCAGGCCGGGCACCCGGCGACCGGTGGCTCCCTCGGCTCGATGTGGGGGATATTCTTCTCCGACGGCCCCGTTCGTGACTTCGCCGGCGCCCAGCGCGCCGACGTCGCGCGATTCCGTGCCTTCTTCCACGGCTGTCTGGATCGGGGTGTTTTCCTTGCGCCCTCGGCGTTCGAGGCGGGGTTCCTTTCCACGGCGCACGGCGACGACGACATCGATGAGACGATCGATCGGGCGGCGGAGGCGGCGAAGAAGCTGGCATAGGGCGGCCCTGGTCGCCGCCATCGCCTTCGGCGCCTGCGCGCCGCTCCGTCGCGCGCCGGCGCCGACTCCCGTCGATGTCCCTCACGTCCGCGTCGGCATCGTCGTTGACTCGGCGCGCGTCGAACTGGGAGCGACGACCGCGTTCGTACTCACCGGCGGGCTGACGGGGGCGCGACTCGCCCGTGCTCCCGCGGGAACCACCGCGGTGGTCACGCGGCGGACGGATGGCGGCCTCGTCATCGCCATGGGGGGTGAAACGTATTTCGCCGTCGACCGGGTCGAGCTGCGTCCGGAGGGCGACGGGATGGTGCGGATCGGCGGCCGTCCGTACCGGGGTATCGCGGTTGTCATTCCCGCCACGCGCGGGGTCACGGCGGTGAACGTCGTCGATGTGGAGAGCTACCTGCTCGGCGTCGTTCCCTTCGAGATCGGCCGGGTCGCCCCCGAACTCGACGAGGCGTCGCGGGCGCAGGCGGTTGCCGCGCGGACGTACGCCATCCGGTTTCTCGGCAGAAGGGAGAGCCTCGGATTCGACGTCTTCGCCACCGTCGACGACCAGGTGTACGGGGGCGCCGAAGGCGAACACGGGCCCGTCTCCACCGCCGTTCGCTCCACCGCTGGCCAGATCCTCACCTATCGGGGCGAACTCATCGAGGCGCTCTACCATTCGACGTGCGCGGGGATCACCGCCGCGATCGAAGAGGTGTGGCCCGAGCCACCGCGCGGCTACCTGAAGTCCCTCGTCGACGTCGACCCGGCCACCGGAATGGCTTTCGACGCCACTTCCAACCGCTTCCGGTGGAGGACCACCTGGACCGTCCGCGAACTCGAGTCGATCCTGGCGCGCACGCTCGCCGATTCGCTGGCGAACGCCGGCACGACCGAACTCGGCGACCTTCGGGGGTTCGAGGTCCTTCAACGGACCCCGTCGCACCGGATCCGGAGTCTGCGGATCTCCACCTCGAACGGCGATTTCCTGGTGGGCGGCGACCGCGTCCGGTGGATCTTTCTCACCCCTGTCGGAAGTATCCTGAACAGTTCAAGATTCGATCTGCGCGTCGCGCGCGACACGCGCGGTCGGATCGCGACGGTTACCGCGGAGGGCATGGGATGGGGTCACGGGATCGGAATGTGTCAGGTCGGCGCGATGGGCAGGGCGCGGGCGGGGCAGGACTACCGAACGATTCTCGGCGCGTATTACCAGGGCACGACGCTGGCACGCATCTACTGACCCGGGACGGTCATCCGCGATCCTCGTCGTCGGCGGGTTCCTCGATCAGACGACCGTTCCCTCCGTCCATGTCGGCGATCCGTCGGCGGACGATTCCCTCGTTCCTTTCGGTCCTCCTCACGGCGTCGCTCCTCGTCCTCGTGGAGAGCACGCCCGCCCGGGCCCAGCTGCTCGAGCAGTATGATTACGAGGATCTGGAGTTCCGGGGGATCGGTATCGAAGCGATGCGCGTCGTACCCAACCGGATCCAGCGCGCGAACGGAATCGGTATCCGCGCCGACCTGGGCCTCATCGGTCCGCACGTTCGCGTCATGCCGACCGCGCGCTACTGGGGCTCCCGGCTCAACGACGCCGAGGTGGCCCGGCTCGCGTCGCAGATCATTCTGGTATGCGAACGGCAGGAGACCGCCGCCTGCCCGGACACCCTGGATCTGGGTGAGGTCCGATTCAGCGATCTCGAACTCTCCCTCGACGGCCACTTCCTTCTGGTCGGTGACCGGATGGTCGCGCCCTACCTGGGTGCCGGTCTCTCGCTTCACCAGCTGAACGGCAGCGGAGACTCGATCGATGGCACCTTCGTCGAGGATCTGCTGGACTCGGTCGCCCCGGGCATCGCCGGTCTCGCGGGTGTATCCGTACGCTTCGCGCCCACGCTGGCGGTGCTCGCCGAGGCTCGGTTCATGCTCGCGAGCGAGGTCCGTTACGCGAGCGTCGCGATCGGCGGCCTCTGGACACTCCCACGGCCGGCACCGCCCACGACGGCCCTGCTCCGATCGCCGAATCGATGACCAGAGAGAGAACCGCCCGCGTCGCCGTCCTCGGCACCGGCGCCATCGCCCAGGTCGCGCACCTGCCCATCCTCCACCGCCTGCCCGGGGTGGAACTCGTCGGTCTCGCGGATGTCGACGAGTCCCGGGCGCTGACGCTCGCCGACCGTTTCGGCGTTCCCCGAGTCTATCGCGACCCCGACGAGATCTGGAACGATTCGGCCGTCGACGCCGTCTTCCTCTGCACGCCGAGCAACACCCATGAGGCACTCGCGATCGCCGCGCTCGGGGCGGGGAAATACGTCTTCTGCGAACGGCCACTCGCCCTGACGGGTAGCGGAGCGGCGCGCGCGATCGAGGCCGCCGGGGATTCGGGCCGTCTCATGGTCGGGATGAACCAGCGCTTCCGCCCGGACTTCGCCGCGCTCCGCGCGTCGATCGCGAAGGGCGACCTCGGCGAGATCCGATATCTGCGCGCCGGGTGGCTGAACCGCCGCCTCGCTCGGTCCTCGCGCGACTGGCGGCTCCGCAAGGCGGGCGCGGGGGGCGGCGCCCTGATGGACCTGGGGATCCAGATGCTGGATCTCTCCCTCTGGCTCCTCGGCTTCCCCAGCCCGAGCCGGGTCGTCGCCCACCTCCATACGATGGACGACAGCGACGTCGAAGACTCGGCGCTCGTGCTGGTCGAACTCGACGATCGGCGGGTGATCGACCTCGAGGCGACCTGGGCGCTGATCGCCGATCGTGAACACGAGTACCTCCGGATTCTCGGTTCACATGGGTCCGCGGTCTTTCCGCCACTTCGCATCTTCCAGGACGCCGACCGAGGGATCCGGAATCTGGCCCCGACAATCGCCGAAAGCCACGAAAATCAGTTCACCGCCAGCTATCGGCGCGAACTGGAGGCGTTCGTCAACGCGGTCCGCGCGGGAGAGATGATCGAGCCGCCAGTCGACCAGGTCACGCTCATGAAGATCGTCGAGGGTGCCTACCGCTCGGCCGAGACGCGCGCGGAGGTTCGCTTCTGACGTGGTCGCCCGCCGGGCCCGAGCCGGCTATACTCGATGTCGGACATGATTCCCGATGTTGGACGTGACACTCGATGTTGGACATGATTCCGAACCCGAACCGGAGGATTTCCGATGACGGACACGAAACGACTCATCGAAGGTCTCAACGAAGACCTCGCGGCCGAATACCAGGCAGTCGTGATGTATCGCACCTACGCCAGCCTCACCAGCGGTCCCTGGCGCCAGGACCTGCGCGCGTTCTTCGAGGCGGAGATCCCCGATGAACTGGCGCACGCCGCGCTCCTCGCCGACAAGATCGTCGCGCTCGGTGGCCGCCCCACCGTCGAGGTGCCGCCGATCCCCTATACCGATGACAACCGCGCGATGCTCGAGAACGCCCTCGAAGCCGAGGTCGCCACGATCGAGCGGTACACCCGGCGCATCCAGGAAGCGGAAGACGCGGGCGAGATCGCGGTGAAGATCCAGCTCGAGGACCTGATCGTCGACGAGAGCCGCCATCGCGACGAGATCCGCCGCATGCTCAAGAACTGGCGCTGACGGCGCCGGCCCGGCGGCGCGACGCTTCTTATCAGGCCGCGCCAGCCCGGGCCCGCGACGTCGCGGACGCGGAGGGGTGAGCCCGTTGCTTTCGCTCTGTCCGAACGCTAAATTGAAGGGATTATATTGATTCGTTTCAGCGCGCTCCCGCTCGCTGTCGGGCCGCGCGTTCTTCGGGAGGCAAGTGGCATGAAGGCGGACATCCATCCGAACTATCGGGTGACCACGGTCATCTGTGCCTGTGGCAACACCTTTCAGACGCGCTCCACACAGGACGAGATCTCCGTCGAGATCTGCTCCGCCTGCCATCCGTTCTTCACCGGCAAGCAGAAGCTGGTCGACACGGCGGGCCGGGTCGAGCGTTTCCGCCAGCGCTATCGCGGCGCGGGAACCGGGAAGTGATTCGCGGAGCCGGGGCGCTGTCGCCCCGGCTTTCGCGCTGAGGCAGTGGCGACGCTACCTTTCCCCGCCCGGCGGACCCTGCCATGAACGACCGGATCCGAGAGATCGTGCAGCGTTACGAGGAGCTATCCTCGCTCCTCGCGGACCCCGCGGTCATCGGTGACCAGCACCGGCTCCGCGAGGTCGCGCGCGAGCATGCCCATCTCTCCGAAGCGGTCGCCGCGGCCGCGCGGTACGAATCGATTCTCTCTCAGTTGAAGGATGCCCGGGAACTCGCCGGCGAAGCCGTCGGGGATTCCGAAATGGAGGCGTTCGCTGATGGGGAGGTCTCACGGCTCGAATCCGAGTCGGAGATGGCCGAGCGGGAAGTGAAACGCCTGCTCATGCCCCGAGATCCGCTGGACGATCGTGACGCCGTCGTCGAGGTCCGGGCGGGTACGGGTGGAGACGAAGCGGCGCTCTTCGCCGGAGACCTCCTCCGCATGTATACACGGTTCGCGGAAGGCCGGGGCTGGCGCGTCGAGCTGCTCAGCTCATCGGAAGGCGGCGCGGGCGGGGTCAAGGAGGCGATCCTGGTCGTGCGTGGGTCGAACGCGTACGGGGATCTGCGATACGAGTCGGGCGTCCACCGCGTCCAGCGTGTCCCCGCCACCGAGAGCCAGGGGCGGATCCATACCTCCGCCGCGACGGTGGCCGTGCTCCCCGAGGCCGAAGAGGTGGACGTCAGGATCGACGAGGGAGATCTCAAGATCGACGTGTACCGGTCCTCCGGGCCGGGCGGCCAGTCGGTCAACACCACCGACTCCGCCGTCCGGATCACCCATCTCCCGACGGGTCTCGTGGTCACTTGCCAGGACGAAAAATCCCAGCACAAGAACCGCGACAAGGCGCTCTCCGTTCTTCGCTCACGACTCCTCGACCTGCGGATCGCTGAGCAGGAAGCCGAGCGGGCCCGCGACCGGAAACTCCAGGTCGGCACGGGCGACCGGTCGGCGAAGATCCGCACCTACAATTTTCCGCAGAGCCGGGTGACCGACCATCGGATCGGTTACACGACGCACGCTCTCTCGCAGGTTCTCGACGGCGATCTCGACGACGTCATCGAGCACCTTCGGCTGGCGGGTCAGGAGGAGAGGGCGGCGTGAGCCAGGCCGTCGAGCGGGTCTGGACTCCGATCGAGCTCGTTCGCTGGACGGACTCCTATCTCGCGGCCCGGGGTTTCGAGGACGCCCGGCTGATCGCGGAACGGTTGCTCGCGAATGTGCTGGGACTCCGCCGGCTCGATCTCTATCTTCAGTTCGAGCGCCCGTTGACCGTCGAGGAACTGGCGGAGTATAAAGTCAGGCTCAGACGGCGAATGCGGCATGAGCCGCTGCAGTATATCGAGGGGACGGCCGCGTTCCGCACGCTGGAGCTGACGGTCGACCGCCGGGTACTGATCCCGCGGCCCGAGACCGAACTGCTCGTCGGGGAAGTGCTCGCCTGGGCGGCGCGCCGCGATGACACCGACGTTCTCGACGCGCTCGACATCGGTACCGGGTCGGGTGCGATCGCCATCAGCCTCCGTGTCGAAGGACGGTTCGGGCGGGTGGTGGCCACTGACGTGTCGGCTGACGCGCTGGCCGTCGCGGCGGGCAACGCGGCGACCGCTGGAGTGCTGGAGAGCGTGGAATTCCGTGCTGGGCCGCTCTACGGGCCGGTACCGGGTGAGCGGTTCGACGTGATCGTGTCCAACCCCCCGTACGTGGCGGAGGAAGAGCGCGGTTCGCTCCCGCCGGAGGTCGCGGGGTGGGAGCCTGAGACCGCGTTGTTCGCCGGAAGTGACGGGCTCGACGTGATCCGCCCGCTCATCGATCGGGCACCGGATCATTTGAGGGACGGGGGGCTGCTGGCGATCGAGATCGGTGCGGGGCAGGCGGCGGCGGTCACCGGTCTCGTGGGCGCCACCGGGAGATTCGGCGAGCCCCGGATCGGAAAGGACTATGCCGGACGTGATCGGATCGTTCTCGCCCGGCTCGTAGAGGCGGGATAACGGAAGAAACGCGCTCCGGATCGGGAGCGCCGGGCACGCAGGGGACAAGGGGAACCCATGACACTGGAATCGATCGAGGAACGGGCTCGCGAGATCGGGCGACTCATCTCGTATACCGACGAGTACAAGGCGATGAAACGGGCGAACGAGCGACTCGGCGAAGATCGTGAAGCGGTCACGCTCATGAACCGCATCGCCGATCTCGACGAACAGGTCAGCTCGGCGCTTCGCGCGGGCCGTGAGCCGTCACGCGAGGTCCAGGAGGAGTATGGGGGAGTGGCCGAGCAGATCCAGCAGCAGACGGCCTACCAGGCGGTGGTCGCCGCGCAGGCGAACTTCGAACGGCTGATGGCGCGGATCAACGAGGAGATCGCCCGCGGTATCGAGAGCGGCGAACAGAGCCGGATCATCCTTCCCTGAGGGGCTGAACCATGGCAGCGGTCAATTTGCCGAAGCACGTCCAGGACCGGGTGGTGGAACTCCTGGCGTTCATGTATCAGCCGCTCGTCCGTCGGCGAGTAAACCCGAACGTCGTCACCACCATCGGGTTCCTCGTGACCACGTCCGCCTCCGCCGCCTTCTTCCTCGGTCACACCCGCATCGGTGGCGCGCTCGTGCTGCTCGGCGGCGTGATGGACATCATCGACGGGCAGGTCGCGCGACGCACCGGCCTTGCCTCGGTCTTCGGATCCTTCTATGACTCCACACTCGACCGGATCTCGGAGATCGCCGTCTTCCTCGGCATCTTCTCACTCTATAGTGGCGGCCATCCCGATTTCGGGTATCCGTGGATGGTGTACACGGTCGCTCTCGCTCTCGCGGGGTCGCTGATGATCTCGTACACCCGGGCGAAAGCCGAGGCACTCGGGCTCGATTGTAACGTGGGAATGATGCAGCGCACCGAACGGGTCGTGCTGATCGGGGGCGCGGCGCTTATCTTCGGGGGTGCGTTCGAAGGCGCGGTATTGACGATCGTGCTGATCGTCATGGCCGTGCTCACCAACTTTACCGCGATACAGCGGATCGTCTGGGTGTATCGTAACACCGCCGCCGCTCCACAGCCTGAGCCAGTTCCGGTCAAGCGGAAGCGGGTGAAAGTAACCTCTGACACGCAAACGAACCCGTGACAGCCAATTCAATCCCCGCCCCCGCGCGGGGCAAGCTCGGTGTCCTGCTCCCCGGTCTGGGAGCCGTCTCGACCACATTCATCGCCGGCGTCGAACTGGCGCGGCGCGGCCTCGGCCGGCCCATCGGCAGTATTTCGCAGCTCGCCACGATTCGGCTCGGTAAACGGTCCGACGGCCGCTCACCCCGGATCAAGGATTTCGTCCCTCTCGCCGGCCTGGACGACCTCGTGTTCGGAACCTGGGACCCGATCCCCGACAACGCATACGATTCGGCCATGAAGGCGGGTGTGCTCGACCGCCACCGCCATCTCGACCCGATCGCGGGCTTCCTGAAGGCGATCGAGCCGATGCCCGCCGCCTTCGATCAGCGGTACGTGAAGCGCCTGGAAGGCACCAACGTCATCCCCGGGAGTTCGAAGCGGGAGTGGGCCGAGGCGCTGCGCGCCGACATCCGGCGGTTCCGCACGGAGAACGACTGCGACCGGCTCGTGATGGTATGGTGCGGGTCCACGGAAGTGTTCATCAAACAGGGCCCGGCGCACGAGTCGCTCGAGGCGTTCGAGGCCGCGATCGACGCGAACGATCCGAGTATCGCGCCGAGCATGCTCTACGCCTACGCCGCTCTGTCGGAAGGGGTGGCCTACGCGAACGGAGCACCGAACCTTTCGGTGGATTTCCCGGCACTCCTCGAACTCGCCGCCCGCAACCGCGTGCCGATCGCCGGAAAGGACTTCAAGACTGGCCAGACGCTGATGAAGACCGTGATCGCGCCGGGCCTCAAGGCGCGGATGCTCGGCCTCGACGGCTGGTTCTCGACGAACATCCTCGGCAACCGCGATGGCGCCGTACTCGACGATCCGGATTCCTTCAAGACCAAGGAGGAGTCGAAGCTCTCGGTCCTGGAGTATATCCTCCAGCCCGACCTCTATCCCGACCTGTACAAGGATTACTATCACAAGGTCCGGATCAATTACTACCCGCCCCGCGGCGACGCCAAGGAGGGGTGGGACAACATCGACATCCGCGGGTGGCTCGATTACCCGATGCAGATCAAGGTGGATTTCCTCTGCCGCGACAGCATCCTCGCCGCGCCGATCGTTCTCGACCTCGCGCTCTTCCTCGACCTCGCGGGTCGCGCGGGCCTTTCGGGAATCCAGGAGTGGCTCTCGTTCTTCCTGAAGAGCCCGATGCACGCGGAGGGGATCTATCCGGAGCACGACCTGTTCATCCAGCATACCAAGATGAAGAACACGCTCCGCTGGATGATGGGCGAGGAGCAGATTACGCATCTCGGCCTCGAGTACTATCTGTCGCCGGCCGAAGTGAGCTGAAGAGAAAGGGGGGCGCTCGGGGCGACCGCTGACACGCATTCCGGGTCGGCGGGTCGTCGTCTCGAGCGCCGTTCTTGTCGTTCAGGTCGCTCTTCGTCATCCCGAGCGACCTCTTTCGTTACCCCCATCCCGCGTACGTCTCCAACACTCCCGCCGGTCTCCACATCCTCCGACTTCGAGCCGTTTCGGGAGTTTGTCGCCGGACCGATGCACGCCGGCACGTCCGGACCGAACCCGCTGGATTCCACCTTCGGGCCCGAGGTCCGGCACCCGGCGACGACGCCCGGTTCCCCGGTTCCTCGGTTCCTCGCGGTCGAACTGACGGACGCTTCCTCGGGGCGTCTCGCGCCCTATCCTCGCCCGGATCGAGTCGGCCTTCATCCCCCCATGCTCAGGACCGTATCCGATCACCGATCTTGATGTGGCCCCCCGGCGCTTGCCGACGAGCGAGTGGTTGGATCGATTCCCACCATGGCGACATCCGACTTTCTGACTCTCGCCGCCGCCGCCGAAGCGGAAACGCGGGTTCGCGCGTCGCGTTTTCTCGCGCTCGCCTTTCCGGTGGAGAGTGAGCCCGACGCGCGCGCGGCGCTGGAAGAGCGCGCCCGCGCCTATTTCGACGCCACCCATCACTGCGCCGCCTGGCGATTCCGCGACGGACTCTGGCGCGCGATCGATGCGGGCGAGCCCGGGGGAAGCGCGGGCGCCCCGATCCTTGCAGCCATCGACGCCGCGGCCCTCGTTGATGTGGCGGTGATCGTGACGCGCTGGTTCGGCGGTACGAAGCTGGGTGTGGGCGGCCTGGTGCGTGCCTACGGAGATGCGGCGGGGGAAGCTCTCGCCGCCGCTCCCCGCCGACGCGGCGTTCACGCCGAACGGATACGAACCCGCTACGGATTCAACGACACCTCCGCGGTGATGCGGGCGCTCGAACGGGTCGCCGCCGCCGAAATCGAGCATGGGTTCGACGAGGACGACGGGGCCAGTGTCACCTTCGTCGTGCCAGCGGGAGAGGTCGAGCCCCTGAAGGTGTTCCTCGCGGAGCGGACATCCGGTCGGGTCGAGGTCGAGTGCCTGGGTGGTACCGTTCTGTATCAGTCGTGATCCGTTTCGTTACCACCCGGCCGACCGTTGTGGGCCGTTTCCCCGCCACCGCGCTCACGGACGGCCCGGCCCGTCGCGCACTTGCTCCACCCGCGCACGGATTCTAGCTTGCGTGGAGCGTAAACCTTCAAGGGGGGGGTCGGAATGCGATCCGGTCCGACTGCACAGGCGAGAGGGATTTTCCGATCGGGGCGGCGCTCCGCTCCGATCGCGGGCCGGGTGTTGGTTCGATGAGTGGAATCCTGCTCGCCGAGAACGTCATCGACCGGCTTCGCCGCCGTTATCCCGCCTACCACGAGACCGCGTATCTCTTCATCCTCTCCGGACTCCACTACACGATCGACCGTCTCGGAGAGCCCCGCCACATCAGCGGGCGCGAGTTGGCGTGTGGCTGTCGGGATCTCGCCCTCGAGCGCTGGGGTCTCATGGCCCGGTCGGTCCTGGAGTACTGGGGCATCGTCTCCACGCGGGATCTCGGGGAGATCGTCTTCGCCCTCGTCGAGCTCGGCGTTCTCGTGAAGCAGGCGGACGATCACATCGAATCGTTCGACGACGTATTCGATTTCGCGGAAGCTTTCGATTACTCGTACGCCTGGTCCGGCGTCCCGCGTTCCTGATCCACCCTCTGGAACAACGCTTGCTCTTCCCGCCCATGCGTGAACACACGGGGCTTCGATTGTCGTCACTGTCCAGGGGAGGGAACGCTCGATGGGGAACTTCGAGCTGCCGGTCTGCAAGAAGTGCGTCGAGGGGAAGCTCGTACCTCTTTCCGACTACGGGCGCGACGGTGCTCCGATCACCTTCAAGGCCTGGGTCTGCAACAACCCCGAGTGCGGCTTCAACATCCGAATCGACAACGGTGAGATCAGCTTCGGGCGCTCGATCGGCCAGAGCTTCAAATAGCCTCGCTGGCGGCATCCCGAACGAAGCCCGCGACACCGTCGCGGGCTTTCTCTTTTCGCGGAAGTCGCGCTCCGCGCCTCCAGGGGCCGCGGGATGAGCGCCGAACGGACGGCCGCGGCTTCCCTCGTTCCCGTCCTCACGGCCGCGGAAATGCGCGACTGGGAGGCCCGAATATTCTCGTCGGGTCTCGCGAGTGAGCGCGTGGTGATGGAATCCGCCGGGCGGGCGGTGGCGCTCGCGGTCGCGGCGGCCCGCCCGTCCGGCCGGATCGTCGCGGCGGTGGGCGGTGGCAACAATGGCGGCGACGCGGTGGTCGCGCTGCGTACCCTCGCGGCGATGGGCCGGGAAGTCGTCGCGGTCCCGGTCGGTCGGGAAGGGATCGCGATCGAACTCGCCCACGGATGGCCGATTCCGGTCGACGGACCGCGCGCGTTCTCGACGGCGGCGGTGATCGTGGACGGTCTGCTCGGCACCGGCGCCACCGGGGCGCCGCGCGAGCCGCAGGCCGCCGCGATCACCGCGATGAACGCGGTTGGTGTGCCGATCGTGGCCATCGACGGCCCGAGCGGCGTGGACCTGAGCACGGGCGCGGTTCCGGGCGAGGCGATCCGCGCGGCGCTCACCGTCACCTTCGGCGCGGTGAAACGCGGGCTCCTCCTTCACCCGGCACGCGGACTGGCGGGGCGCGTCCTGCTCGCCGAAGTCGGCTTTCCGCCGCTCGATCAGCGCGGCGCGATGGTGATCACGGACGCGTGGGCCACCTCGAAGCTGCCGTCGATCGCGCCCGACGCGCACAAGGGGTCCGTCGGACTCGTATCCGTCGTGGCTGGAAGTGCGGGGTACGCGGGCGCGGCGATCATGGTCTCGATGGGTGCGCTGCGCGCCGGAGCGGGAGGCGTCAGGGTCTTCTCGGGCGGGATGAACCGCGCGATCCTGAACACGGCGGTTCCGGAAGCGGTCTTCGTGGAGCGGGGAAGCGATCGCGCGGACGCACTTCTCGGCGGGACGCGCGCGGCGGTGATCGGCCCCGGCATGGGCACCGATGACGAGGCGCTCTCGTACCTCCGAAACGTCCTCGAGCGCTTCCCCGGCCCGTTCGTTCTCGACGCCGACGCGCTAACGCTCATCGCCGCTGAGCCCGGGTTGGTTCCCCCGGCGCACGCGTCGAGATGCGTGCTCACCCCGCACCCCGGCGAACTGGCTCGCCTGCTCGACATCGACGCCTCCGATGTCCTGGCTGACCGCTTCGCGACAGCCCGGGAGGCCGCGGAGCGTTATGATTGTGTCGTCCTCGCCAAGGGGACGCCGGCGCTCGTCGCGGCCCCGGGCGAGCCGACGCTCGTCAACGTCACGGGTACCCCGGGCGTGGCGACGGCGGGGATGGGAGACACGCTCGCCGGGATCGTCGGAGCGTTCCTGGCCGGCGGCGCGCCCCCGCGAGTCGCCGCCGCGATCGGGATCCATTTCGCCGGGCGCGCCGCCGAATCGGCCGATCGGGGTCGAGGCCTTCTCCCCCGCGACGTGGCGGACGCGCTCCCGGGGGTGCTTATGGACGCGGAGCGGTCGTATCCGACGAGACCCGACTGGCCGTTTCTCCTGGATCTCCCGGCCTCGTGACGGAACTCGCCGGCCGTTGACACCGGTGCACCCAACTCTTACCTTGGCGCGCGTTTGCGGCCCTTTCCCGATCCCTTCACCGGCCCCCTGATGATCGTCATCGAAGACGTCCGCGCGCGCGAGATCCTCGACTCCCGGGGCAACCCGACCGTCGAGGCCGAAGTGATCCTCAGTACGGGGACGATCGGTCGCGCCGCGGTCCCCAGCGGTGCCTCGACCGGCGAACACGAAGCCGTCGAACTGCGTGACGGTGACGACTCCCGTTACCTCGGCAAAGGCGTTCTCGAGGCGGTCGCCAACGTCGAGGACGTGATCGCCCCCGCGATCGCCGGGATGGATCCGTTCGACCAGGCGAACCTGGACTTCGCGATGATCGAGCTGGACGGGACGCCGAACAAGGGCCGCCTCGGCGCCAATGCCCTCCTCGCCGTTTCGCTCGCCTCCGCGCGCGCCGCCGCCGACGAGGTCGGACTGCCGCTCTTCCGCTACCTCGGCGGCGCCATGGCCAACACGCTCCCCGTGCCGATGATGAACATCCTCAACGGGGGTGCGCACGCCGCGAACAACGTCGATTTCCAGGAGTTCATGGTGATGCCGGTCGGCTTCGATTCCTTCTCGGAGGGATTGCGCGCCGGAGTCGAGGTCTTCCACTCCCTGAAGAAGGTGCTTTCGCGAGCGAAGAAGAGCACGGCGGTCGGGGACGAAGGCGGTTTCGCGCCGGACCTCGCCACGAACGAGGAAGCGCTCGACGTCATCCTCGAAGCGATCGAAAAGGCGGGATACCAGGCCGGCGAGGATATCGTGCTGGCCCTGGACGTCGCCGCGTCCGAGCTCTTCCGCGACGGCGAGTACGTCTTCCACAAGTCGAGCGGCGAGCGACGCTCCGCCCGGCAGATGGTCGATTTCTACGCCGACTGGACGGAACGATACCCGATCCGATCCATCGAGGACGCGCTCGACGAGAACGACTGGGACGGTTGGAAGCTCCTCACCGACGCGATCGGCGACGAGATCCAGCTCGTTGGTGACGACCTCTTCGTCACCAGCTCCGTCCGGCTCGGAGAGGGGATCGAACGTGGGGTCGGAAACGCGATCCTCATCAAGGTCAACCAGATCGGCACGCTGACCGAGACACTCGACGCGATCACCACCGCGCGCGACGCGGGCTACAAAGCGGTGATCTCGCACCGCTCGGGCGAAACGGAAGACACCTTCATCGCCGACCTCGCGGTGGCCACGGGCGTCGGACAGATCAAGACCGGAAGCGCCAGCCGTACCGACCGGGTCGCGAAGTACAACCAGCTCCTCCGCATCGAGGAACTTCTCGGTGACTCGGCCCGCTACCCGGGAGCCGGCCTGTGGCGGTGATCCCGATCCCGCACCGGGGAATCCACCTCGTCATGGCCGGGGTCGCACTCTACTACGCGATCTGGGCGGGCGAGTACTCGTCGTTCGACCTGCTCCGGCTCGGTGAGCAGCGTCGCGCCGAGGAGATTCGACTCGCGGCGGCGCGCCAGGAGGCGGATTCGCTTCGCGCCGTCGTCGACCGGCTGGAGAACGACGATCGCGCGATCGAGACGGTGGCGCGCGAGCATTTCGGCATGCTGCGCGACGGGGAGGTTCTCTACCGGTTCGTCGATGTCGGCGAGCCCGGAGAGGACGCCGGCGCGACGGTTTCTCGACCTTGACGCCGGTCCGGGACGGCCGTTATCTTTAACGGTCTTGTCGCGGGGTGGAGCAGCCTGGTAGCTCGTCGGGCTCATAACCCGAAGGTCGCGGGTTCGAATCCCGCCCCCGCTATCCTGGCGGAGTAGCTCAGCCGGTTAGAGCAGCGGAATCATAATCCGCGTGTCGGGGGTTCGAGTCCCTCCTCCGCTACTACCGTTGACACAACGAGTTAGCCCCTCTTTGGATGGATTCCAGGAGGGGCTTTTTCGTGCGCGGGGGTGACTGGTGGGTGACAGATTCCGGTCCCGCCGAGTCTTCGCGTTCGCGATCGCCAGGGACCGGCGCTTCGCGCGTCGGTCCCGGTTCGGAAACCGGGTGCCGCCCGCCGCCAGTTCCGTCGAAAGGCGAGGTAGCACGCGCGCCTTTCCACCAATCCGCGACCCCGCCTTGCCCAAGAGGCGGATAATAAGTATACATATATCTCTATCACATGAGAATTAAGTACACTTATTGTCCATGAACCCGAGCAATATCGACAATGAGCTGATTGCCGCCAACCCGTGGTGGCGGGATCCCGTCGGGTGGCAGAGTTCGGATGTCCAACTCCGAACGGCCCTGCATTCCGCTCTGAGCTACGATCCGCGTCCACTCGACGATCTCACGCCGGGCGGGTTGTACATCCTGCGAGGGCCTCGTCGGGTCGGGAAATCCACCGCGCTGAAGAAGCTCATCGCCCGCCGGCTGGAGAGTGGCGCTCCGCCGCGGAGCATCGTCCACGTTTCGGTGGAGGGCCGCACGGCCGAGGACGTCGTGGACATCGTGCGCAGAGCGACCACGACCTGGCTTCACGGCGATCCGGGTCAGTGTCTCTGGGTGATCGACGAAATTACGGGCGTACGGGGGCCGTGGCCTGAAAACGTGAAGCGCCTGCGAGACAGTGACGCCCACTTCTCCGCGGATACGGTGATTCTGACGGGCTCATCGGCGGCGAAGTTCGAGGAAGCCCGCAAACAGCTCGCGGGGCGCAGGCACGCGGAGCGCAGCGACCGGACGATGTTCCAGATGGGCTTCGTGGACGTTTGCCGGGCTCTCGGGGTCGAGTTGCCCGAGTCGCCGCGCATCGACCCGGCGGAGCTGAGTAGCCCGGAGACGATCGCCGACGCCGCGGATGACGCGCGGCCGTGGTTGCCGGCGTTGATCGATGCCTGGGATCGGTATATTGCGATCGGCGGATACCCCCAGGCGGTCGAGTTCGAGCTGACGATGCCGCAAGCGGGGACGGATGTGGCGTTGCGGGACGCCCTGTGGGACGTCATCCACGGCGATGCATTCGTGGGTTCGGGGCTGACCCCCACGCAAACTCAGGCGGTTCTTCGATCGATCGCGTCCTCTCTGAGTTCGTTGTACTCCGTTGAGGGCCTCGCCTCCGCCATCCATGTGGCCTATGCAACGGCCGGGGCGCGACTCGACGCGCTTCGGCGGGCGTTCGTGGCGTTTCCCGTCCACCGCGAACAGGGGCTGGCGCCCCGGCCACGGGCTCAGGCGAAGTGGTACTTCACCGATCCGCGGCTTGCGCGACTCGCGTCCGAGTTCGGCGCCGGAAGCCCCCCGGATATGGCCGCCCTCTCGGAACAGCAGATCGCGGTCGCGCTGCTGCGAGCCCTGGAGGCGAGATCGCCCGGAGCCGCGGTGCGCCATGACACACTCCTGTACTATCGTTCCCGGACCCGAGCGGAGATCGATTTCGTCTCATCAGCGTTTCCTGACGCCTGTGTGGAGTCGAAGTTCGTGGACCGCAACTGGGGCCGTGCCTTTCAAACCATCGAGGCCTCCGGAAGGCGAGCGGGCATCGTAGCCACTCGATCCGGAACGAAGAGGCACGACGGCGGATGGGCCCTCCCCGCCGGGCTCCTGGCGTTCCTGCTCGGATCCTGATGAGGACCTGACGACGATGCTCCTCGAATCCCTCACCCGCCTCGCCGCGTCCCCGCACCCGCCCGGGGGGGCCATGCCGCCCACGGCCTGTGCGCGTCAGGAGTCCTCTGGTCCGCGATCGCCAGCGAGGGCGGGTGCCCGCGATCCCCGCGGACCGGGCACCCGTGAATCCCCGTTCCGTACTCAGCGCAGCGCGGCGCGGAGAGGTCCGCTCCGTGGTTGATGTGGAACGGAACCCCGTCTACCACCAGGGCCGGCGCTGACCCAACACCGAGACCCTCCGCCTCGTCAAGGCGCGAGCCGTCTTCCCCCCGGGATGCGCCACCTCCGCCTGATACCGCCGCGGGTCGAGCGCGGTCGCGAGTTGTCCCCCCGCTTCCCCGCGGACGGGAGAACCGGCGTGGAAGAACGTAGCCTTCTTCATCTTCGCCTCCATGTCCGTGCGTGACATCCTCCCACCCGGCGGAAGCCCTCGATGAACCGCGCGCAACTCGTTCACCGACTGACCGATCCGGTAAAGTCGTGGTACGTGCCAACCGAAAATGAGGTGGATACACGATCGTGGGCGGCGTCCGACCGATTCAGTCAGGCGGCGGAGGACCACTCGCCATCGGTGACCACCCTCGGTGACCGAATCGCCAACACGCACCGTCGAGCCAAACCGACGTGGAAATCGTCGTCGCGCGCCAGCCGATATACACCGCGAAGAACGAACTGTTCGCGTACGAGCTGCTTTATCGGTCGTCCGGACTCGCCATCGACTCCGGGGGGGGCGGTTCGCGTGACCGGATGTCGGGAACGGTGATCGCGCGTTCGCTGCTCGACCTGGGGATGGAGCGGGTGACGGGAGGCGCGGTGGCGTTCGTCAATTTCAGCCGGGACCTGTTGCTGGGGGGGTACTGGGAGTTGTTCGACAGGGATCGGATCGTCATCGAACTCCTGGAGTCGGTGGAACCCGATCCCCCGGTGCTGGAAGCGTGTCGAGCGCTCGTCGACGCGGGTTATACACTCGCTCTCGACGACTATGTGCATGCCCCCGAAATGGAGCCTCTGCTGAAGCTGGCGCATCTCGTCAAGGTGGACGTTCTCGAACGGAGCGTCGACGAGATCGCGGCGAGCATCGAGGCGCCTCTGGTCCACGGGATCCCGTTACTCGCGGAGCGCGTCGAGGACGCGGCGATGCACGAGACCTGTCAGGGGCTGGGCTTCTCCTATTTCCAGGGATATCACTACGCGCGGCCGCAGATCGTCGCCGGGCGGGAGATGGCTCCCGAACAGATTTCGATCCTTCGCCTGATGGGCCTGGCGCGTCGACTCGAGACGAGTGAATCCGAGCTGGAGCGGGCGTTTCGGTCTGATGTCGCGCTGACGTTCAAGCTGCTGAAGATCGTCAACACCGTGGCGGTGGGGGGACGGAGTGTTTCCTCGATCCGGGACGCGTTGATCCTGGTGGGGCGAACCGCCCTCATGCGCTGGCTCGGGCTGCTTCTCTTTTCGGAGATGGGCCGGTGCGGCGCCGCGAACCGCGAGCTCTCCGAAACAGCTCTGTCGCGGGCCTGGATGTGCGAACGGCTGGCCCCGGGGCCGTATCCGCCAAGCGCGGCCGGCGGTCTGTTCATCACGGGGCTCTTCTCGCTGATCGACCGCCAGATGGGGAAACCGATGAAGGAGATCCTGACCGAGATCGATCTGGCGCCCGAGGTCGTGCGAGCGCTCGTGACCCGGGAAGGCCCATACTCGGTGCCGCTGCGGATGCTGGAGAGTCACGAGCGGGGCGACTGGGATGCCGCCGTCGCGGAAGCGGCGGACCTCGGGCTGACGCCGGATGTCCTCACCAACCACTACGTGGACTCTCTCGAATGGGCGCGTGAGCAACTCTCGCTCGCCCATGCCGGGGTCCGCGCTGTCTCCGGTGCATCCTTTCCGGCTCGACCCTCAACTTCCGTCACGACTCGTCGATAATGTGGAACATCGGACGACCGACCGGTCGTTCAACAGGGAGCATGGAAGCTCCTACACCGTTCATGGAGGAACACCACGATGAGGATCAACACCAACGTCTCGGCACTGACTGCGCAGAAGAACCTCTCCCTCTCGCAGCGCTCGCTCGACTCCTCGATGTCCAAGCTCTCCTCGGGCCTTCGGATCACTCGGGCCGGGGACGACGCGGCGGGCCTCTCGATCGCCAACCAGCTGCGGGCGAGCACGCGCGCGCTGAACGTCGCGATCAACAACGCCGAGCAGGGCAACGCCGTGCTGCAGATCGCCGAAGGCTCGCTGTCGACGATCCAGCGGATCCTGGAGCGCGCCAAGGAACTGACGATGCAGAAGGACTCGTTCCAGAACGCGGGCCTCGACGCGCAGGCCGCGCTCGACGCCGAGCTGGATACACTGGGCGAGGAGATCACCCGGATCATCACGACCACGACGTTCCAGGGCCAGACGATCTTCGGCGAGGACATGACGTTCATCGTGTCGGAGACGGGCAACGACGTGGACATCACCATTGAGTTCGAGGACCCGGCGCTGAGCAGTGCCTCCGGGATCTCCGACATCGAAGGATTCATTTCGGATCTCGCGGTGGCGATGGGTTCGGTGGGCGCCGCGCAGAACCGTCTCGAGTTCACCGTCACGAACCTGAAGAACGCCGTCGTGAACCAGTCTGCGGCGGAGTCCGTGATCCGTGACGTGGACATGGCGGAGGAGATGGCGACCTTCACCAAGAACAACATCCTGACCCAGGCGGGCACCGCGATGCTGGCGCAGGCCAACTCGAGCGCCCAGAGCGTTCTGCAGCTCCTTCGCGGGTGATCTTTCCGCTGGCTGATGTGGATTGCCCGGGGGCGCTGGACTGCCGCTCTCGGGCATTTCCCCTGTCGGGAGAGTGAACGATGAATCCGATTGTGAGCGTAAGTGGCCTCGCGAGCGGGGTCCAGTGGCAGGACCTGATCGATCAGGTGATCGCGGCCGAACGCGCGCGGCGCGTGACCCCGATCGGTGGGCAGATCGACACCAACCAGAAGCGGATCGAGGCCTGGAAGAGCTTCCAGACGCTGGTCTCGCGCCTGGAGACCGCCGCGCGAGCCTTGAAGGACGGAACGTCGCACCGATCATTCGTCGCGAATGGTGGAACGAGCCTGCTCAGCGGCCGGTCTCTGGTGACGGCGACGGCCGGCGCGGCGGCCACCCCCGCGAGCTATGACGTCGAAGTACTGCAGCTCGCGCGCGCGGAAAAGCTGGCCAGCGGGCCCATCACCGATATCACCACCGCTCTCGACTCGCTGGACCCGGAGTTCACCGGCGGGACCATCACGATCAATGGCCGTGAGGTGGTTCTCGCCGCGTCGGACACCCTCGCGCAGGTGCGTGACAGGATCAACACCGCGAATACGGGCGCGAACCCGTCGGGCGTGACCGCGTCGATCCTCACGGTCGGTCCGAACGATCATCGGCTGATCCTGACGTCGGTGAACACGGGATCGGCGGGGATCCGGATCGAGGAAGGTGATACGCAGGTTCTCGGGCGGCTCGGGATCTCGTCGATATCACGATCCGCCGCCGTCGAGGATACGACCTCGCCGCTCGCGGGAATCCTGGGCCTGAGTTCTCCACCCGCGGTCCGAACGATCGTCATCGAGGGCAGGGAGATTACCGTCGACCTGACGAACGACTCGCTGCAGAGCCTGCTGAATCGTGTGCAGGCGGCCGCCTCCGAGGCGGGAGAGGACCCCGGGGAAGCCGCTCGCATCGTGAGCGACGGCGAGGGATTTCGGCTCGAGGTGCGGGGAAGCGTGAGCGGTCGCGCCGACGACGAGGACACCCGCGCGGTGCTCACCGCGCTCGGCTTCGGCCGCGAAGGGCTGACTACGCCCGGCACCAATTCGCTCATGCGGATCGATGGGATCGAGATCGGTCGCACCACGAACTCGGTTTCCGACGCCGTGCAGGGGGTCGCCCTGAACCTGCAGGGCGCCGAGGCGGGGACCACGGTCCAGCTGAACGTCGCGCGGGATACCGATGCGATGGTCGCCGCCGTGAAGGAGTTCGCGGCCGCCTATACGGAATTGCGTGCTTTCGTCGACGGTCAGCGCGGGGAGGGCAAGCCGCTCGCCAGCAACAGTACGCTGCGCGGCGCGATGACGAGCTTCACGAACGTGATGCTGACCTCGATCGACGAGCTGGAGACCGCCTTCTCACGAGCCGCCGAGATTGGAGTGTCGCTCTCGCGCACGGGTACGCTCGACGTCGACGAAGCGAAGCTGAGGGCCGCGATCGATAGCAATCCGGCGGACGTGCACGCCCTTTTCGCGGGGCGAACCGGTGACCCTCCAGTGGAAGGCCTCGCTGGGCGAATGGCCGCCGCCGCCGCGTCGATCGTGCGCGCGGGTGACGGAACGGTCTCGATTCAGCTGGACAGCCTGGATCGGTCCAACACTTCGCTGCGACGTCGCCTGGACGACGCCGAAACGCGTCTGGAACTCCGGCGGCAGACGCTGGTCGACCAGTTCGCGAGGATGGAGACGGCACTCTCGGCGCTGAACGCACAGGGCGACTGGCTCGCCTCACAGCTCGACGCGCTCAAGCCCAGGTCCGATAAATGATTCGACCAGGCGGACCGATACCTGGCGGGGATGGCGCGGTCGGAGCGTCGCTGCAACTGCTCCTTCGGGTACGCGACTTGACCGCGGCCGCGCGTGTCTCGCTCGACGACGGAGACACGGAGGATGCGTTCGTGGCGATCGACGAGGTTGGCACCCTCCTGGACGAGGGTCGAGCTTCGATCGAAGCCTTCATCGCGACGCGATCGGAGCGGTCCGGTACCGCGACCGCCGGCGACGAGATGTTCACCACGCTGAGCGAGGTCCTGGAACAGCATTCCCGGCTGATCGCGCGGCTGCGGGAAGCGGCTTCCGGCGTGGCCGACGAGATCACCCGAATGGAAGCCACCCGGCGGACGATGCGGGCGTATGGCCACCTGGACGCGACCCCGACGGTCTCCGTTCGCCGGTGAGAAACAGCCCGTTCCACGGATCAAGTTCCTCGACGCGCGGGACGAAAATGAAGGAGTACCCGACAGCCCCTCCCGGCCAATGGCCGGATGAATCTGCCCCTCCCGCGGATGGAAGCCGCCGAGCCAGCACATGACGTACGGAGTCAATCGCACGCGGTACCTGGAGATGGAGATCGCGGGACGGCCGAAGGAGTGGTTGGTACCGCTGCTGTACGAGCACCTCCTGTCCCACCTCAGACGAGCGGGCACCCAGATCGCCAATGGCGACATCGAAGGGAGGAGCACGAGCCTCGAGAAAGCGTCTGGAATCATCCTCGAGTTGGCGGCGAGCCTCGACCCCGTGGCGGGTGGAGAGATCGCGACCATGCTCTCGTCGCTCTATGCCTTCCTGGCCGGTGAGTTGCTCGAAATCGGGCGCACGAGGGACGAGACGAGGCTCAGCCGGACAATCGGCATCGTCGAGAATCTGCATGGCGCATGGGTCGCGGCGGCGGAAAGCGTCTCTCCGCGGCATGCGGCGGAAGCAGTCGGTCAGTCGTAGGAAACAGGCGGTTCGTTGATCGCGGGCCTGAACCTGAAGGGAGAGTAGCCCCGAGTGATGGCGATGGAGTGTCCGCGGTCGCCAGACGATCGTGGTTTCCAGGCACGCGCCCCCCGGCTGTTCCGGTTCGACCCCTCCCCCTGATTCTCCCGGCAGGGAACACCCGGCAGGAACAGGATCACCCCGACAGCATCCTGCTGTGCCCCGGGGCCTTGGCCCCTCTATCCGGCGACGACGATTCGTCCTTTTGTCGAGTTATCGGGCAACGACGATTCGGTTTCGGCCGGCCTTCTTGGCGGAGTAGAGGGCCTTGTCGGCGGAGTCGGTCATCCTTCGCGCGGTCATCTCCGGCGTGTGCGCCTCCACCCCACAGAGACCGATGCTGACGGTGGTCCGGATGGTGGCCGAGTTCACTCGCACTTCCATCACCTCGATTCCCCGGCGCACCCGCTCCGCGATCGCCAGCGCATTCCTGATATTGGTGTTGCCGAGGACGATGGCGAACTCCTCACCACCGTATCGAGCCACGAGGTCCGTTTCGCGGATGACCGACTGGAGAAACTCGGCGATCTCCTTCAGCACGGCGTCACCCGCGGGGTGGCCATGCAGGTCGTTTATCCTCTTGAAGTTGTCGACGTCGAGGAGGAGAACCGAAAGTGGCCTGGCGCCGAATACGGAGTCGGTGACCTCCTTGCGAAGGGCATCCTGGAAGTGGCGGTGGTTGAACAGGCCCGTAAGGCCGTCGCGCGCGGCGAGGGCGCTGAGTTGATCATTGGCGATGAGGAGCTCAGCGGCGAGCTTGTCGGCGGTCATTTTTGCCTGCTTCAGCTCCATGACCAGTTGCGCGTAAGTGAGGTTCAGGCGGCCCAGCTCGTCGTTCGCTTCCTGCAGCAGCTGTGAATAGGGCTTGATCACCCCGTCTCCGATGTCGTAAACCACGAGGAGTTCTTCAGCGCGGCGGGCCACCTCGTCGATGAAGGCGTCGATCTCGTCATGGCGTTCGAAGTGGTTCGAGAGCATGAAGTGGATCCGTCCGAAGAGCTGAGCGCCCTGGGTTTCGTGGTACAGGTTCGCGAGGCTGTCGGCGACGCGGAGAACCTCCGAGGTCAGGCGATACGCCTGAGGGGCGTCCTCGGGCGCGTGATGATGCTCGATGGGGGTGCAGACGCTTTCGGGGAGGCCCCAGCGACGGAGCAGTTCGGCGCCGAGTTCCTGGTGGTCGAAGCCGAAGCGGCGGGTCTCGATGTCGACGAGTGGTTCCCTGCCGGCGGCGTGCTCCGCGAGAACACGATCATACGCGTCGGCGTCCAGCACGGCGAAGATGAGCATGCCGACATCCTGGAGAAGCGCCGCCGCGAAGTGCTCTTCACCCGGCCGGCCCATCCGGGGCCCCATGAGTTCGGCGGCGACCGCGGAGGTCACGGCGTGTTTCAGGAAATGTTGCAGGTCGAAGCGGCGGCCACCTCGCGGGGCGAGCTCGTGAATGACCGCGAAGGAGAGCGCGATGTTCTTTACCGTGTTCAGCCCCATCAGCGCGATGGCCTGCTCGATCCTGGTGACGGGCGCGCCTTGTCCGTAGATCGGCGAATTGGCGACCGAGAGGAGCTTGGCGGAGATCGCCGGGTCAGCCGCGACCACACGGGCCAGTGACTGGTTGGATTCGCTGCCGGAGCGGACGACATCGAGAATCTGTGCCGCGATCGCGGGTGCGCTCGGAAGGCGGACCTCGCGTGTGAGGAAGCTCTCAACGCTCATGGATGAAGCGAAGAATGGGCTGGAGGTTCGTGGCGTGGCGCGACTCTCGGCGGCGCGGGCTCGTCGTCACGGACGGCGAAATCCCCGCCGGCCAGAGAGGCACCTGAAGATGCGGGTCAGCCCTGCCCGCGACCGAGATCGATCGCGCTCCGAACCCCGAAGGTGGGGTCCGGGATCACGATCTGCCTGGCGCGTCCACTCGCGAGGTTGATCGCGAGAGGGCCCTGGAGGTTGGTGGTGGCGAGGGTTTCGCCGGGCCGCGGAAGCGTGACGATCGAGAGAATCGCGATATCGGATGCTTCGCCGGCTTCCAGGTCGGAGCACTCGGCGGGTCCCAGCTCCACCGAATATCCCGGGCAGAAAAGAAACGGATCGGCAAGAAGGAAGGCGAGAGGCGTTTGTTCGACCGACTGGAGCCAATAGAGTCCGTCGCGCGCGGCGGGAAGGAGCACGAAGTCCCGACACTCGGGAAACCCGAGAAGGCCATCGTCGAAGTGAATCACATCCTCGGTCGCGACTTCGAGGGGGCCGAGCAGGTCGGATTCGATGATCATCGGGAAGGAACGGGTACGGGCGACCACAGCGTTCATCGAAGATAATCGGCCAGGGACATTTCCAACACGCGGGACGTCGCGATCATGGCCGCCTGAAAGGTGGTCTGACGGCCGACGAGGTCGGCGATCGCCTTCTCGAGATCGATTTCCTCCAGGTTGGCGCGGAGGGTCCGGAGATTCAGCTCTAGCGCATCGAAGTTCGCGGCGGTGACCTGAAGCTGGGTGGATCTGGCCCCGGCGTCGCCCAGGAGGAGCTGAACCTCGGTGAAAGCGTCCTCGAGACTGTCGCCCGCGGCGAGAATCGCGGGCCCATCGTCGGCCTGGAGAGCGGCGCTCAGGCTCCGGAGAGCGTCGAAAATGCCCGTATCCCCAAATACTTCCCGCGCGTTCTTCGCGGTCTGAAGGTACTGACCGGCGCTGACCTCGACTCGATGGTGTCCGTCGTCTTCAGGGGCGCCGACAATCTCGGGGGGCGCCGCGTTCGGGTCGGTCCAGGTGACCGGCGCGACATCCGCCCGGGAACCGCCAAGCAGGTAGGTTCCCGAGAGCTTCGTGTTCGCGAGCTGGACGGCGAAATGGGTCAGCTGCTCGATCTCGGCGTTCGCCAGCTGACGGGTCGTCGCGTTCGAGTTGTCGCCGGCCTGCGCCAGCGCGATCTCCCTCGCCCGCACGAGAATATCCGAGAGTTGACCGTACACGTTCTCTTCGGCGTCGATCCGGCTGCGCGCCGTGTCGATGTTCCGGCGGTACTGATCGACGGCGCGCAGGGAGCCCGCCGCCTGCATGATGGTATTCGCCGCACTCGGGTCGTCGGATGGCTTGTGAACGCGAAGTCCCGTGGAGACGCGCTCCTGGGCCACCATTACCTGACTGAGGCTGTTCTGGTACTTCGCCAGAGCCCCCGCGTGGATGATACTCTGCGTGATGCGCATCGTCCGGATTCCATGGTGCGGAGCTGTCCGCCGCTCGCCTGGACCGCGCGGTGAGCTCGGGGCGGTCCACTGCGTAGAAATGATCGGCGTCTTCCCGCGCGGGCTTTACGATCCGCAGGGCGGGGCATCTCCTTTTTCAATGCGAAGCTTCACCATCCAGCAGGGCGGGGCATCTCCTTTTTCAACGCGAAGGCGCGAAGGCTTAACGGAAGACGCGAAAGTGGTCGCGGCCGTTGTGGTCGCCTTCGCGTCTTCCGTTAAGCCTTCGCGCCTTCGCGTTGAAGAAAATGCACGTAGCCCGCCTCCCGCGAGCGCGCAACGGCAAGAATGTCTCCCTGCCTGTCCAGGAGCGACGGCCGTCGGGCGGCGACAGCTCGGCGGGATTGATCGACCGGCAAGACTTCCCGGCCTCTCCCGGCAACTTTGGCCGCACCGGACGCTTTTGCCGCCCGGGAAGATCGGACGTTTCCTCTCGCGATCCGCGAAGCGCAATCTTCTATGAAATCCGTAAAATATTATTTGGTAACAAGTTGCGAATTCGCTAAAGGATCTGGTTCACGAAATTCGACGTCGGCTCCAAACGGGCCTCCAGGTTGCTTGTGAACGTGGCCCGACGTGGGCACCGCTAGCGAGGAGGAGCAATGCTCTACGGATTCATCGGCCGGGTGTCGCCCGCGCCGGAGTTGAAGCAGGCGCTCGACATCAGCAGCCAGCGGACGCGACTGATCGCGGACCGGGTGGCGAAGGCGAGTCTCGATGGCGCGGATGGCTTCGCGGCCACGCTCGGAGCCGTGGACGGAGGAGAAGAGCCGCCCGAGGTCGGTGGGCTCCCGGAACCGGTCGACCTGGAAAGCGAGATGGTGGCGCTCGCCGACGAGCAGTTGCGTTTCGAAACCACGGCGCGCCTGCTCCAGAAGGCATACCAGAACATCCGCCTCAGCCTGAGAGACCGATAATCGATGCCGAACCCAATCAACGGCGCAGCCTCGGGGATTCCCGGCGCGGAGACGCGGCCGATGTTCCGAGCGCTCGGCATCGCGTCGAGCGGGATGTCGGCGCAGCGCGTCCGGCTGGAAGTGATCGCGAGCAATATCGCGAACGCGGAAACGACGAGGACCGCCGACGGAACCCCCTATCAACGCCAGATGGCGCAGGTGGAAGCGGTCAACCCCGGCGTTCCGGCGCTACCCGGCCTGATACCGGCGTTCGGTCTTCCCGAAACCGACCCCTCGGAAGGCGCCATGGGGGTTCGGGTCGCGTCGATCACGCGGGACGAGACGGAAGGGCCGCTCATCTACGACCCTGGTCATCCGGACGCCGACGAGGCCGGCTATGTCAGGTATCCAAACGTTTCGATCACCGACGAGATGGTCGATCTGATGAGCGCGCGGCGCGTCTACGAAGCGAATGTGAGCGTGTTCCAGGCGGCCAAGGCGATGCTTCGCCGGTCGCTCGAACTCTGAACCGGGACGGGCGACGAAGATGAGCATCAATGGAATCCCGGCGCATCTGGCGGGTTTGAGCGGCATCGCGGGGGTTCGCGACACGGGGCGGCCGGAAGGCGGTGCTTCGGCGCGAACAGAGTCGCGAGCGCCGGTGCCGGCGGACGCGAGTCGACCCGCTGTCGGTGCCCCGTCGGCCGACGCCCTGGGCGTGGCGCGGCCTCCCGCGTCCTTGCCGGCGGAACCACCCGCCGGGACGGACCCCGAACTGTGGAGCGTGTTGTCGGCCGAGGAACGTGTCTTCTTCGCCAGAATCGGCGCGATGGGACCGCTCACCTACGGGCGGCTCAGCGGCGAACCGCGGTTGCCGCCTCCGGTCGCGAGGGGCAGCCGCATCGATCTGAAAGTCTAGACGATGGACGCGATTTCACGAGCCCTCAGTGGCGTTCAGGCCATCAATCCCCAGGGTCTTTCGGGAGCCGCGGGGACCGGCGTTCCGGCGGGCGCCACTTTCGGGGAAACTCTCAAGCAGGCGATCGGTCGGGTGTCGGAAGCGCAGGAGCAGTCACAGGAACATGTGGCCGCCTTTCTTCGCGGAGACAATGTCGAACTCCATCAGGTGATGGCGGCGGCCGAGGAAGCGGGCATCGCGCTCGAGATGCTCATCGAAATCAGAAACAAGTTCACCGACGCGTATCGCACGGTGATCAACATGCAATCCTAGGCCGGCACGCCAATCGATGAATTCCGTTCCAGTCACGGTGCAGGGCAATCCGGTTCAGCAGGTGATCGCCCGGCTGGGCGGCCCGCGACGCGCGCGGCTCGTCGCGCTCGGGGTCGTCATGGTCGTCGGCATACTCGGCCTGTCACAATGGGCGGCCGCCCCGACGTGGGTTCCGTTGTATACCGGTCTGCCACTCGAAACGACCGGTTCCATCACGGAGGGCCTCACCGAGGCGGGTATCCGTTATCGACTCGAGTTGGGCGGATCCGAGGTGCGGGTCGCGTCGACGGATCTGGCTCGGGCCCGTGTGGTCCTGGCGAGTTCGGGTCTGCCGGCGGGAGGGCGGCCGGGTCTGGAGCTGTTCGACCAGCCCTCATGGGGCATGACCGATTTCACGCAGCGGGTCAACTACCGGCGTGCGCTGGAGGGGGAGCTGGAGCGCACGATCTCGGAGATGCGCGGCGTCGCGTCGGCGAAGGTCCACCTGGCGATACCGGAGAGTTCGAGCATACGGCGACTCGACCAGTCAGCCGAAGCATCCGTCGTCCTGCAACTCGGCGCGGGCCAGAGCCCGCCCGCGGACGTCGTACAGGGGATCTCGCATCTGGTGGCGAGCAGCGTCAACGGGCTGAGGAGCGAGAACGTGACGGTCGTGGACGGCACCGGCAGACTCCTCTCGCCACCGGACGAACCGGGGTCCGCGGCGGCCCTCAACAGTCGGCAGCTCGCGATCCAGCGAGAGATCGAGAGTTACCTGGAGTCGAAGGCGGAAGAGATCGTCACGAATGTCGTGGGCCCTGGAAACGCCCGGATCCAGGTCAGCGCGAGCATGAACTTCGATCGGCTCGAACGGACGGTGGAAGCCGTGGATCCGGACCGCCAGGCGCTCACGACCGAGCAGCGCTCGGAGATCATCCCCGGAGCCGAGGGAGGCGCCGGCTCGACGAACCAGTCGGCCACCTACGCGAACAGCCGTTCGGTCGAGGTCTTCCAGGGAGCGACCGGTACGGTGCAGAGGCTCACCGTGGCGGTGGTCGTGAACGACCGGGAAATCGTCGACGGAGAGACCACGCGCTTCGAGGCAAGGTCGGAGGCCGAGCTGGCGCGGATCGAAGCGCTCGTTCGCGGCGCCGTCGGAGTCGACGACAGCCGCGGAGACGCCATCTCCGTGGCCAATGTGGCGTTCCGCGGGATCGGTCCGGTCGAGGAACCCGCCGAAGGCATCCAGATCCTGGCGGTGGTGGAGCAGGTGCAGCGGCCCGTGGTCGCGATCCTCGGTCTGCTGCTCGCCTTCGTGGTCGCCCTCAAACTGATCGGGTCGATCCGCGCGATACCCGTTGGGCCGGGACTTCTCCCTTCCGCCGGCGGGGGTGGCGCCGGTGCGCTGGCCGCCTCCTCCGGGTTCGGCGGGAATCCAGCGGATCCCCAGGTGATGGATCCGGGATCCGGAGAAGCACTCGGGAACGGCGGGAGTGCGCGCGACCGTGCCACGGCCCAGATGATCGATCAGCCCGACATCGCCGCTCGGCTGATGCGGAGCTGGTTGAAGGAGGGCTGAGATGAGCGTCCCCGCTTCCGGTCTGCCGGAGCCGACGCTGAGCGGAGCGCAGAAGGCCGCCATCCTGTGCATGGTGCTGGGCCCCGAGCAGTCCGTCGAGATCACGCGACGCCTGTCGGCGGAGGAAGTGGAAGCGATCTCCGTCGAGATCGCGCGTCTCGATCACGTGCCGGCGAGCGTTGCGGAGCGGGTCCTCGCCGAGTGGAACGAGGTGGTACGGTCGACCGACGCTCTCGGCCTGGGCGGGATCGACTACGCGAGAGAGATCCTGGAGAAGTCGCTCGGCGAGAGCAGGGCGAAGGACGCGTTCCGGCGGGTCCAGGGGGAACTCGCCGACGCGGGAGGTCTCTCGCGACTCCGGAAAGCGGATCCCCGGCAGCTCGGCGCGAGTCTGCGCGGCGAGCACCCGCAGACGATCGCCCTCATCCTCGCTCATCTCGATCCGGCCCAGACCGCGGCCATCCTCCGCGAACTGCCGAGGATTCTCGGGAGCGAGGTCATCGTGCGCATGGCGCGCATGGAGAAGGTGTCGCCCGAAATGCTGCGGCTGATCGATCGCTCGATCAGCAGCGAGGCGGATCTTTCGAGAACACAGGGAATGAGTGCTTCCGGCGGCACCGAGGCGGTGGCCGAGGTCATGAACCTGATGAACCGGACGATCGAGAAGGAACTACTGGACGCCGTGGCGGAGCGGGACCCGGAACTCTGCGCGGAAATCAGAAATCTGATGTTCGTCTTCGAAGATCTGACACAGCTCGACGATCGGGCGATCCAGCGTCTGCTCCGGGAGATCGACGTCAAGGTGCTCGCGCTCGCGATGAAGGTCGCCAGCGACGAGTTGAAGGCGAAGATCCTCGCGGGCATGTCTCAGCGGGCCGTGACTTCCCTCACCGAGGAGATGGAATACATGGGACCGGTGAAGCTCCGGGACGTCGAAGGGGCTCACGCCGAGATCGTCGCGCAGGCGCGGATGCTCGAAGAAGCGGGCGAGATCGTGATCGCCGGCGGAGGAGACGATGCCGTCATCAACTGAGCGCGCCCCGGAGTGGTCGCCCACCGGGGCGGCCGTGCCCGTGGATTGGGCGCTCGAAGACTTTTCGCCGGAAACGCGATGGAAGTCCGGGTTCAACTGGCCCGACTTCTCCATCGAGGAGCCTCCCGCGATATCCGACGCCCCCGTCGAGCGGGACGACCCGACCCCGTCCGAGCCGGAAGGTGAACCCGAGCAGCCGCTCGCCGAAGCGATCGCCGAGGCGGAGGCCCGCGGCCGCGCGGAAGGGGCGGAGACCGAGCGACTGCGCCTGCGAGCCGCCACGGCGGCGGTCAACGCGGCGCTCGATGCCATCGCGGAAAGCGAGACGCGCTGGCGCGAGACGTTGGAAGAGAACGTCGCGGCCCTGGCGATCGCCATCGCCAGGCAGGTGATCGAGCGCGAGACGAGCATGGAAACGGATGTCGTGGAGGACCTCGTGCGCAGGGCCGCCCGGAAGTTCCCGCTCGATCACGCGATCCGGGTAAGGCTGGCGCCGGGTGATCTGGCGCTGTTGACCGAGGCCGGCGAACCCGCTCCGCCCTCGAGTCTGGTGGAAGACCGCCCGGTGCGTTGGCTGGCGGATCCGCGGATCACCGCTGGCGGATGCATTGTCGAGGGTCGGGAGCGAATCATCGATGGCCGAGTGGATACCGCGCTCGAGCGGATCTATCGGCGGCTGACGAACACGGATGCCTGACCAGACTTCCGTGGCGATCGCCTCGCCGGAATGCGCGGTCCCGCCGTCGCCCGAAGGTGACGCCGTGGCAGGCCACCCGCTGTCATCCGTGGCGACCGGACTGACGGAGCGTTTCGAGGCGGTCGACCGATTCGAGGAACTCGGCCGGGTGACACGCGTGGTCGGGCTGGTGATCGAGGCGGCCGGTCTCGATGTGGGGCTGGGTGAGCTGTGCCGGGTCACGAGCCTCTCCGAGGACTGCTCCATCCTGGCGGAGGTCGTGGGATTCCACGAGCGCGGGGTGCTGCTGATGCCGCTCGGTGAACTCGACGGATTGCATCCCGGGAGCAGCGTGCGACCGCTCGGGCGCTCGTTCGGCGTGGACGTCGGGCCCGGTATCCTGGGTCGCGTCCTGAACGGGCTGGGTCACCCGATCGACGGGCTCGGGAAACTCGACGTCGAGGTGCGGGTGCCGCTTTCCGCTGAGCCGCCGAATCCGCTCCACCGGGAGACGATTCGCGAAACGCTGGAGACGGGGATCCGCGCGGTCGACGGGCCTCTGACGTTGGGGCGTGGGCAGCGGGTGGGGATCTTCTCCGGCAGCGGCGTCGGCAAGAGCACGCTGCTCGGGATGATGGCGAGGAACGCGTCCGCCGACGTCAACGTGATCGCCCTTCTGGGCGAACGCGGTCGGGAGGTCCGCGACTTCATCGAGCACTCGCTGGGTGAGGAAGGTCTGGCGAAGTCAGTGGTGGTGGTCGCGACCGGGGATCAGGCGGCGCTCGTCAGGGCACGGGGTGCGCTCGTCGCCACCGCGATCGCGGAATACTTCCGGGATCAGGGGAAGCACGTACTGCTGATGCTCGACTCCATCACGCGGGTGGCGATGGCATGGCGGGAAATCGGCCTCGCCGTGGGTGAACCGCCGACCACCAAGGGATATCCACCGTCGGTGTTCGCGAACCTCCCGCGCCTGCTGGAACGCGTGGGAAACGCGGCGCGGGGGGGGATCAGCGGCATCTACACGGTGCTGGTGGATGGAGACGACTTCAATGAACCGGTGGCCGACGCGGCCCGGTCGATCCTCGACGGGCACATCGTGCTCTCCAGGAAGCTCGCGAGCGCGGGGCACTTCCCCTCGATCGACATCCTGCAGAGCAAGAGCCGGGTTCGAGACCAGGTGGTGGACGCCGATCATCGCGCGGCCGCGAACGGTCTCGCCCGGGCCGAAGCCGCCTACAGAGAGAAGGAAGACCTGATCATGGTCGGCGCCTACCAGCGCGGAAGCGATTCAATGGTGGACGCCGCGGTCGATAATCGTGAGGAGATGCTTGGCTTCCTCAGGCAGATGCCGGAAGAAGTGACGGCCGGTGAAATGAGCCGTCGTCGAATGATCGAGTTGGCCGGGCGCCTCGACGGCGCGATATCCAAACGCGGATGAGCATGTTCCGATTTCGTTTGCAGAAGATCCTCGAGTTGCGTGAGCAGCGCGAAAGGGAGAGCGCGGCGCGGCTCGTGGCGGCGCGGGATGAAGCCGCTGTCGCGAGGGACGCGCACGCGGCGCTCATGGAACTCCGGGAAGAGAGCATCAGGGGTGTCGAGTCCGGTGGCGCGGCCAGGCGAGCGGTGGGGGAGCTTCGCAGCGCCGGGCTCGTGGCCGAAGAGCTGAACCGCCAGGTGGAAGAGGCGCGAGGTCTGGCCGAGGCGACCGACGAGAACGTGCGCCGACTCCTCGTCGAGTTCACCAACGCGCTCAGCGACAGACGCGCGATCGACCTCCTTCGCGATCGGCAGCACGCGGAGTGGAAAGCGGATGAGGCCGACAGGGATCGAAAGGCGATGGATAGCGTGGCGGTGTCCCGGTTCGCTCGGCAACGAGCCCACGTGACACCGGGAGGATCGTGGTGAAACTGATGCTCGCCGGAATCGGCGCGTTCGTCCTCAGCATGGCGAGCGCGGTGGGGGTGGCGGCGGTGCTCGGCGGCGGCGAAGTCGTCGAGGCGCCCGCCGCGGCCGCGTCGAGTGACCCGGGGCACGCGGAAGGGACGGTGGAAAGTGACTCCGGGACCGTGGTGGCGGAGTCGTCCACGATCACGGATGAACCCGGCGATTCCTCCGAAATCGCGACGATCATCGGTGCCGAACTCCCCGTGATCCCCGAGGACACAGCCGCGGCGATCGCGTCGGGTGCGGATACCGCCCATGTGGAGTCAGCGACCACCGAAGACGCGGCCCCGGCGCTGGCGACGCTCGACGAAGACACCGCGGCTGGCGTCCCGGAGAGCACGGCGTCGCCCTCCGGGTCCCCGATCGTCACCGTCGTCCTGTCCGAGGCGACCCCCGCCGATAGCGCGCGACAGGCCCGGCTCGGAAGGATCTTCGCGTCCATGCAGCCGCGCGAAGCCGCGAAGGTGCTGGAGCAGATGGATGACCGGGATGTCGTGCGGATTCTCGGGATGCTTCAGGAACGACAAGCCGCGGCCGTGATGGCCAGCCTCCCACCGCCTCGCGCGGCGGCGATCAGCCGGAGCGGGCTCGGCCTCGAAGAAGGCGGACCATGAGCGGAGGAATACTTCCGATCGGAGACGTGTCGGCGGTCGACGGCACTGGCGTGGAGGCCCGCGCGGGCGGCGCGCGCGGACCGCGTGATGTCGCGCACGGCGCTTTCCTGGCGACGTTCGCCCGGATCGTCGCCGGAACCGTCGCTGGAGAACGCCGTTCACGAGTCGACCCGTCGAACCTGGCTGAGACGGCTGAGCCGGAGGGTCGCGTTGATACGGTTGATGGCGAGGAGGCGGTTGATGCGACGGCCATGGCCGATACGGCGGGTGCGGTCGATGCGGCGGGTGCCACGGTCCCGGCCGCGGTCGGCGCCGCGGCGAGCGTGAGCGCGTTCGAGACCGGTGTCGCCGTGAAGGGTCAACCCCGGATCGTGTCCGCGACGCGGAGCGAGAACGGGTCGATTCCCCCCGACGGAATCGCGCCGGACGCGGACCCGGACGCTCCCCCCCGGGCCTCGATGGAGAGTCCGCTCACGGCCGCATCGCCGAATTCCCGGGCAACCGCCGCCGCGCGTGGCGCGGGCGTGGTTCCGGCCGGCGACCAGGTCACCGGAGCGGACCCAGAGGCGCGCGGCGCGCGATCGGCGGAACGGGCGCGCGTGCCGGAACTGGTCGATCCGTCCCGGAGCGAGAGGAGTCTCGACCTGCTCGACGCGGACTTCCGCGTGCGCCTCGAGCGTGTCATCGACCGGATGGAGAGAGAATACGGGCATCGGGTCTCGATCGTCGAGACGTTCCGGCATCAGGACCGGCAGGATCACCTGTTCGAACAGGGACGTACCCGACCGGGCGATGTCGTGACGTGGACACGTCATTCGAATCATACCCGCGGCACGGCCGCTGACGTGATCATCGATGGCAGCTACGGAAACCCGTCCGCCTACGCACGGCTGCGACTGGTCGCGGTGCAGGAGGGGCTGGACGGTCTGGGTGCGCGGGATCCCGGACATCTCGAACTTCCCTCTTCCGGCGTGGCGTCCCTTCCCGATGACGGCGAGGACGCGGTCCTCTCGCGGAGGCCGGCCGACGCCGGATGGCGGGTTACCGCACGGGCGGAGGAAGGCCGCTCTCCCGCCCGGATCGTTCCCGCCGGTGAGCTGGCGCGGCCCGCCCCGGTCGCGACCGTCGCCCGCGTGGCGGCCGTGGAAACACCTCGCATAGCGGCGGTCGCGGTCCCGGGGCGGGTATCGGGAGCACCGTCGGAACACCGCTCAGGAGGCACGGACCGGGCCTCCGTCGCCACTGGTCCCGCGTCGGCTCCACCAGCGTTTCCCTCTGAAGCGATCGCCGCTCCGGCCACCGCGCTCGCGACGCCCGACGCTCCACGTTTCGCCGAAACGACGGAACCGCCGGTAACGCGAGCAATCACCAGTGCGTCGGCCGAACGGATCGCCCATCTGCTCGACCTCGATTCGTCGACCCCGCTGAAGCCGCTGCACCAGGTGCTACTGCGCCTCGAGGGCGCGACGGGCGAGGATCGGATTCGCCTCGAGCTCCAGGGGAATTCCGTGGGCGCGACGATCGAGGCGGGGGATCGGCTCACGGCCGACCGCCTCGGCAACCATCTGGGCGAGCTGCGACGGGCTCTGGAGCGGCAGGGTCTGGAAGCCGAGGCGCTGCAGGTCCGTACGAGGCTCCGCGGTGACGGTCAGAACCCCACCGGGGTGACGGTCGGGGCCGATTACGACACGGTCCGGATCTCTGGGCAGAAGACATCCGGCGAACAGGCCGCGCGTGAACGTCCGCACCCCGAGACACGTGACGAGGCGCGTCAGGAGCTGGCCAATCGCAACCGCTCCCGTCGGGAGCAAAAAGGAGATCAGAACACGTGATCAGCAACGTAGACTCCGCGCCATCCCCGACTTCCGCCCTCACGATGCAGGGGCCCGGTGGCGCGCTTGGCAAGGACGAATTCCTCAAGCTGCTCGTCGCGCAGATGCGACATCAGGACCCCATGTCGCCTATGAAAGGAGATGAACTGGCCGTACAGCTCGCGCAGTTCTCCAGCGTCGAGCAGTTGATGAATCTGAACGCCACCATGGGTGCTCAGCAGGGCCTCAACGGGGCGATCGTGGACGCCCTGAACGGAAATTCGGCCGTCGCCGTGATCGGCAAGGATGTCGTTGCCCTCGGCGACAAACTCGTGATCCAGGAAGACTCTCCTCCGTCGGACCTTGTCTTTTCCGTCGGCGGGGCGGGTGGCTCCGCGGTTCTCAGGATACTGGACGCGAATGGGAAGGTCGTGGCGTCGCGGGACCTCGGTTTCATGACGGGTGGCCGGCAATCGGTGACACCCGGTCCCGAGATCTCCGAGCTCGAGCCGGGAGTCTACACGTACGCGGTGGAGGTCCTGGACGACGGCGGCGCGAAGGTCCCCGTCCAGACCTTCTCGACGGGACGCGTGGATGGTGTTCGGTATGGTGCTTCCGGCCCGGTGCTCACGGTCGGACCTTTGGAAATCCCCTTGAACGCGATCGCGGAGATCACCGCCGCGGTCACCCCAACCCAGGCAGTGGAAGAGGAGAATCGATAGCCATGATGCGTTCGCTTTTCGCCGGCGTCGCCGGCCTGCGCAACCACCAGGTCCGCATGGACGTGATCGGCAACAACATCGCCAACGTGAACACCGTCGCGTTCAAGGCGGGACGAGTCACCTTCAAGGAAGGTTTCGCCCAGCTGCTCCAGGGCGCGAGCCGTCCGCCCGGCGATCACGGCGGCATCAACCCGATCCAGGTGGGGCTCGGCATGCAGATCGGGTCGATCGACCAGTTGTTCACCCAGGGCAATATCGAGACGACCGGTGTCACCACCGACCTCGCCATTCAGGGTGATTCCTTCTTCGTCGTCGCCAAGGGTGACCAGCACTTCTATACCCGCTCGGGGAACTTCCAGGTGGACGCCGACGGGCGGCTCGTCTCGCCGACGAACGGCTTCGTTGTCCAGGGCCGTATGGCGGTCGATGGTGTCATTCAGGACGGCATCACCGATATCCGGCTTCCTTTCGGGCAGAAGACGGCCGCGCAGGCTACGACCCGCGTCGCGCTCTCCGGGAACCTCGATGCTTCGGCCGGAGCGCTGGTCCTCGACCCCGAGGCCGATCCGCCGACCGTCGCGGACGCCTCCTTCGACCCGCTGGACCCGGCGAATGCCGCGATCATGACACACCCGGACAACCGGAAATCGATCGTCAACACCTCGATCTCCGTATACGACTCACTCGGGGCGAGGCACGACCTGAAGGTGGTCACGTGGAAGATCAGCGACACCCAATGGGCGTTCAGGGTCGACGATCGGGAGCTGAATCCGGACGGATCGAACCCCGTGGAGGTGGATGGCTCGAACGTCTTCGAGTTCAACAGCACGGGAGCCCTGGTGAACACCACCATGCCGATCGTCCGCTTTACGCCCGCGGGGGCGGAGCCGGTCGAGGTCACGCTGGATCTGGGAGTCGGCACGAACGGCCTCTCTCACTTCGCGAGCAGTTCCACCGCCGTGTTGCGTGACCAGGACGGCTACACGATGGGTACGCTCGAGAACTATTCCATCGACCGGACCGGCCTGATCGTCGGTGCCTTCACGAACGGCACGCTCGTGCCGCTCGGTCAGATCGTGCTCGCCGACTTCAACAACCCGGGCGGCCTGCTCCACGTGGGCGACAACATGTACGCCGTGTCGGGCAATTCAGGCGGAGCGGTGCTGGGCTTCGCGCTGGAAGGAACGCAGTCGGTCGTTACCAGCGGCGCGCTCGAAATGTCGAACGTCGACCTCGCCCAGGAGTTCACGAACATGATCGTGTCGCAGCGGGGTTTCCAGGCGAACAGCCGGGTCATCACGAACTCCGACGAAATGCTGCAGGAGCTGGTGAACCTGAAGCGGTAGGTTTTCGGGATCGGGAGAAAAGGGTCCCGGGCGGCGGCGCCCGGGATCGGCGGCATGACGGTCGCGGTTCTCTGGAGTCGCGACCGTCGTGCGTACATGAAACGAACCATCGAGTCATTCACGGCCACCGAAGGACGCCGCCCTCCTCGTCCCCCGCGCTCGGCAAAAGCCGCCGACCCTGACTCGGCACGAATTGCCGACCCGGCGCGTTACACCCGCCATTCCCTCCGCCGTATCATAATACATAACCTTATACCCTGACTGAGTTTGTGCCTTGCTGTAGGCGCTGCCGAGCGGCTGGTATGGCGCCTGCCTCTGTACCATTCGCCGCGAATTGTATTCGGCCCATTGAAAACTCGAGGAACGGCGAGCATGTCCGAGGAAACGCAGAAGGGCGTCAACGAAACGTCCTCGAAACCGAAGTCACGGATGATGATGATCGCGGTCATCGGTCTCTGCATCATCGCTGGCGGAGGTGCGGGGGTTTTCGCGGTCTCCCCGCTGATGGGCGGAACGCACGCGGATCCGCTGGCGGAAGAGAAGGAGCCAAAGTCGTCGGGGCACGGTGAACACGGTTCGTCAGGCCCACACATCCACTCTGTCGGAAACCTCGTGCTCAACCCGCTCAACACGAACGGTACGCGCTTCCTGCTCGTATCGGCGGCGTTCGAAGTCCGGGACGCGGGGTTGATCAGGCAGATGGAAGGTCGCGATAGCGAACTCCGGGATCTGCTGAACAGAACGTTGGGCTCGCGGACCGTGGAAGAACTGAGCGACCTCGCGCAACGTGAACCGCTCCGCGTGGAGATACGGGAGCAGATGGAAGAGATGTTCGGCGCGGGCTCCGTCCGGAAGGTCTACTTGCCGCAGTTCGTGATTCAGTGACGTGAACGACGAGAATCTGGCCCTGGAAGGGCGTTCCGGTTACGCGGATGACCCGGGCGAACCCATATCGGCGTCACCGACGCGCACCTCGCCAGCCGAGCCGCGGACCTACGACTTTCGAGCGCGTACCCGCATTTCGCCCGAACGGCTGCGCTCCGTGGAGGCTCAGTACGCTCACCTCACGCGGACACTCGAAGCGTGGCTCATCGGGCGAGTCCGCGGAGGGGTGGAGCTGACACTGCGCGATGTGGAACTCATCAGCTTCGGCGAGTTCGTCTCGTCGCTGCCGGCGCCCTGCTGTTCTTATGTCTTTGAGATCACCGACTCGGGAGGGCAGTCGGCGGTGATCGATTTCGGGCAGGAGTTCGCCTTCCATCTCGTGGAGCGCCTCTTCGGCGGGACCGGTTCGCCGGAGCTGCCGGAGCGGGCGCTGACTCCGATCGAGCGGATGGCGGTGCGGTCCGTCGCCGATCGTGTGGCGAACCTGGTCCGCGAAAGCTGGCGGGAGAACGTCGATATCGACCTGGCCCTTGCGGGATGGGAGTCGCTCCCGGAGAGCATCGAGGTCGCGGCTCGGGAAGACCCCGTCCTGGTGGCGACGATACAGGTGGCCGCGTCGGAGGTCCGCGCCAATCTGACGATCTGTCTCCCATTCGGTGTGCTGGAGACCTGCTTCGCCGAAGTGGGCGGAAAACGGTCGAACCCCGTTATTGGCTCATCGCGCGAACGGATCGCCACCCGTGAAAGCACCGAAGCCCTGGTCCGCTCGACCCCGATCGAGGTCGCCGCCCGTCTCCCCGATTTCCGACTGACGATGCGTGATCTGGCGGCGCTGAAACCCGGCGCCGTGATCAGCACCGGAATCGATATCGGGGCACGAATCGAGGTGACCGTAAGCGGACAGACCCGATTCCTGGGTTCGCCAGGTAAGTCAGGTCGCAGGCTGGCCGTTCGGGTACTCGATGCCCTGCCGCCCGGCGACGCCGAAAACGTTCCCGAAGCACGACCCGGCCGGACCGGCAGGGCGCGCGTCACGTCCATGAATCTCTCGAACATCTGATCGGTCTGTTGATGAACACGACGAACGAATCCCTGCTCGCCGGACCGATGGCGCCCGAGCTGAACGAATTGACAGCCGAGGAAGCGACGGCCGGTGAGGTCCACCTTTCGATGCTTCTCGACCTGACACTCCCGATCAGCATCGAACTCGGCCGGACGACGATGACGGTACAGGAAATCCTCGCGCTCGGACGCGGCTCGGTCATCGAACTGGAGCGGCACGTCGGTGAGCCGATCGATATCTATGTATCCGATCGAAGGTTCGCGCAGGGCGAAGTCGTGGTGCTCGACGATGTGTTCGGCGTGCGGATCACACGAGTGGTCAACCCATCGGCAGTGACCGAGGCTGTGTGAACCCATCCGCGTGGGTGGGGATCATCGCGGCGCTGGGGATCGTTTTCGTGCTGATGGGCGGGGCGTTCGCCGCAATGCGACGTTTCATCGCCGGATCGGCCGGAACCGGTGCGCGTCTGCGCATGGAGGTCGTGCAGCGCATCGCGCTCGGGCCGAAACAGGGTATCGCCGTCGTCAGGATCGGCGGGAACGTGGTTGCCGTCTCGATGGGTGACGGGGGAATCCGGCCGCTGCTCGAGCTGGATGGTGACGATCGCGAAGCGATCCTCGCGGCGGCCGCGCCGGCGCCGCCCGCACTTCCGGCGATCCCGACCTGGATCACCCGACGCGCCGATCTTCGCCCGGGGCACGGCTCCGAGATACCGGATGGCGCGAGGATAGCGGATGGCGCGGGTCAGGATTCGACCATCGAGGCCGGTGCTGCCGCACGGAACCGCCGCCCCTTCGCCGCCTCTCTGCAGGCCGCCC
The DNA here is from genome assembly GCA_964634395.1 of uncultured Gemmatimonas sp. GTDB lineage: Bacteria > Gemmatimonadota > Gemmatimonadetes > Longimicrobiales > Longimicrobiaceae > WHSP01. The sequence continues at coordinate 59,468 of CAZWJE010000003.1, read as the reverse complement.
TCAAGCCATATCTGCCGGTCATCCTGGCGGTGATGGCCGCCGCCGCGGTCGCGGCGCTCGTCGCGGTGACACCGGCCGCCGCGCAGGTGGATCCGATCACCCGCCCGCTCGACCAGGCCGGCGCCGGGTTTGCCCAGATCGACACCATGATCGCCCGTATCGCGCCGGAGATGGACCTGCGGATCGGGCAGCCGGATGAAGGTGGCCTCCGCCTGAGCGGCACGGTGGGTGTCGTCGTGATGATGGGGCTGCTGACGCTCCTGCCGACGCTGCTCCTCATGATGACGTCGTTCACGCGCATTCTCGTCGTCCTGCACTTCCTGCGTCAGGCACTCGGTACGCAGAGCGCTCCACCCGCCCACCTGATGGCGGCGCTGGCGCTGCTCCTCTCCGGGTTCGTGATGGCGCCCACGCTCTCCCAGGTCAATACGACCGCCCTGCAACCCTGGATGAACGGCGAGATCGACCAGTCGCAAATGCTGGCCACCGGCGCCGAGCCGTTCCGCGATTTCATGCTCGACCAGACCCGCGAGCGGGACCTCGCCACCTTCATGGATCTGCGCGACGCCGAGCCGCTCGCCACCACCGACGACATTCCACTCGTCGTCGTGATGTCGGCGTTCGTGACCAGCGAACTCCGGACGGCGTTCCAGATCGGGTTCGCCCTCTTCCTCCCATTCATCGTGCTGGACATCGTCGTCGCGGCGGTCTTGATGAGCATGGGGATGTTCATGCTTCCGCCGGCCATGATCTCGCTACCGTTCAAGCTCCTGCTCTTCGTGCTGGTGGATGGATGGTCGCTGATCGTTCAGGGGCTGGTGCAGAGCTTCAACTGAGGGGAGGCTTTCGGTCCGTTCGGCTTCGGATCGAGGCGATCTCACCGATGAACTCTTCGTGGTCGGCGGCGGGAGTGGACAGGTCTTCGGCCTGAGCAGAACGACGTCCGCCGAGTTCGCAGGCATACCTTTCCTCCGGTCGCCGGAGGCCGGATGCAGGCGTGAGCGATCCTCACCCGGAAGGATGTGCCGCCTCTCCGCCGTTCGAAATCCACCGCGGCGTTCCGCTGTTCCTCCCGGCAAATAGCTCCTGTAGAAACCCGGCAGAACTTGCCGCCGTGGCGAGAATCGCCGCCGCGTTTCCGTTCCTCTCCCGGTTTTGTGGAACTCCCAAGACGGTGTGTATCAACAGGTTATGGTGCTCTGATCCAGCCTTGCCGCACGCTGGTGAAGGCGGCATGGCGCCTGCCTCTTCAGCGCCCGCCGGCGGTGGTCGGCAGAGGCGGACTCGACATACACCGAACGAATCTTCGACCAAACATGCCGTACTCGCTCGTGCTGGATCTGGCGCGCAACGCGATCGTCACCGCGCTGATGCTGTCGGGGCCGCTGTTGCTCGTCGCGCTCGCGACAGGTCTGGTGATCAGCGTCATACAGGCCGTCACCCAGATCCAGGAGCAGACGCTCTCTTTCGTTCCGAAACTGTTCGCGGTGGCGGTCTCCTTCCTCGTGGGCCTGCCCTGGATGCTGCAGATCATGGTTCGCTACACGACGGAGCTCTTCCGTTCTCTGCCGACGCTCGTTTCCTGAGCGAATGGACCTCTACGCAGCTGGGTCCGCCGCCACGGCGGTGCTCGCCGGAGCCCGGATTGGCGGAATGCTCCTGATCGCGCCGATCTTCGCGTCGCGCACGGTGCCGATGATGCTCCGGTCGTCGTTGCTCGTGCTGCTGGTGATACTGTTGCATCCCGTCGCCCTGGCGACCTCCGGCGGTTCTCCGTCGCTTACCCCGACCGCGCTCCTCGCGGAGACGGTGACCGGATTCGCGATCGGGTTCGGCGCCGCGCTCTTCATTGGCGCCGCCGAGGCCGCTGGCGACTTCATGGCCGTACAGATGGGCCTTTCCGGAGCGGCGTCGCTCGACCCACTCACGCAGCATTCCGTACCGGTGCTCGGGCAGTTCACGAGCCTGTTCGCGGTTACGATGCTTCTCGCGACCGACGGTCACCTGGTGATGATCGCCGCGCTCACGGACAGTTTCGCGGCCGTCCCGATCGCCGGTACGGTCGACGTCGCCGGCGGTATCGGCGCGCTGGTCTCGATGGGGACCCTCCTTTTCACCCTCGGTCTGCGGTTCGCGGCGCCGGTCGTCGCGGTCGTGCTGATCGTCAACGCGGCACTGGCGGTGCTGGGTCGCGCCGCGCCCCAGTTGAACGTCCTCGCCGTCGCTTTTCCGGTGCAGATCGGGATCGGACTGCTCGCGCTCGCGGCGACCGTTCCTCTCTTTGGAGCGGTGTTCATCGGATGGAGCGGCGAGTATGACGCCGTCGTCGCGCGGGTCCTGGACACGATGCGGATTGGTGCGCGCTGATGGCTGACGAAAAGTCGATGGAGGATCGGACCGAGGCCGCGACACCGAAGCGACGCCAGGACGCCCACGGGGAGGGACAGGTACCCCGCAGCCAGGAACTGAATACGGCGGTGCTCCTGTTGGGTTCGGCGAGTGTGCTCACCCTGCTCACGCCCGCTCTGGCCGCTTCTATCCGGGACATGTTCGGTTCCGGCCTCTATCTGGCCGGGGCGGGACAGATCGACGCGGACGGCAGTATCGGGATGATTCGCGATATCGGGTGGCGGATGCTGGCGGCGATCGCTCCGGTCCTGTGCGCTCTCGCCCTCGTGTCTCTGGCGATTACGGCCCTCCAGGCGAGAGGCGTACTCACCGCGAAGCCGTTGGGCCCGAACTGGGGACGACTGAACCCGTTGACAAACGGGAAGCGGATGCTCGGGCTGCAGCCCTGGGTGGAACTGGCGCGTTCACTGCTCAAGCTGACGATCATTGGTCTGGCCGTCTGGTTCTCGCTTTCGCGCGCGTGGCCGGAGATCGTCGCCCTCGCGCAGCAGTCGCCCGTAGCCATCCTCCACGTCTCACGGCGTTACACGATCCGGCTTCTGACGATCGCCGGCTTCACCTACGTCGTCCTGGCCGCTCTCGACTACGGCTACCAGATCTGGCAGCACGAGCGGCAGCTGCGGATGTCGAAGCAGGAGATCAAGGAAGAGACGAAGCAGAGCGACGGTGATCCGATGGTCAAGGCACGTATGCGTGCGTTCGGCCGCCAGCTCGCGCGTCGCCAGATGTTTCAGGCCATTCCCACGGCTGACGTGGTCATCACCAACCCGACCCATATCGCCGTGGCGCTTCGCTATGATCCCGAGACCTCGGACGCGCCAATCGTGGTCGCGATCGGGCAGCGCAAGGTCGCTGAACGAATCAAGGCCGTGGCGAAGGAGCACGGGGTGCCGATGGTCGAGAACCGACCACTGGCCCGCGCGCTGCTCGCCAGCGCCAGGGTCGGCATGGCGATTCCATTCGAACTGTACGTCGCGGTCGCCGAGGTGCTCGCGTTCGTCTTCCGGCAGAAGGCGTACCGGGGTAGCTGGCGGGGGAGCGCCACGGCATGAGCGAGCGAGCCATCCCGGCGCGGGGCGTCGGACCGCAGCGTACAGCCGAGCTCGGTCTGGCGATCGCGGTCGTCTTCGTCATCGCGCTCCTGATCCTGCCGCTGCCCGGCCTTCTGCTGGACCTCTTTCTGGGCCTCTCCATCGGGCTGTCGCTCGTTGTTCTGCTGGTCGCGCTGTATACCGTGCATCCGCTCGACTTCAGCGCGTTCCCGTCCATCCTGCTGCTGCTGACCCTCTATCGACTGGCGCTGAACGTCAGCAGTACCCGGCTCATTCTGAGCGAAGGAGAGGCGGGGCAGATCATCGAGGCGTTCGGCGAGTTCGTGATCGGCGGCAACTATGCCGTCGGGATCGTCATCTTCCTCATCCTGGTCGGCATCAACTTCATCGTCATCACGAAGGGCGCCGGCCGCGTCGCCGAGGTCGCCGCGCGGTTCACGCTCGACGCGATGCCCGGCAAGCAGATGGCGATCGACGCCGACCTCTCCGCCGGGCTGATCGATGAAGCCGAGGCCAGAAGGCGGCGTGAGGAGATATCCCGGTCCGCCGATTTCTACGGCGCGATGGACGGCTCCTCGAAGTTCATCAAGGGCGATGCGATCGCGGGGTTGCTGATCACCGGGATCAACATCGTGGGCGGAATCTTCATCGGCACGGTGCAGCGCGGGATGCCGATCGGCCAGGCGGCGACCGAGTACACAATCCTGACGGTCGGTGATGGGCTCGTTTCGCAGATTCCGGCGCTGATCGTGTCGACGGCCGCGGGCATCATGGTCACGCACGCGGCCGGTGGGACGAGGATAGGCTCGGCGGTCGCGATTCAGCTGGGGTCGCAACCCGGCGCGATGTGGGTCGTGGCGGGGGTGCTGGTTTCGTTCGGTCTCGTGCCCGGCCTGCCTATGGCTCCCTTCCTCGCGCTCGGCGGCGGAGCCGTCCTCCTGGCGAGAGTGTCGAGCGCCTCGGAGCAGCGTCGGCTCGCGGCCGCCGAGATCGCGACACTCGACCCGGCGACGCCGGCGGAGGACAATCCGGTTCGTGAACTCCTGCAGATCGACCCGCTGGAACTGGAGGTCGGGTACGCGCTGATCCCGCTCATCGATACCAGCCAGGGTGGTGACGTCCTCGAGCGGATCTCGCTTCTGCGCCGCCAGGCCGCTCTTGAGCTCGGCATCCTCATCCCGCCGATTCGGGTCCGGGATGATATGCGGCTCTCCCCGAACGAATACATCATCAAGCTGCGCGGCGCGGAAATCGGCCGTGCCGAGGTGATGCCGCGCTTCCTTCTGGCGCTCGATACCGGCACCGTGACCCGAACGGTCGAGGGCATCGATACCGTCGACCCATCGTTCGGGATGCCCGCGCGCTGGATCGCCTCGACCCGCCGCGCCGAGGCCGAAGCTGGCGGATACGTCGTGGTCGAGCCGGGAACCGTGGTCGCCACGCATCTCATGGAGATGTTGAAGGAGCACGCCGCCGACCTGCTCGGGCGGCAGGACGTTCAGGAGATGGTCGATACCCTCCGCAAGTCTCACCCCGCGCTCGTGGAGGAGGTCGTACCGACGAAGATCTCGCTCGGCACGCTCCAGCGGGTGCTCCAGCGGTTGCTGCGGGAGCGGGTGCCGATCCGGGATCTCGTCTCGATCCTCGAGGCGCTCGGAGACGCGGCGGAGACCACCAAGGACCCGGAGGCGCTCGCCGAGCACGTCCGCCGGTCACTCGCGAATCTGATCGCCCGGCTTCACCTGGACGCCTCCGGCTCGATTCGCGGTATCACGATCGGACCTCGCCTCGAGGCGTCGCTCACGACGCTTTTCTCGCCGCGCGCCGGCCAGGCCGGGATCGCGGGCCTGCTCACTCCGGACACGCTCTCCTCCAGCCTGCAGGAGCTCGTTCGACTCGCTCAGACTCACTCGAGCGAAGGTCAGATGCCGCCGTTGATCACTCCGCCGCAGCTTCGCGTCGGCGTCCGCCGGCTCGTGGAGCCGGTGCTCCCCAACCTTCCCGTCATCTCCCTCGCCGAACTCCCGGCGCAGGTGAATCTGCACGCGATCGCGACCTGGGAGACCCGATGAGAAGGCTGATACCGGTGAGCGGGGAAGTGGGGCCCTGTCGTCCCGGGCGCTCGCCATTGTCTTCCCAGGCGCTCGTCATGACTGGGGACGACAGAAAATTCCGATTCGCTCGGGATGACGACGGAAAAGCGCCCGGGACGGCGGGACAGTGGCCACCGGTGGGCGGATACGATGGGTTGCGCCGCTCCGGGCGCGGGAAGCTGAAGACTGAGGGACCGTCGCCGCTGACGCGTTGGGAATGGCGGCTCGGTACGAACCGATTACTTCGGGGGAGATGATGAAACCACACTTGTTCACGGGCGCGGATCTTCGAGCGGCGCTCAGGGCCGCCGCGACGGAGTTGGGCGAGGATGCCGCGGTCGTCCGCTGGCGGACGACCGGCACCGGTACGGGCAGGCGCGCGGAGGTGATCGCCGTCCGTGGCGGCGAGGTGGACCGCTTCCGCGCCATGATCGACCCCGAGTTGGCGCCGGATTTCGCCGGTTCCAGCGAACCGCGCGCCGGAGACGCACCGCTCAAGGTCGCGCTCGTCGGGCACACCGGGGCCGGCAAGACGACGACGGTGGCGAAACTGGCGCTCAACCCGCTCGCTTTTGGCGGTCGGAAGGTCGGCCTGCTCACGATCGACACCTTCCGGGTCGGAGCGGTCGAGCAGATCCAGATGTACGCCGATGTGGCCGGCCTCCCACTCGAAGTCGTCTACGACGTACACGAAGTGCCCCGCGCCCTCTCTCGCCTGCGCGACCGCGAGGTCGTAATCATCGATACGCCGGGCCGTGGCCCGAGAGCTTCGGAAGCCGAGTTCGAATGGCGTTCGATGCTGTCCGCCATCGAGCCGGACGAAGTGCACCTCGTTCTTCAATCCACGGTTCGTTTCGACGTCGCCGATTTCGTCCGCGATTCGTACCAGTCGACGAGGGTGACACACGCGCTCTTCACCAAGCTGGACGAGTTGCCGGTCGAGGCGACGATCGTCGGGCTTGCCTCGCGGCTCGGACTTCGTTCCCGGTGGCTCACCGACGGTCAGGTGGTTCCGGCCGATCTGCAGATGGCCCTGCCGCGGATGCTCGATTCCCTCGGGCGCTTCGACGACGGCGGGGGCACCGTTTCGGGCGCGTCGGACGGAGCGCCGTATCCCGCGGGCATCGCGACTCGTGGCGGGTTCGCGGCCGCGCTCGGCGCCGCCCGCCCGAACGGCGCCGTCGCGTGAACTCGCAACTCTCCGCGGTCCGCGACTTCGTCGGAAGCCGATCACCCAGGCCGCTTCCGGTGCCGGAGGGAGCCCAGGTGATCGTCATCGCCAGTGGCAAGGGCGGTGTCGGCACCTCGACGGTCGCGACGCTGCTCGCTCTCGTGACCGCCGCGGGTGGGCGTCGCACCCTGCTCGTCGACGCGGCGGACGCTCCCGGCGCGCGCCACCTGCTCTTCGGCACGTCCGATATCATCTCCAGCCCCGAGCCCTTCGCCGGACCGGACGGCGTGATGCCCGACGCTGATGGTATCGCCCGCGTTACTCCGGCCCTTTCGATCGCGGCCCCCCTGGCGCGGGGAACCGCCTTCACGCGATCGCCGGCTGAGCTCCGCGCCGTGGTTCGCGCCCTCGGCTCACGCTTTTCCGCCTATCGGACAGTGATCGTCGATGGCGGTTCCAGCCTCCACTCGATCCTCGCCGCGTGTGAGGCGGGCGTCGATCGGCTCGTCCTGGTCACCAATTCCGATCGCGTCTGTCTAGCCGGCGCATACGCCGTGATCAAAGCGTTCGGGCAGCGCCTCGGTCACCGCCCGGTCGCGATCATCGGCAACCGACTGGAGGCCGAGGCCGCCGCGGAATCCGCCGCGCTTCTCGATTCCGCGACGCACCACTTCCTCGAACGGGCGATCGACTTCGTCGGCCCGATTCCCGACGATGCGTGCCTCGCGGCCGGCCTGGCCGCGGGGATGACCCTCGCCGACGCGGTGGCGGACTCCCCTGCCGCCGACGCGGCCAAATCCATCGCCGGCCGCCTGAACGACTCCGCGCGGATCGGCGGCGGAGTGCCTCGCGATGAACAGACTCCGGACCTTCGCGGACAGGCCGATTCCGCGCCGTCGTTCCCACCCTCCATGTACAGATAGCGGATATGGACATCAACAACTGGATTGAAACGATCCGAACCCGGCTTTCGGCGATCGATGTCCGCGAACTCGCGAATACCGCGGCCGGAGCACTGAGGCGCGTAGCCAGCGACGCCGTAGGCACGCTGGAAGAGTGGATCCGGGCCGCCGGCTCCGTGAACGAGCCCTCCCTTCGCCTTCTCGCCGGCGTGTTGGCCCTCGTGGCGCTCGGCACGGCCGTGGTTCTGACGGTCCGGATGATCCGGCACCGGCGACGCGCGCCCGGACTCTCGCGGCCAAAGATTGCCGGCGCCTCGCGCTCGTCCTGGACGGAGTGCGCCGCCCGGGTCGACCGTCTCGCCTCCCTCGGCGCTGGCCAGGGTGAGATCGCCCGCGCGATCGGCGTTCCGCGCGATGCGCTCACCATCCTGGCGCCGACGGTCGATTGGCACCGGTCGAAACTGCCGCGGTCGGCAGGAAATGCCGTGCAAAGTGCCGCCGCACCCCGTTTCCAGCAGGGGTCGCATAGTTTTCAAGTGTATGCGCGGTAACGTATTGCGCATCGTCGCCATGAAGTCACGACAAGCGGTATGCCCGTTGCCTTCTGGGCGCGATCTGAACGCAAGGAAGTTTCTCTCGAACGCGGCGGGGCGTCTCGATGGCTGAGATCAACGGGATGAGACAGGCGGCGCACGCGCTCCGGTACTGGGAGGTGCGGCAGCAGGCCGTGGCGAACAACCTCGCCAACGTTTCGACCGATGGATTCAAGGCGGAGCGGGTCTTCGCCCACATGCTGGAAGGTGAGGACCCGATTCCGTTCGCGGATGCCGCCACCGACTTCCGCCCCGGTATGTTCCGTGTCACCGACCAGCCACTCGACCTGGCGCTCGAGGGTGACGGGTTTTTCGTGGTGCGGACACCCGAGGGCGAGCGCCTGAGCCGCGGCGGCTCCTTCCAGCTGGATCAGGACAATCAGATCGTCGATTCGAGTGGGAATCCGATCCTCGGTGACTCCGGTCCCATCGTCGTAGCGGCGGAAATGTTCGAGATCGATCGTTTCGGCGTCCTGCGAGCCGGCGGCGGCGAACCACTCGCGCGGCTGCGTATCGAAAGCGTTCCCGCCGGCACGCGACTTCAGCACCAGGGCGGCAATCTGTTCATCCCCGGCGAGACCCGGCAGCCGGCTGAGGCCGGTTCGGTCCGGGTCAGGCAAGGAGCGGTCGAGGAGAGCAACGTCAGCTCGGTGGGCGCCCTGGTGGACATGATCACGATCCAGAGGGCGTACTCGGCGATCCAGAAGGCGGTGCAGACGCTCGACGGCGTGCACGCCACGATCAGTGGCGAGATCGCCAAATCCGGCTAGCGCGCGGACGAGGCGAGGCCTTGGGTGTCTCGCGCCCCTGAGCGCACGAGTTGAGGCAGTGATCGCGACGATCTGTCGCCCAATCCAAATGGGAGGAAAGGCTCGATGAATCCAGGGCTTCGCACCGCCGCGAGCGGAATGATGGCGCAGCAGATCCGGACGGAGGTGATTTCCAACAATCTCGCCAACGTCAACACGACCGGCTTCAAGAGGAGCCGTGCCCATTTCGAGGATCTGCTCTACCAGACCGTCAACGGCGCCGGAGTGATCGGCGCCCCGGACGCCGAAACACTCCCCGCGGTCCAGATCGGCCGGGGCGTACGCATGTCGGCGGTCCAGCGACTCCACACACAGGGCTCGCTCGAGCAGACGAATCGCCCGCTCGACCTCAGCATCGAAGGTGACGGCTTCTTCCAGGTCCAGCTTCCGGATGGCTCGATCGGGTTCACGCGGGATGGGAGCTTTTCGATCTCCGACGAGGGGGTTCTGGTGACCCAGGGCGGCTACACGGTCATCCCCGGCATCGAGATCCCCATCGACGCGGCCACCATCACCATTTCCCGGACGGGTATGGTATCGGTCGAAACCCCGATGGGGGGGGCGGAGGAGATCGGTCGTCTCGAACTGGCTCGCTTCAGTAATCCGTCAGGGCTGCTCACGATCGGCGAAAACCTGATGAAGGAAACCCCCGCGTCCGGCCAGGCGATTCTCAGCTTCCCCGGCGAAGACGGCATGGGGCGCCTGCTCCAGGGGCACCTCGAGTCCAGCAACGTCGAGATCGTGCAGGAAATGGTGGACATGATCACCTCACTCCGAGCGTACGAGATCAATTCCAAGGCGATCCAGAACGCGGAGCAGATGTCGGAAATCGCGAACTCGCTGGTGCGTTAGGATGACGACCAGGGTTCACCGTCGTGTCGCGCGCGGTTGGGTGCGGCTCCGCGTCGTCGCATTCTTCGCGCTTCTCGCCGGAGCGATCGCGACCGATCCGCCCGGTCTGAACGCGCAGGTCGTCTCCGGACGGGTGCCGGACGCTGACCCATCGGTCCAGCCGACGGCGGTCGCGATGGGAGCGTCCACGGCGATCGATCCGGCGGCGGCGTCGGCGAACCCGGCGGCGGCGAATCCGGAAACAACGGCGACGAGCAGCGGCCGGGCCGGGCGGGATCCGGATCCGGGTCCCGCGGCCGCCCGGGATCTCCCTCGCGGGATCACGCTGACCGAGGCGGACATCGTACGAGGCGGCGATCCCGCGCTGACCGCGACCAACGCCGACGGCGTCGGCGAAGGCTGGGTGACGCGCCGGTTGATCGCCGCGGGGGAACCTCTCCGCCGGCCGGCGGTCGCGCCACCTGTCTGGGTGGTGACGGGAGAGTCCGTCCAGGTGCTCTATCGCGTTGGATCCGTCGAAGCGCGACTCCGGGGAACCGCGATGGGATCGGCCTCGAAGGACGAGCGTGTTCTGGTCAGAATCGATCCACGTCGCAGGGTCGAAGGGGTGGTGGTCGCCCCGGGCCTCGTGAACTTCCAGGGAGAAATCCGTTGACGAGAGCACGATACGTCGTGACGGCCGCTGTGACGCTCGTGGCCACGATCCTGGCGATGGACCCGGCGCACGCCCAGGAGCCGCCGGCGGAGACGGCGGAGACCGTCGAGGCCGCGGGTACCGCTACGGCGACGCCCGCCGAGGGCGCTCCCCGCCGCGCCCCTCGCCAGTCCTGGACCGCTGATCGCCGCGATTTTTCCGTCGGAGACGTCATCACCGTCCTGGTCGATGAGCAGACCCTCGCGACGGCGACGTCCGGCGACTACGCCACCGATCAGCGGCAACGCGACCTGGCGGCGAGCGCCGGCTCCTCACTCGCGGCGTTCACGCGGGGCTCCGCTTCGCTCGGCTCCGTCAACGACGCCGAGTCCCGGCAGCGGGGCCAGTCCACGCGTCAGAATCGTTTCGTCGGGGAAGTCACGGTTCGTGTGGTGGCGATCGAGAACGGACTGCTTCGGATCGAGGGCGGCCGCACCACCAGCGTAGACCGTAGCGTGCACGAGATGACGCTCACCGGCTGGGTTCGCCCGCAGGATGTCACCGCGACGAACGTCGTCGAGTCGTGGCGAGTCGGGGACGCGAACCTGGTCTACGCCTCCTCCGGCAACCTGGGCAAGCCGCGCGGCGGGATCCTCGGTCGCATCGTCGGAGCGCTCTGGCCATGACACCATCGTTCGGTTCCCGTTCGCGGGCGGCTCTGAGGCCGGCGATCGTCGCCTTCGCCGCGCTCCTCCTCGGTCTGGGCGTCGAGGCGCTTCACGCTCAGGATTCGCGCATCCGCGACCTGACGCTCCAGGACCAGAACATACCGGTCCGCCTGGTGGGATATGGGCTCGTGGTGGGGCTCGACGGGACCGGTGACCGGCTCAGCGGCTATTCCGGCGGCGGCCACACGGTTCAGTCGGTCGCGAATCTCCTCAGGCAGTTCAACATCGAGGTGCCGGCCGCGATGATCCGAACCCGCAACGTGGCGGCGGTTCTGGTGACCGCGGAGGTTTCTCCATACCTGCGACCGGGTGGTCGCTTCGAGGTCCAGGTTTCCTCACTGGGCGACGCGCAATCCCTGCGGGGCGGGGTTCTCTGGATGACCCCTCTCGTATACGAGGTTTCGGGCCCCGCGGTCGCGACGGTGCAGGGCCCCCTGCTCGTCAGCGACGGCGGACTCTCCCGCAACAACTACGCGATCGAAACGAGCGCCCGTATTCCGGGCGGCGGTTTGCTGGAGTTCGATCTTCCGCGCCCCGCCTTCGCCTCGGTTTCTCATCTTCTCCTCAGGGAGCCGGATCTGGGTACGGCGTCCCGAATCGCGGAGGCGATCAACAACGGGATCGCCCCGGAGACGGCCCAGGTCGAGGATCCCGGGTCCATCGCGCTGAACCTGCAGGGACCGTCGAACGAGTTTCCCGCGTTGCTGAACCGCATCGGCGACATCCGCGTCCAGCCCGATCGGGTGGCCCGGGTCGTCATCGACTCGCGCGATGGCACGGTGGTGGCCGGCGGCGACATCTCCGTCGGTACCGCGACGGTGAGCCATGGCGTGGTCACGCTTACGGTCGGTGGAAACACCCCCGCTCCCGAAGTTTCCGGGGTGGTCCAGATGGCTCCCGGCACTTCGGTCCTCGACGTCGCGGCGACCCTCCACGGTCTGCAGACTCCGCCCATGGAAATCGCGGCCATCTTCGAGGCGCTGCAGGCCATCGGTGCCCTGTCCGCCGAGGTGGTGATCCGATGACCGACCCGATCTCAGGAGTACGAGTGCCTCCGGCTCCGATCGCCCCGGGAAATGTGCCGGGTGCGGCGCCCGGCGACCCCGACGCGGCCCTTCGGCACGCAGCCCGGCAGCTCGAAGGCGTCTTCGTCCAGCACCTCTTCGCCGCCATGCGCGAGACCGTGCCCACGGGCGGTCTCGTCGACGGCGGCTCCGGCGAAGACATCTTCAACTCCATGCTGGACAATCATCTGGCGGATCAGCTCGCCGAGGGTTGGGACCGTGGCCTCGGCGCGGCCGTCTACCGCCAGCTGCGCGGCGCGATCATGAATTTGGAAACGTCGACCGATGCTCCCATTCAATCGGCTATCGGAGAATAAAATGGAGAAGAGTCCGTTGCCGAATGTCTCGAACGTCGCCGGAGAACCCGTGGAACGCCTCCTGGCCGGCCTGGCGTCCGTGATGCGAGCGGAAAGTCGCCTTCTCGGCGATCTTCTCACGGTGATGGCGCGCCAGCGCGACGCCGTTGCCGCCGATGACGTGCAGGCGGTCGAAGAAAGTGTCTTCGCCATCCACCGGGTTCTGCATACCATCGGCGAGGCGCAACGTCGTCGTCGGTCGGTCTACCGTCAGCTTGGCGTGGCCGACGACCTGCCGATCCGCGACCTCGAGAGTTTTCTCGCGGTTCCGATACCGGACGAGCTGCGCGCGGCCCGAGATGAGGTCGAGTCGCTGGCTCGCAAGCTCGCCATCGTGGTCGACGTGAACCGCATGGTACTGCGCGGCGCTCTCTCGAAGGGGGAGGATTATGTTCGCGCCCTCGGCGGAGCGCCGGAGAACCAGTTCTATTCGGCGGATCCGCGCCAGCGGGAACCAATGCGGTCCGGTGGCACCCTCATGGATCGGGTGGTCTAGAATGTCCTCGATTGGCGGAATTCTGAGTATCGCGCGGACGGCGATCTTCACCAGCCAGACCGCCATCCAGGTTGCTTCGCACAACATCAGCAACGCCCAGACCGAGGGGTATTCCCGGCAGCGTGCGCTGATCACGCCACTCGACCCGTTGCGCATGCCCTATGGGTCGATCGGGACGGGTGTGACGGTTCGCGACGTCACCCGCATCCGCGAAGACCACCACGATCTCAGCGTCCGTCGGGAATCCGCCAACGCTTCCGGATTCGGTGTCCGCCGGGACATCCTGTCGCGGGCCGAGAGCATCCTGGGAGAACCCTCCGAAAGCGGTCTCGCCGCCACGCTCGACCTGTTCTGGTCCGCGTGGGGTGACCTGTCGAATTCTCCGGCCAATCCCTCGGCGAAGAGTCTCGTTCGTCAGCGCGGGATTCAGATCGTCGACACCGTTCATCGGTATGGAAGCCAGCTTGGCGAGCTGGAGAACGCGACCGTTCAGCGGATGGAAGCACAGGTCGGGGAACTCAACGATCTCCTGAACCAGGTCGCGGAGCTGAACGGTCGCATCCGCGCGGCCGAAGCGGCGGGAACCACGGCCGGCGACCTGCGTGACGCGCGGGACCTCGCGATCGACCGGGCGGCCAGGATCGCCGACGTCCGGGTCATTCCGCAGAAAGACGGCACGATCTCTGTCGCCCTGGGTTCGATCAACCTGACTTCCGGGGCCGAAGCGATCCCGGTGTCGATGTCGACGTCGCGAGGGTCCGACGGCCGTGTCCTCAGCATCTCGTTCTCCGTGGACGGCGTGAACATCGCCTCGATCGGCAGCGCGCTGGGGGGAGGCGTCGACGGGTTGACCGACATCCGTGACTTGCGGGAAGGGCTGGATCAACTCGCGTCTCACCTCGTGCGCGAAGTGAACGCCCGGCACGCGTCCACGCCGGCGGCCCTGGACTTTTTCGACGATCCACCGGGTGGCGTGACCGCCGCGAGCTTCCGCCTTTCCGACGCGATCCTTCAGGATGCCGGCAATGTGGTCGTCGGTACCGGCGGAACCGATAACTCCATCGCGCTCGGTATCGCCGCCGTCCGCGACCTGCGGGTGCCTCTGACCGACAGCGACGGAAACCCCCGTCTCGATGGGGGCGGCAACCCGGTCGAGCACACCCTCGGTGGTATCTATCGCGACCTCGTCACCTCCCTCGCCATTCGTGCCTCCGACGCGGAACGGGGGTTCGTGGCGGCGGACACGCTCGCCCAGCAGGCCCAGATGCGCCGTGAGAGCGTTTCGGGTGTTTCGATCGATGAAGAACTCATCGAGCTGATGCGGTCCCAGCAGGCGTACGCGGCCGCCACCAGGCTGGTGGGCGTCGCGGACGAGATGTTACAGACGCTCCTGTCGATAGTGTAAGCGGGTCATCGTCTCCAGCGGAACGCGCTGAACGCCCTGGCCGGAGACCGGACCGGGCGTTCTTTCACGTCCGGCCCGGAAACGCCGTGACGCGACCCGCGACGGCGCTCGTCACCCGCCGAATGATCCCGCGAGGGGGTGACGGTGCTGGCAGGAGACTCATGCTGGCGACTACATTGATTCTCGACCGGACGGTCCGAACCGGTCGGCGGTAGTCGCCCACGAGGGTCTCGCCGGCCGGATTCGGTGAACGGTATCGACGCGCGATCAACAAACGGCGCCGCACCCGGAACCCGGAACCTGGAACTCCACCGTGCTCATCCTTAGCCGCAAACCGGGCGACACCATCGTGATCGGTGACGGAATCCGGCTCGTCGTGCTCGAGTGCGACAGGCGGGAGGTTCGCATCGGGATCGAAGCCCCACCCGACGTGAAGATCGTCAGGGGAGAAATCGTCAATCAGATCGCCGACGAAAATCGCCGCGCGGGCGTCAGTGGCGACACCGAGTGGCTCAAGACGATCCCCCCACGCAAGAAGCGATAGCTCGACCCGCCCGCGCCAGCGCACGGCCCCGACCGTCGCTGTCAGACGACCCTTCCGACCCGCCGATCACACCGCGACCTCTCGTTTCTTCCGCCTTCAGCTCTGACTTCCCCGAGTGCGTTCAGCGGGTCGGTCGCGGGCGTATCTCCCTCCGCACGACGTCCGCGACTCTCAAACGAACAGGCTTTTTCGATGCAGTTTGACCTGCCTCTGCCGAAACTAGTTGCGAGGAAGGGCGACGGCATTCCCGGCGTATCCCCAGACTGAGAGACGATGTTCGCGATCCTTGGGCTGCTGATCGTGTTCGGCAGTGTGTTGGGTGGGTATATGATGCACGGCGGGAACCTGGCCGTGCTGATCCAGGTTTCCGAGTTCATCATCATCTTCGGAGCCGGGATCGGCGCGCTCGTCATCGCCAATCCACCCTCCCTCGTGAAGCGGATCATACAGGCCCTCATCGCCCTGCCAAAACCCAACCCGTACTCCGAAAAGGCGTACTCCGAACTCCTGCAGGCCCTCTATGACATCTTCCAGGTCGCCCGGAAGGACGGTCTCATCGGTCTCGAGCCGCACATCGAGGCGCCGGAGAAGAGCCTGCTGATCCAGAAGTACCCGCTATTCGCGCGGAACCACCACGCGGTCTCCTTCCTGACCGACACGCTCAAGGTGCTGCTCTCGCGCGCGGTCGAGGATCATCACCTGTCGGAGATCCTGGATATCGACCTCGAGCAACAGCACGAGGAAGCGCTTGCCGTGCCGCACGCCCTCACACGGGTTGGGGACGCGATGCCGGGGTTCGGCATCGTCGCCGCGGTGCTCGGCGTGATCATCACCATGGGCTCGATCGGGGGATCCCCGACCGAGATCGGCGAGAAGGTGGCCGCCGCGCTCGTGGGCACCTTCCTGGGCATCCTCCTGGCGTACGGGGCGATCAACCCGCTCGCGACGGCGGTCGAAGCGCGTATCAAGGCGGAGCAGGCATACATGCTCTCGATCCGTACCGCGCTGCTCTCCTTCGCTCGTGGAGATTCCCCGATGACGTCCGTGGAGTTCGCCCGTCGGAGCATCGAGCCATACGAACGGCCGTCCTTCACCGAACTCGAGTCCCTGACGCGAAACCGGGCGGCCTGACGTGGCGACCGAGCCTCGAAAGATCATTGTCGTCCGCAAGAAGAAGGTGCACGGGGGCGGCCATCACGGGGGATCGTGGAAGGTCGCCTATGCTGACTTCGTCACCGCGATGATGGCGTTCTTCCTGGTGATGTGGATCCTGGGCATGGACGAGGATGCCCGCAACGCGGTCGAGGGCTACTTCGCGAACCCCATCGGCTACAAGAAAGGCTACGCGAGCGGAGACAGCCCGATCTCGGTTGGCAGCGGGGCGGGGCAGGTACTATCGGCACCCGTGCGGACGGTGATGCGCGCGCGCGAACAGGAGTCCTTCGAGTTCACGGGCAATCAGATCCGGCGACGGTTGCGCGGTGAGGCCAGTCTTTCCGGACTCTCGGTCGACGTCGAGGTCGTCATTACCGAAGCCGGATTGCGGATCGAACTCGTTGAGGACCCCGATCAGCAGACCTTCTTCATGCGAGGGTCCGGTGATCTTCAACCCGTCGCCCAGACGGTGCTCCGATTGATCGGTGAGGAACTGATGGCGCTGGACAACCCGCTCGTTCTCGAAGGTCACACGGACGCCGCCCTCTTCTCCGGCGGTGACTACACGAACTGGGAGCTCTCAACGGATCGCGCCAATGCCGCGCGTCGCCAGCTCGAGCGAGCGGGAGTGGATGTGAGCCGGTTCCGAGAGGTGCGTGGGTATGGGGCGAACTATCCGCGCGTACCGAACGACCCTCTCCACCCGGCGAACCGCCGGATCTCGATCCTCCTGCCCTTCATCTCCGCACCCGCGGAGCCGTCGCCGACGAGTGGATCCGCCGCTGAAACCGGCGGCGGCGAGTTCGAACTCGGCGTGAGCTGACGCCTCCCACCTGACCCGCGGGCTGGACGTCGGTCCTTCCGCGCCCCGGTGCTGGAAGCGACTCTTCGAGCTGCGAGGCCATGGCCGCGATGTGCGCGAACGAGCACCAGGCATCCGCGCGATGCCGGGCATGCACCTTACTCGTACAGCAGGTACGCCGCGCGCGTCCGGCTGAACTCGGCCTGATGCGCCTCCCATTCATCCAGCAGATCCCGCATGGTCCCGGCTTCGATCGCCTCGTACACCCGCGTCGTGCCTGCATGCCGCGCGGCCGGCATGGCGGTCGGATCGCCGCTCGTGGTCGAGCCGCGCCACTGGAACTCGTCCGGATGAAGGTGCCGGATTCTCTCGATCAGCAGCAGCGACGCCTCGATCGGGCGGTACGCGTCCCGATCCGTCACCACCAATCGGATCCCGTTCACCCGCTGACCGGGGTACCTTCCCGTATTCTCTTCGAACGCGAGCTCGATCGGGTCGAAGCGTATCCCCGCCAGACCCAGCGCGTTCATCTCCGCGGCCAGCTCGACGTGCTTCAGCCACGGCGCGCCGATCTGTTCGAACGGCGCCTCCGTCCCGCGCCCTTCCGAGACATTCACCGTCTCGAAAAAGACCGTGCCCGGATAGTGGATGACCGCCTCCAGCCGGCGCAGGTTCGGTGAAGGATTCACCCACGGCAGTCCCGATTCGTCGTACCACATCTCCCGCGTCCAGCCCTCCACCCGGACGACCGTCAGCCGCGCGCCGATCTCCCGTTCCGCGTTGTACATCCGCGCCAGCTCACCCAGCGTCATGCCATGACGGGACAGCACCGTGTGGATGCCGATGAACGACTCGAATCCGGGCTCCAGAACGTTGCCCTCCATGATTCGGCCCGTCACCGGGTTCGGTCGGTCCAGCACCACGATCGGGATACCTTTCTCGGCCGCCGCTTCCATCGCCAGGGTGAGCGTGGATTCGTAGGTGTACTGTCGCACTCCCACGTCCAGGATGTCGTAGATCAGGGCCTCGATACCCTCGAGCATCTCCGGCGTCGGCTTCCGGGTCTCGCCATACAGCGAGTGGACCGGCAGGCCGGTCGCTTCGTCCCGTCCACTGTCGATCCGCGCCCCCGCCGCCGCGTCGCCGCGGATCCCGTGCTCGGGCGAGAACAGCGCCACCAGTTCCACTTCCGGCATCGCCATGAGCAGATCGATCGTGGCGCGGCCCGCCCGGTCGATGCCCGAATGGTTCGTGATCAGACCCACCCGTTTGCCCCGTACGATCTCCGGCGGGTTCTCCACGAAAAGCTCCACGCCGGGCCGGACGGTGGCGGCTTCGCTCCGCGGCGTCGCGCCAGCCATTGCGTTCTCCTGGCTGGCGAGGGGGACGCAGACGAGGGTCAGGGCGGTGACAATGAGCGTACGAGCGACTTGTCGCATGGCGGGTTCTCCGCGCGGCGGGTAATCCGTGTCAGGGGGAGGGGAAGCATACGGCCCGATCGACCCGGGGTAAACCCCTCTTGACATTCGGCTTTTGTTCGGGTGATATTCGACTCGGTAGTCGAATGTTGAACTGACGGGACCCGCGAGCACCCGGGGTCCCGTTTTTCGCCCCCGAGGTATCCCTCTTTTGTCCCCGCCGTACGTCGAACTCGTGGCCCGGAGCGCGTTCTCCTTCGGAGATGGCGCGGTGAGTCCCGAAGCGCTCGCGGAGCATGCGGCCGGCACCGGTCATGAGGCGCTCGGCCTCGTCGATACCGCCGATTTCGGCGGTATCGTGCGTTTCGCGCTCGCCGCCGGCAGACATGGTCTCCGGCCGATCGTCGGGTCGGAGCTTCGGGTGGACGGGTATCCCCTCGTTCTTCTCGTCCGTGACGAGCGCGGATACCGCGATCTCGCTCATCTGATCACGAAGTCGCGCGCCGAGAAGGACCAGCGGGGATTCCCGGAGCTGCGCGCGACGGATCTGGAAGATCGCACGGAAGGGTTACAGCTGCTCACCGGCCCTCCGAGCGGGGAACTCGCCACGTTGCTCCGGCGCGACGACCCGGTCGCGGCCGCGGAGAAGCTCGCGTTCTGGCGGGACCTCTTCGGGGGGAGAGTGGCCGTCGAGGTCCAGCGACACCACGTCTCCGAGTCCGAGGAGCGACTCATCGAGGCGCTGATCAGCGCCGCCGGCCGGGCCCGGCTCCCGTGGGTGATCACGAACGAACCCCGTTACCTGAACGATCGCGGGCGCTGGCTACACGACATCCAGACCGCGTTACGTATGGGGCTCGAGGTCGGCGCCGCCCGTGCGAGCGGCCGGCTGGCGCCCAATGGGGAGTGGCGGTTGAAGTCGCCGGCTGAGATGGGGCTGCTCTGGCAAGGGTGGGAGCGCGGGCTCGAGGAAAGTGCCCGGATCGCGAGCGAGTGTGACTTCTCGCTCCGCTGGCCGCGGCCGGCGCTGCCGCGTTTCATCCTTCCGGCCGGATTCGATGACGAGACCGCGTTCCTGCGGGACCGGGTGTACGCCGGCGCGCTCGAGCGGTGGAAGGATGGGATCGGGGAACGGGCCAGGGAGCAGATCGAACACGAACTGGGGGTGATCGGCCGCCTCGGATTCTGCGGGTTCTTCCTGATCATGTGGGAAGCCGTCCGGTTCGCGAAGGAACGTGGGATCCTCTGTCAGGGGCGGGGGAGCGCGGCCAACAGCGTGGTCGCTTTCTGTCTTGGGATCACCGCCGTGGATCCCGTGGAGAACGGGCTTCTCTTCGAACGATTCCTCTCGGAAGCGCGAACCGACGGACTGACCGAAGCGCCGGACATCGACGTCGACTTCGAGATGCACCGTCGGGAAGAGGTGCTCGACCACGTCTATGGGAAGTACGACCGGAAGTTCGCCGCGATCACCGGGGTCACCCAGATCTACTCGGCGCCGACCGCCCTGCAGGACGCGATGCGCGCCCTGGGCTATCCGGCGGAACTCACCTTCAGGCTCTCGAAGCGGCTGCATCGGGCGTCCGCCGCCGCGGGAGCGGACGCGCTGGCGAACGGTGAAGTGAAGGTGGACGGGTTCGACCCGGCCACGCCGCGCGGCCGGTCGGTGCTGCTGGCGATGCGCGCGGCCGAGGAGCTTCCCCGCATGCGCTCGACCCATCCGGGTGGGTTCGTGCTCTCCCGCGAACCGCTGGGCGACGCCATCCCCATCGAGTGGACGACGATGGGCCGCTCGATCCTCCAGTTCGACAAGGACGACCTCGACGCGGTCGGCGTTCCGAAGTTCGACTTCCTCGGCCTGGGCGGTCTCACCGCCACGCGGCTCGCCTTCGACGCGATCGAGGCGCGCACGGGCGAGCGGCTCGAACTCTACAACCTTCCTCCGGACGATCCGAAGACCTACGAGATGATCTCCCGGGGTGACACGGTCGGCACCTTCCAGATCGAGTCGCGCGCGCAGATCTCCTCGATCGTCCACACGAAACCCACGAAGCTCTACGACCTCGTCGTGCAGGTCGCGCTCATCCGCCCGGGACCGATCCAGGCGCGGTTCGTCCAGCCGTATACCCGGCGCCGGCGGGGCCTCGAGAAGCCGGAGACCCTGCACCCCGCGATCGATCACATCGTCGAACGCACGTATGGGATCCCCATCTTCCAGGAGCAGGCGATGGCGATCTCCATGGCGCTCGGCGGCTACACGGCGGCCGAGGCGGATGAACTCCGTCGGACGATGGGCAACGAGAAGAAGCTCGCGCGGCTGAAGAACGCCCTCGCCAACCTCCGCGCCCGCATGGTCGCGCGCGGCGTGTCCGAGGAGACCGCGGACCGGATCGCCGAGGACTTCCTCAGCTTCTCCAACTACGGCTTCCCCGAGAGCCACGCCTGGAGTTTCGCGCTCATCGCCTACGCGACCTCATACCTGAAGGCCCACCACCCCGCCGCGTTCCTGCTCGGCATGCTCAACGCCTGGCCGATGGGTTTCTACTCGCCGGCCACGCTCGTCCATGACGCCCGGCGGGCGGGTGTCGAGGTCCGGCCTCCGTGTCTGGCCGGTGGAGACTGGGACGCGACCCTCGAGGAGACCGGCGATCCGGCCGCACCCGCGACGCGCATCGGGTGGAGTCACATCCGCGGGATGGGAAGCAAGGCCCGGGATCGCCTCCGCGCCGCCGGCGAGGCGGGGCCGTTCACCTCGATCGAAGACGTGATCCGGCGGGCGAGGCTGGGGCGGGCGGAGGCGCTGCACCTCGCGCGCGCCGGTGCATTCGAGGCGTTCGAACCGGGACGAAGGGCCGCCGCCTGGGAAGGGCTGCGCGCCGCCGGCGACCTCCTGCCGCTGGCTCCGGCTCGACACCTCCCCTTCCGACCAGAAGAGCTGGAGGGCGCGGAGCGGATCTTCCTCGACTACCTGGCGACGGGAATCTGCGTCACCGGCCACCCGATGGAGCACCTTCGTGAACGGCTCGACGCGGCCGGCATCCTCTCCAGCCAGAGTCTCGCGCTCCACGAGGACGGCGCGCCAACCCTCGTCGCCGGCCTGGTGATCGTCCGCCAGCACCCCGCGACCGCCAAGGGCACGGTCTTCCTGCTGCTCGAGGACGAGGCCGGGTACATCAACGTGATCGTTCCGCCCAGGATCTACGAGAAGAACCGCGAGCTCGTCCGGTTCTGTCCGTTCCTGATTGTCGAAGGAGTGTTCGAGCGCCAGGAAACGGTGCTCAACGTCGTGGCGAAACGCTTCCGACGGCTCGAGGTGAAGGACCTCAGCCACCGATCGAGAGATTTTCGTTGAGGAGGTGGCGATCGAGGCCGCCCATGTCTTTATCGAGACTCGAGATCCGGACCGGCGCCGCCGCGCTTCCTCTCCTCGAATCTGCCACCCGCGCTTTCATCCGCTCCTCAAGGACACTTGCCGACGCACCCAAACGATGGTTCGTGGATGACGATTCTTCGTGAGGATGTCTCGAGCATCAAGTGCTCAGGCCCCGTCGTGGGAGAGTCCACTCGGATCGCTACAAAACCCTTCACCTGGTAGACTCCCGGTTCAACGAGAGGGGTTCGCTCGGAAAAGCCGGCACCCGCTCGTAAGTTCCAAAGGACGGCCGGCCTCCCGGCAGTGTCGCTGAGAGAGATTGACTGGTGAGCGCCAATCGTACTATAGCGCAGGTAGCTTTGTAGCACCCCTCCGCCAATATACCGCCATACAACAGAGCCGCTTTCATCCAGCACATGCAAATCAAAAAGATCGGCACCGGAAGCGAAGTGAAACGGAACGCTGTCATTGTTTGTCATGACAATGTCGAGTCCGGCGATCGACGTCCCCGCAATAGCCTCGGACGGTGCCACCAGTTCGACGGTGATCGCGTCGAGCGGCATTCGTGCCGATTGGTTCTGTGCGTGCAGGTTGGAAGCAGATTGACCTGACGCCACTATCAGAACCAAAAATGTTGGCAATGCTGAAAGATTGGGCATATTTCCAATTTTCCGAACGACCATCGTGACCATTGTGTAGACACAAAAAGTGTTACATGGTACTCTCGATCGATGCGGACCATCCACCGCGTCACCGTTGATGATGCGTCGAGAGGGAAATCCGTTGAAGGTTCCTCAGTACGGCTCGATGCGGAGCATTTCCGGAGAGGGCGACACGAGAAGTGCCTTTGCCGCGTCGGCGGGAGTATCAGGATCGAGCCACCTCTCCTGGGCGGCGGCGTCCAGGATCACCGGGAGCCGATGATGTATCCACCGCAGATCCGGATGAGGCTCGGTGGTGATCATCGTATATGACAGCAGTTCAGTCGACCTGTCCGGCGCCGTCCAGCGATCCCAGATCCCGGCGAACAGGATCGGCGAGCCGTCGAAACTCGTCACGGTATGGCGAATCTTCTTGCCGGCGAGTTGGGGAAACTCCGTGAACGCCGCGGCGGGGATCAGGCAGCGCCGAGTCCGGAAGGGAGCCCGAAAGGATCCCGTCGTGTCGATCGTTTCGCCGCGCGCGTTGAAGTTCGCCGCGTGATCGGCGGGGTTCCCCGTCCTGCTCCAGAATGGCACGAGCGTCCAGGTCATCACGTCCACGCCGGGCTCACCATCGCGAACCCGAACGACCATGCCTCGCCGTTTCGGGAAGATCTCATCGGGCACGTCGGACAGCTCGGCGCTGACCCAGAGGATCCCGCGAAGGAAGAGGTCCAGCCACGGCCCCTTGGTGATGGAGTTGTATCTCGCGCACACGGCGACTCAGCCGACTCCTCGCTGTTTCATATCAGCCAACGAACCCTGAGCGACCGGTAACTCGACTCGCGCCTGCCTCCCTTCCGCGGAGGACGCGTCATTCTTGTGCCCTTTGTGCCTTTTGTGGCTAGCTTCCCCGAACGGCTCATGGCCCCCGATCCAGCTCGGTGATGTTCAACGTCCCCGTCGCGAACGCGTCCGCGCTGTAGGTCCCGACCCAGATGTCGTACTGGCCGGCGCGCGGGTTCGGAAGCACCACCATCGGGTCGAGCGTTCCCACCGCGTCGTCGTTGCACACCCAGCTTCCGTCAGGGAGGTTCACGAGAAGGGTCGTATCCGTGCCGTCGTCACTATCGAAAAAGATGCGCAGCTCGTCGGAGGTGCCGCTCCAGTTGAGCCGCAGCTCGGGCTGCCGCGCGGTGAACCCCACGCACCCGCCGCCGAGGTAGGAGGCATCCACCGTCCCGCCGCCCACGACGATCTCGAGTCGCTCCGGATCGGGCAGGAACCCCGAGGCGAGCGCGCGCGCGCCGTAATACGGACCGAGCGTGTAATCGAGTTCGGGCGCGCCGTGCGACTGGGGATCGAGCGACAGCTCGGTGATGTTCAGTTCGCCCTCGACGAATGAACCCGCCCGGTAGCTTCCCACCCAGATGTCGTACTGCCCCTCGGGCGGCTCGGCGAGAACGACCATCGGATCGAGCGTGCCGTCCGCCGCGTCATCGTTGCAAACCCAGCTTCCATCGGGGAGGTTGACGAGGAGCGTCGTGTCCCCGCCGTCGTCCGCCTTGAAGAAGATCCGCAGCTGTGAGGAGCGGTCGTACCAATGAAGGCGATAGTCGGGCGCCATCGCGGCGTGTCCGGCGCACTCGCCGCCCAGGTAGTCGACGTTGACCTCGCCGCCGCTCACCACGTCGAGCGAGTGAGGGTCCGGGGTGAATCCGGCCGTGAGGGATACGGCGCCATAGAGCGGCTGCTGCGCGTAGTCGAGACGTCCGTTCGCGATGACCGGTGAAGTCGTGCCGCTGGCGATCATCGCCCGATCGGAGAGCAGGCCGGCCTCGAGCGCGGCGCTGACCGCGCTGATGGCGAGGATGCCGCCCAGTCTTCCCCCGGTCGTCTCCTCCGTCCGCACCGCGGTGGGGATCCCGACGAACTCGCCGCGGGCGCTGACCGCCAGCCCGCCGCTGTTGCCCGGTGAGATCTGCGCGTCGGTCTGGTACCAGACCGGCATCCGCCGTTCGTCCATCGTCCCGTTGCGGATCGTCGTCACCGCGCCCTCGGTGAGCGCGAGATACCCCTCGCCGATGCCGGGATACCCGAAGACGTAGACGCGATCTCCCCGCTGGACGTCGGCTTCGGCGACGGGGACGTGGGGGAGGTCGAGCGTCGTGGCGTCGATCGGCCGGCCTTCGGCGTCGCGGTCGATCCTCAGGATCGCGAAGTCCACATCGGGCGAGTAGCCGACGAGTCGGGCGTGGAAGCGGAGGACGGGCAACTCGTTGGGGTCATCGAGAATCTCGATCCCGAAATCGGCGCCATCCTGGACGACGTGCCGATTGGTGTAGATCACCCCGTTCGGTTCCACGATCGTCCCCGAACCGGACGAAACCGGCTGGCCCGCGTTGAGCGCGACGACGCGGACGACCGCGTGTGAGATCCGGTCGATTTCGTCACGGCCGAGGGTGACCTGCGCGTCCAGGGAGCGGGGGCCCAACGCCAGGATGACGATCGCGAGGAGGAGCGGGCGAAGGATACGGATGGACTTCATCGTCGGGGGATCGACTGGAGTGTGGTCTTCCTGACGGGGCGGAGATGGTCAAGTCGTCGTCACGATACCGGCCCTGGGCCGAACTCCGCAAGCGACCGCTGCCTCCCGAGCGAACGGGTTCGGATCGACCGATCCGCGTGCCCCCGCGCCCGTCCACCGGGCCGGGAACTTGACAGACCCGCCTTCGGATCGTGATCCTTCTCGTGCCACCTGGCGGCGCGCTTCCGTCCTTGCGCCGGACCGGGTCGGATCCCTTCACCCGTATACAGAGGTTCTCATGCGGATGGTCCTGATCGGTGTTCACCTCACGGAAACCGGTCGGACTGGAGTCTACCCGCATGTCAACCACGACCCACGCTGGCGACGGGCGCATCGTCGCGGATCGGCTGACGTACGCGCTGCCTGACGGCCGCGCCCTCTTTCAGAATCTCACACTCTCCTTCGGGCGGGAACGGACGGGTCTGGTCGGCCCGAACGGATCCGGCAAGAGCACGCTCGTCCATCTGTTGACGGGCGCGTTGAGACCCTCAGCTGGCACGGTGCGCCGCGAGGGCACGCTCGGCATCCTCCTCCAGGACTTTCGGCCCGCGCCGGAAGCGCCGCTCGCGGTCATCCTGGGGATCGCCGAACGGCTCGACGCGCTCCGGCGCATGGAGGCCGGCTCGGCGACAACGGCCGACTTCGACCTGATCGGCGACGACTGGGATCTGGCCGAACGGACCACCGCGGCGCTCGCCGGCTTCGGTCTGAACCACCTGTCGCTGGACCGTCCCGTTGGCGCGGTCAGTGGCGGCGAAGCGACCCGGGTCGCCCTGGCCGGGCTGATGCTGGCCCGGCCCGACTTCCTCATTCTCGACGAACCCACGAACCATCTTGACGGAGAGGGTCGGCGCGCGCTGTACGACTTTGTCGAAACCTGGACGTCTGGCCTCTTCTGCGTCAGCCATGATCGTGCGCTTCTTCGACGGATGGAGCGCACGATCGAACTGTCGACCCTCGGCGTGCGAGTCCACGGTGGCGGCTATGAGTTTTACCGCGCCGTGCGCGACACGGAGGACGCCGCGGCGGAACGAGAACTCGATAGCGCCCGGGCCGCGCTGCGCGTGGCCGAACGAGAGGCGCGCGAGATTCGGGAACGGCAGGCACGCCGGGACGCGCGGGCCCGTCGCGATCGCGCCAATGCGGGAATGCCGAAGATCCTGCTGAACGCGCGCAAGGCGCGGGCGGAGGGAACCGGCGGTCACGTCCGCGCCGTGACGGAGCGTGAGATACAGGAGCGACGGGAGCGCGCCACGGCGGCCCGCGCGCGGGTCGAGGCGCGTGAACGCCCCCGTTTCGATCTGGAGTCGACCCGCCTGCCGCCGGGTCGGACCGTCCTTGAGATGGCGGATGTGACGCTGTCCTTCCCGGGTGCCGATCGGCCCGTGGTGAAGAATGTATCGCTGAGGATCGTCGGGCCGGAGCGGGTCGCGGTCGTCGGCCCGAACGGAAGCGGGAAGACGACGCTGCTGCGGCTGGCGACAGGACGCCTCTCACCCGACGCCGGATCGGTGCGCGCCTTGCCGGCCGATGAGATCGCCTGGCTCGACCAGCATGGAGCCGGGCTGGATTATGGTCGTTCCATCCTGGAAAACTTCTCCGCCCGTCATCCGGGGATGGGCGCGACGGCCGCCCGATACGCGCTCGCGCGATTCCTTTTCCCCGACGACGCGGCGTTTCGGACAGTCGGCTCGTTGAGCGGGGGCGAACGGCTGCGCGCGACACTCGCGTGCGTGCTGGGAGGCGAACGGCCGCCTTCTCTTCTCGTGCTGGATGAACCGACGAATCACCTGGACTTGGATGCACTGGAGGCGCTCGAGAACGCGCTGCGAGCCTACGACGGCGCGCTGCTGGCCGTCAGCCATGACAGGGCGTTTCTCGAGGCGATCGGCGTGGACCGCTATGTCGAACTCGGCGGAGAGGCTACGGTGACTCGGAAGAGACCCCCCGAGCCGACGCGGTGAGCCGTTCGCCTCGGGCGGCCGCCAGTTTCGTCGGGATGGTCACGACGGCGGCGTCATCATCTCGAGCAGCGTCGTCGCTGAACTGACCTCCGGCCGGCCTTCGAGCGCGCACGCCAGTACCCCCGTGACGTTGGCGACGGCCAGGCTCACACCGTGGAGGTTCCGTTCGGGCGGGACGCCGGGAATGGGTCGCGCGAAATCGGAAGCGGCGACGTGGAACCCGTCGTTGGCGAGGCGGCCGAGCCGGATCGAGTCGCGCGGGCAATCCATGTCAACGGTGACGCCAACGACTCCGGCCAGCGCACCCAGCCGCCATCGCCGGTCTCCGTCGCCCAGCGCGGATACGACGATCGTCCCACGCTCCCGACAGTGGGCGACGGCGGCATCGAGTCGCGGTATTTCCCGCGCCGAAGCGATCCCGAGGCTCAGGTTGACGAGCCGGATCTCGTCGTCGGCGCATCGGTCGATGGCGGCCACGAGCGCGTCGATCGTCGTCGAGAGGGTTCGATCGAACACCTTGATCACGTGAATCCCGGCGTCCGGCGCTTTCTCGTGGATCGCCGCGAGGACGGCGGTGCCATGACCGAGACGGTCGATGGCGTCGTCGCCGCGGGATCCGTCCTCGGCGACCGCGAATGCCTCGACGACGCCGCCGACGTGCGGGTGCCCCGCGTGCACACCGCTGTCGATCACCGCGACGGACACTCCCCGGCCCGATCTCCCGAGTACGGACGGATGGTCCGGACTGATCATCACCAGCGGAACGGCGTTCTTTTCTGGGTGCGCGCGGACCGCCGCGGCTCCATCCCCTCGCGACCGTTTCCCCGCGGTTCCATCCCCTCGCGGCCGACCCACCGCCGGGGGAGGGTCACCGTTGCCGGAGAGGAAAGCGGCGAAGCCTCCTCCAGTGACGGAATCGCGTCCCGACGGCTTCAACCCGGCCCCACGCGCGCCACGACCGGGGGCGATTCAATACGAAGACCCACACCCGACTCTTCCACGATTCGCCCGTTCATCAGCGTCAGCACCCGGTCCGCGCGCCGCGCCAGCTCCTCGCGATGGGTGATCAGGATCGTCGTGATCCCCCGCATCGCCTCTTCGTAGCCGCGAATCATCCGCGCTTCCGACGCGGGATCGAGCGAGGAACTGGGTTCGTCGAGCACGAGCACGGCCGGGTCGGTGAGGAAGGCGCGCGCGAGGGCGATACGCTGGCGCTCGCCGGCGGAGAGTGCCCGGCCACGCTCGCCGACGATCGTCGCCAGGCCGTCCGGAAGCTCCGCGAGAAGGTCCGAAAGCCCCGCCTTGTCGGCGGCCGCGATGACCTCGTCGTCCGTCGCCGCCGGCCGAGCGTAGCGGATGTTCTCACCGAGCGGGACATGGAAGAGGAACGGATCCTGTTCGACCGCCACCACCCAGCGCCGCAGGTCGGCCAGCTTCAGCGACCGCAGATCCCGACCGTCGAGGGTGACCCGTCCCGAATCGGGATCGATCTGTCGGCTCAGCAACTCCACGATCGTCGACTTCCCGCTCCCGCTCGCGCCCACCAGCGCGATGGTCTCCCCGGGCCGGACCACGAACCCGACCCCGTCCAGGACAGGCCCGCCCCGCCCATGCGAGAGCGTTACGTTCTCGAGGCGGATCTCGCCGCGGGGGCGGTCGAGTGACGCGGCGTTCGGCGCTTCGATCACCTCGACCGGTGCGTCGAGGATTTCGTTCACACGCCGGAGCGAGACGCGGATGGCGGCGACGTTCGCGTAGAGCCCCATCAGCCCCTGGATCGGCGAGATCAGACGCGACTGATAGGCCATGAAGGCGATGAACGTCCCGAGCGACGCTTCGCCCGCGATCACCCGGCCCCCGCCGACGAGAAACACGATCGCCATCCCCGCCGTGAGGATCAGGCCGGGCATTCCGCCGGCGAGGTAACGCAACATCTGCATCCTCATCAACGCGCCGACGAACGCGTCGTTGCGGGTCCGGAACCGGGTCGCCTCGCGCTCCTGTGCGTTGGAGATCACCACCAGCCGCATCCCCTGCAGCGTTTCGATGAGGAAGCTGCCGATCTCGGCGCCGCGCGCCCTCATGTCGGCGATCGCGCCCTCCAGCCGCCGCCGGTAGCTGTGGAGGGCCCAGACGCTGAGAGGAAGGAGGACGATGCTGATGAAGAAGAGGACCGGGTCCAGCCAGATCATCACCGCGATCGCGCCGCCAAGGAAGAGCACGTGCCCGATCCAGGAGAGCGCGGTTTCCCCGGCGATCCGCTGGATCTCGCTGATGTCGTTGTTGAGCCGCGAGACGATCTCGCCCATCGGGGTGCGGGCGTAGAATCGCGGTGAGAGTCTTTGCAGATGGCGGTAGAGCGCCAGCCGCATGTCGAAGAGGATGTCGGCGGAGACCCGGGTGTACCGCAAGCCGCTCGCGACATTGACCCCGAACGTCAGCAGCGTCAGGGCGAGGAAGACACCGATGATCCGGACGAGCGCCTGACGATCTCCCCCGATCAGGGCGTCGTCGACGAGCAGTTTCGAAAGGTAGGGGATATAGAGGGCCAGCCCGGTGCCCACCAGGCTCATGAGAAACACGGGGGCGAGCCGCCAGCGATAGGGCACGACGTAATCGAGCGCGCGCTGGAG
>CAZWJE010000003.1:15223-29687 GCA_964634395.1 uncultured Gemmatimonas sp. | reverse complement strand
CCGCCAGGTCGACCCGCGCCACACCCATGAATCGCCGGTTGTGAACCGGATCCGAGAATCGGAAGAGATTCGTATAGTGGCCCGGTGAGTCATTCGCCTGCGCCGAGAAACCGAACGAAAAGGGGCCCATCCCGTCGTCGAGCGCGGTGGAGTAGTCCCACCGGTCGACCTCGGTGAAGCCTTCCGTCTCGTAGACCAGGATGTCGTCGGCGAAGAAGTACATCAGGTCGCCGTTGGGCGAAAAGAGGATCTGCGCGCGGTCGCGCTCCTCTCCATTGGGCCAGGCGATCGTGTCGGTAACCGTCCCCGTACTCAGGTCATAACGGAGCAGCGTCGGTGGGCCGACCTCATAGCGGTCCGAGCGCTGGGTGTACCGTTTCGTGAGCAGGATGACGTACCGTTCGCGCGGGTCGACGTTGTAGCCCCAGATCCGGACCTTCTCCCGCGGCGTCGAGAGCGTGAACTTGCGTACCGCCCGCTGGCTGGCGATGTCGACGATCTCGATCGTCTCGTAAAAGGTATCGAGTACGTAGAAGCGTTCGCGGTCCGGCGTGACGACCATCGAACGGGGGATCCCGAGCGTCAATGGAATCTCGCCCGCCACCTGACCGGTACTCTCGTCGACGATCGCGATCGCCTGTCTGTACGTGCCGACGTAGATGTTGTGATCCCCGAGGCGTGGCGCGCTGGCCGCCACCGCCGGACTGGCCGCCTGTCCGGCACCGGTCTCCGGGGTCCCCATCCCGCTCGCCACGAAAAGGGTCGTCAACGCGACCACCCGACCCGGCCGCGCCGATCTCATGGAAACACCAGGTCGATCTTGCGCCAGTCCTTCTGGGCCGCCGCGCACTTGCCGGTCCAGTCCGGGGCGTGGTTGAGCTGGTCTGGCACCTGGGCGGGCCAGAAGCAACCGATATGGCAGTCGAAAAGGTCCCGCTCGACGGGAGCGCAGAGCCCCGCCGTCCCGCCTCGCGCGTCCGTCTCCCAGCCGGGGGAGAACAGGAACGTACATCCGAGCGGAATATGTGGTCCGTCCGGGTTGCCGCTCTGGAGCCCGACGACCTCGTGTCCTTCCGGCAGGTCGGCCGCCCGCGCTGCCTCCTCGCGAACATGCGCTTCGATCCGGCGGGCCTTCCCATTGATTGCCTTGATGTGCTTCACGCGACCTCCTCCGGTGAACGCTGGTGGTCCATCGATTCCCGTCTTTACGCGTCGAACCGATCGAAATAGCCGGGGCTGCGTTCAGCCAACTCGGCGTAGATCTTCAGGCAGATATCCGTCCAGGAACGGATCCAGTCGCAATAGTGAAGGTTGGGCTGTTCCGTCGTCCCGTACCGAGTGTGCGCCTCATGGTAGCAGCCGCCCGAGCAGATCGGTCGTGCCCAGCAGGTGGAGCAGTCGGTCTTGTTGGCGAGATGGTTGCGCTCGAGGAACGCCGCCTGCCGCGCGCGGTCGAGTCCGGTGTGGACCGACCCGACCCGGTGCTCGTCTGACCCGGCGAATCGGTGACAGAGCGCCACGTCCCCGTCGGTCGCGACTCCCACCAGACCGAGCCCCGCCCCGCACGGGTACGCCTTGCTGACCCCCTTGTGGATCTCCTCCAGTGTTTCCTTGATGTTGCCGAAGGCATGGTGCCGCCCCGCGACCGCCGACTCCACGAACTCGCGAGCGAGGAACTCGAACTGGTCGAGCATCGACGTATAGCCTTCCTCGCCGAGCGCGAAGTCCCGCGTCCATGACGTGGTGACCGGCGCGAACCCGACCTCCTGGAAGCCGATCTCCTCGGTCAGGTGCCGGAAGACGCGGACCACATCCATGTTCTGTTTCGTCAGGGTGACGCGGGCGCCGATCGAGCCGGCGGTGTTCCGCCGCAGCAGCTCGCGGACCTTCGGCATCATCACGTCGTAACTGCCCTTCCCGTTGTGAAAGACACGGTGCTCGTCCTGCAATTCCCGAGGACCGTCGACGGAGATCGTCACGCCGACCTGATTGTCGATCAGCCACTCGATGATCTCGGGTTTCAGCAATGTCCCGTTGGTCGTGAGGCTGAATCGTACGTCCTTGCCGAGCGCCGCGCCGCGTCCGAGGGCATAGACGACGGTCCGCTGCAGTACCTGGAAATTGAGGAGCGTCTCGCCGCCGAAGAACGTCAGGTTCACCGCTTCGTTCGACCCCGCGCTCTCGAACATGAAGTCGACGGCCTGCCTCGCGGTCTCATAGTCCATGAAGCGAGGGAGTTCCTTCTGGACGACCTCGTCGACCACCCGGTCCTCACCGTACTCGTAACAGTACTTGCACGCGAGATTGCACTTGCTGGTGACGTTGAGGACCATCGTCGTCAGCGGGAAATCACGCGCGGGCAGCACCTTCAGGATCCGCTCCGGGGGAACGGCGGCCGCGCCGACCGCGCGGATCTCGAGCAGTTCGTCGATCGCGGACGCGACCTCGTCATCGCCGTGCCGCCATCCCACTTCCGCGATGATCTCCTCCCGCTTCTTCGGCCCCTCCTCGAGAACACGGAGTACCGCGGCGGAAGGTTCGTCGAGTCGGACGATCGCCGCGCTCGGCACCAGGTAGAGGAAACGGGCGCCGGCCGCGTCGAACGCGTGGAACTCCCTGAGCGCGAGCTTCGTCATCGATTCTCTCCCTCCCCGCTGGGCGTGACCCGGCCGCTCATTGAGTGGCCGACCAGGGGTCGAAGGTGATGTAGTTCGGCACGGTCACCAGCAGATGCGCCCGTGATCGCAGCGGCGACCCGCCGGGCGGCGTGTAACCGCCCACCACCCACACCGTCCCGATGTTGTTGCGGTTGCCCGAGCGTTCCGGGTTCGGCCCGTCCGCCGCCGGCGTGAAGAACCCGTTCTGGTCGATCGTGCCGACGTACCGGATGTCGTCGTCCTCGAACGTCTCGGGGTACTCCTCGAGGCTCCATTCGGCCGGGACCCGCATCAGCCGCAGGTCGTCGTCCGTACCCGGCACTCCGTCGGGCCCGTTGTGGTAGGCGACCGCCTCGTACTGCATGAACTGCCTGGGCCTCACCACGCCACCCGTGCGCGACATCCCCGTGTACGGTTCCACTCTGATCGCGTCGATCCGGTCGTAGACCGCGAGCAGATCGGGGAAGTTCATCGTGCCCAGGGTCAGGTCGCGCATTCCGATGGCGGCGCCGGTGGCGACGTCGACCCGGAGATCCAGGTGACCTTCCTCGGTTCTCGATACATCCCGCACCCGGATCCCGGGCCCCAGCGAGATCTCCGCCGCGGCCAATCCGCTCGGCAGGTCGGAGCCAAAGACTCGCAGCGCCTGACCATCGCCGGAGGCCAGCGCACCCGGGAACACCATCGTGACGAGCGGCGTGCCGACGACTCGTTGGAGCGTCACATCGATCCCCAACTCACCGTACTCTCCGGTGAACCAGCGGCCCGTCATCTTGCCGCCGTCACGTTCGAGAAAGAGCACCTCGCGATACTCGTCCGGGCCGGCGCCCGTCGAACGGCCCCGCCACTGGTAGCCGGTATAGAGGATCGATCGCCCGGTACGGGTGATCTCGACCCCCGATTCGGGCGCGACGTAACGGGTTTCCGTCGTGAACTCGTCTTCCCGCCCGGCAACGGCGGCAATGGTGACCGTACCGGTGACGGGGCCGCGGACGGGGTCGTGGCCCGAGAACGCCCAGCTTCCATCGAGCCGCGGAGCCCGCCGATTCGCGGACCAGGCCGTCCATTCCGGCGAGTCGAGCGGGAACGCGCGTGAAAGGTGGGCGATCGCCCTGTCCACCGGGTGCCGGGGGTCCTCCGCGTCTGGTGGAGGCGGGCCGCCGCGTCGGAACCGCTGGCTGTCGATCAATGGGTAGAGCGCCCGGTGGGTTTCGGTGAGGAGCTTCCACTCTTCGGCCGTTCGTCGCTGAGTGATCACCCGTCCCATCGAGTGGCAGGCATTGCAGGTGTTTTCGGTCTGGGTGTCCGCGTAACTGTACTCGACCATCCGCAGTTCGGGCTCGAAACGCGCCGGTTCCATCTCCTCGGGCGCGAGTCCCTGCGCGTTCGAGAAGTAGCGCACGATCTCGCGTGCGGCCTCGGGGTCCAGGTTCACCTGGTGGAGGCTCACCATGCGAACGATGGAGGCCTGCCACCCCTCTGGCGTCTTTCGCAGGTACGACAGACGACCCAGCCGACCCGTGGCGTCTCGCGTGTGACAACCAGCACAGTTCCGGATCACCACCTCACTGGTGATGACGAACCCGGTATCGGCCACGGCTTGGACGGTGGATGGTGGGGCGGCGAGGATCGACGAGGTTCCGAGAGGCTTTCCCGTGTCCGCGTGGCCGATCGTCGGAGCGAGCGTGGCGGCACCGATGACGACGCCGGCGGTAGCCACTCGCCGTGCGAGGGTAGCGCGACTTTCTCTCGTGGGTGTGGGCATGGGCGGATCCTGGCTGGTCGTCAGTTGTTCGGGACGCCTTCAAGGAGACCGGCGGCGAGTAACGCGGAGAGCGCGGAGAGGAACTCGGGAAGTCCCGCCGGCCCGCCGTCCCTGGAGTACGCTTCGTAGAGATCCGGAACCCGCTCGTGGTGGCCGACGATGTCGATCAGCCGCGTGACCCGGACGCCCCGGATGCTGTGGACGCCACCGTTGAGCCCTGGTCCGATGAGGTGATCACGCACGACGACCTCGCGTCCTTCCACGGTCGGCCGTGGCTCGCGCCGCAGGCCCGGCGTGGGCCGCAGCCGGAGCGGTTCCTCGCGGTAGAGATATTCGAATGCGGTGCGCAGACCGGGGTGTCTGAGGAGTCTCTCCGAATCGGCCTCGGGGTCGTCCGTACCCGGGGCGGCGAGCGTCGTGGCCGCCCCATCGGCTCGGGTTCGCCAGTACGGGTGATCGTGGACGCCGGCCGCCTCCGCGTAGTACCGCGCGGTCTGCCCGTGATAGGCCCGTTCCGCCGCCCGCTCCCGTTCTTCGAAGAGGGCCGCCGCCGCGCCTGCTCGTTCCGGCGCGACGAGAGCGGTGTGCGTCGCGACCGCCGCCAGCCATCCGGACGCGAGCGCTTTCTTCACGCCGAACGAGGAGAGCGGGTCGAGGAAAGAACCGGCGTCACCCACCAGGAAGACCCCCGGGGCGGAGTGCCTGATCGCGCCGTAGGGTGAAGCGTTGCACGCCCAGGCGCCGCCGGTGCTCTCGGCGCGGTCGAGAATCGCGCGAAGATGCCTGGTTTTCGCCAGTTCACCCTGATACATGGCGTCGATCCCGCGGCCACGCGCGAGAGCCGTCACCCGCGGATCGATCATCGCGGTGACGATCCTCCGGCCGTCGGCGACGGGTACGGACCACACCCACCCGTCCGCATAGGACTCGACGATCGTGTGTGACTCGTCGTCCATCGGCCAACCGCCGGGGTGAGACCAGAAACCCGCCAGGGCGAGAGTCGACGCATCGGTCGCGCGATGCCGGAAGCCACGTCGGGCGATCACGCCGGCCCGGCCCGAGGCGTCGAGAATCCACGACGCGGTCAGAGCCCCACCGCCGTCCGGGCTCGCCCAGCGGACGGTTCCCGGATCGCCCGCCTCACTCGGAAGCGACACGTCCCGGGCCGCCGCACCGGCGAAGACCCGCGCGCCCGCCGCCGCCGCATGGGTCAGCAGGAGTTCGTCGAACCGGTGTCGCGCCACCTGGAAACCCGTCAGCCCACCCTCGAAGGGCAGCGAGCGAAGATTACCGCCCCACGCGGAGGAGTTGCCTCGCGAGCGGACGAACCCGGCCGCCTCGATCTTCTCCAGCGCGCCGAGCCGCGCGAGGAGTTTCCGGCAGCTGGGCGGAAGGGATTCCGCGAGCAACGACGCCCGCCCGCCAGGTCCGGTGAGAACGACGACGTCGTGACCGGATTCCGCGAGCAGCCGGGCCGCGGCGGAGCCGGCGGGCCCGCCACCAATCACCACGACGTCCACGGGTCGATCGGGCATATACGCCGCCTTTCCAGGCTTCGTACCGCGTGTTCGTTCCGAGGGTAAAGCTATGAGCGGGACCGATCCGGTCCGTATATGAATGTGCCGCCGGAAAAGACTATCGGAAGGACTGCATCGCCGACGCCTGTACCCGGAGAGAGAACCGGCGCGGGGGGACGGCGATCGCGCGCCCGTCACGCCACGGCGCGACGGATACGCGTTCGCAAGATAAACGCCGCCCGGACAGGACGCAAACTTCCGTCCGCGCGTCGATCAGGCGGCCTCCCCGCGCCGCTTCCCGATCCTTCCGGACTCCGTTCCGGCGGTGCGGGTACGACTGCTGCAAGGTTCTGGTCGACGAGGTCGCCAACGCCCGCGGTTGGTCCGGAACGCGACCGGGCAGGATGAGTGAATGTGAGCAGAGCCGTAACGAACGAACCACGTACTTTCCGGGGAAACCGCGCCACCGACCGGGTCGGTCGTGGTGGATCCTCCGTCCTCGATTCGTTTCAACCGCACGTCGTCGCGGAGAGGCCGACCGCCGCCGCGCTGACCGCGAAGTTCCGCGAGCATCTCGCGGGCGCCCTCTACGCGGGCGACCTCTATCCCGGCGATCGGTTGCCGAGTATCCGGGAGTTCGCGGTATACGTCGCCGTCAACCGAAAGACGGCGGAACGGGTGTACCGGGTGCTCGAAGCGGATGGGATGGTGGAGCTGAGGCCACGTTCCGGGGTCTATCTTTCTCGCGGCGTCCTGGCCGAGGAGTCCCCGAACGCCCCGCCCGAATGGATCGCGCGGCTCATCACCGACGCCGCCGACACGCCGGAAGGCCTCGTCGCCCTTCCGGATCTCATCCGCCGTTACGTGGGCGGACGTGAGATCTCCTGCGCCTGCGTCGACGGTACGGAGGATCTGCGGGTCGGGTTGACCGGGGAGCTTCGCCGGAGGTTCGGATTGCGTGTCTATCCGCTGCGCGGCGGCCCTTTCGTCGATCCGGCCGAAAAGGCACGGCTTGCCCGGGACTTGGCCGATGTCGACATCGTGGTCACGACGCCATACCACGCGGCGCTCGCCCGCATCGCCCGGGAACTCGGCAAGCCAACGGCGATCGCCGTCCCCGATCCGTCATTCGTCGAGGCGCTTCGCGTTCGTCTCGACGCGGGTGCTCTGGACCTGCTCTGCGTCGATCGGGAGTTCGGGAGCCGGCTGTTGAATCTCCTCCCGCTCTCTCTCCGCGACCGGCTGCGCGTCGTGACCGTCGATGACGAAGGTGGCCTGCGCGAGATCGACCGCTCTCTGCCCATCTTCGTTACCGAAGCCGCCAGGATCGCCCTGGCGGGTGACCGCGCCCGAGATATCGATCTCCATCCGAGGTATCTCGGGGCGCGCTCCAGCGGGGCGATCGGCCGGCTCATCGCGCGACTCAACGCCGCCGGCGCGCCGCCCCCGGCTCACTCCTGATTCCGTCGCCCGAATCTCCTTCTCCGGTCGACGGACTTCCTTTCGCGCCGGCCTCACTCGGGTCCTCCCCTCCCGGATGACGAGATCCGTTCCGGACCGCTGACCATCTCCCGCGGCCGGATTCCTTCCTGCCCGCCTCCCACGCCGGGGGCCAGTTCTCGGCTTCTCTTCTCCCTGTCCCACAAGATTATATGAATCAATCACTTATGAGAATGTATGGAATCCTTGATGCACTTCTCGGTCGCGGGCGGTCGAGCGGCGTGCCGTTCTGCCTGGCGTTGTGGTTGTCGACGAACGAGGAGGGCCGACTATGTCCGCGGAATCCGAGTATCATGCCTCGCGGCCGGGATGGCTGACGCCCCCCTTCAGAATCTCGAACGGACCCTGGATTCCGGGGCCGGTGAGAATGAATCCGGCCGTGATACAGGCGCGGTGGAAAGCGGGGTGGGGAAGCGCCGTATGGATCGGGCTCCTGGCCGCCGCCGCGCTCCACGCGGTGATCCTTACCCAGATGCGGGACGTACGAGTGGATCCACCCGAAGTGGTGCCCGGATCGACGGTCTCCCGGCTGCTCATTCCGCGGGTGAGCCAGCTCTCCATTCCGGCGCTGCCGGTGAGTTTCGAGGTGCCCGGACCGCCCATCCTGGAACGTCCACGCGTGAGGATCACGCCGTCACTCGCGGGAGTTCCCGTCACACCGGCGGCACTCGCGAAGATTGAAGTCCCGGCGACTCCCGTCACGCCCGTGAGCCGTGACGAGTGGGCAAGCTACGAGAAGTTCGCTCCGTCGATGGTGATGCCGGAGATCCTCAACCGCGAGGAGTTGAGGCGGTTTCTCGAGCGGCGGTATCAGCCGCTTGTCCGGTACACGGGGATCCAGGGCACGGCGGTGATGCGCTTCTGGATCGACGAGATGGGGTTGGCACGGAAAGCCGAGGTGCACCAATCGACCGGCCATCGTGAACTCGACGAACTCGCGCTCAAGCTGGCCGAAGTCCTCCGCTTCTCACCCGCCATTCAGAATGGAGACGCGATCCGCGTGGTCGTGGAGGTGCCGATCCAATTCCGGGCGATCTGACGTGGACCCCCCCGGGGGGCCCCGGCGGACGGAAGCCTATAACCTCCACGTGTAGTTGATCTTCGTCGCCGCCCGGCTGTCCAGGGTACGGAACCCGCCCGGCTCCCCCAGCTCACGCGGTTCCAGCCAGTTGTGCTGATAGACGATATGGATGTTGTTCCCGGGCCGGACGATCCAGCGGAACCGGAACTGCCATCCCATGCCGCCACTCACCGAGTCATACTGGAAGTTGTTGACGACGTACATTCGAGGATTGAATTGCGTGTCCGCGACGAACCGGTACAACTGAGTGTCGAACTCGCCTTCGGGCAGACTCACCCAGTTGAACTCGCTGGCGGCACTCAGCGTGATTCCCGGCATTGGGCGGACCCCGAGCTGGACGGTCGCCTCCTGGCGGCTTCCGGAAAAGAAATCGCCGAACGAGTATCGCGTCTGGAGCGCGAGGACGCGGCGACTGGCCGTGTTGGCCGACGCCTGGAAGCGTGTGAAGGAATACTCGCTTCCGCCCGGAAGTACGATCCCGTCGCTGATCTCGAAATCGCGCTGCAGCCTCTCGTAGGTGGGCTGCGCGCTCAACGTCATACCATCGCCCGAATGGGTGTTGACCTGCAGGATCGTGAGATCCAGCTCTCGCGTCAGCGTCCGGTTCTCCATGTCCGTGAAGAGCGCGAGCGAGCCGCCGAAAGTGAGCTGACGAATGATCGGGTGGCCCGCCGGCCGGGGGGCGAAGGAGAGGGACGGTGACCAGGATCGGAAACCACGCCGGCGGAGGAAGCCGATCGCCGGATCGTGGTTCGCCTGGACTTCCTGGAAGTCCATGCTGCCGCTCCACCGGTCATTGGGATAGGCCAGCCGGGCGCCGTACGCGAGATTGTCGCCCGACACCTCCGTGGCCGTCGATGTTCCGAGGAGGTAGGCGCTCAGCTGCAGGTTGTTGCTCCCGCGGAAACGGTTGGTGGCGAGCCGAACGTCGAGGCCGGCCGTATGTCCATCGTCGAGTTCGACGTCGGGGCTGTGTTCGTGGCGCCACGTATAGATCGCGCCCACATACGACTGGGCGAGCACCCGCCGCCGCATGCGCACGACGCCGAAGTCCTCTCCCATGATCGAGTTCGATCCCGCGGTCCGGACGTAGAGAGCGCCGATGTCGTTCGCGCCCGCCTGCCCGGTCAGTTTGGCGCCACCCTCGATCCGCTGCGGCGTTCCAGTCTCGTCGAGGCCGATCGCCCGGCTGAAGAACGGCTGAACCGCCGCGATCCCGCTGAAGTCGAAGAACGTTCCGCCCTCGAGGAAGAACGCGCGTTTCTCCGGAAACTGGAGCGGAAACCGGGTGAGGTTCACCTGCCGCTGGTCGACGTCGGTCTCGGCGAAATCGGTGTTGACCGTGAGGTTCGCCCGCAGGTTCGGCGTGAGGTTGTAGAAGAGATCGACGCCGACGTCCTGTTTGTTCTCGCGATCGATTTCCGGCACCCGGCCCGGCGCGACGAACGAACTCGCGGAGAGATACGGGACCACGTCGAGACCCACGCCCTGGCTCACGTCGCTGATCCCCGCGAGCAGCCCCGCCGTCGCCATCGCGCGCAGCCCCTGGTTACGTTCGTGGCTCGTCCAGAGCGTCTCCTCCGCCTTCCGTCGCACCGTGCGCTGGAAATTGATTCCCCACGCCGGGGCGTTCGGGTCGAAGTTCAGCGTCCGGAAGGGGATGACGATCTCGATCACCCAGCCGATCTCGCTCTGCACGACGCGCGCGTCCCAGATCCCGTCCCAGCTTCGGTTGTTCGAACCACCGGGACCCATCACGGCGTCGGCCATGAGCCCGGACGGGTTCATCTCGAAGAAGTAGCCGCTCTGTTGATCGAGGAAGGTATCGATCGTCCACATGAAGCGGTCGTCGGCGCTGAGGAACTCGTCGCGCTTCATCGTGTTCCCCATCAGCCGATCGGGTTCCGAATCGTGGGCGGTCACCCCCATATAGAGGTTGTCCCGGTCGAACACGATCCGCACCTCGGTCGGTTCGGTGGGCGTCCCGCCGAAAATCGGATCCTGCATGATGAAGTCGGTGGCGGGAGCGGCGCGACTCCAGACGGCTTCATCGAGGCGGCCGTCGAGGGTGATCGTCTCGCCTTCCCGCAGGCGTTCGGCCACCATGATCCGCCGGCCGCTCTGGAATACGGGGTGCGAAAGATCCACTCCCCGGGCACCAACCGCGACCGGCGCGGGAGGCGTCCGCGCGGGATCCTCTTCCCCGACCTGTCCGCTGGCCGGATCCGGAAGCGCCGCCATGCCCGGGATCAGCGAAAGCACGAAACCCATCCGCGCCAGTCGTGCTCGAAGGCGATCCAGACTCATGGCTTGCATCCGATCGTTCGGGGGATAACCGGTCGCGGCGATACACCCGGGCGGCCGCGGGAGAGCGACGCAATCGGGAGAGCGGCGCAATCGGGAGAGCGGCGCAATATAGAGGGAGGAGGGAGAGGCGAAAAGCGCGTGTGGGCCGGACGGCCCCCGATCCAGGGCCGTCAGATATCGGATTCGCCCGCGTTTCGAAGGGGTCCCGCTCGCCGGATCAGGCTTCGTCAGGCGTGGAGAGGGCCTCGACCGTCGCCTCGGGTGCTTCGAGCATCCCGACCTCGTCGACGGTCGGGTCAGACACATCCCGGGTCCGGTTGACACTCTCCCGGAGGATGGCGGAGATCTCTTCCGCCGCGATCGGCGGCGCGAAGTGATACCCCTGGGCCAGCTCGCACCCGAGTTCCCGCAGCAGCTCCACGTGGTGCTCCGTTTCGGCCCCTTCCGCGACGACCTCCATTCCCAGGTTGTGGGCGATCCCCACGATCGTCCGAATCAGGTGCGACCCGGGACCTTCCGGTTCGAGCTTGTTGACGAAGGCCCGATCGATCTTGATCGCGTCGATCGGCAACGCGTGAAGGTGGCCGAGGCTCGAATATCCGGTTCCGAAGTCGTCCAGGAAGATTCCGACGCCGAGAGACTTCAGTCGGTTCAGCAGATGGGCCGAGGCCTTCTGGTCGCTCAGCAGGATCGCCTCGGGGATCTCCAGCCGAAGGTTCGCGGGGTTCAGGCCGGTCTCCTCGAGCGTCTGCCGGACGTCCTCGACGATCGCCGAACCGTGGATCTGTTTCGAGGACAGGTTCACCGTCACGAAAAACGGCGTCTCCCGCGGGAAGTCGTTCGCCCACTCGACGGCGTGTCGACACGCCATACGCAGTACCTGGCGGCCGATAGGAATGATCACCCCCACTTCCTCGGCGATCGGCAGGAACGTCGACGGGTTGATCTCGCCGCGCTCGGCGTGGGTCCATCGGACGAGCGCCTCCACGCCTTCGATCTCCCCGGATTCCAGCCGCACCATGGGGAGGAACTGAAGGTGGAAATCGCCCCGGTCGAGCGCGAGCTGGAGGTCGGTTTCAAGCGCGATCCGGTCGAGGGCCTCTCCATGCATGGCCTCGTCGAAGATCTCGAACTCCGAGTCTCCGGCTCCCTTCGCGCGGTACATCGCGAGGTCCGCGTCGCGCAGGATCTCCTCGGGTTTGCGATACCCCGCCGAACTGATGGCGACGCCGATGCTTCCGCCGATCGACACCTCGGTGCCGCCGATCAGCGCCGGCGCCGAGATCGCCTCGCGTACGCGCTCGGCGATCTGCGTTACCTCAGTGATCTCCGCGGTGTCTTCGATCAGGATCGCGAACTCGTCACCCCCGAATCGCGCGACCGTATCACCCGGTCGGACGCAGGTGTTGAGACGTCGCGCGACGAGCTTCAGCGCTTCATCGCCGGCCCCGTGTCCGAGCGTGTCGTTGATGACCTTGAAGCGATTCAGATCCAGGAAGAGCACGGCGAACTCCCGCCCGCGCTTCTGTCGGAGGAACGCATGCTCGAGGCGCTCCATGAAAAGGATCCGATTGGGAAGCAGCGTGAGCGGATCGTGGAAGGCGGCGTGGAAGAGGCGCTCCTCGGTGGCCTTGCGCGCGGTGATGTCGAGCATCGTGCCGAGTGTGGCGGGCCCGCCGTTCACCGTCGTCGGCGTACAATGGACCTCCAGTTCCACGACCGAACCATCCTTGCGAACGCCCCGGAAACTGAGTGGAGCGCCGGAGTCGTGCTCAGAATCGCCAAGCAGATACGCCGCCACTTTCGCCTGGTGTTCCTCCGCCACGAGCGACATCATCGCTTCGGGCAGGTCGAGCAACGCCTCATCCGAGTATCCGAAGATCTCCGACATCTTCGGGTTGGCATAGACGAGCGAGCCCTCGCGCAACATGAAGATCCCCACCAGCGACTGCTCGACGAGGCCGCGGAACTCCGCTTCCGCTTCCTCCTCGACCACCAGCGCTCGCTTCATGTCGGTGATGTCTTCCACCACCCCTTCGTAATACGCGATCTCGCCCGATTCACCGTGTACGGCGCGGGCGGTATTGCGTACCCAGATCGTCGAGCCGTCCGCCCGATGGCACGGGAGCTCCACGCTACGTAGACCGTGCGCGTGCACCATCGCGTTCTGCCACCGCCACCGGTCCAGCGCGTCGTTGTAGATTTCGCTGGCGTTGGTCGCATAGAGCGCCTGATGACTGGTGTACCCCATCATGCTCACCAGCGCGCTGTTCGCGACCAGGAACTCGCCGGCCGGCGTCATCCGGTAGAGCCCGACCGGGACGCCGTCGAAGAGGCTGCGATACCGTTCCTTCTCGCGGTTGAGCTGTTCCTCGGCCTTGCGACTCCCGGTGACGTCGATCCCCATCCCCCGCAGTCGCACCTCACCATCAACCCCGGCGTGACGAGAGATCCGATCGCCGACCCATAGCGGATAGCCGTCACGCGCCCGGATCCGGTATTCGACCCGACGCGCCTCACCGTCGTCGCGGACCGCTTCGAGAGTGGCGCGCAGACGTTTGAGATCGTCCGGGTGCACGACCTCCCAGCCGAGCGACAGCGGTTCGCCGTCGGCGGTGCCACGGTACCCGAGAATCCTCTCCGCGAAGTCGTTGATCACCCGGAGGTCGCTCAGGCGCGCGTCGGTTTCCCAGACGAGCGCGTCGAGTCCATCGAACGTCGCGCGCTCCTCGATCCGCGCCGCTTCTCGCGCCCGCGCCTGCTCCAGCGCGTTTGCCTCGACGATGCGCGCGCGAACCTGCCCACCGCTCCACTGCCGCGCCCGTACCATCAGCGCGGGGCCCAGGACCGCCGTGAAGACGAAGAGCGCCACCACCTCGGGATCCCCCGGAGAAAAGCCGTCCACGACCATGCGAATGACACCGTAACCCGCGGCCAGGCCAACCGAGGCGATCGCCGCCCGCGCGTCCATCCGGAAGGCCACCACCATCGTCGTCAGGACCAGCAGCGGGGAGAGCGGAGGGAAGGGAACCCCCAGGACGACGAAAGACTCGATGAGGAGGATCACACCGAGTGTCGCGAGGAGCGCCAGAGTCGCCGCCGAAGTCTCTCCACGCCGCGCGCGAAGTGCGTCCAGCATGTCGTGCCTCGGTTCCTCGATCGGTAGTGTGGCTCTGGAACTCATCCCGACTCAGGCATCCATGGAAGTAAGTACGGCGTATGCGCCCGGTATCGAAGTCCGTCGTACCGGGCATCGGCTATATGGGGGAGGATCGGGCGCATGGGCTGAAGAGAAGAGCGCGAACCGCGCATTCGTCGTGACCGCAGCGATCACGCCTTCTCGCCAGAGGATTCAGAGGTGGGTCAGCGGATCCCCGGGCCCCGGGTCCTGGCTGCTGATCGTCAGCCAGCATTTCGCGCAATGGCCGGTCAGGAGGTAAGCGTCCGCGTCGTCCCAGGCCGGCGTCCGATGGCACCGCGCGCACGCATAGCCGAACTCCGTCGCGACCGTCGTCCAGCGACTCCGCTTCTCCGAGATGTCGTTCGCGCCCGCGATCATTCGCTTCCCTCCGTGAAGCCGTGATCCGCCACCCGTCCCTTCCCCGGGGAGCATGCCTCACGCCGCCGATCGCGGAAG
>CAZWJE010000003.1:0-15123 GCA_964634395.1 uncultured Gemmatimonas sp. | reverse complement strand
CCCGGGCCCTCGTCGGAATGCCCCACGAGGCATTCCGACGGAGTTCAGGGCGCCATGACGCCGAGCACTCGATCGATCGCCATCACGTGACTGCACGTGTCATGGTTCTGGAAATAGCCGCAGTCGCAACGCCAGTTCCCTTCGTGGAACTCCACCTTGTGCCGCGCGTGATTCCCGTCGAACTCCACCGTCAGATCCTTGAAATGGATGCGTTCCGGCTGGTCGGCGTAGCTCCGGGCCTTCTGGATCTTGTTGATCATTCCGGAATCGAGCATGAGGCCTCGACGAGGGTTGAAAAGCGGGGAAAAGAAAGCGCCCACGTGAACCGCGAAACGTGGGCGTTACGAAAGCCATTGTGGCGAATGATACCCGGCCTCACACCTCGAATCAGTCTCTGGCACGGTAACTCTCCCGCGAGAGGGGCCGGGGCCGACATCCCTTCGCGCAGGATAAGAAGGGCCGCGGTCGATGTCAAGGCGATCCTCCGGGAGAGCTCGCGCGGGTGCGGGAGGCGCGAGCGTGACGCGTGGCGGGCGGACACGGCGGGTTCCCGCGCGCGGGTGGCCGTGGCCTTGCTGATCTCCGTATGCCGGTGCCATAATCTCCGGCGACGCCGTCAGCGGATCGGCGCGTCGACCGCCGACGATGACCCCCTCGCGCCATCTGGAATGCCTCACCCCCTCGTGGAAGCTCGTCGCGCCCGGTTGCTCGAAACCCTCGGAAAGCCGGCGTCTCCGGTCGGTTCCGGCACCGAGTCCCTCGCGCCCGAAAGCCTCGAGTACCTGCTCAAGGAGGCGGAAG
This sequence comes from uncultured Gemmatimonas sp., assembly GCA_964634395.1. GTDB lineage: Bacteria > Gemmatimonadota > Gemmatimonadetes > Longimicrobiales > Longimicrobiaceae > WHSP01. The sequence continues at coordinate 14,322 of CAZWJE010000003.1, read as the reverse complement.
AGCTCTACTGGAACGAGCTCGCCTGGGAGGAACTGACCGACGAGGAGCGGGTGAGCGGCGGCCCGCTCACCGAACTCGTATTCCCCGGCTTCCTGGCCTTCGTCGACGCGCTGGCCCTCGCCCCGGTCGAGGTCTTTCATACGGCCGGGCCCACGGCGCGGCCCGAGGTGATCGAGGAGATCCTTCGTTTCCTCGCTGAGCGTCACGTGGCGGCGACCGAGGAGCTGGGCCGTGGCGCGGACTCCGAAAACCTCGTCTGGGCTCGGGCGATGACGGGTCATCTGATCGATCTGGTCCTCTATCGGCTCTATGGCCTCAGTCGGGAAGAGCGTGAAGTCCTCGAAGCCCGGGGGTAGGCGGGCGATCGCCGCCCTGGCGCTCGGTGTACCGCTCGCGGCCGCCGGCGTCCTCTGGTCCCGAAACGTCCGTGGCCGCCAACGTCCGGGATTCCCCTACTTCGCCGGCGCGCCCCTCCTCATCGCGCATCGCGGCGGCGCCGCCCTGGCTCCCGAGAACACGATCCTCGCCTTCGGCCGCGCGCTCCACTGGTGGGGCGCCGATATGCTCGAGCTGGACGTGCGACCGACCCGCGAAGGTGAGGCGGTCGTCCTGCACGACGCGACCCTCGATCGTACCACCGACGGTTCAGGCCCGATCGCCGAGTTCGAAGCCGAACGGCTCGAAGAGCTCGACGCCGGCTACCATTTCACGCCTGACGAAGGCGTCTCTCATCCTTTCCGCGGTCAAGGCCTGCGCGTACCCACACTCCTGGAAGTATTGCGCGCGTTCCCGGACACGCGAGTGAACATCGAGATCAAGGATGGCCGGGCCCAGGCCGGCGTCAGGCGGGCGATTCGCGAGGCCGGGGCCGCCGGAAGGGTATTGGTCGCCGGAGGGCGGAGGCGGGATCGCCTGGCCCTCACCGACCAGGGACTGCCGGTGAGCGCGTCGGCGGACGAACTACGATTCTTCGCCACGCAACTTCGGCTGGGGAAGGTCCTCATCCCGCCCGAAGTCGACGCCCTGCAACTCCCGCTCTATCACCAGGAGCGGCTCCTGCCGGATCGTCGACTCGTCGAGGCCGCGCACGCCTTCAACATCGCGGTTCACGTGTGGACGATCAACGAACCCGCCGAGATGCGACTTCTCCTTGACAACGGAGTGGACGGGATCATGACGGACCGGCCCGATCGCCTGGCGCGGGTTCTTCACGATCGTGTCGGGCGCCCTCTTCCGCCGGGGGCTCCAGATCAGCCGCCCGGTATGGTCGGCGCGGCCGACGAGCGGCGCGGACCGATCGTTCCCCCCCGGCCCGATGAGTACGTCTGATGGCGGATCTCTCTCCACTGGTCCGTCAGGAAGCGGCCAACGCCGTCGGCGAGCCTCATCCCGATCCGGCCCGTCCGCGCGACCGCCTCGGGACGGTGGCGTCCACGGAGCGAGACGCGGCGGATATCCCTCTGGAGCTCCGTTTCGTTCGGGCGATGCGTGCTCTCGGGATCGGCGACCGGCCCGCGCATCTCCTCGTCGCGTTCTCGGGAGGGCTCGATTCGACGAGCCTGCTCTATCTGCTCCGCTTTCATACGGACGGGCTGCCGTTCACGATCACCGCGGCTCACCTGGATCATCGGATGCGCCGTTCCAGTACCGCCGACGCCGCATGGGTGCGGGGGATCTGCGCGGCCTGGGAGGTCCCGCTCCACCTCGCCGACGCGCCGGCCGGCCTGACCGGCGAAACCGACGCGCGCGACGCCCGTTATCGGTTTCTCCGTGAGACCGCCGAGCGGGTGGGCGCGGACCGGATCCTGACCGGGCATCATGCCGATGATCAGGCCGAGACGGTTCTCTTCCGCATCCTCCGCGGCACCGGCATCGATGGCCTCGCCGGGATCCCGGCCGTTACCCCGTCCGGCGTCGCCCGCCCTCTTCTCGGGGTATGGCGACAGGAACTGGAAGAGTTCGCGCGGTCGCGTGGTCTCACCTGGCGCGAGGACCCCACCAACCTGTGGCCGGGGCCGTCCCGGAACCGTCTTCGGCTGGAGATCCTGCCCACGATCGAACGAGAGGTGGCACCCGCCGCTCGCCGAAACCTCGTCGCGCTCGCGGATCTCGCTCGCGAATCGGAAGACGGGTGGAGGGCGGTCGTCCGCGGCCTCTATCCGAAGCTGGTCACGGTGGATCGTGAGGCGCTTCTGGTTGCCCGTGACCCCCTGCGCGGGTATCATCCGGCCCTCGTCGCCCGGGTGGTACGCAAAGCGCTGCGACACTTCGGGATCGTGCCGAATCGGGTGGGAACCCGGTCGGTGGTGACGTTTATTACCGAGGCACCCAGCGGCCGGGTATTGGAGCTCGCGGCGGGGGTGCGGATCAGCTCGGAATTCGATCGGGTGCGGATCGAGCGAAACGTGCCGATCCCGCCGGATTCACCGGTGCTGATTCCATTTCCGGAAGCTCCGGGAATCTTTCGGGCCGAGGCGCGACTCGGCGGCGTCCGCTACCGCGTCGAAGCGCGAAGAGCGACGTTCCCGGATACCCGGGACGGTGGGCGATGGCTCGCGAGAGTGCCGATCGAGGCATCCGCCTTCCCGCTCACCTTGCGAGCCCGCGCGGCCGGCGACCGGTTCACGACTCCGGGAGGCACGAAATCGGTCAAGAAGCTGCTGATCGAACACCGTATCCCGGGCGGCGACCGGGCCCGACTGCCCATCCTGGCCGACGCCAGCGGCGCGGTCGTCTGGATCGCCGGCATCGGTCTCGGCGCGGATCGAGCCGCGGAGGATGCTGGAACGATCGAGATCTCGGTGCGGGAAGGCTGATTTCGTGGATGCGGATTCCAGTGGTTCGTGGGCCGACGTGAAGCGGGTCGTCATCTCCGCCGAAGCGATCGCGCGGCGCGTCGCGGAACTCGGCCGCGAGATCAAGGCGTTCTACCGGCCGGACGAGGAAATCGTGGTGATCGGCGTCCTCAAGGGGACGTTCATTTTCGTCGCCGACCTCGTCCGCTCGATCGGGCGGCCCGTCCAGGTCGATTTCCTGGTCGCCTCGAGTTACGGCGACGCCACGGTGAGTTCGGGGGAGGTGCGGTTCCTGTACGATCCCGCCACCCGGATCGAGGGTCGGCACGTACTTCTCGTGGAGGACGTCGTGGAGAGCGGGACGACGATCAACCGGGTCGTGCCGCATCTCCTGAAGCGCGAACCTCGATCGATCGAGCTCTGCGCGTTGCTGCATAAACGGCTGGCGACGGACCTCGTGCTCGAGCCTCGATGGGTCGGCTTCGACGCACCCGAGGCGTTCGTCGTCGGCTATGGGCTCGACTGGAACGAAGATTACCGGCACCTGCCGTTCATCGGGAGCCTCTGAAAGAATACCGTGCGGGCGACGAACACGTCGCCAGGAAGCGGCTAAATGGCGGATCGAGATCCGAAGGGACAGAACCAAAACCGCTGGGGCCACCGATCGAAGGTGACCTCATTCTGGGTGATCATATTCCTGATTCCGCTCATCCTCATCCAGATGATGGGGCAGCGGGACGTGGGCCAGGAGTTGCCATATTTCCAGTTCGTGGCGGAGCTGGAGCGGGGCAACATCTCGCGCGTGGTCTTCATCGAGGGCCAGGCGGTCGAGGGCGAATTCCGCGCGCCGGTGACGGGTGAACAGGGACCGATCAGCCGGTTCCGCACGAATCTGCCCGTATGGCATGACGCCTCGCTGGTCACCCAGCTCCAGGACGCGGGGGTGGAGGTCGAGGCACGTCTCGCGGCCCGGGACTGGTGGACCACGATCATCAGTTTCCTCCCCTGGGTCCTCATCATCGCGTTCTGGATTTTCATCATCCGCCAGATGCAGTCGGGTGGGGCCAAGGCGTTCCAGTTCGGGAAATCGAAGGCCAAGCTGCTCTCCGCGGACACGCCGAAGGTGACGTTCGAGAATGTGGCCGGGGCGGACGAGGCGAAGTACGAGTTGCAGGAGATCGTGGAGTTCCTGAAGGATCCGAAGAAATTCTCGCGGCTGGGCGGGCGGATTCCCAAGGGAGCGCTGCTCGTCGGTCCTCCGGGAACCGGCAAGACGCTGCTGGCTCGCGCGGTCGCCGGTGAGGCCGGCCGGCCTTTCTTCTCGATGTCGGGCTCCGATTTCGTCGAGATGTTCGTGGGTGTCGGCGCATCGCGGGTGCGTGACCTTTTCGAACAGGGGAAGGCCCACGCACCATGCATCATCTTCATTGACGAGATCGACGCGGTCGGCCGGCACCGCGGCGCGGGGTTGGGGGGCGGTCATGATGAGCGCGAGCAGACGCTCAATCAGTTGCTCGTCGAGATGGACGGCTTCGAGGCGAACGACGGAGTGATCCTGCTCGCCGCGACGAACCGCCCCGACGTGCTCGATCCGGCGCTCCTTCGCCCGGGGCGTTTCGACCGGCAGATCGTGGTCGATTCGCCGGACCTCAAGGGGCGAGAGGGCATCCTCAACGTCCACCTGCGGAAGATCCCCGCTTCGGACGACGTGGACGTGACGACGCTCGCCCGCGGGACGCCGGGTATGAGTGGCGCGGACCTGGCCAACCTCGTCAACGAGGCCGCCCTCCTGGCGGCCCGACGGGGCAAGGACAAGGTCTACATGGCGGATCTGGAGGAGGCGAAGGACAAGGTGATGCTCGGCGCGGAACGGAAGAGCATGGTACTCTCCGATGGCGAACGGCGCCTCACCGCCTACCACGAGGCCGGCCACGCCGTGGTCGCGCTGAAGCTTCCGGGCCTGGATCCCGTGCACAAGGTGACGATCATCCCCCGGGGCAGGGCGCTGGGGATCACCGCGTCGCTACCGGAGGAGGACCGGCACTCCTATAGCCGCGATTACCTCATCGGCCGTCTCGTCATGCTCTTCGGCGGTCGGGTCGCGGAAGAGATGATCTTCGGGGCGGAGAAGGTGACGACCGGCGCGGGTAACGACATCGAACGCGCCACGCAGATGGCGCGGCGGATGGTGACGCAGTTCGGGATGAGCGACCTGATCGGCCCGATGGCGATCGGCGACTCCGAACAGGAGGTCTTCCTGGGTCGCGATATCGGCCAGCGCCGCCAGGTCAGCGAGCAGACCGCGCAGCTCGTGGACGCCGAGGTGAAACGGCTTCTCGACGAATCCTACGAGCAGGCTCGCGAGATCCTCGTGGAGAACCGGGATCTGCTCGAAGCGATCGCGGTCGCCCTTCTCGAACGCGAAACGCTCGACCGGGAACAGGTGGAGATTCTTGCGGCCGGAGGACGGTTGCCACCATTTCACCGCCCGTCGGCGCCGCCCGAGGTTCCGGACGTCCCGGCCGTCGCGCCGGCGAAGGCGCCGCGCACGGGGCCCGGCATGGGCGAACTGTCACCGTCAGTGGCCTGATCCCGCGAGCGATCCACGGCGCCATACTCCGAGGCCGAACACTGCCGGACTCCCCCGCCACCCGGACGGTGCGCTGGACGCACCGGAGAGGATCCCTCGGCCTCGGGGCTCCCGTGGTGATGGGGGTCCTCAACGTCACGCCGGATTCCTTCAGCGACGGAGGGCTGCACCTCGACCCGGCGGCCGCGCTCGAACGCGCGGAGGCGATGATCGCGGAAGGCGCCGAAGTCATCGACGTGGGCGGCGAGTCCACCCGTCCAGGCGCCCGATCACCCGACGCGGAGACGGAAATCTCGCGCGTGGTGCCGGTGATCGAGGCGATCCGCTCGCGGTCGGCGGTGCCGCTCTCCATCGACACGCGAAGGGCCGCGGTGGCGAAGGCGGCGATCGAGGCGGGGGCTGATATCATCAACGACGTATCCGCGCTGAGTGACCCCGGGATGCCCGGCGTGGCGGCTCACTCTGGCGCGGGGGTCGTTCTCATGCACATGCGCGGGGTTCCAGCGTCGATGCAGGACGATCCTCGATATGATGATGTCGTGGCCGAGATCGTGACGGAACTGAGCGGTCGATCGCGTACGGCGCTGGCCGCCGGGATCCGGCCGGAGGCGATCGTCCTGGATCCGGGAATCGGCTTCGGTAAGACCGTCGACCACAACCTGGAGCTGATCGCCCGGTTGAACGAACTCGCCGCGCTGGGCTTTCCGATCCTGCTGGGCGTTTCACGGAAGGCTTTCCTGGGCTCGCTGATCGGTGGCGCGCCACCGCTGGAACGTGGGGCGGCGACGGTGGCCGCCTGTGTCGTCGGCCTGTTGAAGGGTGCGAGAATCTTCCGTGTCCACGATGTGAAGATGGTCCGCGAGGCTTTGCGGGTCGCGGAAGCGATCCGCGGGGCCGCTCCTTCCGTCGGCTGATCGTGCTCGAACAGGTCGGTTTCCTCGCGCCTGACTGGCGGGATCTCCTGGAGATCCTGGTCGTCGCGGCGGTGTTCTACCGGATCCTGCTCCTGCTCGCCGGCACCCGGGCGATGCAGATGCTGCTGGGGCTGTTGCTGCTCTTCGGCATCTATTTCGTGTCGCGGATGCTGGGCTTCGATCTGCTGCGCAGCCTGCTGGAATACGTCTTCGAGTTCGGCGCGATCGCGGCGCTCGTCGTGTTCCAGCCGGAGATGCGGAACGCGCTCGCCCAGCTCGGCCAGAACCGGATCTGGCGACGATTCTTCAACCGGCTCGAGGAGTCGCGCGTCGAAGAGGAGATCGCGCAGGCGGCGGTGGACCTGGCGCGGGCGAAGACCGGGGCGATCATCGCGATCGAGCGCGAGGTGGGGCTCGGCGAATACGCGGAGACGGGGACCCCGATTCACGCGCGGGTCTCGGCGCCGCTTCTCGCCACGATCTTCACGCCGTACTCGCCAATGCACGACGGCGCGGTGATCGTTCGCGGCGATACGCTGGTGGCGGCCGGGGCGATCCTGCCGCTCACCCAGTTCCCCGTCAGCGACAAGGCACTGGGGACCCGGCACCGGGCGGCGCTGGGCCTGTCCGAGGAGACCGACGCGCTGGTCATCGTCGTCTCGGAAGAGACGAGCCAGATTTCACTCGCGTCGGGTGGTCGCCTCACCCGGGGGCTCGATCGGGATTCGCTCACGGCGGCGCTGCTGGCCAATCGCGGAGCCGCCGAACTGACTCCTCACTGAGCGGGTCCGGGGCGTTCACGAAGAGCTCGAAGGTTTGTGTGGTGAAGGCGTTGACAGTATTTCCGGCTCGCCCTAAGTTTCTCGGCATCAATCCAGTGCCGTGCCAATTTCAAATGTACGCCGGGACGATCCCACCCCGGTCCCTTTCCCCACCTGATCCCGGAGCTGTTCTTGGATAGCGCCTCCTACGGACTGATCCAGCTGTTTCACGACGGCGGCGGAATGATGTATCCGCTCCTCCTCGCCTCCCTGCTCGGCTTCGGCGTCATCATCGCGAAGCTCTACATTCTCTGGGTGGCGCGGCGTGACACGGACCGAATCCTTTCGGACGTTTCCGAGCTGACGAGGGCTGGGCGACTCGATGAGGCGCTCGGCTATCTTGAGAAGACACCCGGGCCGGTTGCCGCGATCCTGCTCTCGGGCCTCAATCGCATCCGCGAGGGCCGGGCTGGCAGCGACGTCGAGCAGGCGATGGTCACGACCGGCCGGATCGAACTTGGCTTCCTCGAGCGGGGTATGGTCGTTCTCGCCACGGTCGCCACGGTCGCGCCGCTGATGGGTTTCCTTGGAACCGTGTGGGGGATGATCGCGGCGTTCGCGGCGATCGAACTCGCCGGCCAGGTCGAGGCATCCCTCGTCGCCGCCGGCATCAAGATCGCCCTGATCACGACGGCCGCCGGACTGGTCATCGCCATTCCCGTCAACATCGCGTACAACTTCTTCGTGTCGCGTATCGACGGGCTGATCCTGAACATGGAGCAGGGCACCAACACCGTCCTCAACCTCATGTGGGACGTGTTCGGCCGCCGTGAAGGCAATGGCGTGGAGGCCGGTGCCGGCGCGGGTGCCACATCCAACGACACCACGGCCAATCTCTGAGCCCTTCACCCGTACCCGGACGAGGTCAGGAAACGAACCATGGCAATGCTCAACAAGAAGAAGACGAAGGTGTCGGACTCGATTCCGACATCGTCCATGGCGGACATCGCGTTCCTCCTGCTCATCTTCTTCCTCACCACGACGGTATTCGACGAGGAGATCGGCCTGCAGGTGGTGCTGCCGGAGCGGGGTGAAGGGTCCGAGCAGGAAGTCTCCGCGCGGAACCTGCTCTTCTTCCTCGTACAGCCCGACGGATCAGTCGTCGTGAAGCGTGGCGAGAGCCCGGATCAGCAGGTCATCGCTCCCCGGGCGGTCGAGGGTCTGATGCGCCAGGCGATCGCGGACAACCCGAACATCATCGGTGTGGTCCAGACGTCGCCGGCGGCTCGCTATGAACACATGATCAACGTGCTGGACGGAATTCAGTCGGCGGGAGCGACCCGCTTTTCCTTGCAGCTCCTGGAGGGTTGAGCCAATGGCAATGGGTGGCGGGTTCAAGAGAAAGTCCAAGGTCGCGAGCGAGATTCCCGACAGCTCGCTCGCGGACGTCGCGTTCCTTCTGCTGATCTTCTTCATGGTGTCGACGACCTTCCGCAAGGACCAGCCGCGCGACATCGAGCGGCCGGACGCGGTCGCCACCGCGCAGGTCGACGCGAAGCGGAAGGACGTGCTGCACCTGTGGGTGGATCCGGACGGGACCGTCTTCATCAACGACGCGATCACGCCGATGACCGCGATCCCACCGATCGTGCAGCAGATGTACATCCAGACCGACCGCGAGCTGGTCGTGGCGGTACGGGCGGACCGATCCGTTCCCTACGGCGTCATCAACCAGGTCACGGAGGCACTCCGTGACGGTGGGGCGCTGCGGGTGAACTTCGCGACGAACTTCGATCAGCGCGTCGGCGCTGCGAGGAGGTAACAATGGCTGATATCACGATGCCCGCCCATAGCGGGTTCGTCGAGCCGGTGGCGAACGATCGGCTGAAGAACAGTTTCAACTCGTGGTTCTGGGGGTCGCTGCTGGCGGCCACGGTCGCACATTTCGCGATGATGGCGTTCTGGCCGGAGATGGAGACGGCGGACGTGGCGATCGCCGAGACGGCCATCGACCAGATCGAGTTCGTTCAGGAGTTCGAGCTTCCGCCGCCGCCACAGGCGATTTCGCGGCCGGCGATTCCGGTGATCTCGACGAACATCAACATCTCCGACGACATCACGATCGGTGAGGTGACGTTCAGTGAGAACCCGGTGAGCGAGCTCCCGCCGCCGCCGACCGGGACCGGCGTGGCCACCTCGAACGAGCCGGCCTTCGTGCCGACCGAGGTCCGTCCGCAGCTGCGTAACGGTGGAGCGATCGGCCAGCAGATCGAGCGCCGATACCCGACGATGCTCAAGGATGCGGGGATCGGTGGTACCACGACCCTCTGGATCTTCATCGGCGAGCAGGGTGAGGTGGTCGAAACGCGTATCTTCGAGAGTTCCGGTTATGACCAGCTCGATCAGGTCGCCGAGCAAGTCATTCGGGAGACCGCCCAGTTCAGCCCGGCGATGAACCGCGACCAGCGGGTCCCGGTGTGGATTCAGTTGCCGGTCACCTTCCGGGTGGATTCGTAGAGCTGAAGCCGGTCGAATCACGGTGTGGAACGCCGGGGCCTGCTGGCCCCGGCGTTCTTGCGTTCACGTCGAATCGCCGATTACGTTGCCACGATTATGGGTTACACGGAGATACCGGACAGGCTGGCCGCTCTTCGGGAGCGAATCTCGGGGGCGTGTGCGCGCGCGGGACGCGACCCGTCGGAAGTCACGATCGTCGCGGTGACCAAGTCGCATCCGCCGACCGCGATCGAAGCGGTACGGTCCGCGGGGCTGCTGGATATCGGGGAGAACCGGGTCCAGGAACTCGAAGAGAAGGTCGCGGCCATCGGGGAGGAGACCGTCCGCTGGCACCTGATCGGCCGCCTTCAGCGGAACAAGGCGCGCAGGGCGATCGAACTGGCGGACCTCATCCATTCGGTCGACTCGGCACGGCTTGCCCGGAAGCTGAGTGACGAGGCGATCTCCGCGGACCGGCGGGCGGATGTGCTGGTTCAGGTGAATGTGTCCGGGGAAGCGACAAAGAGTGGGCTCGAGGGCCCGGAGATGCTGGACCAGCTGGCGGAGATCTGCGAGCTGCCGGGGTTGCGGGTGATCGGCCTGATGACGATGGCCCCGCTGACGGATGATGAGACCGTCATTCGCCGTGTATTCGCGGCGACCCGGAACCTCGCCGCCTCAGCGGGCTCCGTCTCCGGCTTCGAGGCACGCCATCTCTCGATGGGTATGAGCGGTGACTTCGAGTTCGCCGTCGAAGAGGGCAGTACCCTCGTACGGATCGGAACCGCGCTGATCGGGGAGAGGGAGGGGTGACCGAACTCCTTCTCATGATCGGCCGGGGATTGTCGGGCGCGGCCGGCTCCGTTCGTGATGATCCCGGCGGAGATGACGAGGCGGACGATTCATCGGTCGAGTCCGGTGAGAGGGCGTCGGGGTTGACGTTCGGGACTCTCGGGCCGAGGACGGTGGCCGTGGTCAAGGATGCGCCTCGTCGAGCTGACGGGGCGACATTCGCCGAAGTGACGCAGGCGGTCCGCACGGCGCGTTCGCTCGGAGCCGAAACACTGATCGTCGTGGATTGGGCTCGGGCGCTGGATCCGAATCGGATTCCGGGTGAGATCGTCGTGATTCGAGACCATATGAACCTGCTGGGCGACAACCCGCTCGCGGGTCCGAACGACGAGAGCCTCGGCCCGCGGTTCCCGGACATGACGGAGGCGTACGACGGCGGGTTGCGGCAGCTGGCGTTCGAAGCCGCGCGGTCGCTCGACCTGCCTCTCGGGGAAGGCGTGCTTGCCGCCATCCCTGGTCCGAATCTGGAAACTCCGGCGGAGCGTCGGATGCTGAGGACCGTCGGAGCGGATCTGGTGGGGAACGGTGTCGTTCCCGAGGTGATCGTCGCCAATTACCTCGGGATGCGTGTTCTCGGATTCGCGGTTGTTACGGCCGCGCCCGTCCGTGAAGCCGGCGGCCCGCGCTCGGTCGCCGGCGCCGGGCGAGCGGTTCAGACCGCCTCGCGACGAATGGGTGATCTCCTCGAAGTGGTCGCCGCGAGGCTCTGACCCCTCATGCCGCCACCGAGTTTCGACGGCGCCATCAGGCCCTACTTGACGATGAATGGAAGCCTTGACTGACAGGATCGCTTTCCCCGACCTCCCCTCGACCACCCTCGGCCTGGAGGAGGAGATCCTCTCCGCCTGGCGGGCCGAGGACACGTTCCGGAAGAGTCTCGAGAGAACCAGGGATGGACCGCCCTTCGTCTTCTATGAGGGACCGCCAACGGCGAACGGAAGGCCGGGAATCCACCACGTCATCTCGCGCACGATCAAGGACGCGGTCGCGCGGTACCGGACGATGCAGGGACGCTACGTCCCGCGCATTGCTGGCTGGGACACCCATGGACTGCCGGTCGAAATCGAGGCGGAACGACGACTCGGGATCTCGGGGAAGCCTGAAATCGAGAAAATCGGCATCGCGCGATTCAATGAGGTATGTCGTGAGAGCGTCCTCACCTACACCGAGGAATGGGAGCGATTTTCGGCGCGTATCGGGTACTGGCTCGACTATTCGAACCCGTATGTCACCTATCGACCGGAATACATCGAGTCGATCTGGTGGAGCCTCAAGCGGATCGCCGACCGGGACCTGTTCTACCGGGGTCACAAGATCCTCCCCTACTGCCCCCGTTGCGGAACCGGTCTCTCCAGTCACGAGGTGGCGCTCGGGTACCGGGACGTGCTCGATCCGTCCCTCTACTTCACGGCGAAGATAATCGAGGAAAACGATGTCGATCGTCACTTCCTCGTGTGGACGACGACGCCGTGGACGCTCGTCTCGAACGTCGCGCTGGCGATCGATCCGGACCTCGAGTACGTCGAGGTAATCCATGAAGGTCGCCGGCTGATCGTGGCGAAGGCGCGGGTCCCCGCACTGTTCGGTGCCGGCGCGGAAGTGGTCGCGAGCCATCGCGGGAGCGAACTCGTGGGGCTCGCCTATGAACGGCCTTTCGACTGGCTCGATGGCGGCGATCGCGCGGCGAACGCATGGCGGGCCCTCGCGGCGGGGTTCGTCTCGGCCGAGGACGGCACTGGAGTCGTCCACACCGCGCCCGCCTACGGCGCGGACGACTACGCGCTCGGTCTCCAGTACGACCTTCCCATCCTTCGCCCCGTCGACGATCGCGGCAACTTTCCGGTCGACCTGCCGGAAGGCGTTGGCGGGCGCTTCGTGAAGGACGCGGACGTCGACCTGGTAAAGTTGCTGAAGGCGCGGGGCCTCGTCTTCCGCTACAGTCGCGAGGAGCACTCGTATCCGCATTGCTGGCGGTGCCAGAGTCCGCTCCTGTACATGGCCCGGGACTCCTGGTTCATCCGCACGACCGCCGTGCGCGACGACCTGCTCGCGAACAACGCCCAGGTCGCCTGGCATCCACCCGAGGTGGGGAGCGGGCGTTTCGGCGAGTGGCTCGAGAACAACGTCGACTGGGCGATCTCGCGCAACCGCTACTGGGGGACTCCATTGCCCGCGTGGGTCTGCACGACCGACCCGGAGCACGTCGAGTTCGTGGGTTCGTTCGCCGAGCTCCGTGAAAAGGCGGGAGATCTGCCGGACCCGTTCGACCCCCACCGCCCGTTCATCGACGAACTGAGCTGGAAGTGTGGATACCCGGGGTGTGACGGCGAGGCGCGACGGACGCCCGAGGTGATCGACGTCTGGTATGACTCGGGCGCCATGCCTTTCGCGCAGTGGCACTATCCGTTCGAGAACGTCGAGGAGGGGGAAAAGTACTTTCCCGCCGACTTCATCTGTGAAGGCGTCGACCAGACGCGCGGCTGGTTCTACTCACTGATGGCGATCTCGACGCTCCTCGGTCGTGGTCCGACGTACCGGAACGTGGTCGTGAACGATCTGATCCTCGACGCCGAGGGTCAGAAGATGTCGAAATCCCGAGGGAACGTGGTCGACCCGTGGGAAGCGATCGACGAGTTCGGCGCCGACGCGATTCGCTGGTATCTGCTCGCGAGTTCGCATCCCTGGCTGCCCAAACGCTTCGATCCGGCGGGAGTCCGCGAAGTACACAAGAAGGTGTTCGAGACGTTGAAGAGCACCTACCACTTCTTCTCCCTGTACGCGAACCTCGAAGGCTGGAGTCCGGGGAGTGGGGGCGATCCCGAGCCGACCGAGCGGCCGCTCATCGACCGGTGGCTGCTCTCGCGTCTCGCGCGACTCACCGAACGGGTGACGACCCATTTCGACGAGTACAACCTCACTCATGGGGTCCGCGAGCTGGCCGACTTCATCGTCGATGAACTCTCGAACTGGTACGTTCGGCGTTCACGGGATCGGTTCTGGGGCGACGGTGACCAGGCCGATACCCGCGCCGCGTTCGCGACGCTGCACCGGGCGCTTGTCGACGTCTCGCGCCTGATGGCGCCGATCGCGCCATTCCTCGCTGACTGGCTGCATCGGGCGGTGACCGGAGAGAGCGTCCACCTGGGGGGCTTCTCCGCGCCCGCGATCGCCCGTGACGTCGAGCTGGAGTCCGGCATGGAAGCGGTGCGTCGCCTGTCGTCACTTGGTCGCGCGGCGCGGGACCAGGTCGGCATCCGGGTCCGCCAGCCGCTCGGCCGCATTCTCGCCGTCGTTCCCGACGGGCTCACGCTGGAGCCCGAACTGATCGAGATCCTGCGTGACGAACTGAACGTCCGCGCGGTCGAGTTCATCGAGGGCGCGGAAGCGCTGGTGACTTTCAGCGCGCGCCCGAACTTCCGCGCGCTCGGGGCACGTCACGGCAAGCGCACGCCGAAGGTCGCGGAAGCCGTGCGAAGTCTGACCTCTCCCGTCCTCGCCGCCTTTCGAGACGGTCGACCGCTCGAAGTCGAGCTGGAGGGCGAGCGGATCGAGATCCTCGAGGCCGAGCTGGAGATCCTGCAGACCGCGTCCGGCGATTATGCTGTCGAGGCGCAGGGGGGCTACACGGTGGCGCTCGACCCGACCCTGACCCCGGAGCTGCGCGCCGAGGGAGCCGCCCGTGAACTGGTCAGCCGGATCCAGCGGTTGCGTAAGGATAGCGGCCTCGACGTTTCCGACCGGATCCGGCTCGGCGTCGCCGGTCCGGCGGCGCGTCGCGAGGCGTTCGAGAGTCACCGCGCCTTCATCATGGGTGAGACGCTCGCCCTGGAAATGCACCTGACCGACACACTTCACGACGGAGAGTGGGCGAGTCAGCGCACCGTGGAAATGGAGGATGACGAAGTGATCATCGG
>CAZWJE010000002.1:99916-119726 GCA_964634395.1 uncultured Gemmatimonas sp. | reverse complement strand
TCTTCGGAGAACTTCCAGTCCCGGCCCCAGGAATCGGTCGGCATGTTCCGGTTGCCGCCGAAGATCAGGCTCTTCGTTCCCCGGGTTCCATCGGCGAACTCGGAGGTCACCCGCACCTGACCTTCGGGGATCGCCATGAACCCGAACGATTCCGACCGGTTGTCCTGATACGTCACACTCGTCACGTTCGTCCAGTTCCGACCGATGCGGCCGTCGAGGTTGAGGGTGATCTGCCGGGTGTCGCGCTCGGCTTCGCCCCCGTGTTGCATGACGTCGAGAGTGCTGATCCGCGTGCTGTCCTGCGAATTGAGGTTGGTGTTGATCCGTGTCGAGAGAGTAAGTGACCGTTCGTCGCCTTCCAGGATGTTCCAGTCCAGACGACCCTGCAGGCGAAGGTCGCCGGTCAGCTGCGCGTATGGACCGGTTTCCCCGGCGATGGGGAACGCGTGCTCCTCGAGAATCGACAGGAAGCGCCCGATCGAATCCACGTTGACGCCGGATCGCTCCGCGGCGAGCGGGTCGTCCGCCGCGAGCGCGAACCGATGGTCCTGGGTGCGCGTCCACTGAAACGACACATTGTAGAAGAGCCTGTCTTCAAGGAGCGGCCCGCTCCATGACCCTCCGATGTCGTGTCGAGTCGTCGCGCTCGCCGTGGGCGCCGCGCGCAACTGGAGCGAGCCACCATCCGTCTCGACAGTGAATGAACCGGACGAGCGGTTGTTGCCACGGGCGCTCGTCACCGCCACCTGTCCGCCCGCGTATCCGCCCTGCGACGCATCGAAATTGCTCGCCGTCACCGCCACCTGCTGGACTCCTTCGCGCGGAACGCCGAGCGGTGCGTCGCCGATACTCACCCCGTCGATCGCCAGCTGATTCAGCGATTCGTCCATTCCCCCGACGGAGAACTGCGTACGGTCGGTCTCCTCGTCGCTCCCCGTGCGAATGACGCCGGCCTGGATCGTGGCGACCCGCTCCGGTTCCGCCTCGTCCGCCGGCATCCGGTCGAGTTCTTCCTTCTCCAGCAGAAGCATTCCCTCGCCCGGCCGCTCCGAGAGAGTACTCAGCACGGCGACCAGGATTCCTTCCAGCGAGATCGGGCGGGAACGAAGAGTCACGTCGGCGACGAGAAGATCCTCGGCCGCCTCGCGCGTCAGGCGAAAGAACGCTTCCTCACGCCCGATGTGCGAGATCCGCACCCGGTACTGACCACCGCCGTCGGGAAAGAGGAGCAGGTACCGGCCGTCCCGGTTGGTGATCTGGGTGATCGTCAGATCGGTCAGGAGCGAAGTCGCCTCGACCCGGGCCCCCATGATCGGCTCCCCGAAGTCTCCCGTCACGCGACCATAGAGGACGTCCGCGCTCTGCGCGGCCGCGCGGGCGGGAAAGAACATGGGAACCAGGAAGAGGAGAAGAACCGAAAATGAAATCCGACTGCCCGACATCCTGTTCCTTCCTGGATCGCGCGGATCGTGAAACGGGTTGCCCCCTATCCGCTTGCGGGCGGATCCGACCGGTCGGGAGCTTTGGGGGACGCCAATGTTGGAACGTTCGGGAGCTTCCGGCAATGCCTCTCGGGGAATCGACGGAACACGGTTCTCGTCGCCATTCGATGGACGAATCCACGGATCTTCCACCCGCGCGGGTACCGGCGGGTTCCGTCCTCGGAAACAGCACCGACGCGCGGCTTGACAGCCGCCGCGGAATCCGGTTATCATAACCGTCTGTCTTTGACGACGGAGCCCCGCCCCAACGAGCGGTACCAGGGGTGGCCCGCGTTTTTTTTCGAGCGAGAGCGTGATGAAGACGTATTCCGTTAAGGCGGGTGAGATCGAGCGGCGATGGTACGTCGTGGATGCCGGCGGCCGGATCCTCGGCCGGGTGGCGACGGAGGTCGCGCGCGTGCTGCGCGGTAAGCACAAGCCCATCTATACCCCGCATCTGGATACGGGTGATCACGTGATCGTGATCAACGCGAGCAAGGTCGAACTCAGCGGCAACAAGACCGACCAGAAGACGTATTTCCGGCACTCGGGCTACCTGGGTGGCGAGAAGTTCATTCCATATCGTCGGATGTTGGAGAAGCACCCGGAGCGGGTCATCGAATTGGCCGTGAAGGGGATGCTTCCGAAAGGCCCGCTGGGGCGTCAGATGCGCTCGAAGCTCCGGGTCTACGCCGGCACCGAGCATCCGCACGAGGCGCAGCGGCCGGAACCCCTCAACCTGTAGTCGCGAAGGCGAATGACTAACGAGGATCTCAGCGCGGTGGAGACGGCGGTCCCGGCCCCGGTCCCGGAGGTGGAGACGGAGGCGGCGCCGGACGAGGCTGGTCACGGCCCGTCGTTGCCCGGGCGGGTGCACGGGCTTGGCCGTCGGAAGACGGCCGTCGCGAGAGTGCATCTCCGCGCGGGTACCGGGAACTGGTCGATCAACGGCCGTACGCTGGAAGACTATTTCCCTCGCGGGATCCTGCAGCAGGGGGTTCTGCGGCCGCTCGTGGTGACCGAGACCGAAGGCCGGTTCGACGCGGTCGTTCGGGTTGTGGGCGGAGGTCAACATGGGCAGGCGGACGCCATCCGACTGGGGCTCGCCCGTGCTCTGGTCAAGGTCGACGAAGACTTCCGGACGAAGCTTCGCGCCGAGGCGCTGCTCACGCGAGACGCTCGAGAGGTCGAACGCAAGAAGCCGGGTCGGCCGAAGGCGCGCAAGCGGTTCCAGTTCTCGAAGCGATAGCGGACTTGTCGCGCTCCGCGCCATGAGCGCGGGGCGCGACGTGGAAGATCAATCACACCGTCGGACGTGCTCGCGGGTGCCACCAGTGGGTGGTAGGCGGGGCGGAGGATGACGGTGGCAGACACAACCCGAAATCAAATCGCATGTCGACAGCTCCGCAGGTTCAGGATCTCCTTGAAGCCGGCGTTCACTTCGGCCACCAGACGAGCCGATGGAACCCGAAGATGCGCAAGTTCATCTTCGCGGAACGCAATGGCATCTACATCATCGATCTCAAGAAGACGGCCCGACAGATCGAGCTGGCCCAGGCGTTGATCCGCGACGTGATCTCGCGCGGCGACCGGGTCCTCTTCGTCTGCACGAAGCGTCAGCTGAAGTCCGTCATCGAGGGCGAGGCCGAACGGTCGAACTCGTTCCACGTGACGGAACGGTGGCTCGGCGGAATGCTGACGAACTTCGCGACGATCAAGAAGCAGATCCGTCGACTTCGCGAACTGGAGCGGGGCCAGGAGGAGGGCGCGTTCGACTTCTACACCAAGAAGGAGCGCCTCATGCTGGACCGCGAGCGTGAGAAGCTCGAGAAGTATCTCGCGGGCGTGAAGGATATGGCGCGGGTGCCCGGGGCGTTGTTCGTGGTGGACTCGAAGAAGGAGCGGATCGCGGTCAGCGAGGCGAACAAGCTGGGGATCCCGGTGATCGCCATCGCGGACACCAACGCGGACCCCGACCTTCTCACCGTGCCGATCGCGGGCAACGACGACGCGATTCGCTCGGTGGGGTTGATCGCGGGCGCGATCAGCGACGCCATCATCGAGACGCGTGCGGCCATGCCCGCCGACGAGCGCCGGCGTGCCGACGAGGCGGAGGCCACGACCTATTCTTCGGAGACCGGTGAGTCCGCTCCGGCGGATGATGATCGGCGGGGCGGCCAGAAGCGACGGCCGCGGCGGAAGCGTCGCCCACGCCCCGAGGTCATCGCCAACCTGCGGACGGGCGGTGAGGAAGAGGCCGAAGGAGAGTGATCTCCTTCAGGACGCATGATCGGAATGGGGCCACAACGGGAAACCGCTCGTGGCCCCATTGCGCAGGTAGACGTGACGAGCGCTTCGCTGGCCGGAGCGACCCGTGAATATCAACGATTCAAGAGAGTGACGATCGGAATGGCCATCACCGCGAAGGAAGTCAAGGAGCTCAGAGACCGGACCGGCGCCGGGATGATGGAGTGCAAGGCCGCCCTGCAGGAGGCCAATGGTGACCTGGAAGCCGCGATCGACATCCTCCGGGCACGTGGAACGGCGAAAGCCGCGAAACGAGCGGCCCGGGAGGCGCAGGACGGCGCGATTGGCAGCTATATCCACATGGGCGGCAGGATCGGCGTGCTGGTCGAGATCAACTGCGAGACGGATTTCGTGGCCAAGACGGATCAATTCCAGCAGCTGGTGCGGGACGTGGCCATGCACATCGCCGCGTCCAGCCCGACGGGCGTGCGGCGCGAGGACATTCCGGAGGATGTCGTCGAGCGAGAGCGCAACGTCTACCGCGAGCAGATGAAGGAGTCGGGCAAGCCCGAGCAGATCTGGGACAAGATCGTGGACGGCAAGCTGGAGAAGTTCTTCGCGGAGTCGACGTTGCTCGAGCAGCCGTTCGTGAAGAACCCGGACCAGACGGTGGGTCAGCTGATCACTGAAGTCTCGTCGAAGACGGGTGAGAAGATCGAGGTTCGCCGTTTCGTTCGCTACGCGCTGGGCGACTGATGCGTGAAGAGATCGCGGTTTCACGCGCGGCGGAGGCGCTTTCCAGTGACCGTGATGATGACGGTCCGGGTGGGAGCGGATTGAAGTATCCGCGCGTACTGCTGAAGATCTCGGGTGAGGCGCTCGCCGGCGAACGGGGTTTCGGTATCGACCCCCCGGTCATCGACCGGTTGACGGAAGAGATCAAGCGCGTCCACGCGATGGGGATCAACCTCGGTCTGGTCATCGGCGGGGGTAACATCGTGCGCGGGACGATCGCCAGCCAGCAGGGGATGGATCGGGTATCGGCGGACTACATGGGGATGCTCGCGACGGTGATCAACGCGCTCGCCATCCAGGATCTCCTCGAGCGGAAGGGTGTGGAGAATCGAGTTCTCACGGCCATCCGAATGGAACAACTCGCGGAGCCGTATATCCGCCGCCGAGCGCTCCGGCATCTGGAGAAGGGCAGGGTGGTGCTCTTTGCGGGAGGCACCGGGAATCCCTACTTTTCAACGGATACCGGCGCGGTACTCCGAGGCATCGAGATGGACGCCGACGTCATCATCAAGGCGACGAAAGTGCGCGGCGTCTACACGGCGGACCCGGTCCGCCATCCGGATGCCGAGTTTCTCCCGGAAATCACGCTGACTGACGCGATCAATCGCGAGTTGAGCGTGATGGATACGGCGGCGCTCTCACTCTGTCGGGAGAACAATCTGCCGATTATCGTGCTCAACCTGCAGGAGCCGGGTGCGGTGGCGCGGGCGATCCGGGGTGAGCGGGTTGGCACGCTGGTCTCGCCCTGAACCCTCAGGAAGAAGAACGTTCGATGCCGACACTGGAAGCAGCACGCAATCAGATGGTCGCCGCGCTGGACGCGCTTCGGCGGGAATTCGCGACCGTCCGCACGGGCAAGGCGTCGCCCGCGCTGCTCGACGCGGTGCGCGTGGAAGCGTACGGGTCGCTGGTGCCGCTGAACCAGGTGGCGACGGTCAGCGCGCCGGAACCACGCCTGCTCGTCGTCCAGCCCTGGGACCGGGGCATGCTGGGCCCGGTCGAGAAGGCGATCACCACGTCGGACCTGGGCCTCAACCCGTCGAACGACGGCAAGATCATCCGGGTTCCGATCCCCGCGCTGACCGAGGAGCGTCGGAAGGAGTACGTTCGCCTCCTGCATCGGATGGCGGAGGAAGGCCGGGTTTCCATTCGTCACGCGCGGAAGGAAGCCAACGACCTGACCAAGCTGTTCCAGAAGGACGGAGAGCTCTCGGAGGATGAAGCTCGTCGGCAGCAGGATGAGGTACAGAAACTCACCGATCGCCATATCCAGCAGTTGGAAGAGCTTCTCAAGCACAAGGAAGCCGAAGTGATGGAAGTCTGACCCGGCCCGACAGGGAAGAAGCCGAGTCATCCCAGCGGTGCGTAGGCTCGCCCGCGTGCCGTTGACCCCACCGATGCCACGTTCCGAAACCACGACTCGAGTGCTCGTCGCCGCCGCGGGAATCCCGGTGGCGATCGCGTTCATCTATCTTGGCGGTTGGGCGCTGGCGGTGATGATCGCCGCCCTGGCGGCCGTTTCGGCGATGGAGTTCTATCGGCTGGCCGAGAGGCGGGAAGTGCGTCCGCTGACGACGGTCGGCATCGGGATCGCGGTCGCGTTCATCGCGGCCGCCGCGGTGAACCCCGCGGGAGGACCGGAAGAGGCCGGATTCGGCACGATCACGATCCTGGCGACCTTGCTCGTTGGCCTGGTCGTCATATGGGCCCGAGGTGTCGAAGGCCAGCCCTTGTTGGTCGCGAGCGCAACGGTGACCGGCGCCATCTACACCGGGGCGATGTTGAGCTTCGCGCTCTTCCTGCGCCATCTGCCGGGTACGAGCGGCGTGGGCCACGCGACCGCCCTGGTCCTCGGGCCCATCGTGCTCACCTGGGTGAGCGACACGATGGCCTACTTTTCCGGCCGCGCCTTCGGCAGGCACAAACTGATTCCGAAAGTGAGCCCCGGGAAGACCGTTGAAGGGGCGGTCGGCGCGGTCGTCGGGACCGCGTTGGCCGCGGTGGCGTATGGCGCTCTTCTCGGTCGCTTTCCGTCGTACGATCTCACGCTCGGCCAGGCATTGTTCCTTGGGGTTCTCATCTCGGTCGGCGCCCAGGCCGGCGATCTGACCGAGTCGGTATTCAAGCGCGACGCGGGCGTCAAGGACTCGGGTCGTCTCTTCCCCGGCCATGGTGGCGCGCTGGATCGATTCGACTCGCTCTTCTTCACGCTGCCGCTCGGCTATCTTTTCTTCCGATTCCTTGTCGGATCATACCCGCCGTTCTGAACGATGAAGGGCGTATCGATCCTTGGAGTCACCGGGTCTATCGGGCAGAGCGCTCTCGCGGTGCTGCGTCAGCATCCCGAGCGCTTCCGACTCGTCGCGGCGACGGCGGGCCGCAGGCTGTCCGTCCTGGAGGAAGTCGTGGCGGAGTGGTCGCCACGACTCGCCGTGCTCTCACACGGCGAGGTCGACGAAGGCCGGCGAAACGGTACTGAATGGCGGTCGGGTACGGACGCGCTCACCGAGGCCGCGACCCATCCGGGCGCGGAAATCGTCGTCAACGCTCTCGTCGGAGCGGCGGGCCTCGAGCCCACGCTGGCCGCTTTGCGCCTCGGCAAGCGGGTGGCGCTGGCGAACAAGGAATCGCTCGTCTGCGGCGGCCCTCTGGTTCTGGCGGCGATGCGCGAGGGAGGCGGCGAGCTCATCCCCGTCGATAGTGAGCATAGCGCCATCATGCAGTGCATCCATGGTTACGGGACCGCGGCCGTGGAGCGCGTGGTGCTCACGGCGTCGGGCGGTCCCTTCAGAACGGTGGCGAAAGAGGCACTCGCGCGGGTCACGCCGGCGGATGCCTTGAAGCATCCGACCTGGCGGATGGGCGCGAAAGTGACGATCGATTCCGCGACGCTCGCGAACAAGGCGCTCGAGGTGATCGAGACGCACTTTCTTTTCGGGCTCGGGTATGACCGCATCGCTGCGGTCGTGCATCCGCAATCGATCATTCATTCCCTGGTCGATTTCGCGGATGGGTCGACACTCGCGCAGTTGGGATCGCCCACCATGGAGATCCCCATACTGAACGCGCTGAGCTACCCCGAACGGTTACCCTACCGGGTAGAACGATTCGACCCCGTGAACGCGGGACCACTGACGTTCGAGGCGGTGCGGGAAGAGGCCTTCCCCGCGTTCACCCTGGGGCTGGCGGCGGGTCGACGGGGCGGCACGTATCCGGCGGTATTCAACGCCGCGAACGAGGTCGCGGTGGCCGCGTTCCTCGCCCATCGGCTGTCCTTCCCGGGGATCGCCGAGACGATTGACGCGGCACTCGGCCAGTGGCATGCCGAGACGCTCGACGACCTTGCCACGGTGCGCGAGGCCGATCGCCAGGCCCGGCGGCTCGCTGAAACCTTTATTCGGAACGCTTGAATTGCTGACGCTCGCGTCGTTTCTCGTCGTCATCGGGGTTCTGATCTTCGTTCACGAGCTTGGACATCTGCTCGCGGCGAAGGCGGTCGACATCGAGGTCCCCCGTTTTTCGATCGGCTTCGGACCAAAACTGTTCGGATTCACCAAGGGCGAGACGGAGTACGTGATCTCGGCCCTCCCGCTCGGCGGCTACGTCCGCATGGCGGGGATGGAAGACACCTCGGCGCTCGAAGGCGGCCCCGACGAGGAGAGTCGCGAGCCGTCGCCTCGAGACTTCGACGCCAAGCCGCTCTGGGCTCGCGCGATCGTGATCTCGGCCGGCGTGATCATGAACTTCCTGTTCGCGATCCTGGTGTACGCGATCCTCGCTCTCGCGTTTGGTGAGCCGGTGAATCCGACCACCCGCGCGGTCGTCGTCGGGGAACTCACCGACGAGTCGGCGTCGCTCGCCCAGGTTCCGTCGGGTGCGTCGATCGTGTCGGTCGGCGATCAGCGGGTCGACAGCTGGAACGAGATCCTCGAAGCGTTGGCGAACGCGCCCGCCGGAGTCATCAGCCTGCGTTTCGACGATGGGACGGACGTGCGGTTGGCGCTTCCCGCCGACCTGACGTCCCGAGCGATGCTGCTCCAACCGCTCCAACCATACACTGAGCCGGTGATCGGCGAAGTGGTGACCGGGAGTCCGGCCGCGCGTGCGGGGCTGGAGTCCGGCGATCGCGTGGTCTCCGTCGGTGGCCAGCCGATCGAGACGTGGAATGAGTTTGTCAATCTCGTTCGCGCGAGTCCGTCGGAGCCTCTCCCGCTCATCGTCGAGCGCGGTGGTGGACGCGTGGAACTCACGGCCATTCCCGATTCGGAACGTGAACTCGACGCCGAAATGAGACGGGTGGAGATCGGCCGGATCGGGGTCGGCGTGGAGCAACAGGTCGAGTACCGGCGGCTGGGACCCGGCGATGCCCTGACCTTCGGAGTCACCACGACCTGGGGTATGAGCCGCATGATCGTCGGCTTCGTGGGCGACCTGTTCACCGGCCAGGCCTCACCTCGCAACCTCGGGGGGCCGCTCGCGATCGGCCAGCTTTCCGGTCAGGCCGCCCGCTACGGCATTGAACGCTTCCTCGACTTCATGGCTCAGCTCTCCGTGAACCTCGCGGTTCTCAACCTGCTCCCGATCCCCGTCCTCGATGGCGGTCAGCTGCTCTTCATCGGGGTTGAGGCGGTGCGCGGACGCCCTCTTTCGATCGAACAGCGCCTGCGCCTCTCGCACGTTGGTTTGATCATGGTGCTGGGGATCATGGTGTGGGCCATCACCAACGACTTCCTGAGATTCTTCGGGATCTGAGGCGAGCCCGCCACGCCGGCTCGTGCCGTGGATGCCCGGCGCGTCGGATGAAGAAGCTCATGACACCAATGACGCGCCGGCCCCGGCGCGTCACGCTCGATCGGGGGAGGTTGAATAACCGGGGAGGTTTCGTTAGCTTCCCACGTTCGAAACGCCTCAGAGAGGCAGTTTGCGGACACGCCTGCCCGGCGCCGTCCGGGGCCGTCCACTTAGTCAGGCAGGAGTCGGCTTAATGGATCGGAGTCAGATAGAGCACATCGAAAAGCGGCTGTTGCGAGAGCGTGATCGGGCGCTTCGTTCTCTCGGCCGGTTCCAGGAACAGTCGAAACTGTCTCGTGATTCGGCGGATGCCGATCTCTCGAGCTACTCGTTCCATATGGCGGACCAGGGTACGGACGCGATGGAGCGCGAGAAAGCGTTCCTCTTCGCGAGCAAGGAAGGCCGCTACCTCTACCGGATCGAAGATGCGCTTCGTCGCCTCTACGCTGATCCGGACGGGTTCGGTATCTGCCACAGCTGCAAGTCGCCGATTCCCTTTGATCGTCTCGACGCGCTGCCGCACGCTCGGTACTGCCTCGATTGCAAGCTCCGCGAAGAGGAAGAGGCCGCGGCGTAACGCGGTTTCCTTCCCGGGAAGCGGGCATTGACGCGGAGGACGTCCGACCTGGATGTCCTCCGTTCTTCGTTTTCCAGACCCCGCCGCTGTTTCCTTACTCAGCTTTCCCCCCGGAACGGGCGGTCTCAGAGAAGCGACAACTGACTCGGAGCGAGGCGGCTGCGGAGGGCACCAACGTCGATCGGATCGAGCGCGACGTGCTGTTCCCCGACGTGGACTCCACCGTCGTAGCCGAGATCGACGAGCCGGGCACCGATCACGTCCCGCGCGAGGGACGGATCGTTGGCCTGTTCGCTGAGGTGAGCGAGCACAACGGAGACGAGCCGATCATGGTGGATCTCGGCGGCCAGGTCGGCGGACGCGCGATTGGAGAGGTGTCCGTGACTACCCGCGATCCGTTGTTTGACGGACCACGGATAGGCGCTTTCGCGTAGCAGGATCTCGTCGTGGTTGGCCTCGAGGACCAGGATGTCGCAATTCTGGAGGGCGTGGCGGACGGCGGCGGTGGGGCGGCCGAGGTCGGTGGCGATTCCCAGCTTCTCGCCGGTACACGGATCGGTGACGGTGACCGCGAACGGATCGACAGCGTCATGCACGGTGAGGAACGGTTCGATATGGAGGGTGCCGATGGTAACCGGGCTCACGCATGAATACTCGTGGACCGTTTCGGAACCGATGAGCAGCGCGGCGCACGCCTGACGTGTGCGGCGGCTCAGGAAGAGAGGCGTCCCCCAGCGGCGGGCGAAAACGCCGATCCCGCGCGTGTGGTCGCCATGTTCATGGGTGACGAATATGGCGTCGATCGAGGCGGGATCACGTTCGACGGAAGCGAGCCGGCGTTCGAGATCCCGCCCGCTGAAGCCGGCGTCGATGAGGACCCGGGTCCCGGCGGCTTCGACGAGGATGGAGTTTCCGGAGCTTCCGCTCCCGAGGATGGTAACGATCACGCCGCTACTACATCGCCCCGCCGATCGGGTTCCCGGCGACCGCGCGGCCCCGCCGCCACGCGGCCGCGAGTTGTTCGCGCATCGACCCCGAAAGCTCGATACCTCGTCTGCCCATCGCCTTTTCCGTGGTGTCGATGAACTTGTCCAGCCGGTACTCGGTCAGGTCGTCTCCCGTTCCCCAGGAGAATGGAGGGACGAAAGTCGGTGGCATCACGGACCCGTACAGATTGGATCCGGCGCCGATGACCGTCCCCGTGTTCAGCAACAGTCCGATGCCCGTCTTGACATGGTCACCGAGCAGGGATCCCATCTTGATCAGGCCGGTATCCCGTGCGCCGCCCGGTGTCCAGAGGTGGATCGTACCGTAGTTGTTCTTCAGGTCGCTGTTCGTCGTTTCCGCCCCGAGGTTCACCCAACGCCCCAGGTAGGCGTGACCGATGTGGCCATCATGCTGCTTGTTCACGTAACCGAGGCAGACGCTTTCCGCGAACTCTCCACGGATCCGGCACACCGGTCCAATGGAGACCGCTTCGACCGCGCCGCCCAGAAGCGTGGAACCGCGACCGAGATACACCGGCCCCGCCACCCGGCTGAAAGCACGTACATGGGAATCGCGGTCCAGCCAGATCGGGCCGGCGGAAGTGTCGAAGGCCGCACCCGGCTCGACGGTCGCGCCCGGTCCGATGAAGAACGGATGCTCGCCCCAGTGGAAGCAGCCATCCGGTGAAGTGGCGCCGAACTCGGCCGAGGCCAGCGCGAGAATATCGATCGCGACCTGATCCGGGTTCGCCGAGATGAGGTCCCAGACATGCTCGATCCGCGTGCCATCGAGGGTGGCGACCGGGGTCAGGTCGGCGGAGACGCCGTCCAGGATGAAGTGTTCCGGTGGCGGCCGGTTACCCGTCGGGTCGAACCAGCCGACCGGTTCACCCGTTGTCAGGACGAGGGGTCCGGCGCCGGTGAGGCCGGTCGGCAACTCGGCGTCGAACGCCGGAACGTATCGCGACGAGAGGTAGAGCCGCGGTGTGGGAGCGGCTTCCGCGAGCGGACCGGTGAGAGTGGGCGGGGCGCCCGGCTCCTGGAAACCCGCGAGGTGAGCGGCGGTCAGGTGCCCCACGCAGGCACCTCGAAACACATGCTCGTGTCTCGCGCGGAAAGTCAGCGCTCCGAAGAGGAGTTCGCCGATGGGGCGGGTGAGAGCGAACGGCTCCCAGTCGCGGGCGGCGCGGTCATCGAAGACGATGATTGTTGGCTCGGTCATCGAATCCAGAGTCGGACGATCGTGTCGAGGCCCACGGACGGGGTTCCCGTCCTCGCCATCATTCCAGGGTCCGTAACCGGTCCGGAAGCCGCTCGTGGAGCCGCTTGAGGTCAGCGGAGAGCTGGCGGGGCATCACGAAAGTGACCCCGGCCGTCCGGACCACGACGAGATCCCGGACCCCGAACGCGACTACCGGGCCATCGTCCGCGAACACGGCGGTATCGCGCGAATCGACGAGATGCGCCTCCCCGACGATGACGTTCCCCGAGTCGTCTTGCACGTGGGTCCGAAACAGCGCATCCCACGAGCCGATGTCGTCCCACCGGAAATCGGCGGGGACGACGGCCACGCGGTTCGACCGTTCCAGGAGCCCATGGTCGATCGAAAGCGTCGGGACTCGCTCGAAGAACGTCGCGACGTTGCCGTCTCGGAGCGTCGCGAAAAGCGATCCGATCTCCGGCGCGTGGCGTATCACCTCGTCGATCAGGTCCCGCACCCGCCAGACGAAGATCCCGGTGTTCCAGAGGTAACCGCCGTCGCGCAGGTATTCGTTCGCGGTGGCAAGGTCGGGTTTTTCAATGAACCGTTCCACGGCGAAAGCTTCGACGGGCTCGCGCTCGGCGGACGAATCGAGGCGGCCGTCGGGCCTGATGTAGCCGAACCCTGTCTCGGGCCGATCGGGTACGGCGCCAAGCGTAACGAGCCGCTCGTGGTCGACGGCGACCGAGGCCGCCAGCCGGATGCGGGAACGAAAGCGCTCGGCGGGATCGATTATGTGGTCCGCGTGCAGAGAGACCATGACCGCCCGCGGGTCGATCTTCTCGATTTCCAGAGCGGCCCACGCCAGGATCGGCGCCGTACCCGCCGCTCTCGGTTCGATGAGGAAGTTCTCATCCGTCAGCTCCGGCACCACGGACGCGATCTGACGCGCGAGATCCGCGCCGGCCAGGATCCGGATCCGCTCGATCGGCACGAGCGGTTCGATTCGCCGGACCGTTTCGGTGACCAGCGGCAGTTCCGAGGCAAGGGGCAGGAGTTGCTTCGGTCGGCTGGGAGTGCTCGCCGGCCAGAATCTCGACCCGATACCGCCCGCCAGGATGACCGCCCAAAGGTGAGAATCAAGCGAAGATTTCATCGATCCGGGTCAGCAGTTTGTTCGGGCTGAACGGCTTGGTGAGGAAGTCGATCGCGTCGAGCTCGATGGCGCGCTCACGATCCGCGTCCTGCCCCTTCGCCGTGAGAACGATCACGGGTGTGGTACGACGATGCGGGAGACGCCTCAGGGCCGCGAGCACGTCGAGACCACTGAGGTAGGGCATCATGATATCGAGGAGAACGAGATCGACCGGCTCGTCGGACTCGAGATACTCGAGGGCCGCCCGTCCATCGGCGACCAGGATCACTTCGTACGGCGCGCGCTCGAGTTTGAGCTGGATGATCCGGCCGATATGAGGTTCGTCGTCAGCGACCAGGACCCGCCTCGCGCGGCCATCACCCGTCGCGTCCAACGGACCGCCGGGCATGCTCAGAGGAGTTCGAGGAGTCGACCGCGTTCGCGCCGCATGTCGCGCAGGAGCGGGCCGAATCCGACCCCCGGCCGCACGAGGGCGGCGAGGAGAAGATCTTCGGATACCGCCGTCACGATTACGACGCCGCCACCGTCGAATTCAAGGACGGCGGTTCCGAAGTCTCCGGCATCCGCGGCCCGGCCGAGCGCGTCGGACGCCGCGACGAGGCCGGGAACTCGCGCGGAAACCGGCTCTTCGTGCTCGCCATCGCCCACGGACTGGACGACCAGGCCATCCCGGCCCAGCAGGATCAGCTGATCGACGCCGCCATGCGCGCCGAGCCGGTGGAGTGCCGCGTCGAGTTCCGACATGGATTGATCGGGTGAAGGCGGTCGGTGGAAAATCGGAGGCCGCGCCTGGCGCGGAGTTCGCACCGCCTGGCCAACGTTCGACATCGGCCACGGGGGAACGGGTCGGCGGAAGCTAGGGCCGGCCCGTGACCCAGTCAAGGTGGCCGAGGCCGGTGTCCCGCTTGACGCAATTGCCTGCAAAGGACTATGGTTAGCCGCTGTTCCGGCGCTTGTCCGTCGGCCGCCCGCGCCCGATCGGGAGGCCCGCGGACCGGGCGCGGAATCCGGGCCGGCCCGTCGGCGGGGTCGCACCGCCATGCCGCAACCGATTAAGGAGTATCCTGTGCGTTCCATCCGCATCCTTCCGCTCGCTTTGCTGGGCGCGATCGTTACCGCCGGCTGCGATGACTCGACGGGGCTGGATATCACACCGATCCTGGTGAGTGACACGGTTACGATCGCGGCGCCGACCCCGCGGAACGAAGGGCGTCCCACCGCGATGGACATTTCCGGGGACGGAGCGTTCGGTATCGGTGGGCCCAGATTTCCGGAGGAGATCTCCGATGCCCTCGCGTGGGACCTGACGCTCCGGCTGGTGGACGGACAACTCTACCTCCTGCCACAGGGCGCGGTCGGGATCGCCGGCTCCCGCGCGGCGATCACGCCTCCCATCGTGGGCCAGACATTCGAGGGGATGCGCGAGATTCCCGGGCAGTCGACTTTCCGAACGGACTCGGCGGTCGCGATTCAGCCGGGACTGCTCTTCGCCGTTCGCTCTCGCGATGTCGGGTTCGGTTGCGTCCAGTTCGCCAAGTTGCAGCCGCTGATCGTGGACGTCGAGGCCGCCACGGCGCATTTCCGAGTGGTGACGAACGAGCAGTGCAGTGACCCTCGGCTGAGCATGGTCGACTAGACCTTCCCGCCCCGACTCTCCGCCGCCCGGGCGTTCATCGACGTCCGGCAACCGACGCGCAACCGACCGAAACGATCGCCAGATGCTGGATATTCGCTGGATCCGACAGAATCCCGAGGAAGTACGCGCGGCGCTCGCGGGCCGGGCCAGCGACGACGTGGATGGCGACGCGATCGGTCGGATCCTGGAGTTCGACCTGGAACGACGAACCCTCGTCGCCGAGGGCGACGGGCTGCGGGCGAAACGGAACGAAGTGTCCGCGGCCGTGGGCGCCGCGAAGCGACGGGGAGAAGACGCGGACGCGGCGATCGCGGAGATGCGGGCGGTCAACGACCGGATCAGGGCGATCGACAGCCGCATTCGGGAGATCGAAGCCGCCTCGGACGAGATTCTTCTGCGGATTCCGAACGTGCCGGACGCGAGCGTGCCTGTCGGCGGAGAAGAGGCGAATACCGTTATCCGCCACTGGGGCCGGCCGACGGAGTTGGGGTTCGAGGCCCGCCCGCATTGGGAAATCGGCGCGGAGCTCGGTCTGATCGACCTGCCGACGGGCGCGAAGGTCGCGGGCAGTGGGTTCGTTTCGTTCAAAGGGCCGGGTGCCCGGCTGCGTCGGGCGCTGATCGACTGGATGATCGATCTGCACGTTTCAGAGCACGACTACGTCGAGGCGTCCCCGCCGTTCGTGGTGAATCAGGACGCGATGCTGGGCACGGGTCAGTACCCGAAGTTCGTGGAAGAGGGCGATGCGTATGAGCTACCGCGCGATGGACTGTACCTCGTCCCGACGGCGGAGGTGCCCGTCACGAATTTTCACCGCGACGAACTTCTCGACGGCGCCAGGCTGCCGATCACCTACGTCGCATACTCGCCTTGCTTCCGACGGGAAGCGGGGGCGGCGGGGAAGGACACGCGCGGACTTCTGCGGGTGCATCAGTTCGACAAGGTCGAACTCGTTCGTTTCGAACGGCCATCCGAATCCGAGGCCGCGCTGGAGACACTCACGGGCCACGCCGAGCGCGTGCTCCAGCTACTGGGCCTGCCCTATCGGGTCATCCTCCTGGCGACCGGCGACATGGGTTTCTCCGCGCGCAAGACCTATGACCTCGAGGTATGGGCGCCTGGCGTCGCACGGTGGCTCGAGGTGTCGAGCAGCTCCAACTGCGGTGACTTCCAGGCCCGCCGCGCGGGGATCCGGTTCCGGCCCGCTCCCGGCGAGAAGCCTGAGTTCGCGCACACGCTGAACGCATCCGGGGTCGCGCTCCCGCGGACGATCGTGGCGATCATCGAGAACGGGCAACGCGCCGACGGGTCCGTGGTCGTACCGGAGGTCCTCAGACCGTACGTCGGGACCGACATCTTCCAGAGGTAGTCCGAATGCTCAACCGTTACTGGCCGACCGCCCTCGCGATTCTGGCGGCGGTCGTCCTCGGTTGGTACCTGCTCTACACGGAACTCCTCGTCCGGGAGATGCGGCGGGAAGCGCTCGTCCAGTCCCGGATCTACCTGCAGATCATCTCCGGGCTGCAGGATCCCAGGGAAGGGGCGGCCGAGCAGACGCTGCTCGGACTGATCGTCCAGGTTCAGGGCCTGGGCATTCCCGTCGTGGTCGTGGATGCTGATGGAGTGCCTTCCGCGACGACGAACCTTCCTTTCGCCGCCGATCCGAACGATCCGCAGGACCATCCGCGGCTTTACAATTATGTTCGTGAGCTGGAACGTCGGAACCCGCCGATCTTCGAGCCGGGACTCGGGACCGTGTACATCGGAGACCCGCCGATCGTCGAGCGTCTCCGCTGGGTTCCGTGGCTCCAGGTCGGCGCGCTCGCGTGCCTGATCATCACCGCCGCGATCATGGTGCGTCACAATCAGCGGGTCGAGCGCGAGCGCATCTTCGCGACGATGGCGCGGGAGTCGGCTCACCAGATGGCCACGCCGCTCTCTTCGCTCACCGGTTGGGTGGAGATCCTGCGGCTGCCACCGGAGGAGCGTGAGGAGATGGCGTCGCTGCCCGCGGTCGCGGCGGAGATGGAGTCGGACCTGGAGAGGCTCGAGAAGGTATCGAGGCGGTTCGAATGGATCGGGCGTCCGGTGCGCTGGGAACCCGTGGAAGCTCGGGATATCCTCCGAACGCTGGAGCGTTACGTTCGCGTTCGCATGCCGCAACTCTCGAAGAACGTAGAACTCGTCGTGGAGGTCCCGGAGGGGCTTCCGCCGGTACGTGGCAACGGCGTGCTCCTCGAATGGGCGCTCGAGAACCTCATCAAGAACGCGCTCGACGCGCTCGCGGGCACGGGTGGCCGCATCGTGGTGAGCGCGTACCGGGAGAGTGAGAGAGTGGTGGGGATCTCGATCGAGGACAATGGTCCCGGGGTCGCTCCGGGCGTGCGATCGACACTCTTCGAACCGGGCGTTACGACGAAAAAGGGTGGATGGGGCGTCGGCCTCTCGCTCTCCCGACGGATCGTGGAGGACGTCCATCGAGGCCGCCTGGCGTTGCTCCCGACGACCGAAGGGGCGACGTTCCTCGTTGAACTCCCCGTCCACCAGTCGGTTGGCTGATCGAACGAACGAATGTCCTACCTGCAACGACTGAATCCCGAACAGCGCGCGGCGACTGAACATTTCGAGGGTCCGCTCCTCGTGTTGGCCGGCGCGGGTTCGGGAAAGACCCGCGTCCTCACGTCGCGCATCGCGCATCTGGTCGAAGAACACGGGGTGGCACCGGAATCGATTCTCGCCCTGACCTTCACCAACAAGGCGGCGGCGGAGATGCGGGACCGTGTGCGTTCCCTGCTCGGCCGCGATCCCTCGGGCATGTGGATCGGCACGTTCCACGCGATCGGCGCCCGCATCCTGCGCCGCGAGGCTCCGCGCCTCGGCTGGTCTCCCAGCTTTCTCATCTATGACGCGGACGACTCTGAACGCCTCGTCCGTCGCATCCTGAAGGACGAACTGCGGCTGGACCCGAAACGGTTCTCGCCGAAGGCGGTCCGCGCGGCGATCTCGTCCGCCAAGAACGAACTGATCGGGCCGGCCGGCTTCGCGAGTCGGGCGTTCGACCCCCTCGCCCGGGCGGCGGCGCAGGTATTCGAACGCTACGATCAGGCGCTGCGCGACGCGAATGCCTTCGACTTCGACGACCTGCTGCTTCGTCCCGTCGAGGCGTTGCGCGGGTTCCCCGATCTCCTCGAACGGTACAGGAGCCGATTCCACTTCGTTCTCGTGGATGAGTACCAGGACACGAACCACGCGCAGTACGTCTTCCTACGCCTGCTGGCCAGTCGAGCGGACGATACCGGCGTGGCGCCCGGCGGCAATCTCTTCGTCGTGGGTGACGACGACCAGTCGATCTACGGTTGGCGCGGGGCGAACGTCCGCAACATCCTCGATTTCGAGAAGGACTTCCCGGACGCGGGGGTCATAAGACTGGAGGAGAACTATCGCTCGACGCAGCGGATTCTCGAGGCGGCGAACCGGGTGATCGCGGAGAACATACACCGGAAGGGGAAGACCCTGCGCACCGCCAACGCGCGAGGGGAGTCGATCACCATGGTGGAGGCGGCGGACGAAGCGGACGAAGCGGAATGGATCGCGGACGAGACCCGTGCGCGTCTGGCCTCCAACCCGGACGCGACTCCTCGCGACTTCGCGGTCCTCTATCGGACGAACGCGCAATCCCGAGCGCTGGAAGAGGCGTTCCGGCGCGAAGGAATCCCGTATCGGATCGTCGGCGGTCAGCGATTCTACGAGCGGCGCGAGGTCAAGGACGTTCTCGCCTATCTGCGGCTGATCGCGAATCCGCGGGATGATGAGTCCTTCCTGCGGATCGTGAACTTTCCACGACGGGGCATCGGTGATACCTCGCTCGTCAGACTCGCGGCGCACGCCCGCGCCTCCGGGATCGCGTTGCTCGCCGCGGCGGAGCGCGCTGACGAGATCCCCGAGATGAGAGGCGCGGCACCGCGCGCGCTGGTCGAGTTCGCGACCCTGATCCGTCGGTTCGCCATCACCGCCGATGCCGGGACGCGGCTCGACGCGTTTCTCGAAGAACTCCTCGACGAGACGGGGTTGTTGCAGGCGCTGATCGACGAGGGTGCCGAAGGCGCGGACCGGGTGGCGAACGTCCAGGAGCTGGTCGCGTCCGCCAGTGAACTACAGGCGCGCGCCGAGGCCGGTGACCCGGAGATGATCGAGGATCTGGAGGCGGCCGGTGCCGACGCGCGCGCCGTTCGCCCGCTCGATCTCTTCCTCGCGCACGTCGCGCTCGTCACGGACATCGACCAGAAAGACCCGGACGCGCCGGTCGTTACCCTGATGACGATGCACAACGCGAAGGGGCTCGAGTTCCCTGTCGTCTTCCTCGCCGGGATGGAGGAAGGGCTGTTCCCCCTCTCGCGGACACGGGATACCCGCGAGGAACTGGAGGAGGAGCGTCGGCTCTTCTACGTGGGAATCACGCGCGCCGAACAGAAACTGTACCTGACCACCGCACGCCGTCGTCGCCGCGGCGGAGAGTGGGCCGATTCGATTCCGTCCAGCTTCCTCGAGGCGATCCCGCGGGATCTCATCGAACTCCGGCGGACTCGGCGGATGGGGGTGCCGACCGGTTCGAGCTTCCGACCGGTTGGCCGCTTCAACGAGACGACGCGTCGAGGCCGACTCGGATTCGACCCGGGGGTCGCGCGACCCACCGGCCGGACCGTAGACTACGCCGACTCTCAGGACCCCGTCCGCCTGGTGAAGGGTGCCCGCGTCCGGCATCCCGAGTTCGGGGCGGGGACGGTGCTCGAACTGTCGGGATTCGGCGCGGACGTCCGCGCCGCCATCCACTTCGATACCGTGGGTCGGAAAGTCGTCATGGTGCGGTACGCGAATCTGGAGTCGGACTGGGATTAGGCCCGTTCCAGGGTGCCCCGCGCGGGCGGAGGTCGGCGCGTCGG
>CAZWJE010000002.1:0-99816 GCA_964634395.1 uncultured Gemmatimonas sp. | reverse complement strand
CCGGGCATCCATATTCCTGCATGGGAAGAATGAAGATCGAACGAAACGAAATCGAACGGATCGCGCGGCTCGCGAGGCTCGAGCTTACCGACGGAGAAATGGATGAGATGGCGAAGGACCTCGGGACGATCCTGGCACACGTGCGGGAGCTGAACGCGGTGAACACGGGGGAGGTCCCGCCGATCGTGGGCGCGAGCGAACACACGGCGCCGATGCGACCGGACACGCCAGGCGCGGATACCCTACGCCTGTCGCTCGCCGAAATCGCGCCGGAGTTCCAGGAGGGCTTCTTCACCGTGCCGCGCCTTGCCGCGCTCGATGCCGACGCGCTGTCGGGCGGAGGGGAAGCGTGAGCGAGCAGACGCCCCTTTCCGCCCGCGAGATCGCGACCTCCGTCCGGGCGGACGAATCGAAGGCCGGCGAAGTCCTCCGCCGGGCCGCCGACGCCCTTGCCCGATCCGACGCGGGTCCGGACCCGGTTCACGCGTTCCTCTCGGTTCGGATCGACGCGGTCGGGAACGATTCGTCGGGTTCCGGCCGGTTGACCGGCGTGCCGGTTGCCGTCAAGGACAATATCGTCACGGTCGACTTCCCAACCACTTGTGGGTCGCGGATCCTCGAGGGTTACCGGTCCCCGTTCGACGCGACCGCCGTGGCTCGACTCCGTGCCGAGGGCGCCGTGGTGATCGGAAAGACGAACCTTGACGAATTCGGGATGGGCTCGTCCACCGAGTTCTCGGCGTACGGACCGACCCGGAATCCGGTCGACCGCTCTCGCGTTCCGGGCGGCAGTTCCGGCGGCTCGGCCGCGGCGGTGGCGGCGGGAATCACACCCATCGCGCTCGGGACCGAGACCGGCGGGTCCGTTCGACAGCCGGCCGCGTTCTGTGGCGTGGTCGGGATCAAGCCCACATACGGTCGCGTCTCGAGGTATGGCCTGGTCGCGTACGCTTCCTCGCTCGACCAGGTGGCGGTCGTTGGCCGCTCGGTCGATGACGCCGCGCTCGGGCTCGAAGTGATCTCGGGTCATGACCCGCTCGATTCGACGAGCGCGGTTCACGAGCCGATCCCTCTCGACGGTGCACCGGGCCCGCTCGACGGCCTCGTCGTCGGCGTTCCGGAAGAGTACTTCCCCGACTCGCTCAACGCGGGAATCGTCACCTCCTGCCGGGCCGCGCTGCGTCAGCTGGAATCTCTCGGCGCGGAGATCCGCGAGGTCTCCCTGCCGTCCACCCGCCACGCGATCCCCACGTACTACATCATCGCGCCGGCGGAAGCGTCCTCGAACCTGGCGCGGTACGACGGCGTACGGTACGGTGTGCGCCCGCCCGACGTGAAGAGCGCCACGGAACTCTACGAACGCACACGCGCCCTCTTCGGCCCCGAGGTCAAGCGCAGAATCATGCTCGGGACGTACGCGCTTTCCGCCGGCTACTACGACGCATACTACGGCCAGGCGCAGCGCGTTCGCGGCGTCATCATCCGCGATTTCGACTGGGTATTCGCCTCGGGGGTCGATGTCGTGTTCACACCCACCACGCCGACGACCGCGTTCCGACTCGGCGAGCGTCTCGACGATCCGCTTGAAATGTACCTTTCCGACGCATTCACGGTGACCGCCAATCTGGCGGGGATTCCCGCGATCTCGCTGCCGATCGGTCGCGTTGACGGACTGCCGGTGGGCGGTCAGTTCATGGGGCCGCGGTGGAGCGAGCCGGTTCTCGTGCGGACCGCGCGGGCGCTCGAGCACGCCCTGGCCAACGATCCGGAAACGGCCGCGCCCGGAAAGGTGGTGGCGGAATGAGCGACGCCATCGTGCCGAACGATCTCGAACCGGTCATCGGACTCGAGATCCACGTGCAGCTGAAGACCCGAACCAAATTGTTCTGCGGGAACCTGAACGAGTTCGGCGCGCCTCCGAACGTTCATACCTGTCCCGTGTGCCTCGGATTGCCCGGAGCGCTTCCCGTACTGAACAGGGAAGCCATCGAACTTGGCGTGCGCGCGGCCCTCGGCCTCCACTGCACGATCCACCAACGCTCGGTGTTCGCGCGCAAGAACTATTTCTACCCGGACCTTCCGAAGGGTTATCAGATCTCCCAGTTCGAGGAGCCGTTCGCGACCGACGGGCATATCGACATGGTCACCGAGGATGGAGACGGTGCCGGCCGTATCCGCATCCGTCGGATCCATCTGGAGGAGGACGCGGGGAAGTCACTGCACGACAGGATCGATGGCGCCACCGCGGTGGATCTGAACCGGACCGGCGTCCCCCTCATCGAGATCGTGACGGAGCCCGACCTCGGCTCCGCGGCCGACGCCCGCGACTTTCTCGTCCGCCTCAGGCAAGCGCTCGAATACCTCGACGTGAGTGACCTCAACATGGAGGAAGGCAGCCTCCGCGTCGACGCGAATATTTCGGTCCGCGAGCCCGGCGACCCTCTGGGGACGAAGACGGAGGTCAAGAACATGAACTCGTTCAGCAACGTCGAGCGGGCGATCGAGTTCGAGATCGCTCGCCAGCGCTCGCTGGTCGGGAGCGGTGCGCGCGTCTCGCACGAGACGCTGCTCTGGGATGCCAACCGGGGCGAGGCCCGTCCGATGCGGGGAAAGGAAGAGAGCCACGACTACCGCTACTTTCCGGACCCGGATCTTCCAGTCGTCGAGATCGCGACCGAGTGGCTATCGCGGATTGGCGAGTCCATTCCGGAAATGCCCTGGCGAAGAGTCGACCGTTTCGAGCGGGAATTCGGTCTCGTCCGGGAGCACGCGGAGTACCTCACCGCGACGCGGGACCTGGCGGACTTCTACGAAGCGACCGTCGCCGCCGGCGCGCCTCCGGCCGATGCCGCCAGCTGGACGCTCGGCGAGGTGCTCAAGGCCGTGAAGACCGACGCCGTCGACCTCATGGCCCTCCGCGTCACTCCGGCCAGGTTGGCCGGCCTCATCGATCTCCAGGTCTCGGGCCGGATCTCACGACCGATCGCGCGACAGGTATTCGCGGAGATGCTCGAAACCGGGGCGGTCGCCGCCGACATCGTGGAGAGTCGCGGGTTGGCTCAGGTGAGTGATCAGGGAGCCCTCGAGGCCTGGGTCGACCAGGTAATCAGCGCGAACGACGATGCCGTCGAGCGCTTTCGCGGCGGTGAGAAAAAGCTGATGGGATTCTTCGTCGGCCAGGTGATGAAGCTGTCAGCCGGGAAAGCGGATCCGAAGGAACTGTCGGCGTTGCTGAGGAGCCGCCTCGGGGGAGAGTAACCCTGAACCGTGATCCAGTCATCCTTCGTCACCGGCCCCGGCAGTCTCGGGATGCCCCGCCCGACACGACGGGAGAGGCGCCGCGGCGTGGCTATGCCTCGGCTCCGATCGTCAACTCGCCTCCCGCTCTTCCTCCCGCCGCCGCGCCAGGTAGCCGAACGGCGTTTCAGGCAGCGGGAAGAAATTGTCCGCCATTTCCTCCATCAGCTCCGGCGAATCCAGTTTGCCTTCCTTCATCGCCATCCTGCGGATACGCTTGGAAAGGCCGAGATTTTCCTCCCCGATCGGATCCAGCCGCGCGGGGGCCGCGTCGCCTCGACGGGCCAGGTAATCGATGACGTAGTCGAAGGTAAGGGCGGTGTACTCGCGCACGGTTCCGGAGGGGAGCACCCACCGCGAGTTCTGGAGCATGGCCCCGAACACCGTGTGCCACCGGTCGTTATCCTGGAAACGAATCATCCCCCGGAAGATCCGGCGGTTGGTCTGGAAGGAGAAGAGCGTGGCGGAGAGGACACGGTCGAAGAGCGCGTCGGCGGCCGAGTGGTCATGATCCATGACGATGTCGCGAGCGACTCGCGTGCACCGGTCACCAAGCTGCACATCCATCCGGTGCTCCCAGTAGGAATGTCCGAGCGCTTTGCTGGACGAGGTGAGCAGCAGCTGCCGGGGGATGTAGTAATTGTGAGCGATCGTGTCGGCGGCGAGATGAGCGAGGTAGCCGAGACCGACAGCGCGGAGTCGTTCCGTTTCAGCCGTCTCGTAGATCTCTTCTCCGACATGCCAATGGTGGCAGTGCCGGCCCTCCGGAACATACTTCTTGGCGAGGGAGATGTCGGCCGCGACGGACCCGTAGAGAAAGTCCCGGGGATAGGCGCTCAGCAGGGCGCGAACGGCCGGCGGCAGCAACGCCAGGGAGCGAAGAACCTCGCTCCCCAGGTAGACATGTGTCGCCGGCCCCCACGCCCAGGCCGAATCCGGAATCAGAACAATGGCCGCGATGGCGAGAAGGAACGCACGAACCAAGGACTATAGCCCGACCTTTCCGCGAGTGCGGCGCGCCGATCGACGCAGGTCCTTTGCCTGATCCGCCACGATATCACCCAGATCAGCACGCGCCTGCTCGAGAATATCGGCCACCTCCGAGCGAAACTCCTTGAGGAGTTCGCGCCCCGCGCCGATCACCTCCGACGTCAGGTCGGTCGCCGATTCCGATCCCGTCCGCAAGCCACGTGAGACGCTTCGCGATACGTCCTTGTAGCCTTTGCGGAGCTGCTTCTTGTACGGCTTCAACTCGCGCGCGACACGCGCTTTCGGGGAGTTGTCCGGTTGCAGGAGCAGGGTCGCTCCCACACCCAGGACTGTGCCGACCGCGAAGGCCGTGAGGAAATCCAGCGTATCCTGGCGTGGCATTCCGCTATCTCCGGTTCTGGTGTTGGGGGGCATGGGTTCCCGAGGGACGAACGTGCAAGAGTGGTTCCAGCCCCTCTTGTCAGAAGTACGCCAATTCGGCGTTACGCGCGCGTAACGCGGTTCCGCGAACGGCTCCCCACCCAACGGACGTGCGTGTACCGACCTCAGGCGGGGTTCGATTCGTCGCCGATTTCCGGTGCCAGTCCGACCACCTGGTTGACGGGGATCGTGAACACGATCCCCGTGGCCGGGTTTTCGAGATCCCCACAGATCTCGCGGAAGAGTCTCAACGCCCCGGCCACCTTCTCGTCCTCGCGAATCACACTGAAAATCGTTTGATTCTGTGGCCGGGACCGTGAGGCGATCGCTTCGAGCCCCGCGAAGATCGGGATATCATGCGAGAGCACGCGACCCATCCCCTCGCTGTTGATGATCGTCGCGCCGGTAATGCCCAGCTCGATCATTCCCGAGAGGATTTCGTCCAGCTTCTCTTCCTCGTTGATGACCATGATCAGGAGCTGCACGTGGCCTCCGGCGGGGAAGGGGACGACGGTCGTGATCCGGAAGTGACCCGATCGCCGCCGCGCAGACGACTTCGAATCGGGAAGTTATTCCCCAATTTGGAAGGGTGTCAAGCGGAGCGGCGGTGGGTGTTGCGCCCATCGTCGCGTTGCACGATCCTTGCGCGGCGGGCGCGGCTCGCCGGACGATGCGTCCGATTCCGCCTCCCCCTCATCAATCCATCGGTCTTCTCGCCGCCCGGGCGGCGGGGATAACAGGAGCAACGCGAACGTGCCGAAGTTCATCGTCCAGGGTGGCGAACGCCTGAGGGGCCGAATACGGCCCGCCGGAAACAAGAACGCCGCGCTGCCGATGCTGGCGGCGGCCCTCCTCACCGATGAAGAGGTGATCCTCGACAACGTCCCGGACATCCGGGACGTCAAGACTCTCATGGCGCTGATGGAGGATCTCGGCGTGGAAGTCGGCTGGATCGACCGAAACGTCGTCCGGATCCAGGCCAGGGAGATCCGGCCGCGCGAGCTGGACCCCGAGTCGGCCGCCAGCATCCGGGCGTCGATCCTGCTCGCCGGACCGATGCTGGCGCGCGTGGGAGAGATGCAGATGCCGCAGCCGGGCGGCGACATCATCGGTCGCCGGCGGATGGATACCCATTTCCTGGCGCTCGAGGCACTGGGCGCCACCTTCGGCGAGCGTCGCGGGGTCTTCGGCCTGCACGCGGAATCCGGTCTGCGCGGGTCCCGGATCTTCCTCGATGAACCCAGCGTGACGGCGACCGAGAACGCCATCATGGCGGCCGCTTTGGCCAGAGGCACGA
The DNA here is from genome assembly GCA_964634395.1 of uncultured Gemmatimonas sp. Lineage (GTDB taxonomy): Bacteria > Gemmatimonadota > Gemmatimonadetes > Longimicrobiales > Longimicrobiaceae > WHSP01. Next base: position 93,812 of record CAZWJE010000002.1, on the reverse strand, counting down.
CGATCCTGCGAAACGCCGCCGCTGAGCCGCACGTGCAGGATCTCTGCGCGATGCTCGTGGGGATGGGTTGCCAGATTTCCGGCGCGGGCACGGGCTCGCTCGAGATCCAGGGCGTCGATCGCCTCCGCGGCGGCCGGTTTCGCATCAGTTCGGACCATATCGAAGTCGGCTCCTTCATCGCGCTCGCGGCGGTCACCCGCGGGGAGATCCTCATCGAGGACGCGGAGCCTCGGTTCCTGGACTCCACGCTCATCGGGTTCAGCCGGCTGGGTGTACGTGTCGAGATCCGCGGAGACGATGTTTTCATTCCCGGCGACCAGGAGCTGACGATCCGCTCCGACCTCGGCGGCCATATCCCGAAGATCGACGACGGACCCTGGCCGGCGTTCCCCGCCGACCTGACCTCGATCGCGCTCGTCGCCGCCACGCAGTGCGAAGGCACGATCCTCATCCACGAAAAGATGTTCGAATCGCGGATGTTCTTCACTGACAAGCTGCTCGGGCTGGGCGCCCGGATCATCCTCTGCGACCCGCACCGCGTCGTGGTGGTCGGCCCCTCGAAGCTGCGAGGAGGAATCGTGGAGAGCCCGGATATTCGCGCCGGCATGGCGCTCCTCATCGCGGCGCTCGGTGCCGAAGGCGAGAGCGAGATCTACAACATCGGGCAGATCGAACGGGGATACGAGCGGATCGACGAGCGGTTGCGCGCACTCGGCGCGAACATCTCTCGCGGGGATTCGCGAGAGGACGCGTAGGGCCCGCGACGAGCGGGTCGGGCGGCCTGGTGCTCATCGACCTGAAACCGCCCGGCGGCCAGGCCGGTATTCGGATCACCGAGTGCTCGATCACGAGATGATGTCGGCCGCCGGTGGAGCGGTTCGTGACGACCCCCGGCGGGGTTCGGGGTAATATCGCGGGGTCCAACTTTCAGCGACAGTCGATCGAAATGAGTGACGACAGAAGTGGCGGGATCGCGGGTGGGATCAGAACCGGAATCGGCCTGCTCGCGGCGTTCAGAGACGCGCTCGAGGAGACGCTGGACGAGGCGATCGCGCGCGGTGACCTGAGCCCCGAACGCGCCAAAGGCGTCGTGCGTGACGCGGCGGAAGCGGTGCAGAATTCGTTGGAGGGCGCGCGCGATCGTTTCGACCTCGTCTCTCGAGGGGAGTACGAGGCGCTGCGCCGCGAAGTGGAATCGCTCCGGACCCGGCTCGATCTGCTGGACGGCGGCTCGGCGGGTCCCGCGTACACGACCGATCCGCCGCCGGGCGGTGGAGTCACGGGCGCCGCCGATTCCAGCGGTGGGTTCCCGGTCGATTGAGACCGCGCTGGGCGCGTCCGCCGAGATGCACCCCGTGACCGAGGTGCTCGAGCCAGGGGAGATCCCGCTCTGGCGTCACCCCGAGTGGGTCGAACGGTTTCCCTGGCTCGTGCAGGGTGTCACCGGCCGCGATGGGCCGGGGGACGAGACCGGCTTCGGTCTGTTCGGCCCGACCCCCGTGGGGGTGGCGCTCGATCGCTGGCGCCGCCTGCGTGCGACGACGGCGCTGCCCGCGGCGGTTCATTCACGCCAGGTCCACGGTGATCGCGTCGAGGAATGGCCACTGCCGCTCCCCTCGGGCGTGATGGTCACCGAAGGTGCGGACGCCCATGTCACCCGACAGCCGGGTATCCTGCTCACGGTGTCGGTGGCGGATTGCGTTCCGGTCTTCCTCGTCGCGGGGTCTCCGCGCGCCGTGGCGGTGGTGCATGCGGGGTGGCGCGGGGTCGCGGCGGGGGTGTTCGAACGGGCATTCGCCGCGCTCGTCGGGATGGGAGCGATCCCCTCGGAGGTCCACGCCCACTGCGGACCCGCGATCTGCGGCGAGTGCTACGAGGTCGGCCCGGAAGTTCATGAGGCCGTCCGACCCGGTCCCGGCGTGTTCGTGAAGGCGCCGATCGATCTCCGCGCGGCGCTCGCCCAGCGGGCGGCGGACGTCGGGATGTCGCGTGAGCGGTTCACCACCTCGACGCATTGCACACTCCACGGGAGCGAGTTCTTCTCGCACCGGGGCGGTTCGACTGGCCGGCAGGTCGGAGTGATAGGGATCCGTCCATAGTCGTGCCGGATGGCCGGTTGCGACGATCCGCAAAGCGTGGTCGGGATTGCGGGAGAGGCTCGCCGGGGGTATATTTCACCGAGCGACGAAGGTATGCGGCGATGGCGGGTCTGGCCGCCTTTCGAAGTGGGGACGCGGTCACCCCACTTTTTTGTTTGCCATGTTTTTCGAGTCCTGATCCATGGCCGACCCGGTCGAGACATTCGTCGAATCGTGCGTCGAAGAACTCGGGTTCGAATTGGTCGAACTCGAACGGGCGGGGTCACGGGCGCGGCCCGTGCTTCGCTTGCGCATCGACTATCCCGATTCGGTGCCTGGCCAGGGCATCAGCGTCGAAGATTGCCAGCGCGTCAGCCGCGCGGTCGAGGCGGGGCTCGATGCCCGTGGTGACGTGCCGGAAGCGTATGTCCTGGAGGTGTCGTCTCCCGGTGTGGAGCGACCGTTGACCAGGTCCAGAGACTTTGAGCGATTCCGTGGACGGGAGATCGCCGTACACGGGAAAGCCGCGATCCGGGGCTCGGCGAAGCGGGTGGAGGGGGAACTGATCGGGTTGCGCGGTGAGCCGGGTCGAGATTCGATCCTGTTGCGGACGACGGATGGCGAGGAACTGTCGATTCCCCGAGAGCGGATAAAGAGAGTGCACCTGGTTTTCCGCTGGGGCGGGGACAAGGACGACGCCTGAGCGCACCGTCCACCCATATACCGGTGAGGATGAAGCATCGATGAACAACGCTACCCAGATTCTCGCGGCGTTCCGCGAACTGGCGCTCAACAAGAACATCTCTCGCGAGGAACTCCACGACCTCATCAAGGACGGGATCCTCGCCGCGCTTGCGCGCCGGTTCGGTGTGAACGTGGAAGCGGAGATCGAGATCAATGAAGACACGGGGCGGATCGATATCACGGTGCTGAAGGAAGTGGTCGCCGAGGTCGAAGACGCCTCTCGCCAGATCTCGCTCGAGGAAGCGCGGTGGGATGATCCCGATTTCGAGGTCGGCGATGTGCTCGAAGTACCGGTCGAGTTTTCGGACTTCGGCCGCAACGCCGTGATGGCGGCGAAACAGCGGATGCTGCAGCGGGTGCGTGAGGGAGAGCGCCAGAAGATCATTGACGAGTACGCGGACCGGATCGGGGAACTCCTCTCGGGCGAGGTCCAGCAGGCGGACCGCGGAAAGCTGGTGGTGATGCTGAACCGGAGCCGTGACGCGGACGCGGTGATCCCATGGAAGGAACAGAACCCTCGCGAGCGATTCCGGCAGGGCGAGGCGATCCGCGCGGTCCTGAAGAAGGTGGAAGAAAGCCCGAAGGGGCCGCGACTGATCCTCTCGCGAGCGGATCCTCTGTTCGTCGGCGCGCTCTTCAAGCTCGAGGTCCCGGAGATCCAGCAAGGGGTGGTGGAGGTTCGCGGGATCGCGCGTGAGGTTGGTGGGCGGACGAAGCTGGCGGTGTCCTCGCGCGACGAGTCGATCGATCCGGTCGGCGCGTGCGTGGGTCTGAAGGGCTCGCGGGTCCGGGCCGTGGTTCAGGAACTCGGTGGTGAGCGTATCGATATCGTGCCCTGGCATCCCGATCCCGAGGTGTTCGCGAAACGGGCGCTGGCGCCGGCACGGGTCGCGAAGGTCGTTTCGGACTTCGACCACCGGGTGATCACGGCGATCGTGGATGAAGACCAGCTCTCCCTGGCGATCGGCCGAGCGGGACAGAACGTCCGTCTCGCCTCTCAACTGATCGGATGGGAGATCAATCTCTTCGGTTCGCGCGAGTGGCTGGAGCGCGGGGCGGAGGAAGCGCTTTTCGGCGGCGGCTCCCGGCGGGCGGGCGAGGAATACGAGACGTCCGACTTCCCATTGCGCGCCCTTGGATTGGCGCCCGCCACACTGGCGGCTTTGGAGGCGGCCGGGTATACTAGCTTCTTCGATGTAATCGACCTCGAGCGCGAGGATCTCCTGCGAATTCCGGCCGTCGGTCCGGAAGAGGCGGACCGCGTGCTCGCCCTCATCGAGGAACTCACCGTCGAGGACGAGGCGGGGGAGACCACCTCGCCCACGGAATAGAGAGAGCGCTTACGAGGCTCGAGAGAGCTCGGAATGGCCGCGACGCGAGGCGGGGACCGGGGCGATCGGCCGGAAGCGCGGAACCCGGCGCGCGCCGTTCTCGATCTCCTTGGCCTGGGTGCCAGGGCGAGAGCCCTCGTGACCGGAACGCAGGCGGTACGGGCCGCGGCGCGTGATGGCGGCGTCCACCAGGTCATCCTGGCGGTCGACGCGGCGACCGGTCAGCGGGCGAAGCTCGTTCCGCTGCTCGAAGCGCGACGGATACCCTACGAAATCGTGTTCACCAGGGAAGAACTGGGGTCGGCCATTGGGCGGGCTCCGGTCTCGGCCGTCGGTTTCGTCAATCCAGCGATGGGGAGCCGCGCCGGGGAGCTTTTGAAGACCCGGGCGCGTTCGGTGGAACAGCAAGGAGGCAGTTAGACGGATGCGAGTAGACGAGATCGCGAAGGAATTCGACGTTTCGGCGGAGTCGCTTGTTCAGCTGCTTCGGGAGATGGATATCCCGGTGCGCAGCCACATGTCGCAGCTGAGCGACGGTCAGATCGCGCGGCTGAGGACGGTGATGGAGCGCGAGCGACGGCTGGGCCACGCCTCGTCGGACCGCGCGATCGAAGCGGCGATCGAGGACAGTCAGGGCGGCACCCGACGGCGGCGACGGCGGAAGGCGGACGAGACGACCTCGCCAGCCGCTGACGCGGCCGAGGCGATGGCGGGTGAGGCGGCGGAAGCGGCCGCTGAGCGTGGCGCCGAAGTCGTGACGACCGGCACCGAACCGAGTGGCGTGGTCGTGGTGGAGCCCCCGGCGCCGGTGGACGTGAGCGTCGATGAGCGGGCTGACGCGGCGGAGCCGGCGCGCGCGGAAGCCAGGTCAGCCCCGTCCGTGCCTTCGACGGTGGCCGCGGCGCCTCCGACGCCGGCGACGGACCGGCCGCCGCCCCCGCGTCGGTCGGCGCCACCGCCGACTTCGGCACCGCCGCCTCCGCGTCGTGAGGAACGACCGGCGACGCGTCCGGATACGTCACCGCCCGCCCGGCAGGGGGGGGCGACGCCGGCGCGCGCGCGGCCAGGCACGCCGCCCGCCCGGCCGGCGCGTTCATCCGGTTTCACGCCGACTCCGGTGCGCCACGGGGCGCCACCCGCTCCTCCCGCGCGTCCCGCGCCCGCCGGGGCCGGCGGAAAACCGACGGGTGAGACCACGGCGAGCAGTGGGGACGCCAAGAAACGCCGGAAGAAGGATCGGAAGAAGAAGCGGGGGGTCGACCAGGAAGCCGTCGATCAGATGTTCCGGAAGACGATGGCCGCGATGGAGGGGGGTGGCCGTCGACGCCGCAAGGGTCGTGACAGTGGACCGACCGCCCAGGAGCGCCGAGAGGAGGAACGCGAGCGGCAGCGACAGGAGGAGGCCACGACCGTTCGGGTGAACGAGTTCCTGACGGTCGCGGAACTCGCCGAGATGATCAACCGTTCGGCGACGGAGATCGTTTCGTCGGCGTTCCGGAATCTCAACCTGAGGGTGACGATCAACCAGCGTCTGGACTTCGACCAGATCGAGATGGTTCTCGATGAGTTCGGGTTCACCGCGATTCGGGAAGAGGAGTACGGCGCGGAACCCGAGATCGATCGGGAAGAGGACGACGAGGCGGATCTCGCGGGCCGGCCGCCGGTCGTGACGGTGATGGGTCACGTGGACCACGGCAAGACGTCACTCCTCGACTACATCCGCAAGGCGAACGTGATCGCCGGCGAATCGGGTGGGATCACGCAGCACATCGGCGCCTACAACGTCGACCTGGACGCTGATCGATCGATCACCTTCCTCGACACCCCGGGTCACGCCGCGTTCACGGCGATGCGCGCGCGCGGCGCGGAAGTGACCGACCTCGTGATCCTCGTGGTCGCGGCCGACGACTCGGTGATGCCCCAGACCGTCGAGGCGATCAGCCACGCGCGGAACGCGGGGGTTCCCATCGTCGTGGCTGTCAACAAGGTGGATCTGCCGGACGCGAACCCGACACGGGTGAAGCAGGACCTCCTGCAGCACGGGGTGGTGCTCGAGGAGTTCGGTGGGGACGTGATGGCCGCGGAGGTCTCCGCGAAACGTGGGATCGGGATGGACGACCTGCTCGAGAAGGTGCTCCTTCAGGCGGAAGTCCTGGAACTCAAGGCGAATCCGGACCGACAGGCGACGGGCGTGGTCATCGAATCGCGCCTGGATCCGGGCAAGGGCCCGATCGCGACGGTGCTGGTGACGAATGGAACGTTGCATACCGGGGATTCGTTCGTTTGTGGTCGCTACGACGGGCGGGTCCGCGCGATGCTCGACGAACGCGGAAACAGCGTGCCGACCGCCGGGCCGGCCACGCCGGTTCAGATCCTCGGGATCGGCGGTGTGCCCGCCGCTGGCGATCAGCTGATCGTGCTGGAAGCGGCGCGGGCGGCGGAAATCGCGCAGACCCGACGGCGGCTCGAGCGCGAGAAGCAGATGCGGATCAAGGGTCGCGCCCGCGGTCTCATCGACTGGGCGAAGATGGCCGAGAAGGGTGAGCAGACGCAGCTCAACCTGGTCATCAAGGGCGATGTGGACGGTTCGGTTCAGGCGCTTTCCGACGCGCTGGAGCAGCTGAGTACACCGGAGGTGCACGTCCAGGTGGTCCATCGGGGCGTAGGCGCGATCAATGAGTCGGACGTGATGCTCGCCTCCACGTCGGGCGCGATCATCATCGGCTTCCACGTCCGGCCAACGAGCGAGGCCCGTACCGTCGCGGAGCGGGAAGAGATCGATATCCGCCTCTACAACATCATCTACGAGGCCGTCTCGGAAGTTCGGCTCGCGATGGAAGGAATGCTGAGCCCGGAGGAGCGCGAGGTCCTTCTCGGCTCGGCGGAGGTGCGGCAGATCTTCAAGGTCCCACGCGTGGGTACGGTCGCCGGGTGTATGGTCACCGAAGGCGAGATCCAGCGGCGGGGGAAGATCCGGGTCGTACGCGATGGAATCCAGATCTACGAAGGCGAACTCGAAAGCCTGAAGCGGTTCAAGGACGACGTGCGGGAGGTGCGCGCGGGGTTCGATTGCGGCCTGAATATCGCCAACTTCAACGACGTGAAGGTTGGCGACGTGATCGAGTGCTACCGGGTCGAAGAGGTCGCGCGCACCCTGAGCAAGGTCGCCGAGTAGCGAGGGCCCGGCGATGGTCGTCGGCCTCGCCGTCTGGGAGCTCCAACTTCCGGGATGCCGCTCGCTGAAGGAGAAGCGCTCGGTCGTGAAGAGCCTGAAGGACCGGATGCATAATCAGTTCAATGTATCCGTCTCGGAGACGGCGCTGGCCGATGTTCATCAGCGGGCGGAACTCGCGGCCACGGTGGTCTCCGGGGACCGTGGCCACGCGAACTCGGTGCTCGACAGCCTGGACAGGTTCATCGAAGGAGAGCCGCGAGTGCGTGTCGTGGATTCGTACACGCGGTACCTGTAGCGCGTGGGTCACGCGGGTATCGCCGGGAATCTCGATCGTCGATCGTCGCGACGGAATTACACATCGCGGTACTGTCCGTCACCGCGGCCATCATGTCGGCCCGGTGTCATCGGGGTCGGTCATCATCCCGAGCGCAGCGAGGGATCCGCATTTTCGGGTTCGGCGCGCCGAACCACGGAACGTGGATCCCTCGCTGCGCTGGCAATGGCAAGGGAAGTGCGCTCGCGATGACATTCTGTCGAGTCGAGCGATACGGGGAGTGGAATGGCGAGATATCGAAGGACCGCGCGACTCAACGAACAGCTTCGGGAAGAGATCTCGCTTCTGATCCATGAGGAGGTGAACGACCCTCGGGCGGCGATGGCGACGATCACTGACGTCGAGACATCACCGGAACTGGACCATGCGCGGATCTGGATCACCGCGCTCGGAGACGAGGACGCGAAGGCGGAGGCGCTCGTGGGTGTGCGAAGCGCCGCCGCCTTCATTCGCGCACGACTTGGCCAGCGGCTGCACATCCGACGGATTCCCGAGCTGCACTTCGAGATCGACAGGAAGCTCGAAAACGCCATGCGGATCGAGGCGCTCATCCGTGAGACGCTCCCGGAAAGCTCCTCCCCCGACGAAAGTGCCTCCACCGACGAAAGTGACTCCACCGACACCGATCGCGAGAATGATTCCGTCGGTGGTGACCAGGACGATGTGATTCGCGACGGCGGATGAGCGCATGGAACGGCGTGTTGCCTGTGGACAAACCCACGGGTCCGACTTCTCATGACGTGGTCGCCGTGGCCCGCCGGGCGCTGGGCGAGCGTCGTATCGGACATACGGGGACGCTTGATCCCTTCGCCTCGGGACTGCTTCTGCTCTGCCTCGGTCCGGCGACCCGCCTGGCCGAGTATCTCACCGGTCTGCCCAAGAGCTACCAGGCGACGATGCGGCTCGGTGTGGTCACGGACACCGATGATATCGAAGGCGTGACCGTACGAGCGGACGAGCGCTGGCCAACGGTGACACGTGAGATGTTGGCCACCGAGATGGCGGATCGGGTGGGCGACCAGCTCCAGCTGCCTCCACTCTTCTCGGCGAAGAGGGTTGCCGGCGAGAGAGCCTACGCCGCCGCGAGGGCGGGGCGATCGGTGCCCATGGAGCCGGTGCCGGTACGGATTTCCAGGCTGGAGGTTACCCGGTTCTCACCGCCGGAAGTCGATTTCGAAGTCGACTGTTCGAGCGGCACGTACATCCGCTCGATCGCGCGGGATCTGGGAGAGGCGCTTGGTGTTGGCGCGCACCTGACGGCGCTGCGCCGGACCCGGATCGGAAGCTGGTCGGTCGAGAGCGCGGTTCCGGTCAACGCGCTCGGGCACCTCCCAACCGTGGAAGCGGCCGTGCGCACACCCACGGCGGCGGTCTCGCACCTTCCCGCGGCGGTGCTCGGCGCGGACGAGATGGCCAGGGTCGCGAACGGAGGCGCGATTCCGCGCGAAGGCCCACTTCCCGGCGGGCCGATCGCGCTGCTCGCGCCCGATGGATCGCTCGCGGCCATCGGCGAGGCGGAGGGTGCGGGGCTTCGACCCAGGAAGGTGTTCCTGTGACCGGGTGGTCCGCCGCTGGGGGATCGGCCTTCGCGTTGCCACCCGCGCTGCCCCTCGATGAACGGGGTGCGGTGGTGACCGTCGGGACTTTCGACGGCATTCACCTCGGTCACCGGGAAGTGCTGGGCGAGATCGTCGCGCGCGGCCGCCGAACGGGCCGGCGAAGCGTGCTCGTCACATTTCATCCCCACCCGTTGCGGATCGTACGGCCCGAGGTGGCGCCGCGGCTCCTCACCATCCCCGCGGAGAAGAAGGAGTTTCTGGCTCTCTCCGGCGTTGAGTACGCCGTTTTCGTGGCGTTCACGCCGGTGCTGCGGGACTACTCGGCACGACGGTTCGTGGAAGAGATCCTCCTCGGCCGGTTGGGCATGCGAGAGCTGGTGATCGGGTATGACCATGGTTTCGGGCGCGACCGTGAAGGTACGGTCGACACGATGAGAGAGCTGGGAGTCGAGTTCGGTTTCGCCGTCGACGTGGTGGACCAGGTCCGGGTGGACGGGAGCCCGATCTCCTCTTCCCGGATCCGCGAGATGCTGCTGACGGGCGATGTCACCCATGCCGCCCGTGCCCTGGGCCGACCTTACACGCTGCAAGGGCCGGTCGTCCAGGGGATGCGCCAGGGTCACAAGCTCGGATTCCCCACCGCCAACATCAACGTCGGAGACCCCGATAAGCTGTTACCGCTCGAGGGGATCTACGCGGTGTATGGCTGGGTCGATGGCGCGCGGATCCCGGGCCTGCTCCATCTCGGCCCACGCCCGACATTCAGCGGTTTCCCGCCGTCGGTCGAACTGCACCTGCTCGATTGGGACGGCGACCTCTACGGCAAGCTGTTGAGGGTCGAGTTCCACGAACGGCTTCGCGGCGTCGAGCCCTTCGGCTCGGTGGCCGAACTCGTCGAACAGATGCATCGGGACGTGGAGCGGGGGCGCGAAGTATTGCGCGATCACTGAGGGGAGCTGGCCGGCGCACGCCGGGGTGGGTCCGGCGTGCGGTTTCAGAGGCTACACGCGAGAGCGTGAAGATGCGGCGGCGTGATGAGGCCGTATGAACCGTTCAGCGAATGAAGACGGTTCCTACGGCCTCTCCAATCCTCAGCGACAGGTCTGGCGGGTCCGACGGGTCGTTCAGTTCGCCGGTTCGAGCCGCAGGATCTGCCCGGCCGCTTCAGAGGCGACGTAGATGTAGCCGTCGGGTCCCTGCCGAACGTCCCGCACGCGATGTCCGGTAAGAACCACTTCCGTGCTCGTCACTGTCTCGCCATCGACCTCGAGTCGCACGATCTTCTCTCCGCCCAGCCCGCCGGCGAAAAAGTCACCCTTCCATTCGGGGAACCGGTCGCCGTCATAGATCATCAGCCCCGACGCGGCGATGACGGGCACCCAATAGTGCTTCGGCTGTTCCATGCCCTCCTGACGCTGGGACGAGTGGATCGGCGTTCCGGGCCCGTAGTTGACCCCGTATCCGATCACCGGCCAGCCATAGTTCGCGCGGGGAGCGATCAGGTTGAGTTCATCGCCGCCCTGAGGTCCATGCTCCGTCTCCCAGAGCTGTCCCGTCACCGGGTGAATCGCCAGTCCCTGCAGACTGCGATGACCGTAGCTCCAGATCTCGGGGAGCGCGCCCTCGTCACCGACGTACGGGTTGTCGACGGGAACGGAACCGTCATCGTTCAGGCGGAGGATCTTCCCCTGGTGCGTGTTCAGACGCTGGGCCGGGTGGGTCGCCAGATCGCCCGAAGGAGGCGCCTGCCGGTCACTGACCGTCATGAACAGCTGGCCGGCACCGTCGAAAGCGAGTCGGGAACCATAGTGACCGTTCGTGTTCGACCAGGCTTCGGCTTCAAAGATCTCCTGGACTTCCAGTAGCCGATTGCCTTCGAGGCGGCCGCGAGCGAGCGCGGTGGTGGCCATCTCGCTCCCGTCCTCGGCCGGCTTCGAGAACGTCAGGTAGACGAGCTGGTTATACGAAAAATCAGGATGCACCGCGATCTCGAGGAGCCCGCCCTGTCCGACCGCGCGAACGGTGGGAACGCCGGAAACGGGTTCCGGTTCGAGTACCCCGTCGCGGACGATCCGCAAACGGCCGCCTCGTTCCGTGACCAGCATCTCACCGGATGGAAGCCAGGCGATCGACCAGGGTATTTCCAGGCCGTCGACCGCGGTCACGATCCGGTAATCTTCCTTCAGGGTGTGAACCACGTCGCTGGCGGCGGCCACCGCCGCCTCGGTCGCCGGGGCCGACGCGACCTCCGGTGTGCCACCACATCCGGCGACGACGATCATGAACAGCGACGCTCCCACAATGGGAAGGTTGCGTTGTGACGACATGGTAGGCTCTCTCTCTTTCTCTCTTCCAAAAAACGGTTCCGCGGTGGCGCGGCTGGGCTTTTCCTCAGTCGATGGATCTGTCCGCCTGAAGGACCCGGTCCCGTCCAACCACCCCTGATGACGTGAGGTTCGGCTGCATGTATGTAAGTTTTGCTTTGCTTGACGAGCCCGCAAGGCTGGCCTACACTCGATCCCACGAAGATCCAATATGATATTCCCACGTGTCGCGGAGAAGGGCGCATGAACAAGGCGGTGGTGACCGGTCTGCTCTGGGTGATGGCGGGTTGTGGAATCCTGTCGGCGCAGACGCCGGACGGTGAGAGCGGAGGGCCGTTCGTGGCGGGGATGCCGCTCGGGACGGTCGTGGAGGGGGAGTACGTACCGATTTCCGAGAACGTTCGAGTGCTGGGCGGGCTCCGTTTCGCCGAGAGCTGCACCTATGACCCCGATCGCGGCCTGATCGTGGTGATGAACCGGGGCATGGGGGAAACCCAACTCGCCAATGACGGCTACGTTACGCTGTTGAACCCGGACGGAACGGTTCATACGAGCAAGTGGATCGGCGTGAATCGGAACGGGTTGACGCTGAACGACCCGCTCGGGAGCGCGGTTCACGACGGTGTGCTCTATGCGGTGGACGCGGCCTTCATCCGCACTTTCGATCTCTCCACGGGAGAACCGATCGCTTCCTTCCAGGTCGAGGAAGCCTCGGTTCTGAACGGGATCGCGGTCGCGAGCGACGGGACGATCTATGCCTCCAATACGGGTGGACTCGAGAGGATCTATCGAGTCGCTCCGGATGGGCGCTCGTCCGTGTTCGTGGAGGGGGCACCCCTCGCGTTGCCGAATGGCGTGGCGATCGATCCGCGAGGCAACATCGTGGTCGTCAACATCGGTGACGCCAACGTGCTGACGTTTGCGCCCACCGGGGAACTCGTGCTTACGGAGCAGGCGTACAGTGCGGGGAACGATGGATTGGTCATCGATGTGGACGGGACGAAATACGTGAGCAGTGTCGTACAGGGATGGATCTCGCGAATCCGGCCCGGAGAGCGGGCGGAGCGGATCGCGTCCGGGATTCCGAGTGCGGCGTCGATGTGTTTTGATCCGGTGCGGCGGCAGTTGATCGTCCCGATGAACAACGAGAACGCCGTGGCCTTCATCTCGGTCGAGTAGGGCGTACAGGCGGCGGGCGGCGGTCCATCGCCGTCCCGTCCAGGATCGCCGGCAAGCGCGGACGGAGCGGGGTGGGTGCGCTCCACTTGCCACTGGGCGGGAATGCCCCTAGAATAGAAGGCTGTACGCCCGCAAGGATTCACCGTGCGGGCCTTGCTGCTTTTCAAGTAGCGTAGACTCTTGAGGAGGCACAGGGGTAGATGGCGATCGACCGCGACGAAATCATCAGGAAGTATCAGCTGCACGAGAACGATCGGGGATCAGCGCGGGTCCAGGTGGCGCTGCTGACGGCGCGCATCAACGGGCTCACCGGGCATTTCCGGACGCACCACAAGGACCATCATGGACGGCGAGGGCTGTTGAAGATGGTGGGTCAACGCCGACGCCTGCTGGATTACATCCGTCGGAACGATCTCGAGCAGTACCGTCAGCTCATCGCGGATCTGGGGCTCCGGCACTGATCGCGGAAGCGGGAATCGGGCCTCCGGTGTCGGGGCCGAACAGGCGAGGAAGCCGCGCCCGGCGAGTCACGGCGCGGGGTCCTCGGTTCCCGGCGTAGCGGATTTGACTCTGAATCGCCGCATGGGCATGTGCCCTGCGGCGATCTTCGTACTCCCCATCGGGAGGGTGGCCGGCGCGTGTGGGGATCCGGCCATCGAGCGTCACCCCACGGCAAATACGCGGAAAGTCAAGCTAACAGACAAATGGCCAGAATCGAGAAGCAATTCGCGGGACGGTCCCTCATCCTGGAGACCGGCAAGATGGCGCGGCAGGCGGACGGCTCCTGCACCGTCCAGTTCGGTGAGACGATGGTGCTGTGCACGGCGACCGCGCAGGAAAACCCCACGAACCTTCCGTTCTTTCCGCTGACCGTGGAGTATCGGGAGCGGACGTACGCGGCGGGCAAGATTCCGGGCGGCTATATCAAGCGGGAGGGACGTCCGTCCGACAAGGAGATCCTTTCGGCGCGCCTCGTCGACCGGCCGCTTCGCCCGCTCTTCCCCGACGGGTTCCTGCACGAGACGCAGCTCTTCATCTACGTGATTTCCGCCGACCAGGAGAACGACGCCGACGTATTGGGCGTGTTCGGTGCTTCGTTGGCGCTGAACCTGAGCCGGATTCCCTTCAAGGATCCGGTCGCCGCGGTGCGAATCGGGCGGATCCAGGGGCAGTGGGTGCTGAACCCGACGTTCCAGCAGCTCGACTATTCTGACCTGGATATCGTGGTGGCGGGGACGGAGAACGCGATCCAGATGGTCGAGGGTGGCGCGCTCGAGATTCCCGAGGAGGACATCGCCGAGGGGCTTCTGGTGGCGCATGAGGGCATCCGGGAGCTGGTCGGGATCCAGCGTGAGCTGCTCGCGCTGGTGGAGCGGCCCGCGGAGATGGCGTGGTCGGCGAAGGAAGTGGCCGCGACCTTCCGGGAGCGGGTGGTCGCGGCGGCGAGCGGCCGGATCCGGGAAGCTCTGGGGATCGCCGAGAAGCAGGCGCGTCTCGAGGCGATGTCGCTGATGAAGAGCGAAGTGCTGAGCGAGTTCCAGGAGGAAGCCGCCGAGTTCGGCTACGATGTCGCGGGGCTGCTGAAGCAGACCGAGAAGACCGAGATGCGGGAGATGATCCTGAGCAAGGGAGTCCGAACGGACGGACGCGGGCTCGACGAGGTCCGCCCGATCACCATCGAGCTCGGGCTCCTTCCGCGGGCGCATGGTTCGGCCGTGTTCACCCGGGGCCAGACGCAGTCGTTGGGTGTCGCGACGCTGGGTACGCCGAACGATGAGCAGCGGCTCGAATCGATCGATTTCCCGACCGAGCAGACGAAGAGCTTCATGCTGCACTACAATTTCCCGCCGTTCTCGACGGGCGAGGCGAAGCCGGTCCGCGGAACGAGCCGGCGGGAGATCGGGCATGGCGCGCTCGCCGAGCGTGCGCTCCAGGCGGTCCTGCCCGCCTATGAGGCGTTCCCGTACACGATTCGCGTCGTGTCCGACGTGCTGGAGTCGAACGGGAGCTCGTCCATGGCGACGGTGTGTTCCGGATCACTGGCGATGATGGACGCGGGAGTGCCGCTGCGCGCGGCGTGCGCGGGTGTCGCGATGGGGCTGATCAAGGAAGGTGACCGGGTCGCGGTTCTCACCGACATCCTCGGTCTCGAGGACGCGCTCGGCGACATGGACTTCAAGGTCGCCGGCACAAAGGATGGCGTCACGTCCATCCAGATGGACATCAAGATCGAGGGACTGACGGTGGAGATCATGCGGGAAGCGCTCCAGCGAGCGCATCGCGCACGGCTCCACATCCTCGCGGAGATGGAGAAGGCGATCTCGGTGCCGAGGGCGGAGCTGTCGAAGTTCGCGCCGCGTATCCTGACGGTGAAGATCAATCCGTCGAAGATCGGCGAGGTGATCGGCCCGAAGGGCAAGACGATCCGGGGGATCCAGGAGGCGACCGGGGCCACCATCAACGTGGATGATGACGGGACCGTCACGATCTCGTCACCGGGTGGCGAGGGAGGTGAACGTGCCCGCAAGATGATCGCGGCGATCACCGAGGAACCCGAGGTCGGGCGGATCTACGAAGGAGTGGTGAAGAGCACGACGAGCTTCGGCGCGTTCGTCGAGATCCTGCCGGGGACGGAGGGGCTCTGCCACATTTCCGAGCTGCAGGAAGCGCGCACGGAGAAGACCGAAGACGTCGTGAACAAGGGCGACGTGATCCCGGTGAAGCTGCTTTCGATCGACGAGAAGGGACGGCTGCGGCTCTCTCGGAAGGCGGCGCTCGCGGAGATGGCCGCCGGCGACTGAGTTCGGCCGGGTCGCGGGCAATTCACGCGGACGACGCGAGGGGTGTCCGGATTCGCTGATTGGCAGGGGCACGGGGGCGCACGAAGGGTCGTGCGCCCTCGTCTGCTTGGGGGCGACGCCGGGGGGTGGAACATGAGTTCGGGATGGGGTATACCCGCGCTCCCCCGGCCGGCCCGAACCACAAGGGCATACGATGGACGAGACGAGTGACGGCGCCGTAAGATTCATCCGGATGGACACGAATCCGGACCTTCCGCTTCCCGCGCGACAGACGGAGGGCTCGGCGGGTTATGATGTCGCGTCATGCGAGCGAGACTTCATCCTGACGGCGGGTGAACGCCGCGCCGTATCGACGGGGTTGCGGATGGAGTTGCCGCCGCATCTGGAGTGTCAGGTGAGGCCCCGGTCGGGGTTGGCGTTGCGTCACGGGCTGACGCTGCCGAACTCTCCCGCCACGATCGATCCCGACTATCGGGGAGAACTCAAGGTGATCCTCTGGAACGCGGGGTCGGAGCCGGTGACGATCACGCGCGGGATGCGGATCGGGCAGCTCGTGTTCGCGCGGTTCGCGACGCCAACGATCGAGGAGGCCGTGGGCCTGGGTGAGACGGCGCGGGGATCGGGCGGGTTCGGCTCGACCGGGGCCTGAAGCAAGCGAACAACGAGAACGGCGCGGACGACGGAGATCCGGTTGTCGCGCGCGGGCACACGGACGCCTTTCGCGCGGCTTGGCGACCGTGGTCGAGGCGAAGTGCCGCAAGGGTTTACCATAGCTTGCGAGCCACCGGGGCCAACGGTAGCTTGCTGGCCTTCCATCCATCCAAAATCGATGAGGTGTTGGCGCAGAGGCGCGCACCTCGGCGCGAGCTTCCAGGAGAGAAATGGCTCTTCGCTGGTTTACGTCCGGCTCTTTCATTCCGGTCAACGACATCGCGGTCGATCTGGGCACGGCGAATACCCTCGTCTACGTGAAAGGCGAAGGAATCGTACTGAATGAGCCCTCGGTCGTGGCTGTGGAGAAGGCGACGGGCAAGATCAAGGGGATCGGCCTGGAAGCGAAACGAATGTTGGGACGGACGCCCGAGGGCGTCGCCGCGGTCCGACCTTTGAAGGATGGAGTGATCGCGGACGTTGACGTGACCGAGATCATGCTGCGGTACTTCCTGGAGACCGTGACGTCGAAGCGGTTCCTGAAGCTGAAGCCGACGATGGTTGTGGGAGTGCCCTCGGGCATCACGGAGCTGGAGCGGCGGGCGGTGAGATCCAGCGCGCATTCGGCGGGTGCGAAAGAGGTCTATATGGTCGCGGAGCCGATGGCCGCCGCGATCGGCGTGGGGCTTCCGGTGGAAACCCCGACGGGGAACATGGTGATCGACATCGGGGGAGGAACGACGGAGATCGCCGTCATCGCCCTCTCCGGTATCGTGTCCGACACCTCGATCCGGGTCGGGGGTGACGAGATCGACGCGTCGATCGTCACCTTCATGCGGAAGAACTACAACCTGATGATCGGCGAGCCGACGGCGGAGGCGGTCAAGATCCAGATCGGTTCGGCGTACAGCACGGGAGATGAGCGGGAGATGGAGGTCAAGGGCCGCGACCTGGTTTCGGGTATCCCGAAGACGGTCCGGGTGCACTCGCAGGAGATCCGTGAGTGTATCCAGGAACCGATTCAGGCGGTGGTGGAAGCGGTGCGTCGCGCGCTCGAGATCACACCGCCGGAACTGGCGTCGGACATCGTCGATCGCGGGATCGTCATGACGGGGGGAGGCGCCCTCATCCGCGGGCTGGACCAGCTCATCGCCCGTGAAACGAATCTGCCGATCCATGTGGACGAGGAACCGCTGACGTGCGTCGTTCGAGGCGCCGGCCGGATCCTGGACGATATCAACAAATACCGAGGAGTGTTGGCGAGCTGAGCACTTTCCGGCCGTATCTGGGAGAAGGAGGGAAGAAGAGCCGTCAGCGGGATTGGCTGCTGGTGTTGCTCTTTGTCGCGCTCTCGCTGGCGTTGTCGATGTTCACGGCACAACGCGAACAGCTGGCACGCGCGATCCGCTCCACGGTCCTTCGGCCGGTGCTCGCGATGCAGCGTGGCGTCGTTGAACGCAACTCACTCTTCGAGGATCCCGCCACACTTCGGGCGCAGCGTGACAGTATGGCCGCGTTCCTCGTGGGGCAGGCGCCCCTGGCGGCCGAGAACCGTCACCTCCGCGAAATGCTTGGACTGCGTGACCGGCTCCCCTGGCGGTTCGTTTCCGCCGAAGTGGTGCGCATCCCGGAACGGGGGAGCGAGGCGTTCTTCCTGCTGACGGCGGGTGCGAGGCAGGGGGTGCGGCCGGGTGCGCCGATCGTCGCGGCGGAAGGGCTGGTGGGTCTCGTTCGCGATGTCGACGAGGCGGTCGCTTTCGGGTTGGACTGGACCCACCCCGAATTTCGCGCTTCCGCGATGACGCTCGCCGGCGACATCTACGGTATCGTCGAACCCCGAAGCATGTCGGGCGAACAGGTGCTGCTGTTGACGGGGACGCCGCGACACGTGGACCTCGCGGCGGGCGAGATGATCGTCACGTCGGGTCAGGGCGGCGTCTACCCGACGGGGATCCCGATCGGTGTCGTGATCGGGCCGGAGGAGGGGCAGGACGGCTGGCAGCGAAACTATCTCGTGCGGCCGCTCGTCGGTCCGTCGCAGATGAACTACGTGCTCATCCTGGGAGATCCGGACCCCGCCGCCGAGGGCCAGGATCTTGCCGGATCCTGGGGCATTCGGCTGGACGATCCGACGGCCGCGCCGACGGATGGCGGCGTGTCTGCGGATCCGGCGGCACTGGTGGAGGGTCCGAGCGCCGGGGCGGTAACGCCCGCGGGAGGTTCCGTCGTGGAGACATCGGCCGCGCCCGAGACCGGCGCCCCCGTGCTCGGAACCCCCACGGTGACCGCATCTCCGCCCGTGGTGGAGGAACCGGAGCCGGCGAGGCCGGTGCCGGAGCTGGCGACACCGCCCGCCGCGCAGACGCCTCCGGCCGAGCCGGGACCGCGGCTGCTTGGCGATCCGACGACCCCCCAGTGATGACCGGGGTGGAATGACTGGAGGATTGGCGCTCTCGACCCCGCGACAGAACCGCATACGATGAATGGAAGGGTTGGGTGGGGGGTCGTGGGGCTGGTGGCGGTACTCGTGGTCCTCCATTTCGTACTGCGCGTCGGTCTGGGCTACCAGCAACTCGCGCCGGACCTGCTGGTCGTGGCGGTGCTTCTCGCGGCCCGCCATCTCCCCGCGGGGATCGCAGCGGGCACGGGATTTCTTCTGGGACTGCTCGAGGGGGCGCTCGTGCCGACCGTGCTCGGCGCGAGTTCCCTGGCGCTGACCATCGTCGCCTTCCTGGGCGCGCGTTCACGCGAGATCTTCACCGAGGACAACTACGTCCTGCTGGCGCTGTATCTGTTCGCGGGGAAGTGGGCATACGACGTGATCCTCTTCATCGCCACCGGCGATCTTTTCGGGGCGGGCGCCTCCTACCTCTTCCTGATCTCGCCATTGACGGCGCTCTATGCCGCCGCGACGGGGATCGTGGCGGTCGTCGTCTATCGCGCGCTCAGCTGACCGAACGATGATGAAGCGCGGCCGCAACATCGTCTTCGGAGACCCGCTCCTTTTCGTGGTCGTGATCGGGTTGACGGCGTTCGGCGTGGCGATGGTGTACAGCGCGGGGGTGCTGGACGTGCCGAGTACGGTCGTCGCGGGCCTCTGGCGCCAGCAGCTTCTCTGGTTCGTGCTGGCGATGCTGGCGACGCCGCTCGTCATGAAGGTACCCGTCATCTGGCTGGAATGGGCGGCGCAGCCGGTGTATGCCGTATGTCTGATCCTGCTCGGTCTGACGCTGGTGATCGGCACGGGGGCGGGGACGGCGGAGAGCATGTCCGGATGGATCGTGGTCGGGCCGGTACGGATCCAGACGGCGGAGGTCTCCAAGATCGGAGTCATCCTGATGCTCGCGCGCATCCTGGGTAGCTGGCGTGAGGCGCCGCGCACGATCTGGATGCTCTGGAAACCGATCCTCGTCGTCCTCGTTCCGATGGGGTTGGTCCTCCTGCAGCCGGACCTCGGCACGGCCCTCGTCTTCGCGTCGATCCTGCTGGGGATGCTCTTCTGGGCCGGAACGCCGCTCTCGACGCTCTTCTTCCTCGCGAGCCCGGTGCTCGGTCTCTTCCTGTCCGTCAACGTCTGGCTCTGGGGCGCGTACTTCGTTCTTCTCGTGCTGCTGCTGGCGTTCGTCTACAAACCCTATCTTTCCGAGGGCGTGGCGATCCTGGTGGCGAACGTCGTCGCGGGGACGGTGGCGCTGCCGCTGTGGGAGGGGCTGGCGCCCTATCAGAAGAACCGTTTCCTCGTCTTCCTGGATCCGTCGATCGATCCGCGAGGGGCTGGATACAACCTGATCCAGTCGCAGGTCGCGATCGGTAGCGGGGGGCTTTATGGGAAGGGGTTTCTGGATGGAACGCAGAAGCGGCTGGCCTTCCTTCCCGAACAACATACCGACTTCATCTTTTCGGTGGTTGGCGAGGAGTTCGGTTTCGTCGGCGTGGCGCTCGTGCTCACCGCGTTCGGGTTCATCTTCTGGCGGCTCGTGAGAACGGCGGAAATGAGTTCGGATCCGTTCGCGAGCCTGGTGCCGTTCGGACTCTTCGGAAGCTGGTTCGCGCACGTGCTGGTCAACACGGGCATGACGGTGGGAGTGATGCCGATTACCGGGATCCCCTTGCCATTCCTGAGCTATGGCGGTTCGTTCCTGCTCGTGAACCTGTTGGCGATGGCGATGGTACAGCGGATCGCGGCCGAGGCGCGCGCGGCGGGGTAGACGCGTCCGCCGACCCGGCGTAGCCGGAACTTCCCGGTACGGTACGGTCGCGGCGCATGGCGGGAATCACGAAGCGCGTACGGGGGCGTGGGGCGTCCTCTTTCATAGGCACGGATGAGCAACGAATGGCTGACATGAGCTGGTTCCTGAAACCGAAGAAGAAACTGGTCGCGGCGGACAAGCGCGAGATCCCCGCCGATGTGTGGGAGAAGTGCCCATCCTGCGGTGAGATTCTCTATCGGGAGAAGCTGAAGGAGAACTGGAACGTGTGCCCCGCGTGTTCGTTCCATCTCCGCCTTCCGGCCGCCGAGTACGTGCGGTTGTTGCTCGATGAAGGATGGGTCGAGCTCGACCGGGATCTCCGTTCGACGGACCCGCTGAACTTCGTCGACCTGAAGCCGTACCCGGAGCGGCTGGCGGCCGCGGAACGGAAGATCGGGCCGGGCGACGCGCTGATCGGTGTCGCCGGTGGCCTGGACGGAATCGATGTGCAGCTGGGCGTGATGAACTTCGACTTCATCGGCGGATCGATGGGGTCGGTGGTTGGTGAGAAGATCAGCCGCGCGGGTCTGCGAGCCCTGGAGCGACGCGAACCGCTGATCCTCGTGTCCGCGTCGGGCGGTGCGCGGATGATGGAGGGGATCCTCTCCTTGATGCAGATGGCGAAGACATCCACGGTTCTCGCCCGTCTCGATGAAGCTGGACTGCCGTTCGTCTCGGTTCTTACCGATCCGACGACTGGCGGGGTCACCGCCTCGTACGCGATGCTCGGTGACGTGAACCTCGCGGAGCCGGGCGCGCTGATCGGATTCGCGGGACAGCGGGTGATCGAGCAGACGATCAAGCAGGAACTGCCCGAGGGCTTTCAAACCTCCGAGTTCCTCCTCGAACACGGCATGCTCGACGCGATCGTCGACCGGCGACAGTTGAAGGGAGAGATCGGACGCCTCCTCCGTCACATGCTTGGACTGAAGGACGGACAGACGAAGGACGGCGTCGCCGTGGCGTGATCTCGGTGGCGCGGACGAGCTGGCGGGAAGAGGGCCCGCCTCTCCCCTGGTCCCGTGTGCTCCGCTGACGGTCCGCTGGCGTCGGCTTCATGAACAAGGATCGCGATTGACAACGCTCGACAAACTGACCCCCTGGCTCTTCTCGAGGGTGAGCGGAGGGGTCAACTGGGGGTTGGAGAGGACGGAACGGTTACTTGCCGGTGCGGGGGATCCGCATCGGCTTTTCACTTCCGTGCTGATCGGGGGGACGAACGGGAAGGGCTCGGTGTCGGCCCTCTGTGAGGCCGCCCTGCGGGCGACGGGCCGCGACCGGGTGGGTTTGTACACCTCGCCGCACCTGGTGTCGTTCACCGAACGCATCCGAATCGGCGGGATACCGATCGACGCGGAGCGGCTCGCGGGGATCGCCGAACGGTTGCGCCCGGCGATCGAGGAGACGGGTGCGTCGTTTTTCGAGGCGACGACGGCGATGGCGTTCGTGGCGTTCGCGGAGATGGGCGTCGAGACGGCCGTCGTCGAGGTCGGGCTCGGTGGCCGGCTGGACGCGACGAATGTCCTCTCTCCGCTGGTTACGGCCGTCACCAATATCGACATGGAACACACGGAGTTTCTCGGCGAGACGATCGAGGAGATCGCCTTCGAGAAGGCGGGAATCTTCAAACGGGACGTGCCGGCGATCACGGGTGAGCGCCGGTCCGTTCCATTCGGAGTCCTGGCGCGCCGGGCGGCGGAGGTCGGCACGTCGCTCCATGAGCTGGCCGACGTCGTGGAGATCCGGCGCGCGACCTGGAACGCCGACGGGACTCTGCTCGAGATCAATTCACGCGCGTGGGGCGCGCGGTCGGTGCGCACGCCTCTCGGCGGACCTCACCAGGCGTACAACGCCGCGATGGCGACAGGCATTCTCTCGTTGCTCCCGCTGGCGAAGCGCCCATCATGGGAGGCGATCGAGGAAGGGTTCGCGACGGTTCGCTGGCCGGGGCGGCTCCAGATTGAACGCGGCGATGGAACGACCTGGGTCTTCGATGTCGCGCATAACCCCGCTGGCGCGCACGCGTTGAGCGAAGCGCTGCCCACACTCGACCTTCCGCGCCCGATCATCGCCGTCGTGGGCATCCTCCGGGACAAGGACTGGCGGTCGATGCTCGCGATGATCGCTTCCCACGCGGATCGGCTGCTGCTCACGACGCCGGATTCCGCCCCGCCGGGGCGGCGATGGGATCTCGATGAGGTCGTCGCGGCCCGAGCGGCCGAACCTGTGTCGGCGCGGGATCGGTCCGGAGCATGCGAGGTCATCGCCGATCTGGCGGCGGCGCTACGGCGTGCCGAAACGCTCGCCGAGGGTGGAACGGTCCTGGTCACGGGCTCCGTCCACACGGTCGGTGACGCAATGGCGATACGGCGCATCCCGTCAGTCTGAGCCGCTGACCCGCTGGATCCGTCCGCGGCGCCGCTTCCGGCGACCAGGGCCGTCAATGGAGTCAACGTTCCCACCCGGTTCCCGGACACCGGTGAGTTTCCGGGTTTTTCGAGCATCCCGCACCTTGCCCGTCCCGCGCGCGGACGCCTACATTTCAGGACTATGCCAAGTTTCGCGCCATTGCCGGGTTTTCGGGATTTCTATCCGGACGATCTGGGGGTCAGGGATTACATCTTCCGGGTGTGGCGGGATGTCGCGCGCCGGTACGGGTTTCAGGAGTACGACGGGCCACCGCTGGAACCGACGGACCTCTACGTCGAAAAATCCGGCCCGGAAATCGTCCAGCAACTCTACAACTTCACCGACAAGGGTGACCGGGAGATCGCGCTGCGGCCGGAGATGACGCCGACGCTGGCGCGGATGGTGGGCGCGCGCGCGGGGGCGATGCGGAAGCCCATCAAGTGGTTCGCGATCCCTCAGCTGTTCCGCTACGAACGTCAGCAGCGTGGTCGGCTGCGTGAGCATTTTCAGCTCAACTTCGACATCGTCGGCGAGGAAGGGGTCGGGGCGGACGTCGAACTCCTCGCCGCCGCGATCGACGTTTGCCGGGCGTTCGGACTCACCTCGGATGATTTTGTCGCGCGGGTTTCCGACCGTCGGCTGCTGCGCGCGCTTCTCCTCCACGCGCAGGTGCCGGCCGAACGGTTGACGCTCGTCTACAACATCGTCGACAAGCTGGATCGGGAAGGGCCGGACGGCGTCGGTGCACGGCTGTCGGGCGAGGCGGGCCTCGGCAATGCCGTGGTGAACGAGGTGCTCGCGATCTTCGCGCATCGCGACTTCGAGGCGGTGCGCGACGCGTACGGCGGAACCGAAGGGATCGGTGAGCCGATCGCCTGGATGCACCGGCTCCTCACGGACCTGGACGCGATGGGGCTGTCATCCTTTGTTCGCTTCGATCTAGGGATCGTACGTGGCCTGGCATACTATACGGGGATCGTCTTCGAGCTGTTCGACGTACGTGGCGAACTGCGGGCGATCGCGGGCGGCGGACGATACGACGACCTGCTGGGCAGGGTTTCGCCCGTCGACCTGCCCGCCCTCGGCTTCGGGATGGGCGACGTCGTGCTGAAGGAACTCCTGATGGACCGCGGCCTGCTGCCATCGACGACGACCGGAATCGACGATTTCGTGATCGGAGTGACGGCACGGGAGCATGGAGAGGTGCTGAGGCTCGTGCGTTCTCTGCGCGACACGGGGCGATCGGTCGAGTATTCGCTCCGGCCCCTCGGAGTGGGCAAACAGCTCAAGACGGCGTCCGGGATGGGAGCCCGGCGTGCCGTGATTCTCGGCCCCGACGAGATCGCGGAGGGAGTCGTGGTCGTGCGAGACATGTCGACCGGGAGCGAGGAGCGGGTGCCCTACCCATCGTTCTTCGAGGCAGGTGCGGGGTGAATCGGGCGGGCGGCGCGGACCGTTCGCGAGGCACGCCCGATGAAGAACGCAGGAAGCTCTTTCGCCGGATGGCCGTCATTTTCGTTTGGCTGCCACCGCTGCTGATCCTCGTGCTGGCGGCCTCGATCGCCCTGCTCCTGGCGGTGGTCTTCCCGATCGGTGAACTCGGCTACTGGGCGCGTTGGGGAATCTGGACCGTCGTTTTCATCGTGGTCCCGGGCCTGGCGTACGTGATGTGGAACCGCCTGAGGAACGGGGAGTGACTCCCGACCTGTCGCCCTGACTCGTCATTCAGTCGTGTCATTCCGACCCCGTCTCCCCTGTCATCCGTCGCGTGTTCCCGAGCGCGGCGAGGCTCCGGGTGTGTGTGGCGCGCGGGGAAATGCGGATCCCTCGCCGCGCTCGGGATGACGAAGCCGGGATGAAGAGCCGGGATCACGAAGCCGGGATGACAAGTCAGAATGACACAACGGGATGACGACGGGGCGTTCGGGATGACGGAGATATGAGTCGGATTTCATCGATATTCTGAAAATGGCTGAAGAGAAGAAGTTGACGCGGCGTGACGAGGATTTCAGCGCCTGGTACAACGAAGTCGTACTGCGAGGCGAGCTGGCGGATCATTCGCCGGTTCGCGGATGCATGGTGATTCGACCCTACGGTTACCGGCTCTGGGAACTGATGCGTGACCAGCTGGACCGCCGGTTTCGCGAGACGGGTCACCAGAACGCCTATTTCCCGTTGTTCATCCCGCAATCGTTCTTCTCTCGTGAAGCGGAGCACATCGAGGGATTCGCGAAGGAGATGGCGGTCGTCACGCACACGCGACTCAAGGCGGGCGAGGGAGGCGGCCTGGCACCGGATCCTGAATCGCGCCTCGATGAGCCGTTGATCGTGCGGCCCACCTCTGAAACGATCATCTACGAGATGTTCGCGAAGTGGGTGCAGAGTTATCGTGACCTCCCCCTCCTGATCAACCAGTGGGCGAACGTGGTCCGCTGGGAAATGCGGACCCGCCTCTTCCTGCGGACGACGGAGTTCCTCTGGCAGGAGGGCCATACCGCGCACGCGAGCAGCGAAGAGGCCGAGGAAGAGGCGCGGCGGATGCTCGGCGTATACCGCGAGTTCATGGAAGAGTGGATGGGGATGGCGGTGGTCACCGGACGGAAGTCGCCATCCGAAACGTTCCCGGGAGCCAACCACACCTATTCGTGCGAGGCGATGATGCAGGACAACCGGGCGCTTCAGGCCGGGACCTCACATCATCTCGGCCAGAACTTTTCCCGCCAGTTCAACCTGAAGTTCGCCTCCGAGTCCGGTACCGAAGAGTACGCCTGGAACACCAGCTGGGGTGCCTCCACGCGCATGATCGGCGGGCTGGTGATGACCCACGGCGATGATGGAGGCCTCGTGATGCCACCCCGACTCGCCCCGATCCAGGTGGTGATCGTCCCCATCGCCCGGAAGGACGCGGAGTGGCAGGTCGTACTGAAAAAGGCCCGCGCGGTCGCCGTCGCGTTGGAAGGGATTCGTACCCATGTCGACGACCGGAACAGTCTGACCCCTGGCGCGAAATTCTACGAGTGGGAGACGAAAGGTGTCCCGTTCCGGATCGAGGTGGGGCCGAAGGATATCGAGAAACAGCAGCTGGTGCTCGTGAAACGCGTCGTCGCCGAGGGGGAGGGCCGGAAGGAGTTTCTTCCCGAAGCCGAGGTGATCGCCTCGATCGCTCACCGGCTCGAAGAGTTCCAGCAGTGGTTGCTGGTGCGGGCACGTGAGCGGCGGGAGAGTAACTCCCGGCGCGGGGTCGTCGACTATCAGGAGCTGCGCGAGGTCATCGAGTCGACGGGTGGTTTCGTCTATACGGGTTGGTGTGGCGCGGCCGGGTGCGAGGATCGAGTCAAGGAAGATACCAGGGCGACGATCCGGGTGATTCCCGACCCGGAGTTCCGGTCGGCCGAGTCGCCATCGACTTGCGTGGTGTGCGGCGGGCCGGCCGTCGATGAGGTCATATGGGCGCGGGCGTACTGAATGCCTCCGACAGCCGCGGTTGAAGTGGCCGAGACCTTCCATCGTCGCGATGGCGTCCTGCATTGCGAAGACGTTCCATTGCCCGATCTCGTCGCCCGCTGGGGCACTCCGATGTATGTCTACAGCGCCGCCGCGATCCGCGATCGGTTCCAGGAACTGTCGGACGCGTTCGCTGATTATCCCCACCTGATCGCCTATTCGGTCAAGGCGAACGGGAACCTCGAGGTACTGCGAACGCTCGCGGCGCTCGGTGCGGGGGCGGACATCGTTTCCGGGGGCGAACTGTACAGGGCGCGCCTCGCCGGAATCCCCGCCGAGAGGATCGTCTTCAGTGGCGTCGGGAAGACCGTCAACGAGCTGGCCGCCGCGCTCTCGGCGGGGATCTATGGTTTCAACGTGGAATCCCGGGGCGAACTGGAGGAGCTTTCGCGGCTGGCGGCGGCGACCGGCGCGACGGCGCCGGTCGCGTTCCGGGTGAACCCGGACGTCGACGCGCCAACGCCGCATCATTATACCCGCACCGGCCACGCGGCGACGAAGTTCGGCATTCCCATCGGTGAGGCGACCGAGCTCTATGAACTGGCCGCGAGATTGCCGGGCATCCGCGTCCGAGGCGTGGACATGCACATCGGGTCGCAGATCCTGTCCGTTGAACCGTATCGGGCAGCCACGGAGCAGGTGGTGGATCTCGCCACGCGGCTCAGACGAGACGGCCATCCGATCGAGTATGTCGACGTGGGCGGAGGACTCGGCATCTCTTACTCGGGGGGTGAGGGGATCACGGCGATGGCGTTCGCCGGAGAGATTCTTCCGCTGCTGCGCGGTTCCGGCTTCCGGCTGGTCATCGAACCGGGCCGATACATCGTCGGCCATGCGGGGATCCTTCTGACGCGAGTGCTCTACGTGAAGGAAGGCGGCGGGAAACGTTTCGTCATCACCGACGCGGGGATGAACGATCTGCTGCGGCCGAGCCATTATTCGGGTTATCACGCGGTGCAATCGGTCGAATCGATGGGACGGGAGACGGTTCGCGTGGACGTGGTGGGTCCGATCTGCGAGACCGGTGACTTCCTGGCGCTCGACCGGGATATCGAACGGGTCGAACCCGGAGAACTGCTCGCGTTTCGAACCGCCGGCGCCTACGGGTTCTCGATGTCTTCGACCTACAACCAGAGGCCCCGGCCCGCGGAGGTGATCGTGACCGGTGGTGAAGCCAGGCTGGCCCGACGGCGGGAAACGCTGGAAGACCTCGTCGCCGCTGAGATCGACATCGGCGAGTCTCTCTCGAACTCGTACCTTCCCAATCATGAGGGGTGATCGCGCGCCTCCCACAGCCGCCCGCGCGAGGGCAACATGTTTCTCATAGATCAGATCATCCTCGTTGGTAGTGTCCTCCTTCTGATCGGGATCGTTTCGAGCAAGTTTTCGGTGCGTCTGGGCCTGCCGGTGCTGGTCCTCTTCCTGATCGTCGGTATGCTCGCTGGCGAAGAAGGGCCCGGCGGGATCGTTTTCGACAACCTCCAGGTCTCACACGCGGTCGGCACGCTCGCGCTCGCCGCCATTCTCTTCGACGGCGGTCTACAGACACCGATCCAGGCCATTCGTAGCGTCTGGAAGCCGGCCTCACTGCTCGCCACGTTCGGCGTCCTCATCACGGCGCTCGTCACCGGTGTGGGGGCGGCCTACATTCTCGACCTGCCGCTCCACGAAGGAATCCTGCTCGGCAGCATCGTCGGTTCGACCGACGCGGCGGCGGTTTTCTCTCTCCTGCGCAACGCGGGCGTCCAACTACGCAAGCGGATCAAGTACACGCTGGAGATCGAGAGCGCCTCGAACGATCCGATGGCGATCTTCCTGACCATCGGGCTCATCCAGGTCGTGATGGGCGAAGCGGAGTTCGGGCCCGACCTGCTCCTCCTTTTCGCGATGCAGATGGGGATCGGCGCGGCGGTCGGGCTGGGGGCGGGGTTCCTCGCCCGCCGGCTGATCAACGGCATCAATCTCGAATCGGCCGGCCTCTATCCGGTGTTGACCGGGGCGTGCGGGCTTCTCTCGTTCGGTGTCGCCGCCGCACTCGGTGGAAGCGGGTTCCTCGCCGTGTTCCTCACCGGGATCGTGCTCGGGAACAGCCGCATCGTCTTCCAGCGGGGGACCTATCTCTTCCACGACGCCCTGGCCTGGATCGGCCAGATCATGATGTTCGTGGTACTCGGTCTGCTGGTCACGCCAAGCGAACTGGCCACCGTCGCGGTGCCCGGTCTGCTCATATCGGTGGTGATCATCCTGGTCGCGCGACCCCTGGGCGTGGTGCCGTTCATGCTTCCGTTCGGCTTCAGCGCGCGTGAGATCCTTCTCGTCTCATGGGTCGGGCTGAAGGGTTCGGTGCCGATCATTCTGGCGATCTTCCCGCTTCTCTTCGGCGTACCGTCGGGGCAATTGCTCTTCAACGTAGTCTTCTTCGTGGTCCTCGTATCCGCGGTTACCCAGGGGTCGACGCTGGCGATCGTCGCGCGTCGACTCGGACTGGAAGAACCGGGTGAGCCCGAATCGCCGGTCACGCTGGAGATCAGTTCGCTGAAGGACGTCGACGCCGACATCGTCGAGTACACTGTCGGGCGCGACTCCCGGGCCGCGGAGAGGCGCCTCAGTCAGCTCTCGCTTCCCAACGGCGTCGTGGTCGCCATGCTCGCCCGGGGGCAGACGCTCATTCCCCCGCGAGGATCCACCCAGATCCTCCCGGGCGACCATATCTATGTCGTCCTGCGGCCCGAGACGCGATTGCTCGTGGACCGGGTGTTTTCACGCGGCGCCGGATCAGAGCGGGAGCTGCCCGCTCTCGTCGAGTTCCCGCTCCTGGGGTCCACGACCGTCGAGGACCTGGCGGATTTCTATGGAATCCGCCTGCTCGCGCCGGGGTCGATGACGCTCGACGCCCTGATCCGCGGCCGTATGCAGGGTGAAATCAAGCCTGACCGGATCGTGACGGTCGACGGGATCCGCCTGCACGTCCGTGAAGTCGTCGACGGAAAGATCACCGTGCTCGGGTTCGCGATCCCCGAGGCGGAAGAGGAAGGGATCGAGATTGACCCTCGGGAGAGCGCGTGAAGGCCGCGAACCATCCGGTTTCGGCGTGGGCGCCCACCTTCCACGATCGCGTATCGCCAGTTTCCATGTCGGTTGAAGACCATGACGAAAAAGATCGGTTTTCTCTCGTTCGGCCATTGGGCCCCGGCGTTTCACTCCCAGGTGCGGACGGCCGCTGACGCACTGACGCAGTCGATCGAGCTGGCGGTGGCGGCCGAGGAACTGGGGATGGATGGCGCGTATTTTCGGGTCCACCATTTCGCGCGCCAGCTGGGGTCGCCATTTCCACTCCTGGCCGCGATCGGAGCGCGTACCAGCCGCATCGAGATCGGTACGGCGGTCATCGACATGCGCTACGAGAACCCGCTGTACATGGCGGAGGACGCGGGCGCGGCCGACCTGATCGCGGGCGGACGCTTGCAGCTGGGAATCAGTCGGGGATCTCCGGAGCAGGTCATCGACGGATGGCGGTACTTCGGGTATGCGCCATCGGAGGGGCAATCGGACGCGGACATGGCCCGGCAACACGCCGAGGTGTTCCTGCAAGTGATCCAGGGCGAAGGATTCGCGGAGCCGAGCCCGCGGCCGATGTTCCCGAATCCGCCCGGACTGTTACGCGTCGAACCCTATTCGGAAGGACTTCGCGACAGGATATGGTGGGGAGCGGCGTCCAACGCGACGGCCGTCTGGGCGGCAGGGCTCGGCATGAACCTGCAGAGCTCCACGCTGAAGAACGACGAGGACGGGCGTCCGTTCCACGTCCAGCAGGCGGCCCAGATCCGGGCCTACCGGGACGCGTGGAAAGAGGCGGGTCACGAACGCGTCCCACGGGTGTCCGTCAGCCGAAGCATTTTCGCGATCGTCGACGATCGCGATCGCGGCTACTTCGGACATGACAACCAGAACGAGGACCGGATCGGCATGATCGACGAGAACACCCGGGCGATCTTCGGGAGGAGCTACGCGGCCGAGCCGGATGTTCTCATCGCGCAGTTGCGCGAGGACGAGGCGATCGCCGAGGCGGATACCCTGCTGCTCACCGTGCCCAATCAGCTCGGCGTCGAGTACAACACCCACGTGCTCCGGGCGATCCTGGAGCATGTGGCGCCACCGCTGGGTTGGCGATAAGGATCCTCCCGGAAACCGGCGCCGTTCGAGCTCTCGAAAGCCATCGCCGGGTCGCGCCGGCGCGCGGTTCCGTTATTTTTCAGGGCTGTCCGTTCATTTCATGGTCCCCACGTCCAGATCCGGAGAACATTGGACTCCAATCGCATTCTCATCATCGACTACGGCTCCCAGTTCACGCAGTTGATCGCCCGGCGGATCCGGGAGGAGCGGGTATACAGCGAAATCCATCCACCGACGCGGTCGACCGAGTGGATTCGGGAATGGGCGCCGAAGGGGATCATACTCTCCGGCGGGCCGGCGTCGGTCTACGGAGACGACGTACCGACCGCCGAGCCAGAGCTGCTGAAGCTTGGCGTGCCCGTTTTCGGCATCTGCTACGGCATGCAGTTGATCACTCATCTGGAGGGTGGGGTCGTGGAGCGGGGACGTCGCGAGTACGGTCGCGCGCGGATCACCGTGGAGGCGGCCGAAGGAATCTTCGAAGGGTTCGACGCGGGGGAGGAGACTCAGGTGTGGATGAGTCATGGCGACCACGTGAAGGAGCCGCCCGAAGGATTCCGGCGGCTCGCGAGTACACCGGGTCTTCCGTGGGCGGCGTTCGGCTCGCCTGAACGGAAGATCTACGGGGTCCAGTTCCATCCGGAAGTCGCGCACACGACTCGCGGCGGCGACGTGATCTCCAACTTCGTCTTCGCCGTGTGCGGGTGTGAACCGACGTGGACCGCGGGGTCCTACATCGAGTCCGAGATCAACCGGATCCGGCGGCTCGTCGGCGACTCGGCGGTGATCTGTGGCCTCTCGGGTGGCGTGGATTCGAGCGTGGCGGCGAGTCTCGTCCATCGCGCGGTCGGCGACCAGCTCACGAACATCTTCGTGGACACCGGTCTCCTGCGGGCCGGCGAGCGAGAATCGGTCGAGCGTACCTTCCGCCAGCACCTGGGAACCAGGCTCGAGGTTGTCGATGCCGCCGACCTCTTCCTCGAGCGACTCGCGGGAGTCGAAGACCCGGAACGCAAGCGGAAGATCATCGGCAACACCTTTATCGACGTCTTCGAGGAGGCGGCCGAACGGCTCGGGGCGGATGCCCGCTTCCTCGTGCAGGGCACTCTTTATCCGGACGTGATCGAGTCGCTGTCCGTGAAGGGTCCTTCGGCGACGATCAAGACGCATCACAACGTGGGCGGGCTCAAGGAGGATATGAAGTTCGAGCTGATCGAGCCCCTTCGCGAGCTCTTCAAGGACGAAGTCCGTCAGGTGGGCCGGGAGCTGGGTCTCCCCGAGGAAATGGTCGGTCGACATCCGTTCCCGGGGCCCGGCCTGGCGATCCGCGTGCTCGGCGCCGTCGACCCGGCCGAACTCGACACGCTCCGTCAGGCCGACGCGATCTATCTGGAGGAGATCCGCGCCGCCGGGCTGTATGATGACATATGGCAGGCGTTCGCCGTGCTGTTACCCGTGCGGAGCGTCGGCGTCATGGGCGACGAGCGCACCTATGAGAACGTCTGCGCCCTGCGCGCGGTCACCAGCCGCGACGGGATGACGGCCGATTGGTATCCGTTCCCCCATGAGGTGCTGGCGACGATCTCGACCCGGATCATCAACGAGGTCGTCGGGGTGAACCGGGTGGTGTACGACGTGTCCTCCAAGCCGCCGGCCACGATCGAATGGGAGTAGGATCGAATCCATGCGTCGGACGAAGCGTACCTGGGAAGTCGTTCGCCGTCTGACGCCGCCGATCGTTTCCTTTCTGCGGGACCGTCGCCGGTGGATCCTTTTCGGGGCTCCCCGCTCTCTGCCACTCGTCGTCCATCAGCGGCGAGCCCGAGCGATCGTCGCGGCGATCTCGGCGCTGGGACCGACGTATATCAAGCTCGCCCAGGTCTTTTCTTCCCGCGCGGACATCATTCCCGAGCCGTATCTGTCCGAGATCGGTCGCCTTCAGGACGCGATCGATCCGGTGGACGTGGATGCGATCGAGCGGGTGATCGCGGCCGAACTCGGCATGCCGGTCGCCGAGGCGTTCGAGAGTTTCGATCGGATCCCGATCGCGGCGGCTTCTCTCGGCCAGGTACATCGGGCGAGGGCGAACGGGGTCGATGTCGCGGTAAAGGTGTTGCGGCCGGGTGTGGAGGAACTCGTCGCGCTCGACCTGGACATCGCCTTCCGCGTCCTCTTCCTGCTCAACGTCCTCTTCCCCAACCATCACGTGCGGGCGCTCACCTCCGTCGTGCGGGAGTTCGAGCGGCGGATCGAGGAAGAGATGGATCTGCGTCGCGAGGCGGAGAACACGAACGCGTTCCGGCGGGATTTCGCGGACGACTCCCGGGTCCGCGCGCCCGCTGTCCTGGATGAGTTCACCCGCCGGCGGGTTCTCGTCACCGAGTTCGTGGATGGCGTAAAGGTCGACCGCCTCGACGAGGCGTTCGCGTCCGGTCTCATTTCCTTCGAGAACGTGATGGGAACGCTCAACGAGGCGTATCTTCGCATGATGCTGGTGGACGGCGCGCTTCACGCCGACCCGCACCCCGGCAACATCCTCGTCGAAAAGGACGGAACCATCGTCTTTCTCGACTTCGGGATGGTCGTACGGATCGAACGTGGCACGCGAGAACGCATCCTGCGAATCGCTCTCGCCACCGCCCGTGACGATGTGGACGCGATCATCAACGGGATGTATGAGCTGGGGATGATCGATCCCGAGGTTTCCCGCGCCGAGATCCGTGTGGCGGCGGCCGAGATTCTGAACATCCTGAAAGGCGCCAGTTCGATGGAGCCGCGCCGCATCCAGGAAATGGTCCGCGAGATCCTCGACGCGTTCTACACCTGGCCGCTCATCCTTCCCGAGGAACTCGTGTACTTCTTTCGCGCGGCCGCCCTACTGGAGGGAATCGGGTTCCGGTACGATCCTAACTTCAATGGGATGGATTCGCTGCGGCCGGTGATCACCCGGATGCGGGGCGAGCTGCTGCAGGCCACGATGAAGGAGCCGCGTGAGGTGGCGCGTGACCTGATCGGCAACACCGAACATGCCCTGCGCGCGGTGTACGACATCCTGCGGCGCATCGAACGGGAGGAACTGCGCCTGCGGGCGCATCCGCGCGACGTGCTGCATTACGAGCGGGTGGCGGGCACCCTCGTCCGGCGAGTCCTGCTCGGGCTGTTCGCGTCGGTGATGGCGATCGTCGCCACGCTCCTTTTCGTGGCCACGGGTAACTGGTTCGTGCTCGTACTCGGGAACGGAATCGCGTTCTTCATCTACCTCGTCGTGCTGGTGATCCCCCGGCACCTGCTGGACAACCCGTTGCGCGCGGCGCGGGGGGTTCGCCGCTCGTAGGATCGAGGAGAAGGCTCGTACCTGGGGACGCGACCAGGAAAGCAGGGGAGGGAATTGGGGACGGGTAAACGATTGGATAGGAGCGGGGAATACCGCGAACGGGTGGCCGGGTCGGCCCCACCCGTCCGAAACCCCGGGTGAAGAGGCGAGCCGTGAGCAGCGATTCGATCAGCGAGTACATGGATCAAATCGAACGACTCGGGCGGGAGCTGGAGCTTCCGTCCGAGGAGTTCTCGCGTCTGCGTGTTCAGGTGCGGGACGAGTTGATCGGTCTCGTTCGCGAGCTGGACGAGCGAATTTCGGCGCTGGAGGCGGTCCGAGCCGAGGTCCGGCCTCTCGTGGAGCGCTACAGGTCGATCGTCCGGGTAGAGTCGGCGACCGTGGTCGCGAGCGCGGAGACAGCCTCAGCCGGGAACGGAGCGGGCCCGGTTTCGGGGTCGTCCGCCGCCGGGCGGGGGACGGCGCGAATCGACCACCTCGGTAGCTCGACCTATCGTGAGCGAGGATGGAGCGCGCTCGCCGGCGGCGACTACGAGCGCGCCGTCACGGAAATGGAGAAGGCGATCTCACTCGATCCGGAAAGTCACGGCAACCAGTCACTCCTTGCCTGGGCATACCTGCGTGTGGACCGGCTCGACCGCGCCCGCCCGCTCATCGAGCGAGTGCTCGAGGAGGATTCCGAGCATGCGTCGGCCCGGCTCTGCTTCGGATACCTGCGACTTCGCGAATCCCGGTTCTTCGAGGCGATCCAGTCGCTCTCCGCCGTTGCCCGCGAAGGAATCGACATGACGACCAGGCTGTACGCGAACCTCTATCTGGGGGTCGCGCACGCGGAGACGGGGATGCATCGGGACGCCGAGGTGTATTTCCTTCGCGCGCTGGAGCTGGGCCCCAACCTCACGGAAGCTTACTGGGAGCTGGGGAGATCGAGGCAGAGGGAAGGCCGCGACGAGCTGGCGGTCGTGGCGTGGAAGGCGGGAGCCGCGAACCGGTTCAACCCATGGGGTGAGAAGTGTCGAACCGCGGCGGAGGCGATGGAGCGCTGGAAGACGTAACCCGATGGTGGCGCGCGGTCCTGTCCGTGTTCGGAAGAGCGCGACGACGGGAGATGCCAGCGTCGGCGACCCTGTCCGGTCCGGCCCAATTCGCGATCGTGGCGTGGATCACCATCGCCGTTGCCCGCGGGATCCTTTTCTCGCCAGCTCTCGCGCAGGGGTCTGGGCCTCCAGCCTACGTCGAGCGGGACTCGATCCGGGTGGTCTACTGGGGCAACACGCGTGGCGCCGCGGAGCGTACCCTCCGGGCGGCGTTGGCTCCGCTCCCTCTTCCCGGGCTTCCGGAAGCGGCCACACTTCCCCGGAGCACGATCGTCCTGGCCCCTGACGAGGTCACCTTCGATTCGCTCACCAGCGGCCGTGTGCCGGCGTGGGCGGCGGGTGTCGCGATCCCCTCCCAACGGCTCATCATCCTCCCCGTCTTCCGGGAGGGTGATGCCCTCACCGACCCGGTCATCACCCTGCGTCACGAGTTGGCGCATCTCGCGCTCAACGCCCATATCGGCCGGCCGATCCCTCGCTGGTTCGATGAAGGATACGCGACGTGGGTTTCCGGCGGCTGGGACGAGCGTTCGGGTTGGCGAATACGTCTCGCCCTGCTGCGAGGCGACGCGCCACCGCTCGATTCGTTGACGCTCGCCTGGCCGCGCGGTGAGGCACGGGCGCGTCTCGCCTACCTGCTTTCCGCGAGCGCGGTCCGCTACCTCGCGACCTCGCGCGGCGAGGCCGGGTTCGCCGCCTTCATCGAGGCCTGGCGCGCCGACGACGGAGGCTTCGAGCGCGCCATGCGCTCGACCTATCAGCTGACCTCCTTCCAGTTCGAGCGTGAATGGCGCGGCATGGTTCGCACCCGCTACGGCTGGCTCCTCGCCTTCTCGCAGATGGCGGTCTTCTGGTTCGCGATGGTCGTGCTCGTTCTCGTCCTCGGAACGTTCCGGCGGCGCCGCAACCGGGAACGGCTCGAGGCCCTGCGACGAGAGGAGTACATGCTGCCGCCCGTGGCCGGCCCCGACTACCCGGGAGAGGAGTAAGGCCTTCGTTTCGAGGTACGTTCTCCGCGGCCAGAAGTCGTGGGCGCGGCGGCCCGGATGGAGTAAAATGCCAGGAGCGCGTCGGCATTCCGGTCGCCCGAGATCTCGATCGCGGGATCCCGGGCACGCCGTCTGCCCGGGAACCGGGCATGACGAAGCGTGTGGACGTTCCCCAGATGAGTCTGGACGAATACGAGGAGCACGTCGACCTGGCGCCAGCGGTGCGGCGCTTGCGCGGGGTGGCGGACACCTTCCTGCCGGCGATCCGCGGTCGTACGGTCTGGATGGTGAACTCGACGGATCGGGGTGGCGGCGTCGCGGAAACGCTCCCGGCCGAAGTCGCGCTGCTTCGCGATCTCGGAGTCGCGACCGAATGGGTCGCGATCGAAACGGATGACTCCGGGTTCTTCTCGCTCACCAAGCGACTTCACAACCTCATTCATGGGGAAGGCGAACCGAACCACTTCGGGGCGGGCGCACGGGAGTTGTATGAGGAGGTCAACCGCCGGAACGCCGAATGGTTCGCCGGGCGGATCCGGCCGGGCGACATCCTCGTCGTCCACGATCCGCAGCCGATGCCCCTCGCCTCGATCCTCCTGGAAGAGACCGAACTGTCCTGTGTCTGGCGCTGTCATATCGGGGTCGACGAGGAGAACGATCGGACGCGCGCCGCGTGGCGGTTCCTTCGGCCCTACGCGGACGCATACGGTCGCGCGATCTTCTCGGCCCCGGAGTACGTGCCGGGGTACCTGAGTGGGCGCGAGGCGATCATCCATCCGGGGATCGATCCCCTGACACACAAGAATCGGACGCTCTCGGTGCACAAGCTGACCTGTGTGCTGGCCAACTCGGCGCTCTCCGTGAACCCCGGTCCGGTGCTGAGCGCTCCCTTTTCGCGCCCGGCCGAGCGGTTGCTTCCCTCGGGCGAGTTCGCGCCCGCGAACATGGTCGAGGATATCGGTCTCCTTCACCGTCCTATCGTCTCGCAACTTTCGCGATGGGATCGATTGAAAGGCTTCGCGCCGCTCATCGAGAGCTTCGCTCGACTCAAGAGCGAGGCACGTCGTGCCCGCGGCCTCGATCCGCTCCATCGTCGCCGTCTGGAACTGGTGCGGCTCGTCCTCGCGGGTCCCGGCCCGGGGTCCATCGCCGACGACCCGGAAAGCGAGGAAGTACTCGCCGACCTGGTTGTCCGATATCAGTCGCTCGACCCGATGATCCAGCGGGATCTCGCGATCCTCTCCCTGCCGATGTGGTCACGCCGCGCGAACGCGCTGATGGTCAACGCCATTCAGCGGACGAGTTCGATCGTCGTTCAGAACTCGATCCGGGAAGGTTTCGGGCTGACGGTGGCGGAGGCGATGTGGAAGGGTATCCCGCTCCTTTCGAACCGGAGGGCGGTTGGGCCCCGGATGCAAGTTCGAGACGGTGTCGATGGGTGTCTGGTCAACGACCCGGGCGATACGGGGGAACTCGCGGAGGCGCTCGATTCCATGCTCGCGGCGCCGGACGCGCGCGAGCGTTGGGGCCGATCGGCGCGTCGACGGGCCCACGAGAAGTTCCTGGTGTTTGGCGTGCTTGAGCGGTGGCTCGAGATCCTGGCGGGAACGCCGCCGTCGCTCCCGGTCGGACGAGGGACGGCGAGACAACGGGGCGGCGGAAGAGGGAGAGGACGAGAAAGGCTCGTGGGACACCCTGACTCAGCGCGCGACGTTGACGATCGGTAGTAGGCGGCGTGATGACTTGTTCGCGGCGTAGTTGAGCAGGCCGATCTGTATGCCGTCGAGGACGTGGGCGTAATTGAATACGCCGATCGCGATTCCCCGTTGCGTGCCGCGGACGTGATTGAAGGCACTGACGTTGACGCCGTTGGCTTCGCCGCCCGGGTTGAGGCGGAAGTAGGCTGGCGCGAAGGCGAGACCACGCAGTTCGGTCGTTCCGATCGCGAGAGCGGACGCGACGCCCTCGATGCGTGACGCGCCGATTCCTCCGAGGGCCAGGCTGAGACCGCTGGCCGTCCCGCCGATTCCCATTCCGACTCCGGCGACCTGCAGCCCGCGCGCGTCGCCGCCCGCGCCGAACCCGACGCCGGTCAGTGTTATCCCCGTGATGTCCTCACCGACGCCGACGCCGACGCCCGCGATCGAGAGGCCGCGCATATTACCACCGATACCGGCCCCGATGCCGCCCAGGACGATCCCTGTCGCGTCCTCGCCCACCGCCATCCCGATGCCGCCGGCCGTCAGGCCGTGAGCGTCCCCTCCGATAGCGGCGCCGATGCCGCCGATCACGGCCCCGCGGGCGTCACCACCAATGCCGAGGCCGATCCCTCCCACACCGATTCCCCTCAAGTCGTTGGCGATGCCGAGCCCCAAGCCACCGATGCCCAGGCCTCGCAGATCACTCCCGACTCCCAATCCCAGGCCAGCGGCCGAGATTCCCCGGATATCCCCGCCGGCGCCGATGCCCAGCGTGGCGAGCGAGAGGCCGCGAATGTCGTCGCCACTGCCGATCCCCATCCCCGCGAGCGTGATGCCCTCGACCCGTTCGCCCGCGCCGGCCCCGCCGAACGTCAGCGTCAGCCCGCGAAGACGGTCTTCCGCCATGACGCCTCCCGGCGCGACGACGATCCCGTTGATCTCCCGGGCACCGGTCAGGGGAATGCCGATCGCGAGGCCGTTCACCACTCCCGTGGCCTCGTGGGGCGACCAGACCGTGATGTTGGCGCCGTTGACCCGGCGAAGATACCGATCCCGGAAGTTGATCCGGATCCCGGTCACTTCGCGGGAGTCACCGATACTGAGTCCGACGTCGCCGATGGTGAGATCGAGCGACCGTCCTTCCTGGGCGGCGAGGGAGGACGGCTGAAGGAAGAGAGCTCCGAGGGAAACGCTGAGGATGGCGGTGGAGAGCGCTGTACGCGTCGCGGGGAACATGACGTGCCGGGTGCCTGGGTCCATGGGATACGAGGATGGAGGCACTACGGGAACACGGTGGCGAGAGTTTCCCGTGGAAACGGACAGGGCGCGGATCGGCTTTCTCGTCGCGAGTGAAGCCGACCGCGCCCTCAGGTGTTCCTTCCCGGATCTGGGCGAACCGCTCAGTTCGCCTTCTCGATCTCCAGGATCACGTTCCAGTTCTCCATCCGCTCGGGGTCGCTCGCGCCTTCATCCGACGGTCCGTAGTAGCCGATCCACGAGGAAGGCGACCCGTTCCACTCCCGATGGTATCGGCCGAGCCGGTCGTCGGCGGATAGGAGATCGATCTCGTCCCCGATGATCTCGACCTCGAGGTGCTCGTCGAGTTCGCCCTCGAAGAGCACGTGGTTCAGGTAAAGCCGGTTCCGGGCCGGATGGTCGGATACGCTGTAGGTGCCATCACCCGCCGGGAGCCTGGTTTCCACCAGGACGCCGCCACGATCGCGGCTCGATACCCGGGCGGTGAACCGGAACTCGCCTTCGTCATCCCAGGCTGGTTCCAGGTTGTTGGTGACCTGGATCGTCCGGAGGATCACCCGAATCGGCCCCGTCTTCTCATCCGTCATGTTCATCTCCGGTTCTCCCGCTTCGTGCACGAGGCCACCGTGACCGCCGGCCACGACGCGAGCTGGCTCTGAAATTTCCCTTAATAATCGTCGTAACCATGGCCGGCAATGTATTGTCGGCCATGGGTCCGCATGAACGTTGGCGATCCCGTGATCGTCCAGATTCACGGGATACATATTCACGGTCGCCGACGGGTCGGTCCACCGGGGAACGTTCATTCAATCTGTAGGGAAGAACTGGACGATCTCTCCAGCCCCTGTAAACAGGAGGCGGCCGCGCTCGCGACCGCCCCCTTTGATCTCGGTGTCCGGTGAGAACCCGTTACTGCCCCCGCCAGATGTAGCGCTGGAGCTTCCGCGGGCCGACTTCGGCGCCGTAGAGCACGCCGTTACGGTCGGCGGCGATCCCCTCGGCGGCGCAGGTGCCCGTGCACTCCGGATCCGGGTTGGGGATGAAGTACTGCACTTCACCCGTCACGGCGCTGCCGATGCGGATGCCCTTCAGCCAGCCGGTCCGCGGCGCGTCGAAGCTGCCCGACTCCGAATCCGCCGAGTAGAGAATGTCGTTGTGGTCGATATCCAGCCCGCTCGGGCGGCTGAACTGGTACCACATGTCGACGAAGGTCCCGTCCTGTTCGAAAATCTGGACCCGGTTGTTGCTGCGATCACCCACGAAGAGGCGGCCACGCGAGTCCATGGCGAGCGCGTGCGGCTGCATGAACTGACCCGGCCCGGTGCCCATCTCGCCCCAGATATCGAGGAGCTCGCCGTCCTTGTTGAACTTCAGGATACGGGCGGGGTTGCGCTCCGGGTTGTTCCCGTGCCCCTCGGCCACGTAGATATCGCCATTCGGCGCGACGAGGACGTCGTTGGGCTCCCAGAAGAAGCCACCGCTGCCGAACGGCGCGCCGCCCGGCTCACCGAGCGCCATCAGCAGTTCACCCTCGGGGCTGAACTTCAGGACCTGCATCCCATAGATCTCCTC
Organism: uncultured Gemmatimonas sp.; assembly: GCA_964634395.1. Lineage (GTDB taxonomy): Bacteria > Gemmatimonadota > Gemmatimonadetes > Longimicrobiales > Longimicrobiaceae > WHSP01. The sequence continues at coordinate 53,351 of CAZWJE010000002.1, read as the reverse complement.
CGGGGCCGGCTGGTCACCGGTCGGCCGGGTGGACCGCCCGTCCGCCACCCACACGTTGCCCTCGAAGTCGACGTGGATGCCGTGCGGCCAGGCGATCATCCCCGCCGCGTACGCTCCCACCAGGTTGCCGTCCGGGTCGAACTTGAGCAGCGAGGGGAGGTTCGAGCCGCGGCAGTCGTTCTGGCCGCATCGTTCGCCCACCCAGACGCTCACGCCATCCCGATCGATATCCACGGCGCTCGTCGAGCCCCAGGTCCGACCGGCGGGGAGCTTGCCCCACCCTTCGATGGTACGGAACGGATTCGGGCGGAGGTTCGTCCCGGTGTGATCGACCTGCGCCGCGGCGGGGGCCGGGTCGAAAAGGAGCGCGGCGGTGACCGCGAGCATGGCTGCCCGCACGGTTTGTTTCAGAATCATGGGGGTGTCCGTCGCTGGGATAAATGGGAACGATCGGGCCGGAATGACCTACTCGGGGGCCAATCTAGGATTTTCGCAAGGGTTCGCCAAGGGCTGGACGGAAGACCGGGGGCCTCGCCGTCAGGGCGATGGCCCGTTCGGATCGCTGAATCGGGTTGTTGAACGGTGTCCGGCGGAGCGGCCCGGGCGATACGGTCGGATGGAGTCGCGGCGACGGACCCGCGTGGGTTGTGGTGTTTCGGTTCTTGTGTCCCGCGGAAGAGGTCCATAGATGTATGGACGGCCACCGGGTATCCGGTGGTCGGGACAAACGGGACGGGGCGACCGGGTCACCGTGACCTGAGGGGAAGAAAGGATCGGGATGAACTTTCGCGACGCGATGGACGCGCTGGGGCTGTCGGCCGATGACGTGGGGCGGGCGATCGGTCGTTCCGCGCAGCATGTACGGCAGATGAGGCTCGACCCGGCGCACCCGAACCATCGGCCTCCGCCGAGAGACAGGCGCCAGATACTTGGCCGCGTGGTCAGGCAGAAGTGCGCTGAGCGGATCGGGCTCGCGGAGATGATCGAGAGGGAAGGGGAGGAAGGCGCGTGAAGCGGCGCGGAGGATGACGCGGATCGCGGAGGCGCGGGCGGCGCGGCGGGCCATCTAAGGTCGGATTCGAAATGAGTCGACACTCACCATCCGGGGCAATCATCGTTTGTCGTTGCCGAAAGGGTGAAGATGACGCTCAGACATCCATGGGCCGGCGTGCTGCTGGCCGCCTTTCTCTACGCCTTCCCCGCGACCGCGCAGTCCACGTCCATCGGCGATCTTGCCGCCGATGATCAATGGATGCCGCTCGTGGAGGTCGACGGTCTCCTTATCGAGATCAATACCGATCGGACGGCGGGCATGTGGAACGCGAACCCGGCGGCGTGGACCCGCTGGATCTACTCGGAACCCCGCGCGCTCTCCGACGGATCCGCTATCTACTCGGTGGCGATGAATTACGTCGCGTACAACTGCTCGTCCGGGGAGATCTCCGAGGAGCAGGTCACGTACTATGACCAGCGGGGAAACGTGGTGACCTCGGAGGGGCGGTCCGGCTGGATGCCGGCCGTGCCGAACTCGGTTGGCGAGGAACTACTGGCCGCGATCTGCTACATCTCGTCCGGCCTGGACGAGCCCGCCGAGCGGGCGGTTCCGGTCCCGGGCGGGGTCGCGCGCGGGTAAGGCCCCCGCGGGTCGAGAGCCGTCAGGGGCCAGACGACCGCCGCCAGTCGCGCTGGAGATCGCGTCAGTCTGATTCAGCCGGCTCCAACGCGGGGGCGATCCGCTCGAACTCTTGCGGTGTCGCGGACGCAATCAGCCTTTCAACCTGGACTGATCAACCCATGCTCGTGTGATGAGATGGGGATGAAGGACGTCGAAGTCCTTGTCGGTCGTCAACAGGACCGCACCGGAGGCACGCGCCGTGGCGGCGATCCAGATGTCGTTCTGTTGCCCCATCGGCGTACCAGTACGCTCGATGTGCGCGCTGATCTCGACGTATGCGCTCAACACGGGTTCGCGGTTGATGTCCACGATCACCAGGTGCTCCAGAAGTTCGCGGAGGCGGGCCTCCTTCTTCACGCCCCACTCTGCCCTGCGGGCGAACGTGAGTAGTTCTCCCACACTGACTACGGAGATGAGAGGTGCTGACCGCCGGCTGGAGAGGGCATACCGCCGATCGATCCGCTGACCCGCCTCGCCGCCCCGGCACAGCAGAACAACGATATTCGTATCGAGGAGAATGCTTCGATCCTCCGGAATCACGAAAGTTCGTCCAGCATCGCGAAGATCTCCTCGTCGGACTCCTCACCGGGCCATGCGCCAATCAATGCGTTGAGGCCGGAGCGGGGACCTTGCGGTCTGATCAACTCCCGCGGCGCGAAGCCGGTGTCGCGAGGGCGTGGTTTCTCCGACCAGAGCGAGAGATCCGCCTCCGACCCCGGCGAAAGGCTGCTCGCATCGACCCGAAGCAGGGAACCGGATGGCCGGTATCGCGCTTCACCCGAGACAACGGCGACCTGACCGAAATACGGCGTCAAAGATTCGGCATCGCCCTCGGTGAGGACGCCGCGGACTGTGCCGCCGCCTTGTAGCACGAGGGTGAAGGCGCGGTCGCTGTGGCGAATGGCGTCGACCGTCCCCGCAACCCGCACGCGGTGGGGGCGTGGGGTCTCCCGCTGAAGGCGCTTGACCACCTCCATTCCCGCAGGCGTGATTCGGACCACGGGCGACTCTTGGCGGCCATTTCGGATTTCGACGGATTCCACGCCATGGCGGAAGACGCTTCCGAACGCCTCAAAGGTGCTGAGCAAACTCTCGTCGTATGCGTCGCTATCCCGATTCCCCCGCACCGCCTCGTCCAGACTCTCGATCATCAATGCAAAGGCCGACTGGCCGCCGTCGACCCCACCGAAGAGAGAGTATTGCGCGATACGCTCCGGAACGGTTTGCGCGAGGGGCGCGGCGTGGAGTTGCACGCCCGGCACTTCGTCCGTGAAGTCGACCATGCGAAAGGTCGCCGCCGCGGAGACCCATCCGGGCGCTTTACCGGCCGCGGCACTGCGTCCTTCCAGACGCAGGCGAACCGCGCCTCGCGTGCCGCGGTCGACCGCGTTCAGCAGACTCCCGAGGAGAGGGCCCGGCAACCCTGCCGTCGTCGGGTCCAGTCCACGAAGCAGGACCGTGTAGTTCAGGATCATGGAACCTCCAGGATCTAAGGACAGGCTTCCACTTTCGCCTTTCCTTCCGCATCCATCAAGGGGGAAGGGCAACTCAGCGGCCAGCGGCCGCGCATTTGCCGCATCCGGGATTCGCGAAGATCGAACACCCGCCTGCTGGTCTGTCCGGTTCGCGTCCGCGCACACCCATTCCTTCACCCGGAGTGAACCGCCCTTTCCTCCCGAAATTTCAATTCAGTAGCGCCCGCGACTTCGATCCAGCCCGATTCGTGATTGGCCTTCAGGCAAATGATCCGATCTGCATCACCATTCACCACGATATTGGCGTTGCGCGTGGCGAAAATGACCTGGCGGCGCCTCTCGAGGGTCCTGAGCACAGGAAGCGGGGTGCCGAACAGGTAATACTATCGAGTTCGTCATTTTCAACCATCAACGCGAAGCCGGGCCCGACAGGATGTTGGACCCGACTAATGGGCGCTGAGGGATTCGAACCCTGAGCGACACGCGACACAACGCTATAACCTACAGCAACTTAGGTCATAGCGTGTGTGGCACGGTGTGTGCCGACGCCCCGGCTCTGAACTGTGTACGCTATGATTCGCTGAGCCGGTTGGCAAGGAGAGTCGGCCGCCGGGCCGGCCTACTCCACGATGACCGAGCAGGCAGTGGCCCCACGCCCAGATCAATGGTCCTGCCACGCGCCGGGCCTGGTCGCGTCGCCAGGTGTGCCCATCGGCTCCGGTAGCCTCGGCTCAGCGGAAGCAACGGCTTCTCCATGGATTGCCACAAGATGTCCGCACGAGACAGATGACCTTCGCAACAACGTAACAGGTTGCTCGGTTCCTCCTCTCGCACGGGGTCTAGGCGTGGAACGATAACGATCACTGCCCCGCGTCCATGTGCCCCCGAACCGCCGGCGGAGGGCGCACGATCACGACTTGGCCGGCCTCTCCCTTGGGCAGTGCCGGTAGTGCTGGACGTCGTACCCGCCTCCCGGCGGCGAGGCGCGCCCAGTATCCGCGCGGGGGCACAGGCACTTGCAAGCGCGCGAGCGCCTTTCCCAAGCCGCGATCCGACAGTCCCCACTCGGCGGCGAGCTTCGACACCGGCCGCGACCATACCAGTTCGTACAGGTCAGCGCGCTCGAGCTTGAGGTCGGTACTTCCGTACGCCCACTGCCCGATGTAGACCGTCGATGGAAGCGGCGCTCGTTCCTTCTTGACTTCAATTCCGCATTTCCGGACGATTTCGCGGCTTCTCGTCGGCGGCTGGTCCCGCCATCTTCTCGAAGATTTGGCCTCAAGTGGCAGGAAACCGACCTCCTGCATCTTCGCACGGAATGCCGGGGTCCGGGCGAGTTCCGCAAGGAATTCTGGCGAACAGTTATCGCCAGTGGCGAGGATCTTCATGACCCTTACAAACGTCTCGCGAGGTAGTTTGAGCATCGTCCGGCGCATCGCGGCAACCGTGTCGGGATCGAAGGCTCGCATCCTCAATCCGATGCGGAACAACTCTTCCAAGAGATACAACGACTCCCAAGCTGAGAAGCTCCAGCCAAGTCTCGTCAGGCACGACCGGATGACTCGCTCGGGATCGTCCGGTGGCTTGATTTCCACCAGTATCCTGAGCACCGCCGTGTTCCGCGCGGTGCAGTACAAGTCGTCAAAGTCATCCTCCGCCGGATCAGGCCGCAGTCGTCGAAGAATCTCGACATGGCCGCCTGAGCATGCCTCATAGATTGCACTGAAGCCGATGAACCTGCCGTCATCTAAGTCGGCCTCACCGCTCCCGTCGTCTTGTACGTCATCGTCATTGCCAACGGCGTAGCGGAGACTCCGCGCTGGCGCGTGCGGGTTCGCTCCCGCCCAGAGGCACAGATGGACACCCTTCGCGTTTCCATTCGCCGCGAGGTCGACGAGTGCAGAATTCAGTTCACTCTGAATTCTGGAGTTGTCGCCACGATGGCGCTTGGTGAATCCGTAGAGCGGTTTGTTGCTCGTGTGTTCCGCAAGCGCGTAAGCGAGCGCATGGCCCTCCGCAAAATCAACCCCTGCCGCAGCGAACCGCTCGAACAAGTCGGTCCGGTACGTACCGAAAAGTGACTCAAGCGCCACTCGCCTCGGGTCGGCCCGCCAGTCCAGTAGGAGATCAACGAGATCCCACCTGCGGTCCTCGAGTGCTTGGTCGAGGGGTGAAACATCCTCCGCATCAGGGTCATAGCCATTCGCCAGCAGCAGTAGGGCGAGGCTATGGTTTCCGGACTCGATTGCGATTTCGAGCGGCGATGTAGTTGCACGTCTGGGCGAGACGTTCGCGCTGAGTTGAATAGGCCGACCCGCGCGGATCCACGTTTCGACCTCGTAGAGCTTCCCCTCCCGACATAGACGCAACAGGTCCTCGATCTCGCCGCGATTGGAAGTCGTCACGCACTGGGTCGTCTCAGGCGTCTTCGCCGAACGCGGATCGATGAATCCGTTCATGAGAGCGTATCAATGGAAACACAACCGCCGTCGGAGATGGTGGTTTGTCACGGTGGAATCAAGTAGCGAATGACGCCGTGGCTTCGGTATCGTTACGCTCGAATGCCGTGGCCATCCGCTCGATCTCGCTTCTCCGCCGAGTTTTTTCGGGCCTTCCCGTATTGCGGATTATGCACTTTGCTCCTCCCCGTTTTCCGCCACTATTTCATCCGCCTCGACAGTAAAAGGAATCTGCCACTCGCCAAGAGTCCCCGCCTCCCGTGCTCGACTGACCGCCTGCTCGGCCGAAGCCCGGGAGCCGAAAACCGTTCCCAGAGTGTTCCAGGGAGATCGGCTCTCGCCCGTGGCCGTGAGAAGTGTTGCGATTCATTCAGGACATCGATTGAAGTAGTCCTGCAGAGCCTCCTGCAATTCCTCCTCAGAGATTGGGCTCCGCTCCCCTATCTGCGGACGATGTTCGAGCATGTGCATGAGGATGACGTGTCGGAGATCTCGCGACTTCACGGCCATGTCGTCAGTAGGTGTCCGACCTTCGCACATGCCGTGCAGAGGGTTGTGGTGCAGGAGATGACCTGACGGAGCAGCATACCGGGAGAACGTGTCGTACCCGAGCCGATGCAGGGCGAGGGGTGGCGGTGCCGACCTTGTTGACCCGATTTATTGCCGGCATTGATGCGATGAGACTCGCCGCGCACGGCACGCTGACCGGGAAGGGCCCGTGTAGGGGGCATCCGGTGATGCCGCAAGTGTGTGTGAATGTGTGTGTCAAGAGGGCCGACAACCTGTCGTACGCAGACGACAAGAATCCGACACTTCCTTCACAAAACTCGTTTATTTTCAAATACTTATGCAAAATCGGACCCGGCAGGGTGTCGGACCTAGCAAGTGGGCGCTGAGGGATTCGAACCCCCGACCCCCTGGGTGTAAAGCATGGGATGATACCCTTTTCTAGTTCACTGGAGACCCGCCGAAACTCTTGCTACATCTTGCACTTCCGTTATCTCCGCCCCATTATATCCTTAGTCTAATTCACTCTGTTTCACTACCCGGCGCGCGCGCGGCGCGCGCGCACTTTCACCGGTGAGGGGAGAGTATGGCCAAGCTTACGAAACGGGCCGTCGACGCCTTCCAGGGCCCGAACGTGAAGGTTCCGGCCGACCGGAAGAAGTGGAAATGGCTAGGAGACGACGAGGTGCCCGGCTTTGGCCTGCGGGTTTACGGATCTGGGGCCAAGGTGTTCAATCTGCGGTATCGAACGGCCGAGGGTCGGCACCGGTTCCAGAAGATCGGCGACTACGGGGCGATGACCGTTGAGCAGGCGCGGGACTCGGCCCGCAAGGCGTATGTCGCGATCAAGGAAGGCGCGGATCCACAAGGCCTGAAGGAAGAGGCCCGCCGAGTTGTTGCGGACTTGCAAACGGTGGGCGAGTTGGTGGATCGGTGGTTCACCGACTACGCCGAGAAGCGGCGGCGCCGGCCGAAGGACGAAGGGTACCGAATCGCGAAGCACGTCAAGCCGGCGCTCGGACGGATCCGACTGGAAGACGTGAGGCCGGCCACCCTCGCGGCCTGGCATACGGCGATCGGCGAGAACACCCCGATCGAGGCGAACCGCTGTTACGAACTCCTGCGCGCGGCATGGCGCTACGCCGAGCGGCTCGAGCTGATCCCGGAGGACGCGCCGCGATGGTCAACCCTGAAAGACGCCATCACGCCGTACTACGAACCCGACCGCGACCGCTACCTCGATGAAGAGGAAGTCGCGCGCGTGATGACGGAGGTAGCGAAGGAATCGGACCCGCAAGTGCGCGCGGCGATCCCCCTATTGATCCTGACCGGGCTCCGGAAGCGGGAACTGCTACACGCGAAGTGGTCGGACGTGAACGTGAAACGTGGAGAGATCGTACTGCCGAAGACGAAGAGCGGGAAACAGCAAACCCGGACGCTCGTGCCCGAAGCGCTGGCGATTCTCGCCACGATCCCGAGGTTCGACGGATCGCCCTACATCTTCCCGTCGCCGGTCGACCCATCGAAGCCGCGCGATGACTTGAAGAAGCCATGGCACCGCATCCGGGCCCGCGCCAAACTCCCCGATGTGTCGATCCACGACCTCCGGCGCACAACCGGGAGCCTGTTGGTTCAGCGGGGCGTGCCGATCGCGACGATTCAGAAGATTCTCGGGCACCAGAACCCCGCGATTACCGAAGTCTACGCGCGTCTCGCCGGGCGGAACGAGCGCGAAGGGCTTGGCGTGCTCGCGGGCGTCGTGGTCCCGCTCATGGCCGACGCCGGGTTGGTGGACGCAGCCCCGCCGGAACCGGCCGTGCCGGAGTTGTCGGACCAACTTCGCGCGCTGCTCGACGCGGTCGGCGATGACCCGGCGGCGCTCGCGGCCGGGTTGCGCGGCCTAGTCACCGTGGATTGGTCGCAGGCGGTGGAAGCATGAGCGAAGACGGGGATGACGAGATCCGAGAGGATGACGAGATCCTAGCGGACGAGGCAATGCTATGCTTGCTCTGCAAACACCTCGACGTGCCCACACCTTGGCTCGGTGCCCCGGCGGAAGAGCGTGTCAGCTTCTGGATTGGGTACGCCACATACATGTTGAAGCGGTCGCATCTTGCGCCGGCGCTGATCGCCAACGATCCGGTGATGCGGGCTGGCGAGTCACAGCGAGACGGCTCGAACAGGGGCGCGGATCTCAAGAGGGGTAAGCGCAACAGCGATGTGACGGACGATGAGTTGCGGGAGTGGCTGAAAGCGTTCCACCGCGACCACCCCGAAAAGACGTGGAGCTACGCCACCAAAACCGCCGCGAATGAACTGAAATCCCGCTTCCCGCCGGGATCGCAATGCGTCAGCCGTTCCCGAAATATTCAACGTCGGGTCCCTGATACCAAATGGTAACCCTACCACGGTAACCCCGCTCTTCCCCCCCCAACTTCGCCGGCGTTCGCCGACTCTCACACAAAGTTCGGACACACCCGCCATGTGTCCAAGAACGCGCCCTATACTCCCCAGGAGAGCACCCACTGCACTCCCGTAACCGGAGCATGAGGCTATGCCTGACCACACCGCGCACGTCACACTCGACGCGCTGAGCGCGCGTAGCATGACGATCGACACTGCCGCCGCCGCCGCGCGGCTCGGCGTCGAGACCACGACCCTGCAAAACTGGCGGTGGTCGGGCGACGGGCCCCGCTACGTTAAAGTGGGCAGGCTCGTCCGTTACCGGCTGTCCGACCTGGCCGACTGGCTCGACCAGCAGACCCGCACGAGCACGTCGGATCCGGGTTCCCATGCCTGAGCAACAGGGGGCCCGATCCCGTAACTCGCGTAACCGCAATGGGATCGCCACGGAGATAGAGTTTGCGCGCACGAGGCGCGCACGACCGTGACTGTCTCGGACGCTGTAGCCGCCTTCCGCGCGGCGGCGGCCGCTGCCGGCGTGCCCATCGCGCATGTCATCCCCGACGGCCGGCTCCACCGCGTCGCCGTCGAGGGTGACCGAGGCGCGGAGCGCACCGGATGGTATCTGCTCCACCTCGACGGCCGGCCGGCCGGTGCGTGGGGCGACTGGCGGCGCGGCTACTCCGCCACCTGGACGGCGGGTGCCGGATCGTCCGGGCCGCTCCCACCCTGGCGGATGGGCCAGATCCGGCGCGAGATGGACCAGCGCCAGACCGAGCGACGGGCGGAGTCGGCCCGGACCGCGCGGAGCACGGCGGAGCGGGCGGCATACCTCTGGGGCAGGACCCGGCCGGCGGACGTGGACCACCCCTACCTCGCGTCGCACGGGATCGGCGTCGGCAATGCGCGGCAGACGAGAGACTCGCTCGTGCTGCCCGTGGTCGATGCCAGCGGCGCGCTGCACTCCCTACAGTACATCGACCCCGCCGGCCGGAAGATCTACCTGCGGGGCGGACGGATCCGGGGGCACTGGATCCCCGTCGCGGGCCGGATGCCGGGTGCGTCCCGGATCCTGCTCGCGGAGGGATGGGCCACGGGCATGGCGCTGGCTGAGATGGAGCCGGCCGCGCTCGTGCTGGCCGCGACCTCGGCCGGGAACCTCCTGCCCGTCGCGCGCGTGGTGCGGCGCCATTGGCCCGCCGTCGAGATCGTCATCTGTGGCGACGCGGACCCGGTAGGGCGGCGCGAGGCGCATCGTGCCGCGCGGGCCGTGGGCGGCCTGGTGGCGATCCCGACCCTCGGCCCCGGCGAGGGCACCGACTGGTGCGATGCGCTCCTGCTCTATCGGCGGGAGGCCGCCGTATGAGCGGCACCGAGCTGGGGATCGTCCCGACGGCCCCAGAGGCCGCTCCGCCCGCCGAGGCAGATGAGAGCGAGGGGCCGCGCCCCTCGAAGGCGACCCGAGCGATGGGCTATATCGAGGGGCTGGTGACGGCCTGGTATGCTGACCGCGACGGCACCGGATACGTCGACGCGGTGGAGGGCATCGGCCCTCGCCGGACGCTCCGGGTACGCTCCACGGAGATGCGTCGACTCCTCCGGTCGGCGATGTACGACGCGGAGGCGGTAGGGCTCTCTGGCGAGGCGATGACGGAGGCCGTCGAGACGCTGGACGCTCGTGCCTGCGCGGCCGGGACCGTCCGGGACGTGCGGCTGCGGGTGGCATCCGCTGAGGATGGCTCCGTGTGGCTCGACCTCGGCGGTGACGACTGGCGAGCTGTCCAGATCTCTCCGCGCGGCTGGCGGATCGTCGACAGTCACGATGTACCTGCGCGGTTCCGGCGCGGCCAGCGGACCCGCGCGCTGCCGGATCCCGCGCGCGGTGGATCGCTCTCCGAGCTGCGCGATCACGTCCGAGTCCGGGACGATCACCTGCCGCTCGTGGTGGCCTGGCTGCTCGGCACCCTGCTCCCCGGCGGACCCTACGCGATCCTCGACCTGGTGGGCGAGCAAGGGACCAGCAAGAGCACGACGGCGCGGCGGCTGCTCTCCCTGACGGACCCGACGGACGATCCGCTCCGGCGCCCGCCGAGGGACGACCGCGAGCTGCGGGCGATGCTCGCGCATACCTATCTCCCCGCGCTCGACAATCTCTCGCACCTGCCCGAGTGGCTATCCGACGACCTCTGCCGGGTCGCCACCGGCGGATATATCGGCGGCCGCACGCTCTACACCGATGATGACGAGTCGGGGCTCCATGTCTGCCGGCCGCTGCTGCTCACGGGCATCTCGGACGTGGCGGTGCGGGGTGACCTCGCCGACCGCTGCTATGTCGTGCCGCTGGAGCCGATCCCCGACGCGGAGCGCCGGACCGAGCGCGATCTCGACGCCGCATGGGAGGCCGCGCGTCCGCGTATCCTCGGGGCGCTACTCGACGCGGCGGTGGTCGGACTCGCTCGGCTCGACCACCCCGAGGTACTCGGCGCCGATCTGCCCCGCATGGCCGATGCCGCGCGATGGGCGCTCGCGTGCGAGCCGGCGTGTCCGTGGGAGCCGGGCGGGTACCTGCTGGCGATCGGCGCGGGCCGGGCCGACGCGGCGCGAGCCTACATCGACGGTGACCCGGTGGCGGCCGCGATCGTCGACCACCTGGACGCCGAGGGCGGCGAGTGGACGGGTACGGCGTCCGAGCTGCTGGCGGCGCTCGACGCACGTCGGGTACCCCGTGACGGTGGTGAGACTGGCCGGCGGCCGCCACCGCCGCCGAAGGGCTGGCCGACGACGGCGCGGGCCATGTCTGGCCGGCTCGACCGCGCGGCCCCCGCGCTCCGCCGCGTCGGCGTCGACATCGAGCGGAGCCGCGAGGCCGACTCCGGCCGGCGTCTCATCGCGCTGACCCGTCCGGGTCCGGCTCCCGACCCGGACCCGTCCGGTACCGGAAATGACCGTCACGACCGTCACGACCGTCACGGAACAGACCGTAATCACATATCGGGACACGATATAGGTGCCGTGACGGTAGAGGCCGAAAACCGTGACGGTCGTGACGGTAGGGGCTCTACCGTCACGCCTACCGTCACGGATACCGTCACGGTCGCAAACCCTGACAGCGCAAATGGTTACGGGTGGCGTCCGTCCGACCGTGACGGTCGTGACGGTAGGATACCCCCACTGTCGGCCCCGATCGGTGAGCCGCTGTCGCTCGACCTGCCCGTTCCCGATCCGGCCCCCGCCGGGGTGCCCGCCGTGGAGCCGGACGACCGGGAGGAGGGCGGCGTATGACCGCCCCGACGGGAGAATTACTTGCCCGGCTTCTCGGCCTGGGCGTCCGGCTCCGGCTCGAAGGTGACGTGCTCCGCTACGACGCACCGCGAGGCGTGATGACCCCCGAATTGGTCGACGCGCTCCGCGCCGCTAAGCCGGAGATCCTCGCGGCCGCCCGGCCCCAGACCCGGACGGTAGCGTGTGTCGGTTGCGGCCGATTTCATTTCGTCGAGCCGTCTCTCTGCTATTGGTGTCGCCAGGCACACTACCGCCAGCCGGCGGGCGAACCGTGCCCCGGCTGCCGAGAGGAGTGCGAGGATTGTCTCGGCGCTGACCACCCCGATACCCACACTCCTGAGAGGAGCTAATGTCTCCCATTCCCGCGTTTTCCCGCTCGAAGGTCACGTCGATCGACGTGAATCTGCGAGGCCTCCGCACGCTCCGCGTCTCGCTTGTCCGCGACCCGGCCGGCGAACCCGAGACACTGATGATGGCGACTGGGTTCGCCGATCCCTGGCAGGCCGATACCGCCCGGCCGGTAGTGCTTCCGGCGGCCGCCATTCCGGAGTTGCGTCGGGCGCTCGAAGCGTTGGAGGCTAGCCGATGAACGCGCCGGGTGTGCTCCGGCATCTGCAAGCCGTCGAGGAGTCGCTCTCACTGGCTTGCGAGGACCTTGCACTGGCGCGGGAGCAGGCGGGCAAGAGCGTGGCGACGGTGCGGATCCGAGAGATGGAGGCGGTACTCGGCGTCAACCGCCGGAAGGTCAGGGACCAGATCGCCGCCGCGCGGGCCATGATAGACGACGGACCGAGGGCGGCGTGAGACGACTGGGTGTCCGGACGCATGGGACACCAACAGGGGGCCCGATGACCTAAGTCACATTGCCGCAACGAGAACAGAAATGATGAACGAGCAGCGCGCGCGAAGCGCACACGAAAGGCGGCAGAATGTCCGAACGAAAAGACCCCATGCGGTCGCCGAAGAATCGAGATAAGTGTTTGTCCGTCGCTCTCTTACGGCTTGTTGGCGCGAGTCAGGTTGAGGCGGCGAACGCGGCCGGCGTCGACCCCCGCACCGTAGGCCGCTGGGAGCGCTGTTCCTGGTGGTCCGGCGTGCAGGCGGAGGCGTCCAGCCGCTGGCTGGCGGGCTTGACCGCGAAGGCCCGGGCCGGGCTGGAAAAGGCCGTGGCCGACGATGGGCGCCTCGCGTTGAGCGTCCTAGAGCGCCTCGTTCCCGACCTCGCCCCGCCGTCGGCCAGACTGACCGTCGGCACACTCGACTACTCGGAGATGACAAACGATGAGCTATCACAGATCGCCCAGGGAATGGACCCGGCGCTCGTCCTCGCCGGCCGCCGAGGCCGCGCGTGAGCTGCTGGCCCGGCAGGCCACGACCGTGACGGTTCGCCGCCGGATCGTTCGGCCGGGTCCGGGCGGCCCCGTCGAGACGGGCCGGGTGGTCGAGCGGGTCGTCGTGATCCCGGCGGAGCGCGCTGGACGATGACGACGTAGAGGGCGACGGCGGGCGCCCATGATCCCGCCGACTATCGGATCATTCCATTCAGGAGAACGAGCAATGCCATACCAGATTCCAGATCCCGACGCCCCGCGATTGAGCGGACCCGAGGCAGTTCCCGCCCCCGCGCCGAGCGCCGAGGAAGCAGAAATCCTCCGCGAGCTGTCTTCGGACGAGACATTCAAAGCCGCACAGAAGATGATCGGCGAGCTCGCGGAGCCCATCGAGTCCGCCCGCCAGCAGGAGAACGCCGAGGCCCGCGCACGGGTCGCGGCAACGCCGGAGTTTGTCGAGCTCCGCCGCGCGGGGATGCTCGCCCGCGATGCGTTCCTAGCGTTCGAGGACGCTCACCGTCAGGCGGCCCGCGACCCCAATCTTTCTCTCAAGGGCCGCGAGGATCGGGATCGGCGCGAGCGCGAGAAGCTGGATACCCGGCTCGCCGAGATCGCCGAGCGAGTTTTGTCCGGCCTGGGCGACTCGCTGCTCAAGCAGTTTCCGCCGGCCCCGGCGATCCTAGTCCCGGAGAAGCTGGCGCCGAGTGTCGCGGCGATCTTCGCGGGCGCGGACCACCACCTACCCGAGGCGCTGCTTTCCCGCGCCGCCGAGGCGCTCCGAATCGCGACGGATCCGGCGTCGGATAGCCTGTTCAGTGACGAGGCGCGCCACCTGTTGGATGCCGCTTACCTCCCGCTCATGACTCGCTTCGCGGGCGCGCCGCCGAAGCATTGGGTTCGTTGGGCGCCGCTCGCCGGCCAGCTGGCGGAACTGGTCCGCGTCCACCTGGACACCCGGTTCAACCGGCGCGCGTCCCATCGGGTCGCCACTGAGGCCGTCCAGGCGTTTCGCCGCGACTTCACGTTCCTCGTCGGCGCATGCCGGAACAACAACAACACCTGGGATGACGTGATCGCGGTCGGCGCTCCGGCGTTCGCCTGGGGCGAGCTGTCGCGCGCCGCCTGACCCCGCGCACTTCACCCCGGCGCGACACGGCCGGCGGGGCGGTGCCTCGCTGGCCGTGCCGCCAGCCGGATAGGGGAGGACACGGGACCCCGTTCCGTCCGTCGTGTGTTGGCGGGGTGCGCGGCGGGCGGGGCGGCTGCGCGAGACGATCATCCGGCTCGATGAAAGCGCAAAGGTGGCCAAGGCGGCCGCTGGCCAATCGGAGTAGCGGGGGCACAAACAAGGCGCCGACCGGACGATTCCTGAGAAGAAGATCCGATCGACGCCCTCACCACACCTGAAGGTCCGGCGCAGAAAAGTAGCCCCGCCGCCGGGCCTCGGACAAGCGAAGGAGGGCGAGATGGACAGTCGGAGCGAAACAAGGCAAATCCGCGCACGATGCATCAAGGCGCCGCGCCGACGGGATCGGGCCGTGGCGGCGGACCCATTCTCGAGCGGGGTTCAGATCGGTTCCAAAGAAGAGGTGGCGCCATGACGGCCGAACGCCAGTTGCTGGAGATTATCCGCCTGGACGAAGCACGCCTGGAGCGGGCCCGCGCCCTCGTCCCAGCATTCCGCGACGCCCACGACGCTTCGTGGCTCCTTTCACACGAAGAAGAGTTTTTCGAGCTCAAACAAATACGGCATGAGACCGTCGCCAGCGCGCGAGCCATTCTACGCCTCAGCGAGTACGCCTGCGACCTTCCCCATTACGACCATCGCCTCTGGAGGCTCGTACATCGAGCGCTCGCCGTGAATGGCCAGGTCTCGGACGAAACCAGGAGGCTTATCTTCTACGTCCTCGGACCACCGATGCCGTTCGGGGCGGTAATCCCGCGCGCCGGTCTTGGCGCCGCCGAGTTCATCGCCAGGAAGGCCGGCGCGCCGTTCACTGACCCGTACCGGATCGCGGAGGATCCCGAAGTGCGGCGGCAGGCGTATCGTCGCGCGGCAAAGCGCCTTCATCCCGACGTTGGCGGAGATACGCGGTTGATGCAGGAACTGACGGCAGCGTACGAGAGCCTTTCGGCCGTGGCGAACTGACACGCGTCGAAGCTCACGAATGACGAACCGGGAGCTCCGCGATGGGGCTCCCGGTTTCGATTCCAACAACGACCCCCTTCAAAATCACCCTCAGTCGTGCGCGCCTTGCGCGCGCAAGGCTTCCCGGAACCGCCTAAGTGTAATGGGCGCTGAGGGATTCGAACCCCCGACCCCCTGGGTGTAAACCAGGTGCTCTGAACCGGCTGAGCTAAGCGCCCGAATCCTGAAAGCTAGCCGGTTCCCACGGGTCGAGTCAACGCATGGCGCGCACTTCCTCCGACCGCCGAATCAACCTCGTCGCTCGCCGGCGACTCGCCCGACCCTGGCCCGCCGGGTGAGGCCGTGCGCATAACACGAGGATACGTTTACCAACCCACGCAAGCACGCGCGCGAAGACCGCGGTGAAGCATCCGCCTCCCCGTGATCTCCGCGTGCGCCGCGTGTCTTCCGCGATTCCGGATATTGTGTCGCTGGCGTCAACGCCTGGTCGGTCCGCCCCCCGGCATCTCGTCCCAGGCAAGGATGTCCGCGAGCTCTTCGCACTCCGTCGGAGTGAGCTGCGCGGGATCGTAGCCGAGGTCGCGGACCAGCCGTCGGGCGTCGACGCCCCACGAGTCGGGCGGGTCGGTCATTCGCCTCCTTTCCCCGAGCTGGACGTTCACAACCGCCAAGGTCAGGTTGCGATTCGCCGCGGGCCGGGGAAATAGGGGAGCGCCCGGATTCCACGTAGGTGAATTCCTGACACGACGGTGAGAAACAGCCGATCGCGGCCGATCGCGGATTTCGGCATCATGCCCGTATGGCGTCCTGGCCGGGTGTCTGTCGGCCGGCTCCGTTCGATGTGAACGACGCGTCAACCAGCTGCCGGAGGAACGATGACGACTCGGCATGTTCCCGTGTTTCGCGACCTCGATGGCGATGACATCCGCGCGATCCTCGGACGAAACAATGTGGGTCGGCTCGTCTTCGACTGGAACGGACGGCTGGATATCCGGCCGATGCACTACGTCCATCATCGCGGGCGGATCTATGGACGGACGACCGCCGGCGCGAAGTTCACCGATGGCGTGCGGTCGGGTGCGTCCGTCGTGTTCGAGGTCGACGAGATCGAATCGGTCTTCCGGTGGCGAAGCGTGATCGTGCGGGGCGTCTTCGACGTGCTGCCGCCGGACGGGTCCGAAGTCGAGGAACGCGAGGTCGCGTCCCGGCTCCTTCGTCGGGTGGTGAAGCAGACCTTCCTGCCCAACGACCCAGTCCCCGAGCGTGACCTCGTGTTCCGCATCCTCGCGGACGCGGTGACGGGACGAGCCAGTTCCTGAGAGGGTGAGTTCGTCCCGTTCACCGGGATCGATCACCGCCGAATCCCGGCCGAGCGTCCCGGCTCTCCGCGTCAGGCCGCGCGCGGCTTCATCGGTCCGTTCATCTTTCATCGTTCTCTCCCTCCGCCCGGTCGTCGTCGAGGAGTTCTTCATCATCATATTCCGCGTCCCGGCGCGCGGCCTCGGCGCGTACTTCGCCTTCCATGTTCCCGACACCGGCCGCCTCGATCTCGGCGCGGTCGATGTCCATTTCCCCCATTCCTTCGACCGCGTCGACCGTGCGGTCGCGGCCCTGGCGTTTGGCAGTGTAGAGGGCCTCGTCGGCGGCCATGAAGAGCTGTTTGGCGGAGACCCCCCGCAACCGGGAGGTGCTGGCGACCCCCGCTGAGGCCGTCACCGAGATGGTCTCTTCCTCCTGTCCGTTCTTCGATGGAATCGTGAAGCTCATCGCGCCGATCGCGTGTCGGATCCGTTCGGCCGCTTCGTGGGCCTCCGAGAGCGTACTCCCGGGCATGAGGAGGGCGAATTCCTCACCGCCGACGCGGGCGGCGGTCTCGTCCCGTCGGGCGGAGTGGGCGATCGCCTTCGCGGTGCCGGCGAGTACGATGTCGCCCACCATGTGGCCGTGGGAATCGTTGACCTTCTTGAAGAAATCGAGGTCGAGAACGACGACCGCGAACGGCTCGCACGAGCGCTTGCTCGCCGCGTGTTGCTCGTCGAGCCGGGCGTGAAAGTACCGGGTGTTCCGAAGGCCGGTGAGCGAGTCGGTGATCGCCATCTCGTCGAGCCGACGGTTGGTGAGCACCAGTTTCTCTTCCTGGTGCCCGAGGAAGAAGCCGAACAGCGCGAACACGAGCGCGGTGGCGAGGGCGAGGTAGAGGTAGAGGCCGGTAAAGCGATACAGCTCCGCGGCGAATGACGCCCCGCTGGCGGAACGGATGATCAACCACCCGAGTGGTGCGCCGATCGAAAGCAGGAGCCCCTGAATGACCCGCGACCGCGTCCGCCTCATCGGATCGCCAACCCCGTGCCGTGACATCGACGACCGTGTCGATCTCCATTCCCGATGACCATACCGATCACTCTCCAGCGGAAGACATGACCCGCCGATCAGGCTGTTCATCGCAAACGAGGTTCCCGGACGGTCACGGCCCATGATCGGGCGTATCCGGAATCTCGGGGCGGGGAGGTGTTTCCGCGGAGCCGCGGCCCGACCCGCGGGCCGCGGTCACCTAACGGATGATGCCGAGAGGGATGAGGACGAGGTACGCCAGGACGAGGAGCAGGGGCGCGGCGACCGTCGAGCCGCCGCTCAGGAGGACGTAGCCCAGGATCGCGGAAACGAGTCCGGCGCCGAGCAACAGCCAGTTCGTGGTCGAGAAGCGGAGCGTGCCTTCGGGCCTCCGCGCCGTTGAGGCTGATCCGGACCGGGTCGCCTTCGCCATTTTCGGGTTCAATCCTTTCCGCGGCCGCGCATTCATCGGCGCGTGATGATTCGAGGCGAGTTACTGGGGATCGCCCGCGCGTCGGGTATCCTTGTCGCCAACGGTTTCCTCTTCCTTCTGGAGCGGGCTGTTCTCTTCGACCTGTTTCGGGAACATCAGGGACGCGACGCCCGAAAGAATCAGCACCGTCGCTATGACACCGAGCGAGAGCAGGGTCGGGACCGCGTAGTAGTGATGGATGAGCATCTTGGTCCCGACGAACACCAGGATGAACGCCAGACCGACCTTCAGGTAATGGAGCTTGTGAATCACCCCCGCGAGGAGGAAGTAGAGCGACCGGAGTCCCAAGATCGCGAAGAGGTTCGACGTATAGACGAGGAACGGGTCGCGGGTGACGGCGAAAACGGCGGGGATCGAGTCGAGCGCGAAGATCAGGTCCGTCGTCTCGATCATGGCGAGGACGACGAAGAGCGGAGTCACGGCGTGGCGGGTCACTCCCGCGACATGTTCGCGGACGAGGAAACGCTGGCCGTGGTACTCCGAGGTGATCGGCACGAACTTCCGGAGCAACCGGATGATCGGGTTTGCCTCGATCTCCATCGTCTCGTCACCCGACTTGGCCATCCGGATGCCGGTGATGACCAGGAAAGCGCCGAAGACGTAGATGACCCATTCGAACCGTTCGAGCAGGATCGTGCCGGCGGCGATCATCGATCCGCGCATGACGATCGCGCCGATGATGCCCCAGAAGAGAACGCGGTGCTGATATTTTCGCGGTACTCGGAAGTACCCGAAGATCAGCACGAAGATGAAGATATTGTCTACCGAAAGCGCGTACTCGACGAGGTACGCGGTGAGGAACTGCAGGCCGGCCTCGGCGCCCATCACGCGGTAGACGCCGAAGTTGAAGATCAGGGAGAGCGACACCCAGACAGCCGTCCATCCGGCGGCTTCGCGGACGGGAACCTCGTGCGCCTTCCGATGAAAGATGCCGAGGTCGATCGCCAACATCGCGAGGACGAAGGCGTTGAAGAGCACCCAGGGAAGAATGCCGTGCGTCGATGAGGTCATTGGCGGTCGCCCAGCGGTGGATCCATGCGAAGTGCCTTTCCGGGCGAAAAAACGAAAAGCGAGACTCCGCCGGGGCCGGCTCGTTCCGAGCCGCCCTCACGCGAAAGTCTCGCTCAGTCATCTCGACCTTGCCGAACCGGGCGCGAGTGCGCTGTGTTGACGATTCGGCAGCACGGGTTGTATCCCCCGTGGAGCTACTCCCTCTCTGAATCGGAAAGTACGGGACCCCGTCCCCTGGTGTCAACGGGAACGGCGGATCCGGCCGGTATGAATCTTTCCTTTCTCCCTTCCACACTCCCCTCGGATGGGTTCGTCGCCATGGGTGCCAGAGCGCGCGGGTGCGCGTGGCGTCCGGTCCGGCGGGGCCGCGGACAGGCAGGCGCAGCGGTGGTGGCGGGACGCGATGAAACACTCTTCGATCCTCTTCTTCACGGGATTCCTTTCACTGGCCCTCGGCTCATGTTCCCGCGCCGAGGTCGGGAAGGCCGAAGCGCAGACCGGAGACGCCCCGGCGACAGAGGTGCACGCGATCGTGACCTATCGAGAGCGGATCTCCCTTCCAGCGAACGCGATGATCGAGTTGTCGTTGAGCGACGAGTCGGTCGTCGATACGATCGCGGCGGTGGTGGCCAGCCGACGGATCCGGACGGATGGCCTGCAGGTGCCGCTCTCGCTCGCTCTTCCGTACCGGGTCGATCGGCTCCAGCCGGACCATGACTATGTGCTCCAGGCCCGCGTGATCACGGCGGGGAAGACGATATTCGCGACCGCCGATGGCTACCGGGTCGATGGCGGCCCGGCCCCGATCGAAGTGATGCTGGAGCGCGTGTCCGCGCAGGGGAAGGTGAACCGACCGCTGGAGAACACCGAGTGGCGGCTCGTGGAGATTCGCGGGGTCGCGGCGGTCGAGGCCGCCGACATCCCGACGCCGACGCTGCGGCTGACTCCCGCGCGACGGGAGGCCATCGGCGCCACCGGGTGTAACCCGTTCTCGGGTTCCTACGAGCTGCGCGGCGGCTCATTGCGCTTCGGCCCGCTCGCCGCGTCGGATCGGCCATGCGGCGATACGCTGGCGGAAGACCGGGAGATCGCTCTGCTCGACCTGCTCCGGGTCGCCCGCGGCTGGCGCGTCTCCGGGGATACGCTGGTGGTCTCGGGCGGAGGGAAATCGGCGAGGTTCGCGGCTTCGCGCTGAGGAGCCGTTCGGGGATTCGGACGATATATTGGGTCGATCCCCACCGAACCGCGGGGGGCAACCCTTGAACAGCGTCGAATGCGTCCGGAAACCCGAGCGGTCTGTATCCCCTCCTCGGAATCGTATGTCCGCGAATCCCTGAGGACAGGCAGCGAATACCGCGTACTCGTGGCCTGGCCCGAGGGTGAACCTCCGCCGGGAGGGTTTCCCTCGATCTGGCTGCTCGACGGGAACTCGCTGTTCGGAACCGTCGTGGAGACGATTCGCATGCGCTCCCGCCGACCGGACGTGACGGGTGTTCCGCCGGCCGTCGTCATCGGCCTTGGCTCGCCGGATCCCAACGTCTATGACCGGGAGAGGCGAATCCTGGATTACACTCCATACCCGCCCGAGGCGACCGGCGCGAACCCGGAAGGAGGACGCGACCTGCCCACGGGGGGGGCGGATGACTTTCTCGCCTTCCTGGAATCCGAACTGAAGCCGGATCTGGCGTCGCGTTTCCCGATCTCTGAACGTCGTCAGACCCTGTTCGGCCATTCACTCGGAGGGCTCTTCACGTTGCACGTTCTCGCGTCGGGACGTTCAACGTTCGACGGATTCGTCGCGTCGAGCCCCTCGATCTGGTGGTCGCGCGAAAGGGTACTGGATGGCCTGTCCGGGGTCGCGGCCGGCCCCGGTCAGCCTGGCGATCGGACGCCTCGGGTGATGATCGCCGTCGGCGAGTATGAAGAAGAGCTCGCGCCTCATGAGAGGTCCGGCGCGGGGGCCGCCGCGAAGGGTGCTCGTCGCGCCGAGAGGCGCATGGTCAGCGACGCGAGCGAGGCCGCCGCCCGCCTCGCTCCGCTCACCGAACGGGGGGGACGGGTTCATCTGGAAGTGTTTCCCGGTGAGGACCACGCGTCGACCACGCTGCTTGCCGTTGGCCGGTGTCTGCGCATGATGCTGCGACCGTAGGCGAGGCGTCGCCGGGACCACGTGCCCCCGATGCCGTGTGGCGCGGTGGGGCGCCGGACCTACGCCCGGAGCGTCGCGCCGCCGTCGACGTACAGGTCGGCCATCGTGATGTGCGAGGCGCGGTCCGAGAGGAGGAACACCACCGCGTTCGCGATGTCCTCGGGTTCGGCGATCTTCCCGAGGGGGATTCCGGTTCGGAACTTCTCGAGTGATCCGGCGATCACCGCCTCCTCGCCGGTCCCCGCCCGCCAGAGCGCTTCCTGCATCGCCGTGCGGGTCGAGCCGGGCGACACGAGGTTGCATCGGATTCCGAACTCCGCCAACTCTAGACCCAGACAGCGGGTGAACATCGCGGCGGCGGCCTTCGACGCGGCGTATGTCGCCAGCCCGTGACGAGGAATGCCGGCGGCATTCGAACCCACCGTTACTATGCTGCCTCGTTTACGCGGCACCATTCGGCGCGCGACGGCACGCGATACGTTGAAGACTCCTCGGGCGTTCACGTCAAACACATCCGTCCAGGTCTGGTCGCTGGTCTCGACGATGGTCGTGGCGCTCAGCACACCCGCGACGTTGACCAGCAGGTCGATGGAGCCCCACCGGACCTCGATATCCTCCACCAGCGCGTCGACGGCGGCGCTGTCGCGGACGTCGAGGCGCGCGTTCGCGATGCGCGCGAGGGAGGGGTCAGCGAGCGGCGAGAGGGATCCCCACACGTCCTCGCACGAGAGGTCGGCGGCGACGACACGCGCGCCCTCGGCCCGGAGAGCGACCGCCACCGCGGCGCCGATGCCGCCGCCAGCGCCGGTGACGAGCGCGATCCGCCCGGCGATACCCTGTGTCCCGTCGTCCTTCATTGCCAGCCCCCCAGCCTTGCCTCGATGACCGCCGCGACCTCACGCAACGGCTCGCCCTGGATCATTCGCGGGTGGGTCGACGCGATATCGATCACCTCGATTCTCTCGACGTAGGGCGCCCAGAGCCCGGGGTGGAAAGTCGTTCCCTCGTGGTCGAGCGCCGCACGGAAGTGCAGGATCGGGCCATCAAAACGCCGGTGTTCGTGCACGCGGACCAGGCGGGCGTTCCGTTCGACGACGCGGACGACCCCGCTGATCCACTGGTCGCTGAGTTCACCCAGGGGATGTCCCAGCCGACGCAACGCCTGCTTCACGTTCACCCGCGTCAGCGGCTCCCCGTCGAGCGCTTCGCTCCCGTGTCCGGCGATGTGGAGAAGCGCGTCGAGGGCGGCGCTCTCATCGGGCTCGGGTGCGTCGCGCCAGCAGTCCGCGGGATACGCATCGAGCATGGCGATCAGGCCGACCTCCCTGCCCGCGGCTCGCAACTCGACCGCCATCGCCTGCGCGATGATACCGCCAACCGACCATCCGATCAGATGATGAGGGCCATCGTCCGCGATTTCGGCGATCCGGCGCACGTAGTCGGACGCCATCTCGTCGAGCCGATCGGGAAGCGGCGCCTCGAGATCCAGTCCGGTTGCCTGAAGACCGAAAACGTCATATCTGGCTGGCAGCAGGTCGGCGAGACCTCGGTAGCACCACGAGATCCCCCCCGCCGGATGGACGCAGAACACCGGCGTCCCCTCACGGACCTGGCCCCGTAACCGCACGACCGGCCCCAGGCCCTCGTTGTCCGCGTTCCCGGCGACCGTGCCTTCCCTGTCGGTGAGCGAATCGATATGTCGCGCGAGCCGCGCGACGGACGGGTGCGCGAAGACGGCGCCCAGGCCGATCTCCACCTTCCACTCGTCTCGCACGCGGGCGGCCACGCGGGCGGCCAGCAGCGAGTGCCCGCCGGCGAGGAAGAAGTCATCGTCCGCCCCGATCCACGGCAATCCCAGCACGTCCCGAAAGATGGTCGCGAGCGCTCGCTCACTCGCGGTGTCCGGCGCGCGTCCGTCAGATCCCGTCGCGACCCCATCCGTCGGGTCGGGGAGTGCGCCCCGATCGAGTTTCCCGCTCGTGGTGAGTGGCAGGTCCCTGATGACCATGAAAACGGCCGGGATCATGTAGTCGGGGAGCTGGCGGGAAAGGGTGACTCGCAGGGCGGCCACGTCGATCGGTCCACCGGCCCCCTGGTCACCGGCACCGACACCGACATGGGCTTCGGCATCGGCGTCGGCGTCGGTCGGAACGAGGTAGGCGATGATCCGCGGCTCCCCGGTCGCCGGGTGTTTTCGAACGATAACGGCCGCCCGGGCGATCGCCGGCTGCACGGTCAGCGCCGCCTCGATCTCACCCAGCTCGATCCGGAAACCCCGGATCTTCACCTGGAAGTCCGATCGGCCGTGGAAGACGATGGCGCCATCCGGTCGCCATTCGGCGACGTCGCCCGTGCGGTACAGTCGAGCGGGGGACGGGTTGAAGGGGTCGGGGATGAACCGATCGGCGGTAAGATCCGGCCTCGCGAGATAGCCGCGGGCAAGCTGAACGCCGCCGATGTAGAGGTCTCCCGGCACGCTGGGCGGTCGCGGTCGCAACCGTGAGTCGAGCACGTACATCCCGGTGTTCCAGACCGGGAAGCCGATGGGGACCGGGTCGGAATCGTCGTCGGCGGAGGCGTTCCACCAGGTTACGTCGACGGCCGCTTCGGTGGGGCCGTAGAGGTTATGCAGATCGGCGTCGAGGACGGCGTGGAAGCGGTCGCGAAGCGGAGCGGAGAGCGCTTCTCCGCTACAGAACACCCGCGTGGGATGGCATTCGGCGGCGAGCGGCTCGTCGAGGAAGATCTCCAGCATCGAGGGCACGAAGTGGAGCGTCGTGACGCCCTCGTCGCGAATGATCGAGGCGATCCGGCGCGGATCCTTGTGGGCCTCCGGGGGAGCGATGACGAGGGTGGCGCCGACGAGCATCGGCAGGAAAAGTTCCCAGACGGAGACGTCGAAGGTGACCGGGGTTTTCTGGAGTATGACATCGTCCGCGCCGATGCCATAGTGCGCGCCCATCCAGAGGAGCCGGTTGACGATCGCGCGGTGTTCGACGACAACGCCCTTCGGCTCGCCGGTGGAGCCCGACGTATAGATGACGTAGGCGGCGTCTCGGGGTGCCGGGGGACGGGGTTTGTCGCGCGTCGAATCCGGCACGACGTTCGACGACGGAACCGTTGCGGCTCGATCCCGTGAATCGTCCGCATCGTCGAGCCCCGGTGTGTCGACCCACAGCATCGGCGCGTCGGCGGGGAAGATCTCTCCGAGGGCGGCGTCCGCGATCACCCGAACCGGCTTCGCCGAATCGAGGATCCGCGCGAGACGCTCGGGTGGGCTCCGCGGATCGAGCGGCAGGTACGCCGCCCCCGCGCGCAGGATGGCGACCAGCCAGACGAGGAGTTCGAAAGAGCGATCGAGGGCGACCACGACGACGTCGTTCGCGCCGATCCCCTCGCTCGCGAGCGCCGCCGCGCGCGGGGCCGAAGCCCGGTCGAGTTCGGCGTATGACATCGTCGCGCCCGCGAAGCGCAGCGCCACGGATTCCGGATACGCCTTCATCGTCCGTTCGAGCAGTGCGGTCAGCGTCGTATCCTCGACCGGGTGAGCCGTGTCGTTGACGCCGCGGACCCAGCGCTGGTGTTCGCTGGGCGTCACCGTGGGCACGTCGGCCATCCGAGTCGTCTCGGCCGCGTTCGCGAGAAACACGGCGAGCCGCTCGAGGTGCGCGGCCACCTCGTCGGGGCTGTATCGATCCGGGTTCGCCTGGACCTCGAGCAGGATCTCGCTTTCCGCTATCGCGCCACCGCCCCGCAGTTCGATCGAGAGGTCATCGACCGGGCCCGTCGCGATGGCGCGCTCGGTGACGCGCAATCCCGGAAACTCGGTCGGCTCATCATAGGGCAGGACGTTGACGATCGAACCGTACAACCGTCGGCCATCGCCGAGGAGTCCGAGGTCGCGTCGCAGTTGTTCACTTCGGTAGGCGCCGTGCTTGCGGGCGGTACGGAGTTCGACCCCGATCGAACTCACGACGTCGGCGAGCGGCGCGTCTTCGTCGACCGTCGTGCGGATGGGGAGGATGTTCATCACCATCGACGGAATGCGGGCCGCGACGGTGCCGAGCCGGTTCATCGTGGCCACACCGGTCACGATCTCGGCGGTCGAGGCGAAGCGGTGGAGGTAGGCGATGGTGAGAATCGTCGCGACATCCGGCCAGGAGATCCGGGTGGCCTCGGCCAGTCGGCGGATCGCGGGACCCACCGTGGCCGGGAGCACGACGGACTCGGTGATGTAGCGGTCGGCCGTGTTCGCGCCGCCCGGCCTTACCGCGCCGGGGTCGGGGCGATCTTCGAAGCGTGCCACCCAGAACGCCCGGTCCGCGTCACGTCGGGTCGACGCGCGGTAGGCGGCTTCCGCGTCGAGAAGGTCGGCGAACGGCCTGAACGCGGCGGAGGCGGGTTCTCGCCGTTCGAGCCGCGCGGCGTAATGTTCGCGGACCCGCCTGATGAGGAGATGCGTGCCGAAGCCGTCGATCGCGAGATGATGGACTCGCTGGTACCAGAGATGGCGCCCGTCGTCCAGGCGGTAGAGCCTGTTGACCGCGAGGGGTTCCCGCGTCGGGTCCACGGGAGATGTGACATCTCGGTCGATCTCACTTTCGGCCAGGCCACGCGGATCGGGCGCGGCGGATACATCGATCACCCGGAGCCGCGGGCGGTTCGTCTCGTCCAGCACCTGGAGCACACCGTCCTGACCATCGATCAGCCGTACGGCGAGCGTGTCGGCCTCACCCATCGTCGCGTCGACGGCGGCGGCGAACGCCGTCTCATCGAGGGGGCCCTCGATCTCCAGGACGTGCGCGGTATTGAAGACGGGGTTCCTGGGGTCGAGGCGTTGCGCGAACCAGAGCCCGGCCTGCGCTTCGGTCAGGGGCGCCCCGGATCCCGACAGCGATTCGCCAGCGGTCAGGGCGGAGGCCGCGACGGGTGATCCCGCGCCAGCTTCTTCTCCGTTGGCCGGGGTCGTCATCTCGGCGTTCTCGACGCCGGCCACCGTACTTTCCCCGAGAACTCCGTCGTTGGCCGCTCCCGACTCCGGATTCTCGCCCGTTTCCCTGAAGGTCAAGGATCGCTTCACACCCCGCCCGCCCGCTGGGAGACGATCTCCGCCCATCTTTCGAGCGATGGCCATTCCGCGAGGTCGGCGAACTCGACGGTCGCGCCCGCGTCGCGCCAGCGCTGGCCGAGCATCATCAGGCGGATCGAGTCGAGCCCGAAGTCGAAGAGATTGTCATCGTCGGCGATCTCGTCGGGCGAGATCTCCAGGATCTCGGCGACATCGGCGCGGAGTCGGTCGATATCGAGAGTCATCTTTCCTCGGTAATCCTCGCGGCGGTCGTCACGAGACCGCAGCAATGGCTGACGTGGCGGACGGCGAGATCGTGTGTCTCGCGGGAAAACGCCGCCACGGCGTCGGCCACGAAGAACGGCTGGAAATCGCGCTGGAAAGCGTCGGCCGTGGTCAACAGGCACCCGATGTGGGCGTAGATCCCGGTGACGATCAGTTGAGATCGTCCCCGCGCCCTCAACATCGCCTCGAACGGTGAACGCTGAAAGGCGCTGTACCGATGTTTGTCGAGAACGATATCCCCCGGTTTCGGCGCCAGCGCTTCCACGATCGCCTCGTTCGCGGGGTCTCGTCGCATTCCCGGACCCCAGAAGTCGCCCTGGAGACCCCGGTCCCGTGGATGCTGACCGCCGCGCTGCGCGGTGTAGAACACGGGAATCCCCCACCCGTCGCACCACCGACGAACGGAGACGATGTTGGCGATCAACCTGTCCACCAGGTGCCCCGCCTCGAACGCCCCGAGAAAATACGCCTGCATGTCGTGGATGAGGAGTGCGCCCCTGTCCCGGTCGAGTTCCCATGGGACCCGAGGAGGTGGAAGCTCCGAGTCCACGGGGAGAGGATAGGGCGCGATCCCCGGCAGTCTGTTCATCCCGACAGTCCGTTCATCCCGGCTCCGGGCTTCGTGGCTCCGGGGCCTTCGCGGGGTCCTCGGCGGTGGCGGAGGGCGTCGTCATTTCCTGGTCCAGGGACTCCCGGACCGCGGCGCGAAGATCCTTGCGGCTCGTCTTTCCCACCCTTGTCTCCGGGAAGGCCGGTACGAACGCGACCTGGTCGGGGATCTTGTACGCCGCGACCCCGCGCGTCCGTAGCCAGGCCCTGACGTCCTTCGTCTTCAGGCCTTCGCGGAGCGGAACGATCACGGCCCAGACACGTTCGCCCAGGTATGGGTCCGGCACGCCCACGATCGCCGCGTCGTGGATATCGGGATGCGCGAGAAGGTGGTCTTCGATCTCGTCCGGCGAAACCTTCTCGCCACCACGATTGATCTGATCGGTCGCCCGCCCGTGTACGGTCAGGTAGCCACCCGCCGAGCGCGATACGATGTCTCCGGTGCGATAGAAGCCATCCGCCGTGAAGGCGCGGGCGTTCGCCTCGGGGGCATCGTGGTACGCCCGGATGGTATAGGGGCCGCGGGTCAGCAGGTGACCGTGCGCACCCTCCGCCACTGGACGATCGAGGTCGTCCACGATGAGGATCTCATCCGCCGGGCTGATCGGACGCCCCTGCGTGTTGACGATGGTCTCCTCGGGGTCGTCGGGTCGGGTGTAGTTGACCAGCCCTTCCGCCATCCCGAACACCTGCTGCAGCGTGGTCCCGAACGCCGGACCGATCTGGCGGGCGATCTCCGGAGAGAGTTTCGCGCCTCCGACCTGCAGAAGCCGAAGTGACGAAAGGTCACGCGTCGTCGATTCCGTCGCGCGGAGCCAGAGAAGCGCGATCGGCGGGACCACGCCGGTGATCGTCACCTTCTCTTCCTCGATCAGTCGGAACGCGACTTCCGGCGAAGGCGACGGGCAGAGGACCACGCGTCCTCCCGCGTGGAGAACGCCCAGATAGCCCGGCGAACTCGTCGGGAAGTTGTGAGCGATCGGGAGCACGCACAGGTAGATACCGTTCTCATCGAGCCGGCAGATCTCCGCGCTCTCACGCACCGAGTAGAGGTAGTCGTCGTGGGTACGGGGGATGAGCTTGGAGAACCCGGTACTCCCGCCCGAGAGTTGCAGGAAGGCGACGGACGACGGGTCGGGCTCGGGCCAGTCGCGACCGGGAGTCCTGGCCAACTCGTCGAGCGTCAGGAAGTTCGGTCCCGATGCCTCGCCGTCCACGATGACGTGCCGCAGCGCTGGCGCCTCGGCGAGAACCGCGGTGGCCATTGTCCTGTAGTCGAAGCCCTCGTGCCGGTCGGGCACGATGCAGGCGACCGCTTCGGACGCGACGGCGAAATGGGTGATCTCGGCCCGGCGGTGAGCCGGGAGGCAGAACACGGGCAGGATCCCCGCGCGATAGAGTCCGAACACGACGCTGAGGAAGGTCGGACGGTTGGGAAGCTGGACGAGGACGCGGTCGCCCGGGGCGATCCCCGATTCGCGAAAGGCGGTCGCGAGCGAGTCGGCCCGCGCATCGAGTTCCGCGTACGTCCATCTTTCGCCGCCGCCGACTACGGCGATCGCGTCCGGCCGTCGTTCGGCCGTTCGACGCAGCATTCCTCCGATCGTCTCGCCACGCCAGTACCCGAGATTCCGGTAGCGTTCGGCGAAGTCGTCAGGCCAGCGTTGTCGCGCTTCGATCATCCTTCCGCGGCGTGCATGCGTTCCTCCATATCCGCGTCGAGGGCGCGGAGCATCGCTTCGAACTTCGCCCCGGTCTCGGACGCTTCCGATTCCGGGTCCGAACCGCCGACGACGCCCGCTCCCGCGAAGAGGCGGGCGACGTTCCCTTCGATCTCGGCGCAGCGGATCGCCACCATCCACTCGCCATCACCGTTTGCGTCACACCAGCCGACACCGCCCGCGAAGAAACCCCGGTCAAAGGTCTCTAGGGCGCGGATCGCTTCCAGCGCCGCCTGACGCGGACTGCCGCACACGGCCGGCGTGGGGTGGAGCGTGGCGGCCAGTTCGAGGGACGAGGTCGTCGGATCCTTCAACGTCCCTTCGATGGCGGTGCCCAGGTGCCAGACGGTGCGGGTCCCCATCAGGGTGGGAGAGGATGGCGCCCGCAGCCGTGAACAGTACGGCGCCAGCCGTTCCAGCACGTCCTCGACGACCGCCGCATGCTCCCGGCGATCCTTGTCCGACTCCAGGAGGGACCGCGCGGCCCGCCGGTCGAGATCGGGGTTCGCCGAACGCCGGCTCGATCCCGCCAGCGGGCGCAAGGTGACCGTGTGACCGCGCTTCGCCACCAGCAGTTCGGGCGTCGCGCCGACCAGTGTACGCGCGGGACCATTCACGCGGGGCGGCAGCGGAACCGCGTACGCCGTCACCGAGGGGTCCACGCGCAGCTTTTCCAGGACTTCCTCGATCCGAAAGGGCTCCCGGGAACGCAGCGTCAACGTCCGGGCGACGACGACCTTTTCGAGAGGGCGGCCCGGTTCCTCTCCGGCGATCATGCGGAGCGCTCGACGGACGATCTCTCGGTACTCCCGCCGCGTGGGGAATGGCTCGACCGTACGCGCGAGCACGAAATCGGCCGGGCAGGCGATCACGTCCGAATCGGAGCGAGGAGCGGCCGGCGTCTGAGTCCGGACGACCTCGCGAGGAATCACCAGGTGAGCGTCACCCGCGGGGTCGAAAGGGAACGCGCCAACGGCGACCGGCGCGGCGCCTCCGCCGGAGAACGTCGCAAGCCCCTCCCTCACCTCGTCCGCCAGCCCATCAGCCAATGAACTCGTGAACCGCCGCTGTACACCCACCCCGGCGATGGCGCCGCGCGGGGAGGTCATGACGAAACGGTCCGCCGACTCGAGGGGAGACGTCAACGCCAACCCCTGAACCCGTGAATGGATCATCCCGCGCTCTCCCGCGGCCGGGCCGCCGTTCGCCGCCACCCGGCCATCACGCGCCACGGCCTCACGTATCAACGGAGGTCGACCCAATGGGCGCCCTCGAGCGGAACGGCCAGGAATCTCTCATTGATTTCCGCCATCGTCGCTTCCGGTGAAAGGTCCGCGAACAGCTCCGGGCGGATCCACTTCGCGAGAGCTTCCACCGCCAGGATGTCGAGGGGTGAATTGAGCAACTGGTGCGAAAGGCCATGCACCCGTCCCCGCCTGACGGCCGTGAGCTGCGCGATCCCGCGACGGCCGGTCATCGAGGTCAGCGCCGCGCGGGCCCGTGCCTCGGTGTATCCCGGGCCGATCACCAGGCCTCCGGTTCGCTCGAGATGGGGCCCCCCGGTCGCGATGTAGACGGTCGGGTCCCGGGAGAGGATGTATTCGAGGCTCAGCTTGCCGATCGCGCCCGGAAGGACATCCGCCCCGATGTTGCTGCCACCCGCGAAGGTGATGTAGTCACCGATATTCCCTCGGCCGGGCGAGTTGCAGCAGTCCGCCGAAATACCCGCGTGGGCCTCGAAGAACACTGTCGGAGCGGTGCCGGAACTCGTTCGCAACGTCTCAGCGATCCGTGTCATCCGCGACCGACGGAACTCGATGAACGCGTTTGCTCGTCCCGCCTGCCCCACGATCCGTCCCAGGATCTCCAGACTCGGTTCCAGGTTCTCGAACGGACGCGTGAAGAAGTCGATGAACACGACCTTGATCCCCGCGCGTTCGATCCGCTGTACCTGATCCGGCGTTGGACCCTGGCCGAGCGAGAAGATCGCCACCTCCGGCCGCGCCGCCAGTGTCTGCTCGAGCGAGAAGTCCCCGGCGGAACTCGAGACACGCGCGATGCGCGCGATCGCCGGGAACTTCGCGACGTAGCGTTCGTAGGTCTGGTCGCCGATCCGGTTGACGTCGTGCGGCCATCCGGCGAGCACGCTCACCGGGTCGGGCAGGAGCAGGGAGAGGGCGATCAGGTACCTGCCATCGTCGATCGCGATCCGTCGGGCGGGACCGTCGAGAACGACGTCCCGGCCACTGACGTCACGAAAGGCGATCCGCTGCGCGACAACGGGCGTCGCGTCGCTGGCCAGGACGATCAGGAGCGCCAGCAACCACCCCGTCGAGAACCTTCGAGGAGTCCGCGCCACACGCCAGCGATCCCGTGGAGGCACACGCATGCGGATCCGCGTCCATACGGCGGTCGCGGACCGCTTTTCGATGCTGCTTTCCGGCATGATCTCGCCCCTGGCCCGAGCCCGGTCGTGCGATTGATAATCAATCTCAAGCACGCTTGAGAGTACCGCCTTGTGGAGTGAACGTCAACTGGACGGGCGGCGTCGAGCGGGCCGGGCGGCCGGCCTGGATCGAGCGTGATTTTCGCTCGCCGCTCCTGATTCGTGGCCGCGGATCGACGGCCGGATAGGGAGGGAGACCCGTTCGGTTCAGTCCGCGGGTCCGTCGACGGATACCTGTAGCAACCCGCGCGAACAGGGTTCTACACGTGCCGCGACGCCATAGACGGAAGAGAGCATTTCGGGGGTGATCGTCTCACCGGGCGTACCGAGAGAGTGCAGGCGTCCGCCGGCGATGACCGCGACGGTGTCCGCCCAGCGAGCGGCGAGGTTCAGGTCGTGGACGACGGTAATGATGATACGTCCGGACGCCGCGACGCGTCGAACGGTCGACATCACGAGTACCTGGTGTTTCAGGTCGAGGGCGCTGGTGGGCTCGTCGAGGAGAAGAACGTCCGGTTCCCGAACGAGCGCCTGCGCGAGACTGGCGAGTTGACGTTGACCGCCGGAGAGCTGGTCCAGAGGTTCGAGCGCGAGGCTCAGGATCCCGATTTCGGAGAGTATGTCGGTCGCGCGCCGTTCGGCGTCATTCCCAGATAATCCTCTCGAAATGGTTGTGCGCAGAGCGCTCAATACCGACTCGAGGACGGAGAGACCCACGCCATCGGGCAGGCTCTGCGGCATGAATCCCACGTGCTCGGCCCGCGTGGCGGAGGCGAGCCGGGTGAGTTCCAGGTCGTTCAGGAGGATTGACCCCTCAACGCGCAGGAGGCCGGCCAGCGCTCGCAACAGCGTCGATTTCCCCGCCGCGTTCGGTCCAACCAGGGCCACGACGGATCCCCCGACGATCGGTGGCAGCGTCAGGTTTTCGATCACCCGCTTCTTGCCATATCCCGTCGTGAGACGGTTTACCTGGAGTCGAAGCGGCCGTGTCGCCGCGGCCGTGGCTTCGGTGAGGAGACCGCTCGGCGGTCGGACATCAGGTGCGCCGTTCACCCGCGTGTCCTCCGGCGGAAGATGAGCGCCAGGAAGATCGGGACCCCGATCAACGAGGTCACGATTCCCGTCGGGAGGACGACGCCCGGAATCACGACCTTGCTCAGTACCGAGGAGAGCGAGAGGACGGCGGTACCGGTCAGCACGCTGGCGGGAAGGTAGAAGCGGTGATCCTCGCCGATGAGCAACCGGGCGATGTGGGGTCCGACGAGACCGACGAAACCGATCGTGCCCACGAACGCCACGGCCGCCCCGGCGAGCACGCTCACCCGAAAAAGTGACGCGAAACGCAACCGACCCACGTCCACGCCGAAGCTGCGCGCCCGTTCTTCACCGAGCCGCAGCGCCGTCATCCGCCAGGCCGCCGCGAAGGAGAAGGGGAGAACACATGCCATCACGAGCGCGAGGACGGCGACCTTGGGCCAGTCCGCCCGGGTCATGCTCCCCATACTCCAGAACACCAGGTTCTGCAGCGCCTCCTGGCCGGCCACGAACTGCATCATCGCCACGAGGGCGTTGAAGCTGAAGACGAGCGCGATCCCGAAAAGCACGAGCGTTTCGCCGCTCGTTCCGCGCAATCGTGACGCGGCCTGGAGCAGCAGCATGGATCCGAACGCGAAAGCGAATGCGTTCGCCGCGACCGCCCAGTCCGCCGGCAGACCGGGAACACTCAGGCCCGACACGACAGCGAGCGCCGCCCCGAACGTTGCCGCCGCCGAGACGCCCAGGGTGAAAGGGCTCGCCAGCGGGTTGTTCAGGATCGTCTGCATCTCCGCGCCCGCCAGCGAAAGCGACGCTCCCACCAGCAGCGCCATGATCGCGTAGGGAAGACGGATCTCCCAGATGATCACCGACGTCGGACCATCGAGATCGTCCCGGCGTAGCAGACCGCCGATCACTTCCTCGAGCGGCAGATTCGACGGGCCGGTCGCGACATCCAGGCAGAACGCCACGACACAGATCACCGCCACGCCCAACAGCACGATCACCCGGCGCCGGACGGTACGGCCGTACTCGCGCCGAACCTCGGCCGCCATCGCCTGGTTCGCCGATCCGCTCGCGGCGCCCTCGGCTCGTGACGGGGCGCGAGACTCGCGATCCGGCACTCCCGCCGTCGTCAGTTCGCCCGTCATCGCGCCCCGACTCCGGCCGCCAGAATTCCTTCGACGTCTCGGCCCATCGCTCGTAAGCTGTGTCGATTCAATGGATTGTCTGGCGCGGAGTTATACCGTGAAGGCACCGTCGAGTCAAGGCGAAGGCGGGCCGACGACCCGATCTCCTTGACGTCGCCGATACGGATGCCTAGTCTGTTTGAGATTGACTCTCAATCGCAACTTCTGTTTGCCCCCATCACATTACGGGAAACGATGTCCATAATGACCAGGCCGAACGCGCGACGCCTCGGTGGCGTCCTCGTGGCGCTGCTCACCGCCGGCCAACTGGCGGCCCAGCAAGCGCCAGCCGTGGAGAATTCCGTCAACGTTCACGCGGGTCTCTATGAGATCACCAGTTCGACTTCGGATGGGTCGGTCTGGGTCGCGGCGACCGGATCCCAGCTGTCGCCCGGAGCGAGATTGGTGGCGCTGGATCCGGTGACGCTGGCCGAACGTCGCGTGATCGAAATGGGCGACGCGGCCGCGTTCGGCGTGGCGATCAACAACCGTACGCAGACGTTGTACACGAGCAACACGCGGGAGGGTACGCTCTCCGCCGTCGATTTGCGGACGGGCACGATCACGACGATCGCGGACCCCGAAGCGGAAGGGAACGCCCACCTGTTCCGTGTCGTCGTCGACGAGGCGAACAACATGGTCTACTCCACCGTGGCGGCGACGCCCGGCCTGGTGTGGGTGGTCGATGGATCGACGAACAGGCTGGTGCACAAGATCGAGGGTGTGGGTGCTCGGGTGACTGGCCTGGCTCTGGATTCTCGGACCAATCGGCTCTTCGTCGCCAGCGTGAACGACAACACGGTGGCGGTGGTGGACCTCGCGACGCACCAGGTGGTGAGCGTGATTCCCACCACGGGAGAAGGCTCCACGCAGTTGGCGTTCGATCCCGCGACGAACCGTCTGTTCGTGGGCAACCAGCAGTCCAACGACGTATCGGTGATCGATACGGGGACGGGCCGGGTCATCCGGAAGGTCGAGACGGGGGCGCAGCCGCTCGGTCTGGTCATCCACCCGACGGCGAAGCGTCTATACGTGGCGACCCGGCAGGGCGGTGTGCTCACGGTGATCGACACCGAGAACTTCGCGCGGATCGCGGATCTCGAGATCGGTTCCCGCCCGAACTCGGTCCACCTCGATCCGGCGACCGGAAGGATCTACGTGACGAACAAGTCTTCCAGTCCACGCCCGGGGCCAGGCGAGCAGCCGACCGTCGATCCAGCCGGCGACAAGGTGACACTCATCCGTCCCTGAGCGATAGATAATCCGTCCTGAGCGATACAGTAGTCGTTTTCAGGGAAAGGAAGCGCGCGCCGGGGTTCGCCCCGACGCGCGCTTCTTCACCACGACGGGTGCTCAGGGGGTGACGCGGACAACTTCCGCGAGCGGCTTCCTTCGTGTCTCGGGGATTTCCGCGGGATATCCCAGGAAGATGAATCCCACCACTCGCTCCCCTTCGGGGATTCCCGCTTTCGCCATCGCCACCGGATCGCGGGTGACCGGAGTCGTGCTCCACTGGCTGCCCAGGCCAACGGCCCACGCGGCCAGCATGATGTTCTGAATCGCGCACGCGACGGAGGCATAGTCCTCTCCCCGTCGAAACTCATCGTCGACGAGGAACTGGCTGACCACGACCACCGCCGGTTTGCTCGACCACTTCTGACGTGCTTTGGCGATCGCGCGCTCGCGTTGATCGGGCGTTGCGTCAGGCGAGAGTTTGCGCACCGCGAACGCGGCGAAGTCTTCGATCAGCGCGACTCTCGTCTCCGGCCCCAGGATCGTGAAGCGCCAGGGTTCGGTCAATTTGTGGTTGGGAGCCCAACGTCCCGCCTCCAGCGCGACTTCGAGGAGCGGCATGGGCACGGGGTCGGGTCGAAAGTTGAAAATGCTGCGGCGCTCCCGGAGAAGCGCCAACGACCGCTCATCGGGTCGAAGGTCCGGCGTACGGTCCGCCAAGATGTCAATCCTCCCAGATCGTTTATGGTCATGTCGCGCGGCCGCCCGCGGACGAACGGAAACGCGATGGTGCTGGACGACGGAGGATAGCGGACGGCGGTCCACGAATCCACCTCGAGTCTATCCACCGTGCCCGCTCAGGAATCGATTCCTGTCGGCCATCTCAGCGACCGGCCCTGACCACGGTCCCGGGCCTCGAGCCTCAGCGAATTCCATGACCCGCTGTTCGGGGTCCCGCCCCTCCGCGCGCCCCGCGAACGGATCACAGCTCGACATGGTAGAGCACCCGGAGGTTCCGGCCGGGTTGCGGCGCCACGGCGCGGATTCGGGAGAGGTGATCCCGCCATTCGGCGTCCGTGACGTTGGAAGCGGTCAGCGTGACGGAATGGAAGCCCCCCCACGCGTCCCAGCGCAGACCAATACCGGCGTCGAGGAGAGAGTAACCGTCGGTCGGGATTTCGTTTAAGGAGACCCGGCGCTGGGCGGCTCCACCACGCCATTCCACCGTGGCGAACCAACGCGGCCGTTCGTAGCGAGCGCTCTGGGACCAGTTCAGCGGCGGCATCTCGGGCAGCGGTTCGCCATCGGAAGCTCGGCTTCCACGCACCAGGTTCAGGCTCGATCGCAGCGCGAACGAGGGCATCACTTCCCAGTTCAGTACCGCTTCGGCACCGGAGAGCACGGCGTCCATCTGCGCTGCCTGGTAGACCGGGTAGCGATTCTGCCGCGGATCGAGCTGCCCGGTCGGCAGATAGTGGATGAAATCCTGGATCGAGTTTCGGAAGACGCCGGCTTCCGCGCGTATGCGTTCGCTCGAGTAGCGCACGAATGCGTCCGCCCCAAATCCATACTCGGGAATGAGTTCAGGGTTTCCAACATTGTAGGAGTAGTCCGCGAGGTGCGGGCCATTGGAGAACAGCTCCTCGATGGACGGTGTCCGGAAGGCGCGCGAGGTGGAAATCCCGACGACGACGCCCGCCCCGACATCGACCATTCCGGCGGCTGAACCCGAGATCGCGCCGAAGTCGCGTGTCCGCACCTGTCCGAGAAGACCTGGAGACGTGTCGAGCGGCTCAACACGCAGGCGGTCATATCGCGCCCCGAACTGCAGCTGAAAGCGGCTCCACGCGAGTTCCTCGTACCCGAAAATCGCGCCCACGTATTCGCGCGCCGGCCGGCTTCCCGTATTGGATCCCGCGACGCTGAGATCACGTCCCATCGTCCACAGTCCGACGGCGCCCTCTCGTCGCAGGCTTCCATTGTCGTGATGATGCCGGGCGACCAGCCATGCCGTTCCGCTCAGCTGGCCGAACTCGGTCCCGACGATACCGGAAGATTCGAGTTCGCGGTGATGGTACCAGACATAGGTCGCGTCCAGCGCGACCGAGCTGAACGGGCCCCATCCGGCGAGCCAGGACGCCGTCCCCGTTCCCGAGACTCTTCGCATCTCGATACTTACCCCGCCCTCATGGGCGCCGGGGATCGTCTGACCCTGGAAGGTGCCGGGGACGCCATAGTTCAGGGAAAAGTCGCGGACCGCGAGGCCGGCGAACCCTTCCGGCCGGATCCAGGCGAACCCGACGCCCGCGCCGTGACCGGAGAGGTCGGTCGATGGCAGCGTCCCGATCGGTGTCCTCGTGTCGTCGGCGAGCCGCCCGGAGACCGCCGCTCGCCAGGCGATCTCGCCCATGGCTCCGCGGGCCTCCGTCGCCGCGGACATGCCGCTGTTCACGGTTTCGGCCTGCAGGCTCACCCGGCCGGTCGTGCGTTCGGGACGGGTCCTCGGCACGTCTTCACGGATCACGTTGATCACGCCGCCGAGCGCGTTGCTCCCGTAGAGAAGTCCCGCCGGACCACGAACGACCTCGATGCGCTCCGCGCTCGCCGGGTCGATCGAGACGGCGTGGTCAGCCGAGCCGGCGGCGACGTCACCCGATCGGTTTCCGTCCTCCAGCATCAATACCCGGTCGCCCGAGAGGCCCCGGATCACCGGCTGCGACGCGGCGGGGCCGTTATAACGTTCAGTGATTCCGGGCTCGCCCGCGATCGTCGAAGCGACGGAAGTCGACAGGCGCTGGCGCAGGGCCGCCCCGTCGATCGCCGAAACGGGCTGGAATACCTCATCGCGCGCGCGGGCGGTTCCTCCGGTCGTGACCACCAGACCGGAGATCGGTAGCGCCGTGGCCCGCATCTCGACGGTGATTGCCGTCGTCTCTCCTGAGCTGACCGCGACCGCCAGCTCCGTCGGTGCGTACCCCACCCGTTGCACGACGAGCGTGTACTCACCCGCGGGCACGTCGCGGAGCGAAAACGTCCCGTCGCTCCGCGTAAGGTCGCCCCGACCGATCGCCGACAGGCGGACCGCCACCCCGCGAACCGGCGTGCCGTCCTCGGCGTCGACCACGCGACCCGCGAGCGTGCCCGTCGTCGAAGTGGCGGACGCCGGGGTCTGCGCGAAGGTGGCTGGCGGATCGGCGAACGTGGTGATCCCCAGCGCGATTCCGACGATCGACACGGCGTTCACGAACGATGTCATGACTCTCTGGTCCATTCTCTCCAGCGATGTTTGTCTCCAGCGACGTTGTATGCCGGGCGACGGGGCCCCGAAGAGGCACCGCGACGCGACACGAACTCGATGACGACCTCCGGTTCCTTCTCGAGGGGCGATGAATCGACCTCGAGATGGCCTGCCCGGCAGGACCGCTATGTTCGGACTATTGGTGGAGTCAGACGGCGGGGGGCGCTCGCGGACCCTGCGAGCGGTCGGGCGCGGTGGCCCGGTAGGCGACGTCGAACGATTGGACCTCCACGAACTCGCGAGGTCGCGCCGCCTGGACGCGCACCCCGCATTCGGGGCTGGCGTCGAAAGTCTCGACGGCTCGGCAGATCGGGCAAGCGCCGTGATCATGCGTCGGAACGCACAGCGGAGTGCCCGTCGTTTCGACGTGAAGTTCCGCGCCCGCCGCCGATGCGCGGGCTTCCAGCCGAGCGTCCTGCACGGGCGCGACCGCCGCCAGAGATAGCTGGCAGAGGAGCGTCAGGAGCGCGAAACGACGGCGGTACATCGAATGGGGATCTTGGCGAACGAGGAAAGGAGCCCCGGACTCACGAACGAGTCGTGAGCTATACTCCCGTGGATGCGGTAATGATCCTCTTACGCGACCGTGCGGCCGCCAGGACGCGAAGGCCACGACGCGAGGGGGTACCTCGCGCCATAGTCGGATGCCTCACGTCAGAGTGTATCGGCCCTGAAGCGGAGGACCGGAGAGTTTCCGGAGTAGAAGGTCAGCTGATCATCCTCCAGAACGTACCTGTCCGTCCGGTCCAGCGCGACGAAGAAACGTCGTTCGAGTTGTTCGACGTCGAACGCCGGGCAGTTCAATCGTGTCGTGATGATCGGCGTCCGGAAGAGCAGACGCTCGTTCTCGATCAATGAGAACGGGCCGATGAAGCTGTTGCATCCCGCGAACCCGAAGATTCGCGCCCCGGCCATGTCGAACCGAATGCCCATCGGCTGCATCGAGATGTTGTTCGGGATCGGACGGGAATCGACGTGCGTCAATCGCCAGTCGTTGAACTCCAGTGGGGAGGCGTGCATCCCCTCCACCGACCGTCCGCACCCGACGAACTCCTCGCCGTCGACCGTCAACGTCACGTATGCGGGGAAGGATTCTCCGCTCGCGACATCCCGACAGCCGGATTCCTCGATGAAGATTCGAACGGTCCGGGAATCGATGCGCGAGCTGTAGCTCCAGCTGTTCGATGATTCGGCGATCCGGTCCGGAGTCCGAGCGACGTGGGTCTCCGTCTCTCCCGAGTCCGTCGTGAACCAGAACCCGCCGTCGTTGTCGATCTCGAGCTGCCACACCGCCTGGCCACCCGCCGCGCGAAAGTCATAGCCGAGCAGGGAAGCCGTCACCCACGGGGTGGGCGCGTGGAAGCCCTGGCACTCGGCGTACGAGAACGAAGGCGTCTCCAGCATGGCCTCCATCCCCTTGTTCCAGAACGTGATACCGTCGGCGCTGTACCGCTCTCCGGACGCGGCTACCACGCGGGGCAGGGTTGCCCGTTCATCGCCGTAGCGCAGGTTGACCGTGTCGGGAATCACGCTGACACTGAAGCGAAAGCCGTTCGCGCATTCGTAGACAAAACTATTGTCCACCGAAAAGGGGACCTCGTCCCGGCCCAGCGGTGACAGACGCGACTGTCCGGAGGCGCACGCCGAAAGGCCTCCGAGCGCGACCAGTCCAAGGGCGGTGAGGCGCGTCGATCTCCGGCTTGCTTTCATCGGCGGGTGGAGGCCAGGGTTACACGGTCGGCGCATCGTAGTCGGGGCGCCGGCGGGTGGGGATTCGACCCCGAGCGGCGCGACTCCCGCGAATCCCGAGCCGCGCCGTCAGCCATCACGGTCAAGGGACGATCGTGCGGATCGTTCCGTCATACTTGTTCAGGATCAGCACCTTCCCGTCCGGGCCGGGGCTCATCCGCATGTCGGCACGGGTTGCCGCGTCCTTCCCCTGCGTGGCGTTTTTCGCCTGGACGAGCTGCAACAGTGTCCTGGCCGTTCCGCCATCATTGAAAAGAATCCGGCGGATCGATGCCTGGCCGCCGGCCGGTGGGTTGTCCGCCGGGAGATAGAAGATCTCGCCACTCGGCATGTCGCCCCAGAGGACCATGTTGGCCAGTGCGGGAACGTCGTTCGTCCGGAATATGTGAAGACCCGTCGCGGCGGCGCTGTTCTGGATCAGCGGATCGATCTGGTCGTACTCCGCGATCGGGAAGAGAACGTTCGCGTTGCCCCGCGGGTTTTCCAGACTCACTTCCCGGGAACTGATGAACCGGTAGCTGCCCTCCCAGTCGCTCCATCCGAGGTTCGCCCCGGCCGTCACCAGGCTCAACTTCTCGACGATGTTCTGTCCGATGTCCGCCAGAAACATGTTCCCGGTGACCGGATCCCACCCGAACCGCTGGGGGTTGCGCAAGCCGTAGGCATAGACCTCGCCCAGGGCGTTCGATCCCATCTCATTGACGAACGGGTTGGTCGCGGGGATCCCGTACTTGCCGTTCGCGCTGTTGGACCCGAACGGATCGATCCGCAGAACCTTTCCGAACGCGTTTCCAAGGTTCTGCGCGACTTTGAGCGGATCTCCCCCTGAACCGCCGTCGCCGACGCCGACGTAGAGAAGGCCGTAGTCCTCGTCGCCCGCGGCCGCCGTCGTGTTGAACGCGATGTGGCCGCCATTGTGGTTCGCGAACGGCTGCTGGAAGCGCATGAGCTCGCGGGGCATCCCTCCATCATAGGTCGCGGCCGTCGGATCGAGCGCGGTCCATTCGAGAAGGATGGTATCGTGCGTGTCGCCATCGCCACCCGCCGTGAAATCGGGCGTCGGCGCCTGGTCGCTGGTATCCATCCATGTGTAGAACTTCCCGTAGCCCGGAGCGCCCGATTGACCGAACTCGGGGTGGACCGTGATGCTCTGGATACCCCGTTCTCGACCCTGCGACTGGACGGGCACTCCCCACCGCGGATCGTTCACGTCGATGTAGCGCACCACCGTCGCGCCGTCCCAGCTGACCGCGTAAATCGGACCCCGCATGTCACTCACGAAGATCCGACGGGTACCCGGGTCGGTGACCGCGGTCATCATGCGGGCGGCGACCCCGTCGATTTCCGGAATGGTCGCGAACTCGGCGTAGTTGACCCGGATCACCCCTTCCGTCGCCTCGATCGGCTGTGTGAACGGATCATTCGTCTGCGCCGCCAGGGGTGCGGCGATGCCCGCGGCGATCGCCGCGGCGATGATTCCCCGGACTCTATTCATCTTTCCTCACCAGGTCGAAGTATGGGCGCCACGTGCGGGGGTTGTCGTACTTCGGGGTGTCCCGCTCGTCCACGATCTCCCGCCGACAGAACCCGCTCTCGCGGCGATCATCCCTATTGTAGCGTTACCGTCGTTCGGCCAACAGGCGCGGAAAGAGAGCGCGCCGAGCGACGGACACGTCCTTTCCCATAGGATCCGGCCACACGATTCGTTTGTCGTACCCGGCCACGGCCGCCGCGCGGGTGCGTCTCTTGCGGCCTCGTTCCCGACGGTCGTACCGCTGTGTCATCACCTCCGGAACCCGTCGTCATCGCCCGGCCATGGAATCCACGCCAGCCCGATCCACCGACGCAACGCCCGAAAGCCTCGACCCTGAAATCGAGGGCGAGGGCTTGTATCGGTTGCTCTTCGAACACGCCCCGTTCGCCAACCTCATCATCGATGAGGACGGGCTCATCCTCTCGGTCAACGGGTGCGGGGCCGAACTCCTTCAATACACGGCGAACGAACTCGAGGGCCGGCCGTTCTTCGAAATCGTCTCGGAAGGGGACCGGGCTCATGCCCGGACGAGGGTCAGCGAATGCTTTCGGACGGCCGGACTCCTGCGACGATGGGATGCCTCATTCCTGCGTCAGGACGGTGCCCGCGTCCGCGTCCGGCAGGCGGCTCGTTCAGCCCGTGTCGCCAACGATCGGTTCCTGCTCGTCATGACATGTGAGGAACTGACGGAACGAGGATCGGCTCCCGGTCCGAGCCGCCTTGGCCGCGCGGCATCACCATTTTCACCGTCAGCCCGCCCGGCGCGCGGCGGAACCGCTCCTTCATGGCCCGCCGGCCGACCTTCCGACCACCCGGCATCCCGACCCGGCCCGGCCCGGGAGCCGCGTGACCCAGGGGATGCCGCACCATCCATGGGCTCGACCGACTCGCGAAGCGCCGCGGCCTCTTCACTCCGCGGTCCCGGCTTCCTCTTCGGTCTGTCCGATGGTGAGGGCGACGCGGACCTCCTTCGGAAACATCTCGAGATCATTCAGCGCGCGGGAAACAATCTGAGCCAGATGATCCAGGAACTTCTCGATGTGGCGCACTTCGAGACGGACGGTCTTCTCGTGAACGTGAAACCCGTCACCGTCCCGTCGCTGCTCTCCGAAGTCATCCGCAAGTTCAATCCACTTGCTCGCGAGCGCGGAGTTCGGCTCTGGTGCCACAGTCCGGATTACTTGCCCGCTGTTCAGGCGGATCGCGAACGCCTGCTTCAGATCCTCTCCAACCTGGTCGGGATCGCGATGAACTTCACGCCCTCGGGAGGGGCGATCACGATTACGGTGGAGGCCCGTCGTTCCGGAGGTGTGCGTTTCCGCATCGCGGATAGCGGTGGGTGGATCCCTCCCGACCACCTGGACCATCTTTTCGATCGTTACAGTCGGGCGGGGACGACGGACCGGCGAGCGAGCGGACCGAGCCTGGCCCTGGTGAAGCGATTGATCGAGGCCCACGGCGGGGAGCTGGCGGTCCGCAGCGAACCGGGGTGGGGCAGCATTTTCTCCTTTACGCTGCCCGCGGCGGCGTTCTGACCGGGACGATTTTCCGGGGACGCCGTGTTGGTCAGCCGTCGGCGTCCAGACCGCGAAGGACCGCGTCG
The DNA here is from genome assembly GCA_964634395.1 of uncultured Gemmatimonas sp. Classification (GTDB taxonomy): domain Bacteria; phylum Gemmatimonadota; class Gemmatimonadetes; order Longimicrobiales; family Longimicrobiaceae; genus WHSP01. The sequence goes on along the minus strand of CAZWJE010000002.1, from coordinate 10,315 downwards.
TCGCGCCCGTATACGTCCCGGTGGAATCGCGGTTCACCGCTTTCGTCAGTCGCCGCGGTCCAGTAGAGGATCAGGACTTCGATCGGCGTGCTCAGGGGGATCGTTCTCGTCTCGCCCCCCGCGTCGATCGCTTCCTGAATGTCGGTACGATCCCAGTTCTCGCGATCGTTCAGCACCTCGACGGCCAGACCGACAGGGTCCTGCAGCCTCACGCATCCGTGGCTGAACGTACGCTCTTCGCTGTCGAACAGCGCGCGCGCCGGGGTGTCGTGCAGGTAGACGTTGTACCGGTTGGGAAACATCAACTTGATCCGCCCCAGCGGGTTGGTGGGGCCTGGATCCTGACGGAAATACCACGGGAAGTTCCCCGCGCCGTAGCTCAGGAGGCGATCGCGTTCCACCGTGATCGGCCGGCCGGCGGTGTCGATCACGCGCATCCCGGTTCGCGCCATGTAATTCGGATCCCGCCGGATGTCCGCCAGGACCTCTCCCGCGATACTTCTCGGAACGGTCCACGTCGGGTTGAGGTCGATATAGGTCATCGTGGCCCGGAATATCGGAGTCGAGGTCGTCGTTCGCCCGACGATCGCCCGGGACTCCCACGCGACCGAGCCGTCCCGGACCAGATACGCCATCGCCCCCGCGATGTTGACGGCCACGAAGGTGTCCGGCAGCTCCTTCGTGTACCAGCGGGCACGTTCCAGGTTGACCCGGATTTGCGCGATACGTCTGGTGGGAGTGACGTTCAACTCGGCGAGGGTGGCCGGGCCGACCACCCCGTCGGCCGTCAACCCGTGGCGGCGCTGGAAGGTCTTGACTCCGGCCACGAAGGCGTCATCGACGAGGCTCGACGTGGGCCCCGCCGGAGTATCGCGGGGCAGGTCGCCAAGGAGCGCGAGCCGGTCCCGTATGGCGACGACGCGCGGGTCTTCCGCCCCGGCGCGAATCAGCGGCCCCGAGGGGATCGACTCCCAGGGACCGAGAGACTCGAGCCGACGGTACTCGGCCAGGGAGCGGATGAGGCCTCGGTAGATGAAGTGATCCGGGCGAAGCGAGCGGAGCGCGGCGCGCGGATCATCGGAGTGGACGACCCGTTCCAGCTCCTCGAGTACCGAGCGCCGATCGGTCGGCGAAATGGCCCTGCCCGCCCCGGGATTCTCAGGGTCGAGTTTCCCTTTGCCGAGATCGTGAACGAGGCGCAACAGGGCGTCGGTCCGGAGGATCTCGAGGTCGACAGCTCCGATCCGGGTATCGGGTCGTTCCGACCCACCCTCCGATCCCGGCGCTCGGTTCTCGACGACTCGGGCAAGGGCATTCTGATGGTAATCGGCGGGATCGAGACCATCCAGCGCGATGTCGCCGATCGACCGGGAGAGTTCCCTCGCTCGTTCGGGGTTCCACACCGGCGCGTAGAGGCGCCGCGCGTAAAACTCATCGAGCAGTGGAGTCCAGACGACGGTCGCTTCGCCGATTCGATCCGAGCCCGATGAGCGCAGCGAATCCAGCCGAGCGTGCACCGACCCGGGCGACGGCGCCTGGGCGAACGCCGTATCCGTGATCGCGCCCACGAACAGGAACCCGACGGCGAGGAGAATCGATGATGCGGTACGAACGGACAGCACGGGATGGAAGATGCTCAAGAACCGGGACGCGCGTACGTGCCGATCAGTTCGGCACTCGCCAGGACGTGTCCGTCCATGGCCTCTTCGATCGATTTTCTGTCCGGAACACCGAGATCGGGGAGCTCGCGGTCGAGCGCGTAAAGCTTGTGAAAGTATCGGTGCCGCCCGATCGGCGGGCAGGGTCCACCGTATCCCTCTTCACGGGAATCGTTGAGTCCTTCACGGCATCCGGCCGGCAATTCCCGGCCGGATGCGGCCTCCATGAGCCCCGCCGAGTCGGGAGGCAGGTTGTACACGATCCAGTGCGTCCATACCCGAAGCGGCGCGGCGGGGTCAGGCGCGTCGGGATCGTCGACGATCAGGACGAGGCTCTTCGCGGTCTCCGGAACGCCGCGGAACTCCAGCGGTGGAGAGATGTCGTCTCCATCACACGTGTATCTGGCCGGTATCGGACCGCCATTTTCGAATGCCCGCGACAGGATTTCGAGCGTCATCGCATCCCGACCCTTTCAAACGAGGAGAACGTCCGCCCGGCCGACCAGCGATCCCTTTCGGCATTATCTCCACGGATCCTGGCCTTCCTTCCACGGGCCGGGCGGCGTGAAGGTCAGCGCGCCTTGAGATCCCGCGCTCGCTCTCGTGGCGGGGTGATGAGTACCGCGCGGTCCGCGCCGCGAAGCAACCGGGACGAAACGCTGCCCAGCACCGTCCTCCCGAAGAAGCCGGCGCCGTAACTCCCGGCGGCGATGAGGTCCGCGCTCACCTCCTGGGCCAGGCGGAGAATCTCCGCGGCGGGCTCACCGTCCGGCGCGTGGACCTCGACGGGAAATCCAGCGGCCTCCGGGATCGACTTCACCCAGTCCCGCAGCGCCCGACGGACGCTTTCACCATAGGAACGCCAATCCTCCGGCACCTCCGCCAGCCCCTGCGAGTCGCCTTCGTCCAGGACGAACACGAGATGAACCGCCGCGCCCGGATCGACGACCCGTAACGCGGTCGTGAGCGCGTCGCGCGAGAATGGCGAAAAGTCCACCGCGACGACGACCGACCGGGGGCGATGCCAGCCGCCATCGTCCGGGATGGCGATAACCGGGATATGGGAAACCTGCGAGACTCTCAGTGCCGTTTCGGTCCCGAACCAGCGATCGATACGTTCGTGTCGGCCCAGCCCGAGTACGATCAGGTCGGCTTCGTCCGCGTCGGCCACGCGCACGATGGTCAGGGGCGGCGGTCCGATCTCGACGCTGAACGGCCACTGTGACGGCTCGGGGCCGGCCTCCGCGATCAGCGCCACTGCTTCCGAGGCCGCGTCTCGCGCGATCTCGTCGATCATCGGCGTCCCCGGAAGGATCAACAACGGCGAACTCGCCGGGGCGTACATGGGCAGCGGTTGCACGACCCGTATGGCGCGGACCGTCGCGTCGGCGTCACGCCGCAGAGTGGCTCCGAACCGTATCGCTCCGAGGGATGCGGGTTTGCCATCGGTCGCCAGCAGAATACGCATGAATCTTCTCCTGTTGATCTCCTTGTGGATTGCCCCGCCCAACGTGCTTCCGACAACCTGGCCGATGTCCCGCGCCATACCTGTCAGGTGAACGTCCGCCGCGGTGTAGGGGATTCCAAGGATCGTCCGTTGTGGTGCGGCACCTCGACCCGTTCGCGGACGCGTTCCGCGGACGACGTGGCCTCACGGCCCACCATCGCTCCCTTGCTCTTCCCGGGAACCACGCGGCACGAGGAGGATTGCTCCCTTGCCGTGACGCACGACATCCCGGCTGACGCTTCCCAGGAATGCGTCACTGATCATTCCGCGGCCTTGCGTGCCCATGACGATCAACGTTCGACCATCATCGCCAGCGGCGGCCAGGATCTCCTTGAACGGAGATCCTGACGGATTCGCCGTCCACACCTCGTCGGCACCCGCGGCTCGCAGCCGCGCCGCGGCCGCCTCCAGCAGCCTGGCGTCATCGTCTTCGGTCGTCATGCCGGTCCGCGCTTCCGCGATCTGGTCGCGGACCCGGATGATTCCGAACGACCGGATGGCTCCGGTGGTCGCGATCCGGACAACCTCATCGAACGCGCGTCCCGCGGTGCGCGACCAGTCGGTGGGGAAGAGGACGCGTTCAAAGGCGCCACCGCCGCTCACCGCCATCCGCTCGCTGGCGGACCCCGTGGGCGTGATCCGCTCGATGAGCACGGGGACCGGGGCTCGACGCACGACATCCCACGCGACGCTCCCCACGAAGGCGTCCATCATCCGGTTATGGCTGCGGGACCCGACGACGATCAGGGACGCCTCGCGCTCGACCGCCGTGTTGACGATCGCGTCGCCAGGGTACTGGTAATCCAACCGTACTTCGACCTCGAACCCGCTGGCGGCGAGCCGCGCGCGCTCGAGGTTCAGGCGCACCTCGTGCTTCGTGAAGATCTCCGACTCCGCGGAGGGGAGCCATCCCTCCTCGACGGGGTTGGGAACCGCCCCGGAATGAACGAGGATGAGTCGTTTCGCTCCCAACGCGCGGAGCGCCTCCAGCGTCTGGAGCAGGGCCTCGCCGCCTGGCGAGAAATCGACACCGACCACAACGTCTCCGTACATGGTCCCTATCTCCTCCCGTACGAGTGAGAGAGGTCGCCCCTCGGGTTCATCCGCGCGGCTGTCGCCATGGTCACCTGCGTCCGCGAACCCCGGAATCTATGGTGACGGCACCCGGACGGACACCGGGACTCCAACGGGCTCCGCTCCATCGGCGGGATTCGCCTTCGCCCGCTCAGGACCTTCCGGACGTGGAACCGGCGATTCGTGATCGCCGCGCGTCCGCGACCGGCCGCGCGTTGCCGCCGGGGTAGAAGTTCCTCCCGAGGCAACCATTCATACCCCGCCGCACATCCAAGACGAACGTCATGAACCAGCTCGCGACCAGGAGGTTCGGGACGCATTCCGAATCTCACGTGGCCTCGTCCTCGCGAAACGACAATCACGCGCGAAAAAGGGGGCGGGTCTTGCCGCGACATCGGCTCGAACAGCAAACGGAATGAACCGGTGGCAAGTAACTATGGTACAAACTCGCTTCCAGGCTGGAGCGTCCGGCGTTCGGGATCGAGACTGCCCGGTTCGAATCGACTAGAGGACCATGATGACTAAGCGGAAACTGATCGCGATCGTTACGGGGCTGGTAGTGGTCGTCGCGGCCGGGGCCTGGTTCATGTTGGGTCGCGGAGGGAGCGATCAGCCCCCGTACCGAACGGCCGAGGTTCGCCGAGGCAACGTCGAATCGACCGTTACCTCGACGGGCAAACTGAACGCGTTGCAGTCGGTCGCGGTCGGTACGCAGGTGTCGGGGCGCATCACCGAACTCTACGCGGATTACAACGATCGAGTGCGAGAGGGCGATCTGATCGCGCGCATCGATCCGATCATCCAGCAGCAGCAGGTGCGCAACGCGGAGTCGAACCTCGAGAGAGTACGCGCCGCCCTGGTGCAGGCGGAACGCGAGTTCGAGCGAGGCGAGGTGCTCTACGCGCAGCAGGTCATCACCGAGACCGAGTTCCAGAATATCGAGTACAGCCTGACCGTGGCCCGTGCCAACCTCGCTTCGTCCGAGGTTTCCCTCGAGCAGGCCCGGCAGAATCTATCGTATACCGAGATCTACGCGCCGATCGACGGAATCGTCATCGAGCGCAACGTCGAGCCGGGTCAGACGGTCGCGGCGAGCATGTCGGCGCCGCAGCTGTACCTGCTCGCCTCCGACCTCCGCGAGATCGAGATCCTCGCGACGGTCGATGAAAGTGACATCGGCCTCATCCGCAACGGTATGGAGGTCCGCTTCACCGTCCAGGCCTACCCGACGACCAATTTCGTCGGGACCGTCCGCCAGGTCCGGCTTTCGTCGACCACCCAGGAGAACGTGGTGAACTACACGGCCGTCATCACCGTGCAGAACCCGGATGGACGTCTCCTCCCCGGTATGACGGCGACGGTCGACTTCATTTCCGAGCAGGCGGAAGACGTGCTGCTGGTCCCGAACGCCGCGCTCCGGCTCCGCGCGACGGATGAGATGATCGCGCAGCTCACGGATTCGACGATGATCGCGATCGCGACCGGCGGCGGGCGCGCCGGTGGGGCGATGGCGGCCGGCCGCGCCAATGGATCTGGTGGAGCGGCCTCCCGCGAGGGTCTGCCGCCCGAGGCCGCCGCTCTCATGGCCGAGCGCATGGCGAACGCCGCGGGTCCGGCCGGCGCGGCGCCCGGTACCCGTATGACCCGGATCCAGCCCGGCGGAGCGGCTGGTGAATCGCCCGTCGGGGCTCTTTCCGACGCGGACTTCGAAGAGCGCCGGCCGTTCACGCCGGGCGGTGGCGCTTCCGCCGGTGGTTCGCGCCCGGGGACCGGCGCTCTCTGGTATCTCCAGAACGGACGGCTCGGAGTGCTGCAGGTCCGCACCGGAATTTCCGATGGCAGCAATACGGAGGTGTCCGCCGAGGGCCTCGAGGCGGGGATGGAGATCATCATCGGTCTCAACCAGCCCGGGGCGGCGGCCGTCCAGCAGACCACGAATCCGTTTCAGCAGCAGCGAGGCGGACCGGGCGGATTCGGTGGCGGCGCCGTCTTCATCCGTTGACCGGAGGCCGATGATGTCCAGCAAGACCGTCATTCGGACCGAAGGCCTCCGGAAGGTCTACCAGATGGGATCCAACGAGGTCCATGCGCTGAGAGGGGTGGATCTCACGGTGCGGTCGGGTGAAATGATCGCCGTGATGGGTGCCTCCGGCTCCGGAAAGTCGACGCTGATGAACATCATCGGCTGCCTCGACCGGCCCACGGCGGGTGCCTATTTCCTCGATGGCGTCCGGGTGGATGGGCTCAGCAAGGACGAACTGGCGGACATCCGCAACGAAAAGCTCGGGTTCGTCTTCCAGGGCTTCAACCTCCTTCCGCGGACGAGCGCGATCGACAACGTGGAGCTGCCGCTCCTGTACGACCGGAAGCACCGGTTCAAGAACCCGCGCGAGCAGGCGGCGCGGGCGCTCGAACGTGTCGGTCTCGGAACGCGTCTGGACCATCATCCGAGCGAACTCTCGGGCGGCCAACAGCAACGGGTCGCGATCGCCCGCGCACTCGTGACCGCGCCGGCCGTGCTCGTCGCGGACGAGCCTACCGGTAACCTCGACAGCAAGACTTCCGTCGAGGTCATGGCGCTCTTCCAGGCGCTCAATGAGGAAGGCGTCACGATTCTTCTCGTCACGCACGAACCGGATATCGCGGAATGCCACAAGCGCATCGTGGTCGTCCGCGACGGAGAGATCATCAAGGATCATCCGGTTGAAAATCGCCGGGACGCCGCGAAGGAACTCGCCCTCTTGAACGAAACCGCGCTGGAGAGCGTCGCATGAAGACGGGAAACCTCATTCGGGTGGCCTCGCAGAGCATTCTGAAGAACAAGATGCGCGCGCTTCTCACCATGCTGGGGATCATCATCGGCGTGGGCGCGGTGATCATCATGGTGGCGGTGGGCCTCGGCGCGCGCTCCCAGATCCGGGACTCGATCGCGGCGCTCGGATCCAATATGATCGTGATCACGCCGGGGGCCATCAACACCGGCGGCGTGAACATGGGGCAGGGCAGCTTCACGCGGTTGACGGTCGACGACGTCGAGAAGATCCGGCGAGAGGCGACGATGCTGCGCGGTGTGTCTCCGGTGATCAACGCGAGTGGTCAGGCGGTGGGCGGCGCGGGGAACTGGCGCGCCCGGATCAATGGCGTGCACCCGGATTATGAAGTGGTTCGCGACTGGCCGACGGTTTCGGGCGCCTGGTTCACCGATCAGGACGTGCGCACCAACCGGCGCGTCGTCCTTCTCGGCCAGACGGTCGTCGACAATCTCTTTCCCGACAGCGATCCCGTCGGAGAACGGTTGCGTATCCGCAACGTGATCTTCGAGGTGATCGGTGTGCTCTCTCCGCGCGGCCAGACCGCGCAGGGACAGGATCAGGACGACATCATCCTCATGCCGTACACGACGGCGAGCACCCGTTTGTCGCGGAACACGTTCATCCCGCAGATCGTCGCTTCCTCCACCTCGGATGCGACGCTGTTGCCCGCCCAGGATGAGATCCGCGTCATCCTCCGCGAGGCCCATGAAATCATCGGCGACGCGGATGATTTCACGGTTCGCGATCAGACCGACATCGCGGCCGCCGCGTCCGGCACGACCGAGACGATGAGCCTGCTGCTCGCCGCCATCGCTTCGATTTCACTGCTCGTCGGCGGAATCGGGATCATGAACATCATGCTCGTCTCCGTCACCGAACGAACCCGTGAAATCGGGATTCGTATGGCGATCGGCGCGCGCGGACGAGACGTACTGACCCAGTTCCTGATCGAGAGCATCGTCATGAGCCTCCTGGGCGGGCTCATCGGACTCGGTCTCGGAGTGGGCGGCGCGACGCTTCTCGGCTGGTACATGGGATGGGCGACTGAAGTCTCCATGCTCACGGTCGCGGTGGCGATCGGTTTCTCCGCCGCCGTCGGAATCTTCTTCGGATATTACCCGGCCCGGAAGGCCGCTGGGCTCAATCCGATTGACGCGCTACGCTACGAATAGCTTCACTTCTCGGAGAAAAACGGCTCGTGCCGGGTCGGGGTCGCGATCGGCGATCCCCTGTCGGGCGCTGAGGCCCCGATCGAACGGCCGGTGGCCTCGATGGAAGCTCCACTCAACGAACCCGCGCACGACCGCGTCTTACGATTGAAAGAAAGATTGGTACCATGTCGCCAGCAGGATTGAAACGAACGATCGCCACGGCCGTCCTCGCCATCGGGCTGAGTTCAATCGGCCTTTCGGCGCAGCAGACGCCGGCGACGGGGCCCCGGGTGATCACGATCGAGGAGGCGATCGAGATCGCGCTCTCCAACAACCCGTCCGTACTCCAGGCGGAAAACTCGGCGCGACTCAGTGCGCTCACGGTCGAGCAGCAGCAACGCCAATTACTGCCGAGCGTCGATTTCAATACGGGAACCGGATATGTCTACGGGACTCCGGGCCTCCCCGCCCAGGACCCGACGATCACCGCCGGCGTCTCCGCCAACGTCCAGGTCGGCAACGTCTACTCGACCGTCGCCAATCTGAGGCAGGCACGCTTGAACGAGACGGGCAGCGATTTCAACCTGGTCCGTTCTCGGCAGACGGTGGTGTTCAACGTTCTATCCAACTACCTGTCGCTCGTGGAGGCCCAGGAGCAGTTGGGTGTGCAGGAGCAGAACCTGGAGACCGTGGAGGCGCAGGAGCGGCAGATCGAGGCGCTCGTCGCGCAGGGCCGCAGACCGATCTCCGATCTGTACCAGCAGCAGGCATCGACCGCGAGTGCCCGGCTCTCGCTGCTGCAGGCGGAGCGCGGACTCGTCCTCGGCCGGATGAACCTGATTCGCAACCTGCAGCTCGATCCGTTCGGCGAGTACGAGTTCGTCGTGCCCGAGCTCGGCCCTCTCAGCACGGATTTCGCCTCGCTCGACCTGCAGACGATGACGCAACAGGCGCTCGCGCAACGACCGGATCTCCGGGCGTCGGAGGTCTCGCTCAGTTCAGCGGAACAGGGAGTGAAGATCGCCGCCGCGAATCGCTGGCCGAGCCTGTCGATCCAGCTCGGCTACAACTCCGGAAGCTTCAATTCAACGGCGACCGGTGACTTTTTCAATCAGCTCGATCGGGGCCGCCGGGGCAGCGTTTCGCTGAATCTCAGTGTGCCGATCCTCGATTTTACACAGGGCGTAACCCGCGAACGCGCGAACATCCAGCTGGACAACGCGCGGATCTCACTCGAGAACACCCGGCTCGCGGTAACCACCGAAGTCCAGACGGCATACCTCGATCTGCAACTCGCCGAACAGCAGTTACAGGTGGCGGAAGTCCAGCTTCAGGCGGCCGACCGAGCGCTCGAGATGTCGCAGACGCGGTATGACGTGAACGCGGCGACTCTCGTCGAACTGACACAGGCGCAGACCGCGCAGCTTCGGGCCGCGAGCGCGCTCGTCAATGCCCGCTACGAGCTGGTCTTCCAGAGTCGGCTGATCGACTACTACCTGGGTAATCTGGAGACGGGCCCGATCGGGAACGAGTAACCGGAGCGCTGGGGAAGGCTGGCTTCGGTACCGCGTTCATTCCGGCGTCCCGATACCGGGCAATGGGGGCCGCGGCTTCGTTTCCGGCGCAGCCCCCGCCGCTCTCAGTATTCCACCATCTGTGAGAGGTTGCTCGCCGTGACGCGCAGCGCGGCGGATCTCTGGTTCGCGACCGCGACGGCGGCCTCGACTTCGCGCATCGTCACCACCAATTCTCCGGACGGCAGGTCGGCTACCCGCAGGTGGACATCGGAGAGTGCCGACTCCATCTCCGCGACCTCCGCCGTGAGGGATCGGGAGATCTGAGACAGTTCCACGTACATGTAATCGAGCTGCCCCTCGAGCTGCAATGCGTAGTCTTCGAGTTCGGAGATCCGCATTTCCGTCTCGAGTGTCTGTCGCTGATTGCAGCCCGCGGCGAGACACGACATCGTCGTCGCGACGAGGAGCAGACGGATTCGAGGAGCGTTCATGGCCTGCCGTCCGAGGATCGAGAGATGTCAACCTGGCTTATTCACCAGCGGGTAGTCGAAGCGACCGTCGATGTAAAAAACCCATAGCGTATCTTCTTGATCCG
>CAZWJE010000001.1:0-179238 GCA_964634395.1 uncultured Gemmatimonas sp. | reverse complement strand
CTCCACCGTCGAGAGCCAGCGAGAGGGGAGCGCCGCCGCGAGAACGGGCGGCCGGATGGAGCGGGATCTCCGTCGACTCGAGGACGACCGCCACTCCACCCGCCGCCGCCAGGTGACCCGCATCCCCGGCGAGCCCGTCGGAGAGATCGAGCATGGCGCGGGGGACACCACGGGCCGCGAGCCAGCGGGCCTCGGGAATACGCGGCACGGGCGCGGCGAACGCGGCACGGGCGTGGGGATCAGGCGCATCGCCCGAGTCCCATGCGGCAACCGCCGCGGCCGCCCCTCCGAGCGCGCCCGTGACCCAGAGTTCATCCCCCGGCGACGCGCCTCCCCGGAGTACGGGCACGGGAGCTTCGCCGACGCCGACCACATCCAGGATCACCGGCCCCGGCGAGCGTGTCAGGTCGCCACCGAGCAGTAGGCCGCCGAAACGTTCGATCGCGTCTCGCACGCCGCGCATCAGATCGCGCGCGAATGGTCCGGCATCTCCGGGCGCGACCGCGAGTGACGCCAGGACCCCGATCGGACGGGCCGCCATCGCCGCCAGATCGCTGAGCGCCGCGCACGTCGCACGGTACCCGATCTCCTCCGCCCGCAGCCATGCGCGGCGGAAGTGAACGTCCTCGATACTCAGGTCGGTGCCGAGCACGATCCCGTCACCCGCGACAACCGCGCAATCGTCGCCCGCTCCCACCCGGACGTCCGACGCCCGGGATCCCGCCACACCGCGCAGGAATCCCCGGATCAGATCGAACTCGCCCTCCGTCTCCGGGACGGCGCCGCCGCCGCCGCCGCCGCCCAGATCAGAACCGGCGGCGGACCGCCCCCCACCGCCGGTGGCCGGATCACCCCGTTCGGAACCTTCCACGGACCTCAGTAGCCCGGGGCATCACTGGCGGGGAACGATTGGATCGAGTTCTCCGTCGCCTTGCCGCTGTCCTGTTCAACGTGCGGTTCGGTCGTGCCCGACAGTCGCCGCGGCGCGACCTGATCGCCCAGCAGCTGCCTCAGCACGTATTGCAGGATCCCGCCATGGCGGTAGTACTCCGCCTCCTGCGGCGTGTCGATCCGAATCGTCGCCTGGAACACGATCGGCTCCGCGCCTTCGCGGCGTGCCTTCACCGTGACCTCCCGACCATCAGTGAAGTGTGATTCGAACGCCGCCCGAACACCCTCGATGTCGATCACTTCCTCGCCCGTGAGTCCGAGCGAGTTCGCGTCCTCACGGGGCTGGAACTGGAGTGGCAGGATCCCCATCCCGATCAGGTTCGAGCGGTGGATGCGCTCGAAACTCTCGGCGATCACCGCCTTGATGCCCTGCAGGTACGGACCCTTGGCGGCCCAGTCACGGCTGGAGCCGGAACCGTACTCCTTGCCGGCCAGGACGACCAGCGGTGTCCCCTCGTCCGCGTAACGCATCGCGGCGTCATAGATCGTCATGATCTCGTCCGACGGGAAGAACTTCGTGTAGCCACCCTCGACGGCCGGGACGAGTCGATTGCGGATGCGGTTGTTGGCGAAGGTGCCCCGCACCATCACTTCGTGGTTGCCGCGCCGGGACCCGTAGGAATTGAAGCTCATCGGACCGACGCCATGGTCGATGAGATAGGATCCGGCGGGGCTATCCTTCCGGATGCTTCCGGCTGGCGAGATATGGTCGGTGGTGACGCTGTCACCGAGGAGGGCGATCACGCGGGCGCCGCCGATTTCCCTCACGGTTTCCGGCGCGTGCCGAGGCATGTCGTCGAAGAACGTGGGCCGGCGGACATAGGTGGAGTCCGGCACCCAGTCGAAGCGATCACCGTCCGGAGCGGCCAGCGAGTGCCAGCGCTCGTCGCCGTGGAAAGCCGCGCCATAGCTGTCCGAGTACATGTTCGACTGGATTCCCGCCCTGATCGCGGCCTCGATTTCGGCGCGGGTCGGCCAGATATCCTTGAGGAAGACCGACCGGCCCTCGGGATCGGTGCCGATCGGCTCGTTATACGGATCCCAGTCCATGTGGCCAACGAGGGCGAACGCGACCACGAGCGGTGGCGACATCAGGTAGTTCGCCCGCACTTCGCTGTTGATCCGGCCCTCGAAGTTACGGTTCCCGGAAAGGACTGACGCGACCACGAGGTTGCCTTCCGCGATCTTCGCCGAAATCTCGTCGGGAAGCGGTCCGGAGTTGCCGATGCACGTCGTGCAGCCGTATCCGACGAGGTTGAAACCGAGCTGTTCGAGATACGGAAGGAGCCCGGCCTTTTCGTAGTAGGCGGTGACGACCTTCGAGCCCGGAGCGAGGGATGTCTTGACCCATGGCCGTCGGGTGAGGCCCTTCTCGACCGCCCGCTTGGCGACGAGTCCGGCGGCCATCATGACGGACGGGTTCGACGTGTTCGTGCAGCTGGTGATCGCGGCGATCACGATACTCCCGTGGTCCAGCTCGTGTTCGACTCCGCGCACGGCCGTTCGGCGGGCGGGCGATTTCACCCCGCCTTCACCCCAGACGCCCGGTCCGGCGGAACCGTTCTTCCCGGGGAAAACCGGTTCGGCTCCGGCCGGCAGCAACGACGGAAGCGCCTCGGCGAACGCGGCCTTCGACTTGGACAGTCGGATGCGGTCCTGCGGTCGGCGAGGACCGGCGATGCTCGACTCGACTGTGTTGAGGTCGAGGGTGAGTGTGTCGGTGAATATGGGGTGGGGCGAGTTCTCCGTGTGGAAGAGCCCCTGCTCCTTCATATACGCCTCGACCAGCGCCACCCGCTCTTCCGAGCGTCCGGTGAAGCGCAGATAATCGAGGGTGACTTCGTCGACCGGGAAGATCGCGCAGGTCGCGCCGTACTCCGGCGACATGTTGCCGATCGTCGCGCGATCCGCGAGGGGCAGGTTCGAGACCCCGGATCCGTAAAACTCGACGAACTTGCCGACGACGCCCTTCTTCCGAAGCATCTCGGTGACGGTGAGCACCAGGTCGGTGGCGGTGGTCCCTTCCGGGAGGTTGCCTTCGAGCCTGAACCCGACGACCTGCGGGATGAGCATCGAAATCGGCTGCCCGAGCATGCCCGCCTCGGCCTCGATGCCGCCCACGCCCCAGCCGAGCACACCCAGGCCGTTGACCATCGGCGTGTGCGAGTCCGTCCCGACCACGGTGTCGGGGTAGGCCACCGGAGTACCGTCCGACGAGAGTTCATCCGAGCTGAACACCACGCGAGCCAGGTACTCGAGGTTCACCTGATGCACGATGCCCGTGTTCGGCGGCAGAACCTTGAAGTTCGAGAATGCCTTCTGGCCCCATTTGAGGAACGCGTAGCGCTCGCCGTTACGGCCGTAGTCGAGTTCTTCGTTGATCCGGAAGGCGTCGGCCGAGGCGAAGGCATCGACCTGGACCGAGTGATCGATCACCAGTTCCACGGGCTGGAGCGGGTTGATCGACGCGGGGTCGCCGCCGAACGCGGCCATGGCGTCACGCATCGCCGCCAGGTCCACGATCGCGGGGACGCCGGTGAAGTCCTGGAGGATGACGCGGGCCGGGGTGAACGAGATTTCCTTGTCGACGGCCGCCTCAGCGTTCCATCCGGCAAGCGCGACGATGTCTTCCCGGGTCACCGATACCCCGTCCTCGTGCCGAAGCAGGTTCTCGAGCAGGATCCGTAGCGAGTAAGGCAACCGCGCGATATCGAAGCCCTCCTTCTCGAGCGCCGAGAGCCGATAGATCTCAAAATCGCGGTCCTGGACCCGAAGCGTGGTGCGCGCTCCGAAGCTGTCTTTGCTCATCTATCTTCCTCCCTGCGGATCGTGGGTTGGGTCGACGGCCGCCCCTGGCGGCGCGGGCCGCGGGAGGTCGTTTTCCCATCAGCCCGGCAGATCTTGAAGATATGCCTCGCGCGGGCGGGGGGAAAGCTCGCATATTGTCGCGCGCACGACCCGGGGCACTCCGTTCGCCGGACGGGCACCACATTCCCCGGGCGATATCACGGCGGGAGAGGAAATGGCGCGCGAAGTCATCGTCGTTGGCGACAAGGTTCTTATCAAGCCGGAAGAAGAGGCCGCCCGGACCCCTTCCGGTCTGTACCTGCCGCAGGGTGTCAGCGAAAGGGAGACGGTATTCGGAGGCTACATCGTGAACGTCGGCCCCGGCTACCCGACGGCCGATGTCGCGCCGGACAGCGAGAGCTGGCTCCATGGCACCCGCGCCGAGGTCCGTTTCGTTCCCCTCCAGGCGCGCAACGGGGACTTCGCGCTCTTCCTCCGGCGGGACTCGGTCGAAGTCGAAATCGACGGGAGTACCTACGTGATCGTACCGCACGCGAGTATCCTGCTGCTCATTCGCGACCCGGTAACGGCGGCCGGATAGCGACGGCTACTCCCTTTCGGTCGCTCGCTCCCAGCGGTCGGCGTCGCGAACGGCGTACTTGTCCAGCGTTCCCCGCACCGCTTCGGTCAGATCGATCCCGTGCTGGTTGGCGAGGACGACCACAACGAACAACACGTCGGCGAGTTCCGAGGCGACGTCGCCCTCGGGCTCATCGGCCTTTTTCTTCTTGGGACCGTGCAGGTGGTTCAGTTCGCGAGCGAGTTCGCCGACTTCCTCGGTCAGACGCCCGAGGTTCACGAGCGGCGGGAAGTAGCCTTCCCTGAACTGGGAAATGTATTCGTCCACCTGTCGTTGAAGCGTGCCCAGATCCATGTCGTGACCGATGTTTGGCGTGTTGGATGCGCGGTTCAGTGGCGAGCGCGGTGTTGAGCGGTTACACCGCCCACGATAAATTGGCGGCCTTGTCGCGCGATGGAAACAACCCAGGGAGCGCAGTTGAGCGGACCGAAAGTTGGCATCATCATGGGAAGCCGCTCTGACCATGGCACAATGGTCGAGGCGGCGAAGGTACTCGAAGAGTTGGGCGTTTCCTATGAAATGGAAATCGTCTCCGCGCATCGTACGCCCGACCGGATGTTCGAATACGCCGCGACCGCCGAGGGCCGGGGGATCCGGGTGATCATCGCCGGCGCGGGCGGCGCGGCGCATCTTCCCGGTATGACGGCCGCGAAGACGGTGCTCCCCGTGATCGGCGTTCCCGTCGTGTCGTCCGCGCTTCGGGGGATCGATTCGCTTCTCTCGATCGTGCAGATGCCGCGCGGCGTCCCCGTGGCCACGGTGGCGATCGGCGGGGCGGGCGCGACGAACGCCGGGTTGCTCGCCGCCGAAATCCTCGGCTCGTCCGACGCGGAGATCCGCGACCGGCTGCGCGCCTGGCGGGAACGGGCATCTCGCGCCGCGCTCGAAGGTCCGCCGCTCACTCCGTGAGTTCCTCCATATTTCTCCCCGGTTCCACGATCGGCATGGTGGGCGGGGGACAGCTCGGACGACTCTTCGTGCTGGAAGCCCGCCGTATGGGCTACCGTACGATCGTCCTCGATCCCGACGGGTCCGCGCCGGCCGGACAAGCCGCCGACGACCAGATCCTCGCGCCACTCTCCGACGTCGACGCGGCCATGGAACTCGCCGCACGCGCCGACGTCGTCACGCTCGAATGGGAAAACGCCGACCTCTCGGCGATCGCGGCGCTCGAGGAGCGGCTGCCGGTCCGTCCCGGGACGCGGGCCCTGCGCGTGGCCCAGAATCGCCTCCTCGAGAAGACCGAGGCGCGAAGGCTTGGGCTGAATACGGCGGAGTTCCGCGCGGTATCGGACAGTACCGAGCTGGCCGTCGCTCTCGCGGAACTCGGTGCGCCCGCGATCCTGAAGACGGCGATGGGCGGCTACGACGGCAGAGGGCAGGCGCTGATCCGCGCCGCCGATGACGCGGACGCCGCTTTCGCCGCTCTCGGCGGCGGAGCGGTACCGCTCATCCTCGAGGCGTTCGTGGAGTTCCGGCTGGAGGCGTCGGTGATCTGCGCGCGCGGCGTCGACGGAACGATGGCGTCCTTCCCGATCGTCGAAAACCGGCACCATCGGGGAATCCTGGACGTGACACTGGCCCCGGCGCGCGTGAGCGAGGCCGTCGCGCGGGAAGCGGTCGAGATCGGTGAAACACTGACTCGTGGCCTGGACGTCGTGGGACTGCTGGCCGTCGAACTCTTCATCGGCATCGACGACCGCCTCTATGTCAACGAAATCGCGCCGCGTCCCCACAACTCGGGGCATTATACCTGGGAGGCGTGCAGCGTGTCGCAGTTCGAGCAACAACTCCGCGCCGTATGCGGTCTTCCCCTGGCCCGACCCGTCCTGCTCCGTCCCGCCGCGATGGCGAATCTGCTCGGTGAACACTGTGGAACGGGCGGCGGTCTCACGACCGTCGCCGAAGCCCTCTCCACACCAATGCTCTCGCTCCACCTGTACGGGAAACGTAAGGCGCGGCCGGGACGCAAGATGGGACATCTGACCGCGCTCGCCGACGACGTCGAATCCGCCGCTGACCGCGTCCTCTCGGCACGCGCCGCGATCCGGGCGGAATACAGGGGGCTGTACCCGGACGCCGCGGGGGGCGATGTTTAGGGTATCGGACCGGTCACGAGAACGTGGCGGAACCGGTCACCGGGTTCGCGGTACTCATATCTACCGCTCCCGACATGATCACTTTTTTCAGACCTCAACGTCCTCTCACCGGTACATTCACCGGAGTCGACGGGTCTGGCGACGCAGAGATTGGCGTGAAGTAAACGCTGATCCGGCGTGCGCTTGCGCGCGAATACAGAGGGTACGGGCGGGAGTTGTGGCACATGGCGCGGCGATTGCCCGGTCATCGCCGTCAAACCGTTCTTCGCTGGAGCGCCGGTGATTCTGAACTGTAGTTTCGAGGAGCTTCGAGCTCTGGAATTCGGTGCGGATCTGCTTCTCGGCAGTCCAGTGACCGCGTCGGCGGGCGCGGTCGCGGCTCCCGCGGAAGCGCTCGCCGAGGTCGCGTTGCTTCAGCCGCGACTCGCCGGTTCCCTGAGCATCGAAACGCTTTCGGAACAGCGTTCGGTTCGCCAGGCGGTCGCGGCTATCTGCCAGGGACTCCATGACCGGCTCGACGAAAAGGTCCTCGAATATCATCCCGCGCACGAGGAAGCGGTCGCCCTGTACTTCGATTATGCCCATTCCTTCGGGGTGCTTCGCCGTCTCGATGAGATGGGCGCGGAGATGACCGCGATGATCGAGCTGATCACCGGTGAGAGCCCGACCGAGGCCTCGGCCCGCGCCGTGGCATTCCCCGACTAGATCCGCCCCGCGAGATCTTCCACGAAGACTGACTGCGCGGGGCGGGAATCCTCTCTACAGGATATATCGCCGCAGGTCCTCGTCCTCGACGATCCCCTTCAACCGGTCACGTACACGTTCCTCGTCGATCGTGATATCGCCGGATCCCACGTCCGGAAGATCGAACATGATCTCTTCCAGGAGCGTCGTGAGCACCGTGTGAAGTCGACGCGCGCCGATGTTCTCCATACGGTCGTTGAGGGTGGCGGCGATGGAGGCGATGGCCATCACGCCCTCCCGGGTGAACCGCAACGTCGATCCCTCCGCCGCCATGAGCGCCTCGTACTGCGTGAGCAGCGCGTTCTTCGGCTCCTGGAGAATTCTCACGAAATCAGCCTCGGTGAGATTCTTCAGTTCGACGCGGATCGGAAATCGGCCCTGCAGTTCAGGGATCATGTCCGACGGCTTCGCCACGTGGAACGCGCCCGCGGCGACAAAGAGCACGTGATCGGTCCGAACGATTCCATACTTGGTCTGGACCGTCGAACCTTCGACGATGGGAAGGAGATCCCGCTGGACGCCCTCTCGTGACACGTCCGGCCCCGCCCCGCCCCGCTCGCCCACCACCTTGTCGATCTCGTCGAGGAATACGATCCCGGTCTCCTCGACCCGGTCGAGCGCCTCCGCGACGACTTCATCCATGTTCACGAGCTTGTCCAGTTCATCCTGCAGAAGGATGCGGCGCGCCTCCGCCACCGTCACCTGACGGCGCTTCATTCGCTTCGGCAGCATCTCCTGGAGCATCTCGGTGAAGTTGAAATCCATCCCCTCCATGCCCCCCATCGGAAGCATCATGTTTTCGATGGGCGCCATCTGCTGCACTTCGACCTCCACTTCGCGATCCTCGAGCTTCTCGTCGCGCAGGAGATCGCGCATCTTCGCGCGTGTACGCTCGCGGCGTTCCCGCGCCTTCCGGTCCTCGTCAGACTCGCCACCCGTTTCCGAGCCAGTCGCGTCCTCCCCGTCCCGCTCGCCACGGTGATCCTCGATCTGCCCGCCGGCTCCCGCGATGAAGGCCCGCGGCGCCAGAACCAGCTCAGGCTCCGGCTTCCCCCCCGCCGTACCCTCGATCGGCGGAATCAGCAGATCGAGCAACCGCTCCTCCACCCGCTGCTCCGCGACCTCCTGCACGTCCTCCTCTCGTTCGTTGCGAACGAGGTTGATCCCCACGTCCACCAGGTCACGGATCATCGACTCGACGTCGCGGCCGACATACCCGACCTCGGTGAACTTGGACGCCTCCACCTTGACGAACGGAGCGCCGGCCAGTCGCGCGAGGCGGCGGGCGATCTCGGTCTTCCCGACCCCGGTCGGGCCGATCATAATAATGTTGTTAGGCATGATCTCCTCGCGGAGATCTCCGGGGACACGCTGACGGCGCCAACGATTGCGGAGGGCGATGGCGACGGCCTTCTTCGCGGCGTCCTGGCCGACGATATACTTGTCGAGTTCGGCGACGATCTGCCTCGGCGTGAGTTCGTCGAGCCAGGGGAGGTTCTCGTTGGACTGTGTGGCGGAGGCGTCGAGATTGTTGGTCGCCATGGAAGAGTTGATCAATCGAGTTCGAGAACCGTGATGTTGCGGTTCGTATAGATGCAGATGTCGCCGGCGATCTCCAGGCCGTGACGGACGATCGTCGCGGCGGGCAGGTCGGTGTGGTTCTTGAGCGCGCGTGCGGCGGCCAGGGCGTAGGAGCCGCCGGAACCGATGCCGATGATCTCGTCGTCCGGCTGGATCACGTCGCCGTTGCCGGAGAGGACGTACATGTTCTCACGGTCGGCGACGGCGAGAAGCGCCTCGAGGCGGCGAAGCACGCGGTCGGAGCGCCAGTCCTTGGCGAGTTCGACGGCGGCGCGCGAGAGGTTGCCGGGATACCGTTCGAGCTTCTCCTCGAACTTCTCGAAAAGGGTGAAGGCGTCCGCCACGGAGCCGGCGAATCCGGCGAGCACCTTGCCCTCACGGATCTTTCGGACTTTCTGGGCATTCGCCTTCATCACGCTGTCACCCATGGTTACCTGGCCGTCGCCGCCGAGCGCGACGCGACCGTCCTTGCGGACGGCGAGGATCGTGGTGGCGTGTATCTCGATCATCTGTTTCGGGTTGGGGCGAAAAGCGGCGATGGTCCGGGCCGGGTGCACGAGGCGGACCCGCCGGAGAGTGGAATACACGCCACGGGAGAAGTCGGTCCCGTGATCGGATGGGGATGGCGAGGGTGCGTGGGGTTCTCGGCGCGCGGCTCGGGGATCCGCTGATCAGGCGCGGGGATGGGCCTGCCGATAGACGTTTTTCAGGCGTTCGGTGGAGGTGTGGGTATAGATGCTCGTGGTGGAGAGGCTGACGTGCCCGAGCAATTCCTTCACCGCCATGAGGTCGGCTCCCGCATCGACGAGATGCGTGGCGAACGAATGGCGGATCGAGTGGGTGCTCAGGCCGGCGTCGTCGGCGATCCGATCGAGAAGCTTGCGAACGACTCGTTGGATCTGGCGAGCCGAGAGCCGGCGGCCGGAGTCGGCGAGGAAGAGGGCGCGTCGGTCGCTTCCCGCGACGGAAGCCACGAGTTCCTCGCGCCGGGGCTCAAACGCGCGCAGGGCGCTGGCGGCGCGCCGGCCGAGCGGGACGATCCGCTCCTTCCGCCCCTTGCCCAGCACGCGCACGCGGTCGGCGATCAGGTCCGCGTCCGCGATGTTCATCCCCTGGAGTTCGGAGAGGCGCAGGCCGCACGAATAGAAGAGTTCGACGATGGCATGGTCGCGGAGCGCGTGGAACCCGCCATCCATCGAGTGCGCTTCGAGGGTCGCGAAGAGTCGATCGGTCTGCTCTCGGGTGAGATACGCGGGAAGCGTGCGCTCTCGCTTCGGGGCGCGAACCGTCCGAGCGGGATTCGCGTCAACGAGTTCCTCGAGGTGAAGAAACCGAAAGAAGGATCGGGCCGCCGAGAGCTTGCGCGCGACGGTGCGCCGGGCGAGTGCGCGACGTCCCGCGCAATCGCCCATGAACGAGCGGATCGCGAGTCGGTCGACCTCGCGCCAGGCGAACTTCGGCGCGCCGAGATATTCGCCGAGGAACCCCTCCAGCTCGTCGAGATCTCGCGCGTATGCCGCGATCGTGTGGGGAGAGAGCTGCCGCTCACCCTCGAGGTGA
Organism: uncultured Gemmatimonas sp.; assembly: GCA_964634395.1. Lineage (GTDB taxonomy): Bacteria > Gemmatimonadota > Gemmatimonadetes > Longimicrobiales > Longimicrobiaceae > WHSP01. The sequence goes on along the minus strand of CAZWJE010000001.1, from coordinate 168,876 downwards.
GCGAGGAAAGCGCGCAGTTCGGGGGTCCGGGATGCCGCCTTTCGCGGGGCCGCATCGGAGTCGGTGGTCTTCGCCTGACGGCGCCTCACCGTGCTCACCTCGAGGAAACCAGGAAAGGCGTGACCGATTCGATCTCATGATCGCGCATCCACTGGCGGAAATCCGCGCGGGCTCTTTCGACGAGCGCCTCGCGCTTCCGCTGCTTGTCGCGGACCATTTCGCTGAGGGGGTCGACGAGTCCGAAGTTGGAGTTCATCGGCTGGAAGTGCGCGGGATCGGCCTCGCGGAGATAGCGCATGAGGGCGCCCAGCATCCCGGTCGGAGGCGGTAGTACGGGGTCCAGTCCACGAACCAGCCGGTCGAGGTTGACCGCGGCGAGGATTCCCGTCGAAGTCGACTCGGTGTACCCTTCCACACCGGTCAGCTGCCCCGCGAAGATGAGGTCATGACGATCGCGCGGCGAGCCGTACGCCGTCAGTCTGGCCGGAAAGTTCAAGTACGTGTTCCGGTGGATAGACCCCCAACGGAGGAACTCGGCGTCGCGAAGCCCGGGAATCATCCGGAACACGCGGGCCTGCTCTCCGATCTTCAGTCGGGTCTGGAAACCAACGAGATTCCACATCTGGCCGGCCCGATCCTCCCTGCGAAGCTGGACGATCGCGTGGGCCCGGCGGCCACCCCATTGAGGGACCGGAAGGCCGACCGGCTTCATCGGCCCGAACCGCGGAGTATCGGCGCCTCGTGCCGCCATGACCTCGATGGGCAGGCATCCTTCGAAATAGGGAACCGTGTCCCAGTCGTGGCCTTCGTGGGATTCCGCCTCACGGAGAGCGTCGATGAAAGCGCGGTACTGGGCGGCATCCATCGGTGCGTTGAGGTAGTCGGCGCCCTCGCCCTTGCCCCACCGCGAGGCGGGGAACACGATCTCATGATCAAGGGATTCGGCGGAAACGATCGGGGCGATCGCGTCGAAGAAGGCGAGCCCTTCCCCGCCCAACGCGTCGCGGATCCGATCGGAGAGGGCGTCCGAAGTGAGCGGACCGGTGGCGATGATCGTGGGGCCGGACGGCAGATCGGTCACCTCTTCGCGACGGACGGCGATTCGGGGGTGGGACTCGATCGCCGCCGTCATCCGCCGGGCGAAATCCGCGCGATCGACGACAAGGGCGGTGCCGCCCGCGACGCGCGCCTCTTCGGCCACCGCCAGAAGAAGCGATCCGAGCGCCCGCATCTCCGTCTTCAGCAGACCGTGGGCGTTTGTGGGATCCGTCGATTTGAACGAATTCGTGCAGACGACTTCGGCCAGCAGCTCAGTTCGGTGCGCCGGGGTGCCGCGGGTCGGTCGCATCTCGTGGAGCACGACGTCATGACCGCGCTCAGCGAGCTGAAACGCGGCCTCGCAGCCCGAGAGACCACCGCCGACAACCGTGACTGTCGCCATCCTTCCTCCGCCTCAGGCCGAGCCGCCCGCGCGGCCCTTGCCCGTGGTAGCGCCGGTCGGTCGCCGTGAGGTCGTCGATTTTGACCGGCCCGCCTTTGCCGCGCCGCCGCCCTGGCCCTTGGCCGCTCCAGCGGCCCGACCTCCGGCAGCCCGGCCCTTTGCCCCACCGCCTTTGTCGCCCTTGCCGGTGCCTCCGGAACGTCCGCGCCCGCGGGCCGGCTTCTTCCCGACGGCCGCCTTCGCCTCGAGCAACTCGACCGCTTCCGTCAGCGTCAACGCTTCCGGATCCGCTCCCTTCGGAAGTGACGCGTTTACATCGCCGTGCTTGACGTACGGACCATATCGGCCCGCGAAAAGCGAGATCGGAGCGCCATCGGAGGGGTGAGCGCCGACGATCCGGATCGGCTCGGCGGACGGCCGTGTATGCCGGGGCCGAGCGAGTATCTCGAGGGCGTGATCGAGCCCGATGGTGTACACGTCATCGTCCTTCCCGAGTGACCGGAAATCGCCATCGTGTACAACGAACGGACCGTACTTCCCGATGCCCGCCTCGACGGGCTTTCCACTCTCGGGATGCGCGCCGAGGGTACGCGGGAGGGACAGAAGACGTACCGCCATCTCCAGCGTGGCGGAGTCGACGCCGACTCCCCTGGGAAGTGAGGCACGACGCGGTTTCGCGCCTTCCTTCGGTTCTCCGAGCTGAAAATACGGCCCGAACCGGCCGGTACGCAGGAATACCGGTTCACCGGTGTCGGGATGGTGACCGAGCACCTCCGGGCCCTCGGTCTTCTCCTTCAGAAGCCGGTCCACGTCGTCGGACGAAAGGTCCCCGGGAGGGATGCTCTCCGGGATCGAGGCGGTCAATGTCTCACCGTCGCGCGACACCTCGATGTATGGACCGAACTTCCCGATGCGAACGGCGCCCGGAATCCCTTCGAGATGAACGGTCGACGCTTCGCGCGCGTCGATCCGGGCGTCGACATCGGAGGCCCGGTGCTCGAGCCCGTCCGGACCATTGAAGAAATCCTCGAGATACGGGAGCCACTCGGCCTTGCCCCGCGCGATCTCGTCGAGTTCTTCTTCCATCTGGGCGGTAAACTTCGTGTCGACGAGAGACTGGAAGCAGTTTTCCAGCAGGCCGGTAACCGCGAACGCCGTATACGTCGGTACGAGCTGGGTCGCCCGCAACTCGACGTATCCGCGGTCGATGATCGTGCCGATGATGGAGGCATAGGTGCTCGGACGACCGATGCCCTCGTTCTCGAGCGTCTTCACCAGGGAAGCTTCCGTGAAGCGCGCCGGAGGCTGTGTTTCGTGGCCGGTCGCCTCGATGGAGCGAAGGTCGAGAGTGTCGCCCTTGCGCAACGGAGGTAGTGGTTCCTCACGGTCCTCGAGAGCGGCGTTGGGATCGTCGCTGCCCTCGACGTAGGCGCGGAAGAAACCGGGGAAATCGATTCGGCGACCGGAGGCGCGGAATACGGCATCCTCCGCATGGATCAGCGCGGAGATCTGGGTGACGCGGGCATCCGCCATCTGCGAGGCCACGGTCCGTTTCCAGATCATCTCATAGAGTTGAGCTTCTCGCCCGCCCAGGTTCGTTTCGGCGACGGGTCGCATCTCGGTGCCGGCGGGGCGGATCGCCTCGTGCGCTTCCTGCGCGCCCTTCGCCTGGGTCGTGTAATACCGAGGGGCGTCGGTAAGGTAGGCCTGGCCATACTGCCGGAGGATCCGATCCCGAGCGGCATCGATCGCCTGGCGCGAGAGGTTGACGGAGTCGGTCCGCATGTACGTGATCAGGCCTTCTTCGTAGAGGCGCTGCGCGATCCGCATCGTATCCCGGGCGGAAAGCTTCAGCTTTCGATTCGCCTCCTGCTGTAGCGTGGATGTCGTGAAAGGCGCCGCCGGCTTGCGAACCGTCGGCTTCTCTTCCGTCTCGCCCACCGTCCAGTCGGCACTCTCCAGCCGGGCACGCAGCCCTCGCGCGGCCGCTTCATCGAGCAGGAGAACGTCACGTCCCTCGCTCAGGCGGCCCGTCGATTCGTCGAAATCACGGCCCGCCGCCACGCGCTTTCCGGCAACCGTCTGCAACTGCGCGGTGAACGGGTTGCCGTCGCGGGAGAGATGCGCCCTCAGATCCCAATATGTCGCTGACCTGAATGCGCGCCGTTCCTTTTCCCGCTCGACGATCAGCGCGACCGCGACCGACTGCACGCGACCCGCCGAGAGCCCGGGGGCGATCTTCTTCCACAGGACCGGCGACACCGTGTACCCGACCAGCCGATCGAGAATACGCCGGGTCTCCTGGGCCCGCACGAGATCCTGATCCACGTGTCGAGGATGCTGAAGCGCACCCTGGATCGCCTCGGGGGTGATCTCATGGAACACGATGCGCGAGACCGGCACCTTCGGTTTCAACACCTCGAGGAGATGCCATCCGATACTTTCGCCCTCGCGGTCCTCGTCCGTCGCCAGAATGAGTTCGTCCGCGTCTCGAAGCTTCCCCCGCAACTCGCTGACGACCTTCTTCTTGCTGGAGGGCACCACATAGAGCGGCTGGAAGGCATCGGCCACGTTGACCCCGAGGCGCGCCCACTCGAGACCCCGCTGACTATCGGGGATCTCGCTGGCCTTTTCCGGGAGGTCCCGGACGTGGCCCATCGAGGCGGCGACCGTGTATCCCGATGGGAGGAATCCGGTCAGCGTCCTCGCCTTGGTTGGCGACTCGACGACGACGAGAACGTTGTTCTTCCTGGATGCCATTTCTACGCGCCTCGTTCGTTCAGATCCGTTGGGACGTTCTCGCTCATCATCGCACGATATATCTCCTCCGCGACCTCCCAGGGAGACCGTCGGTCGGTGTCGATGGACATATCCGCCCGGCGATAAAGGAGCTCCCGCGCCTTCAATAAATCGTCGACGGTCGCCGCCGGGTCCGGTGTCGACAACAGGGGGCGAGTGGCGCGACCGGGGCCGCGCGCCACCCGCCTCAAGACTTCATCTCGCGATACGCGGAGATATACGGAAAGTGTGGCGGGCGGCAACGACTCGAACACGCCTGGATTGGTCACCCAACCCCCACCCGTGGAGACGACGAGGCGCGGAGCACCGGTGAGTTCCGGCGTGATTCTCGTCTCGAGGGCACGAAACGCCGGCTCACCATGACGGGCGAAGTACTCCGCGATGGTGACGCCTTCACGCGACTCGATCTCCCGGTCCAGATCGACGTGCCTCCAGCCCAGGCGGCTGGCCAGTTCCCGGCCGACGCGGGACTTGCCGGACCCCATGAAACCGACCAGAACGACACGTTCGGGAATCATGGCCGAACGTCGTCAGCGAGACGGGAACTGTCGGTCAGCGATCTGCGCCAGGTATCCGTCCAGATTCCGTCTCAATTCAGTGACTGAATCGCCTCCGAACTTCTCGAGAATGGCGCCGGCCAGAACGATCGCCACCATCGCCTCACCCACGACACCGGCGGCCGGGAGGGCGCAAACATCGGACCGTTCACGGACCGCGTCACCCCTCTCCCCGCTGCGAATATCGATCGTCGGAAGCGGCCGCATGAGTGTCGAAATGGGTTTCATCGCCGCCCGCACGACGATCGGTGCACCGGTCGTGATCCCGCCTTCCAGGCCGCCCGCCGCGTTGCCGGCGCGGACATAGCCGGAGTCTCCGGCGATGATGGCGTCGTGCACCCGCGACCCCGGCCGGGCGCCCGCCTGGAATCCCATGCCGATCTCGACACCCTTGATCGCCTGAATCGACATCAGCGCCCCCGCCAGCCTGCCGTCGAGTTTCCGGTCCCACGACACATGTGAGCCGAGACCGACGGGCACCCCTCGAACCACGACCTCGAAGACGCCGCCAAGTGTGTCGCCGTTCTTCTTGGCCTCGTCGATCGCGTCGATCATCCTGGATTCGGCATCCGGGTCGAGGGTGCGGACGGGCGAGGGCTCAACAACCTCGTTGAGATCGGCGGGAAGTTCGTCCGGAACGTTTGCCTCGATCCCGCCGAGCATCACGACGTGACTGCCGATCTCGATCCCGATCGCCCCGAGGAGTTGCCTGGCGACGGCGCCGGCCGCGACCCGGGCCGCGGTTTCCCGGGCACTCGCGCGTTCGAGAATATCCCGAGCGTCGTGGCGATCGTATTTCAGGATGCCCACGAGGTCAGCATGTCCCGGTCGTGGGAGGAACACACGCCGAAGTGTTTCGTCGTCGACCGGCCCATCGAGGGCGGACGGGGACATCGCGACCGTCCAGTTCTCCCAGTCACGATTGCGAATCTGCAAGGTGATGGGTGACCCCAGCGTCTGGCCATGACGGATGCCGGACAGGATCTCCGCGCGGTCCGACTCGATCCGCATCCGTCCACCACGTCCGTACCCGCCCTGCCGGCGTCGCAATTCGGCGTCGATGCGCTCGCCGTCGATCTGGAGGCCCGCCGGGACTCCCTCCACAATGGCGAGAAGCGCCGGTCCATGGGATTCGCCCGCGGTCGTGAATCGAAACATCCTGCTCTCGGTAGCCTGGGTTACGGGGCGGGCTGAAAAAAACGGGGGCCAGGCGATACGCCGCCGTAGCCCCCGCGTAAGGTCATGACCCTACGGCCGAAAAATCGCTCGCGAATCCGGAACGACACGGGCGCGGCCCGACGAGCCGGTATGAATTCGTCGGGACAGGGCGGCGTCCACTGGCCAGAAGCGAGTTGCTGGGCGGAACGCGTGGTGCTGTTTCTGGCGTGGAAAGGTATCGGTGACGTCTTTGAACGCAAGACCGGTCGGTGGCGGCCCCGCCGATCGCATCGGTTCCACGCGGTGCATCGTTCACCGCCTCGCCGCGGATCGTTCATGGCTGGTCCTCCACGATCCGCGGCGTTACCAGAATGAGCAGGTCTCGTTTCTGCTCGCGGTCACGAGTCGTCCTGAAGAGCGCGCCGATGACCGGGATGTCCATGAGGAGCGGAATCCCCGCGCGCGTGCTCAATCGCTCGGTGACCGTGAGCCCGCCGATGACCGCGGTCTCCCCATCCCTCACCAGGAGTCGGGTCGTCCCCTGTTGCTGCTGGAATACGACTCCGATGTCGGTGGCCGCGAGCTGGGCACTCGAACGTTCCGCGTGCAGTTGCATCATGATTCGACGGTCGGCGGTAATCGTGGGCGTGACGCGCAGGCGGATCCCTGTCTCCACGAGCTCGGCCGTGGCCCGAGGCGGGGAGACGTCTCCCGGTCCCGCCCCGATCGAACCGAGATCGACGACCCGCAATGGCGTCCGTTCTCCGACCCAGATCTCGGCCGGCTGATTATCGAGCGTCGTGATCGTGGGCGCCGCCTGTACTTCCGACAGTTCCAGGATCCGTAGCGCGTCAATGAACGCGGTCAGGGAATGGCTGCCGAGGATCAGGGAAATGATCGCCTCCAATTGCGGTTGCTGGACGCGGATTCGCGCGTTTCCCATGGCGGCGATCGAACTCCCCCCCAGACCGACGCCGCCGCCGTCCCTCCCCGCTCCGCCACCCCCACCAGACCCCCCGCCCGGCTGGGTGTCCGCGAGTCCGTCCAGCAGGTCGTTCGGTAGCTCAGCGGTGACGATCCCCCCAGCGGCCGAACCGCCCTCTTCTTCCAGTTGATACGTGATGCCGAGTTCCTCGACGTCCGTTCTATTCACGAAGATGATCTCCGCCTGGATCGCGACCTGCGGCGCACGAACGTCCAGTTCCGCGAGGACCTCGCTCATTCGAGAGATGACAGCGTCAATGTCCGTAACGATAACCGTATTGGTCGTCGGGTTGACTGAGATCCGTCCGCGATCAGAGCGCAAAGCGTCGAGCGCGTCCGCGATCTCGTGAGCCGGCACGTAATCGACGCGGAACGTACGGGTCGTGGGTGGCTCGACCGTCTGGAGCTGCCGGAGTCGCTCGATCGCGTCGACCCGAATGATTCCAGACGGCAGTTCCTGTCCGGCGAGTCCGTACGCCCCCAGGATGGTGGAAAGAGCGACCTGCCAGGGCTGATCCCAGATAGTCGCGGTCACCACCCCGTCCACCCCGGAACCGGGAACGATCGAGCGGCCGGTGAACTCCGCGAAAGTCGCGAGTACATCCCGGATATCCGCTTCCAGAAAGGATACGGTGATACGCTCCTCCGCGAGGTCGTCCCCCGGCGGTCCGGGAAGTTGCGCCCGCAGAGTGGAAGCACCCAAGAGCCCGACAACCAATGTCTGGAGACCCCAGGCCAGGATTCGCGTCATCGGTCCACCCCCTTTGAAAGGGATCCGACAAAGGATTCCTCGGTGTGGCCCCGTTCGGAATGATCGAGGACCGTCTCGATTCCTTCCGCCCGGATGGCGACGATTCGGGTTCCCCCGATCCGTTCTCCCTCCCGGAGGTAATGACGGCGGCCGGTATCCGGTTCTACGTACGCGACGACTGAACGCGCCTCGTCGCGATGCACGACGAAACCGAGCAACGTCAACCCCGACGGGGTCTCCCCGGCCCACGAATCGGAACCCGCGCGGAACGGATCCCGCCTGCCCGCGGTGCCGTAATCGAAAACCTCCCTCTTCAAGAGAGGCATCCCGCCTTCCTGACCGGCTGATCTATTCGGTCTGTTCGAGAACTCGACACCCGCCGTGAAATCCGGGCGAACCCCTGGCCGTTCGCGCGTATCATGGGTCGGCTCGTCTGACTGGCTTTTCTCCTGGGCGGGTAACGGAGAGAACCACGCAGGTATCCCGAGCAGGACGACGCCCAGGATCAGCCTGGATCTGGTCGTCGGGCGGCTACTGGCCTTCCACGACCTGGGATGGCCGGATCGATCCGTCTGGAGAGAGCACATGGGTTTCAAGCGCGAAGGATGCTTCGAGGATGGTATCTGATGCCTCATCCGCCGTCTCTCGCGCCACGACCGTGAGATCCGAGGGTGTAACGATTCGCGGCAGTGACGCAATCGCGGAGACGAACGCACCGATCCGATGGTAGGTACCGACCACCCCCACGAGGTAGCGGTGGCGCACGTGCGGAGGTTCTTCGATCGACTCGAGCGGTTGTAGTAGAGAGATCTCCACACCCGCCGACACCGCCTCGGCGCCGATCAGGTCAAGAAGGCCCGGAAGGTCCTCGGCGGAAGGCAGCAGACCTTCGATCAGGGCCAGTGTGGCTTCCGACTCGGCCAGCAGACGCTCGACTTCCGTTCGATCCGCCGATTCGACGAGGACCGTCAGGTCCCTGTTGTCGGCCATCAGCGAAGCCAGTCTCGATTCTGCTTCGTCGATCGCGTTTGCCTTCGGTCCATTGACATAGTGATCGATGAGGAATCCGACGCCGACGAGAATCAGCGCGATGACGAGAGGGTTCCTCCATTGAAACGACCGCTCGCCACGTGTCATCTCGCCTCTCCCGGAAAAGGGACGACCCGGATCGCCGCGGAATCCGGGATTTCATACCGCGCTTCGAGACCAAAGCGATGCACCGTCCGATCATTCATCGACCCCTGAACGGCATGGACGAACGACACGCCTTCGATGAACGGCGAGCGCTCGAGTTCGCGGATGTACTCCGTAATGGCCGACGCCGAAGTCGCCATCGCCTGCACCGAGAACTCGACGCTGACCAGCGAGTCCCGCGGGGGTACCGATGTCACTTCGACGAGCCAGGCCCGGGATGGGAGCGCCACGCTCAGTTGATCGAGAAGGTGCGGCCAGACATACCGTCTCCCATCGAGTTCACGTCCTATCCGGGTCCTCGCCGCGACTCTCTCCTGACTGGCCACGAGGGATCGGAAGTCCTCGAGTTCGCGAGTGAGTGAGCTCGAATCGGCGACCGCCGTTTCGATCGCGCCGGCCAGCGAGAGATGGCGTGTGTGAAGATGGAGCGCGCGGGCCCCGAGGAATCCCGCCACCACGATACAGCCGACCGTGGCCGCCACACCCGCCGATCGACCCATCGCCATGGAGGGAGCCGACCTGAAGCGCCCGCCGATACCTTCGATTCCGGTTCTCCTGTCGCCAAGGAGATTGACGCGAACGAACATTGGCTACCTTTCCAGTGGCGATCGCAGCGCCAGCCCGACCGGAAGCATCCAGAGTGACGCGAGATCATGGTCGGGCATGTCCGCCAGCGCTTCCGGAGCGGCCTCGAGCCGCTGGAATGGCGTGACTATCTCGACTCGAACGCCAAGACTTCGCGCCAATGATGGTCGCAGTCCCGCCATGCTCGCCGCGCCTCCCGACAGGAAGACGACGTCGGGGAACGATCCGCGATCACCTTCGGTGGCCGCCGCGACCGCTTTCCCGACCGCGATTCCGAGATCACGCGCCCGCTCCTCCATCAGGCGATTCAACTCGGGAGGATATCGCGAATCGCCACGTGGAAGCCGATCAGCCTCAGCGCCGGGGGCAGCTTCGAAGTGGCGCAGCTCCCGTCGGACCTGCCGGGATCCGAACGACATATCCCTGGCGCCAAGCGGCAACCCGTCCTGGCATACGACGATCGTCGTCGTCTCATGTCCGATGTTGACGAGTGCGACGACGCCATTCGTCGCGTGCGGATAGTTGAATTCCAGCGCGTTGAAGAGCGCGAACGCGTCGACATCCACGATCGCCACGTGCACCCCGGCCGACTCCAGAAGTCGGACGCGGGCATCCACGAGTTCTTTTCGCGCCGCGACGAGCAATGCGTCGATCCTTGCCCCGCCGTCATCCTCGAGAAGCTGGTAGCCAAGACGAACGTCCCGCATCTCGAATGGAACCACGCTCTCCGCCTCCCAGGAAATGACTTCGGGGATGTCCGCCGGTGGGACTCGATCGACACTGACTTTGCGCACGATTACCTCCCGTCCACCCACGGCCACCGCCACGGAGCCCGTGCGTCCGCCCAATCCACTGACCACTTCCCTGATCGCGGCGGCGACGGCGGAATCGTCCAGGATCTCGCCCTCGAGGATCGCGTCCGGCGGCACTGGACACGACGCCAACCGCAGAAGCCTGGGCGTATCGCCTCCATGATCAACCACCGCGGCCTTGACCAGCCCACTGCCGAGATCGATTCCGGTCATCCTGCCGTTCCGGCGAAACAGTCCCATCGGTCGTCGAGTCCTTCGGGTGGTTGAATGCTCGAAAGCCTGGTGACCACGGTTACGCTGGCGTTCCATCGGGGTCGCCGAAGCAAACGCGGAATGCGTGTCTCGTCATCGAATGATCTCGAACCAGGAGAATGTGGGGCTCGATAGACTCCAGGGTTGGCCCTCGAGGGATCGGGCCGTCAAAGATTCGATCCCTTTGGAGACGGCACACCGATTGAAACGAATCGACGCGGTGCCTGACAACTCAGTTGCGGGCGTGCCTGGAGCGCTCTCCGTAATGTCTCCCGCCACGATCACCGCCCCTTCGAGTCGGACTCCGTCGAGTGCATTGAGGCGGCCTTCGACGATCACGATTCCGGCGAAACGAAATCCATTCGATAGATGGAGGTCACCGCCGGTCACGATCAGGACTCCCTGCCCATGACCACCGGAGATCTCGACCGGTATCCCATCGGTATCGATCGCGACCACGGGGAACAGGGTGGCCGCTTCAGAGACGCAGTCGGAAACGAGTGTGGCTGGACAGCCCCACCGAAGATTCTCGTGAACCGACCACTGCCCCGGAGCGGAATGGATCGGTCCCTCTCCATGGAGGGGACCGAATCCGATCTCCGCCGCGCCAGCCAACTCGTGAATCGACCAACCGGCCAACGCTTCGATGATCACATCCGACGCGGCGTCAGAGGACTCGACCATGGCGCCCTCGACGATGCCGCCGGGCGCGAGGGTGACCAGAGATCCGGTGATGTGCCGTATCGCCGGGGTGCCGTCGTCGATGTCGCACTCCGTGCCGGGGGCCGGAGAACCACTCACGACCGCGCCATCCGCGATCGACACGGGACCTCCGGCGGTGAGCGCCGCGTCGATCCCAAGGGTGACGGGTACCGCCGCCCGCGAAGCCTCGATCAGCGCCCCGGCGGCCCGACCCCATCCGTCACGAGGCGATGCGAGGACTCCGAGTATCTCGACCTGCTCGAGACCGCCATCAGGTAGCCGGTGTGGTGATCGCCGATGAAGAGAGGTGAACTGAACTTCGAAGGGTCCGTCCCCCGACGAACCCACAGAGACGACCTCGGAGAGGGGTGTATCACTCACCCAGGTGGCGTTCGCCCGAGACGCGACGAACGTCTCGACGGCGCTGTCAGCGCTGTACAATCCGCGTACTCCCTCGAGGTGAGCCCGGCTCATCGTCAGTTCCATCCCGGCGCTCGACAGGGCTGACGTCGCGAGCAAGGAGAGGATCAGCAGGCCGAACACGGCCATCGGAAGTGCGGCACCCTTATCATTCATCGGTCACCGGGCCTCATCGAGCATGCGGCGCGCAACGACGCGATTACGTAGCGAGATCGCGATCGTGTCCGCCCTGAGAGTTGACCCGTTCATCGAATCGGAACGGCCAACGGTTTCAATGATTACCTGGATTCGTTCGACTTCGGATCGAACCGATGGATCGCTGATGGGTGTGGGCAGGCGGCCGGCGGATTCCCGGGAGAAATACTCGAAGCTCAATCCGCCCTCTCGATCAGACACCGGGCCGGCGAACGGCTGATTCGAAGCTCCGGGCCCGTCGCCGATTCGCCGCTGGATCCATCTTCCGGAGACCCCGGCGGATGTCCCGGTTCGGTAAGTAACGGTTTCGAAAAGTGATACGACGTCTCCACGACGGGGCGCCTCGCCTGAAGCCGCCGGAACGCCCACCAACGAAAGCCATCGCCGCTCCGCGCCAACCGCCAGCGGTCCACCATCGCAACTCTCGCCGGGAGGGCCAACGCCGTCCACACGTGCCGCCCATCGTCCGCCGTGGTCCGGCGTCTCGCTCAGAATCTCCACGCCGAGCCCCAGGTTGACACCGAGATCAGCTCCCGCGAATGTCGGGAAAGCCACCGCGAGACGATCGACTCCGACCTCACACACAACTCCCCACATTCGAGCCACACGAATCGTGATCGAGTCTCTGTCCGCCCGGACGAGTCCGTCTCCGGGACCAAGGACTCGCAATTCGCTGCCGATCATTTCGAACGCCGCACGGACATTCTGCTGGATGTCTTCCCGGGCTCGCTGCATTCCGACGAATCCCGCGTACGCCGCGATCACCTGGAATACCGATCCGACAACCACTCCCCCGATGGCGAGCGCCACGAGCACTTCGAGGAGTGTGAACCCTTTCCGGTCAGCCACAGGCCCCTCCCGCGTCCGCTCCTTCGAGGGGTTCGGGCAGGAAGACCGCCGAACTCATCCGGTATGGGCCGGACGAGTCATCCGTCTCCCGTACCACGTGGACGCTCACCGTCGCGAGCGTGACGGAGACTTCGACCGAGCCCGAGACCCGGTCACCCCATGGTGTTTCCACGCAGAACTCAGCCGGAATCACCCCCCGACGCAACTGTGCGAGCGCGGATTCCAGCGAGTCGGCCATGAGGGTCGTCATCGCGGTCTGGCGGTCCGCCACCACAAGGGCCCGCACCGCCCCGATCCCCAGTCCCTGCAGACTCAGCAAGCCAACGGTTACCACGAGTAAGGCCACCATCACTTCGATCAATGTGACGCCGTCGACGGTAGAGAGTCGGTCCGCCAGGCCCGTGCCCCCGGAGGGGATATACTTTCGATTCATGATGATCTTCAGGGACGACATGCTCAGCCCGGCGCTCCGGTTTTCCTGATTCCTCGCGGGTCTTTCTTGCTTCCAACGCCCCCGGATTCCCGGCGAAGCGGATCTACCCGGAATCTACCGAGATCTCACGAAAAGTCTGGGACTCCAACGAGCCGAAATTGTCGCTCGTTCGGGAAGCTCTTTGGCGCGGGTCCCGGCGGCCGAGAGCCGCTTCTCTCACCCCGTTCCGACCCCGGTGCTCTCCCTCCGCGACCCTCGCCGGAAGGTCCGTCGAATCCGGCCCGCGATCGATAGAACAACGCTGTCCGCCGCGCCGCCGTAGCTCACCCTGATCGAACGAGCGGGAGGTTTCAGCATTCCGCGACTGTCGAAGTTCAGGATCGAATCGCCCGTATGCCTCATGCAAAGCCCCGGAAGGAGCACGTCGGCCTCGATCGACCGTTCCTCTCCGCCAGGAACGGTCACGATACGAATGCGTTCCACGCATCCCCCGTTCGCCGATTGGAGTACGACTCGTGTGGGCGCGCCACTTTCCACCGCCGTCATCCGGGCCCGATGGAGTTGGCCAACCACGCGATTGAGGGCGCCACGCACACGTATCCGGTTGACTTCTTCGCGCACGCTCGGCACCGCGAGCGACGCGACCAATCCCACCACGACCAGAACGACGATCAACTCGATGAGTGTGTAGCCCTCATCGGCACGTCCGGGCGTCTTCCACCGGTTTGTTGTCATGAGCAATCACTCCTGGCGAAGGGAAGGGATGGAGGGTGGGAAACGAGGATAGGAAGCGTCGGTGGGAAGCGAGGATGGAATCGTGGACTCCGGATACGCCGGGAGGCATCCACGATCGGCACGACGGGTTCAGGGAGAGGATGGGTGTGACACCCGGAGTCGCGACAACCGCGCGAAGATGGCGAACGAGAAAGCGAAGACCGCCGGAGATGGGTGGGGAGGAAACGCGGGGCGCAAGGAAACGGGGTTTGTCGTCACCGGTCCCGCCCGGGGCGAAACCCGATGCGGGACCGGCTGTTCTTACTCGCCGTCAGAGGCTGGTGGAGATGTCCGCGTCCTGATCCGGAGTTCGGACGGATTCGCGACCAATCGGTTTCTTTCGACCTGGCGCATAGCCCGCCCTCTCGATCTCATGCCAGAGCTTGTCGACCACGGTACCGAGGGGAGATACAATCTCGAAATCACCTTCCGCGTGGACACGTTCCAACGCTCGCCGCAACCCGTGCTTGCTGATCGGCTTCCGCATTTCCACTCTCCTGGAGAACGACGAAATCCTGAATTGTCCCGCTTCGATGGAGACCGCGCCGGCATGCGTGAGAATCGGAACGGCGCGACCTTCACCCACATAGATGTAGTCTCGCCACCCGACGTCCACCAGTCCAGCGGCGGATCAACTCGGGCGCTCCCGACACGGCGCCGGGGGAACCCTTACGAGGGTACCGGCAGGGATTGCTCAGGTTCCCCTCCCGCCTCCGGCCATCACCGCTGACCGAGCGGAATCCGCAGAGCGTCCTCGAGGGCGATTTCGAACGCTCCGCACTCGCGGCGGAAGCGAACCTGTGGGCCGGGTACACCAACCGGCTCCTCGGCGAGACGATGTGTCAGGCCGTGATCGAGGGAGGTTCGGCACAGCCTCGGGAGGTCTACTTCCAGTCCGCCGCCGACCATTTCTCGCGAGCGATCACGATCGGAACCGCCGCTGGCGCGTCCGCGAACCAGATCGTGACCGCCGCGTACGGTGGCCGCGCTTCGGTGAGGATCAACCTGGGAGACTGGACGGGCGCCGTGGCCGACGCTGGCCAGGTGGGGGACGATTTCGTCTTCCTGGCGATCTATCACCCGACCGCGATCACCAACACCATCTGGACGGAGACACAGAGCCGGGTGAACCTGAACGTGAAGCACACCTGGTTCGAGTCATACTACGCGGAATCCGGCGATCCGCGGGTGCCCTGGTTCATTCATGACCGCACGATCGTGGCGGCCGACGGCGCCACACCGCAACTTATGCAGAACAAGTATACGTCGAACGGAGCCGACGTGGCCCTCACCAAAGGGGCCGAGATGCGTCTGATCGAGGCGGAGGCGATGCTGCGCGACGGGAACTGGCAGGACGCCATGACGAAGATCAATGGTCTCCGCGCCGCAGCCGGGGTGGACCCATGGCCCGCGTCGAACGCCGCCGAGGCACGCGAAGCGCTGAAGAAAGAGCGCGCGATCGTCCTCTGGATGGAGGCCCGGCGCGCGGGCGACCTCTACAGGTGGGGTGAAAGCCCCGCGCAGGATCCGCTTCTGGTCGCCATGAAGGCGAATGCGCCCAACGTCCTGCTCGAGGGTCGGGCGACGTGCCACCCGTTCAGCGATGTCATGATCGCGACGAATCCGAACCTCTGATCGGATCGCGGATACGCTTCGCTCCGCCCTCCCCGAAACCACGAGAGTGTCCGCCATGTGGAAACGATTGCTGGCAACCAGTCTGGCCGTGATGACCACGCTCACGCTGATGAGCGTGAAGACGAGCGACGCTCAGACGCGTGACTTCAACGAGTTGGCGAAAGAATCGCTGGCACGGATCGACGGGACTCTCGACGTCCAGGGTCTGCGTGCGCCCGTTGAAGTCCTCCGTGACGAATGGGGCGTGCCGCACATCTATGCGCGAAACCAGCACGACCTCTTCTTCGCGCAGGGATACGTCCAGGCGCAGGATCGGCTCTGGCAGATGGATATGTGGCGGCGGATCAACGAAGGGCGCCTCTCCGAGATCCTCGGTCCCGAAGCTCTCCGGCACGACCGTCTCGCGCGGATGATCCAGTACCGCGGTGACTGGGACGCCGAGTTCGCGCGCTACCATCCCGATGGCCGGGAGATCTTCGAGGCGTTCGCCGCTGGCGTCAACGCCTGGATCCGGGAAGCGGGCGACAACCTGCCCGTGGAGTACCGACTCACCGGTGTTCGCCCGTTGCCCTGGACGGCGGAGTCTTCCACCGGGCGTGTCGCGACGGCGCTCCCGATCGGCGATGGTCGCCGAGACCTCGTGCTCGCGCGGGAAATCGCGCAACGTGGCCTCGCGGCGGTCAACGCCGAGTCGGGGGACGGCGTCATGAACTGGATCGACCTCACGGTTCCGGACGGCGTCGACTATTCGATCATCTCCCAGGAGGCGATCGATGCGCTCGGCGGGTTCACCGCCGGATTCCCCACGCCGGCGGTGCTCCCCGAATATCGCTCATGGCCGGGCGCCGTGGCCTCGCTGGACTTCGGGGCACAGACGAGTCAGCCGGGCAGCAACAACTGGGTGGTCAGCGGCTCACTCACGGAATCGGGCGAAGTCCTGCTCGCCAACGACCCGCATCGTGGGGTCGCGAATCCGTCGCTGCGATACATCGTCCACCTGAACGCGCCGGGCTACAGCGTCGTCGGCGCGACGGAGCCCGCCATCCCCGGCGTGGCGATCGGTCACAACGGGAAGGTCGGCTGGGGACTCACGATCGTGGGCACCGACCAGGCGGACGTATTCATCGAGCGGCTCAACCCGGATAATCCGAACCAGGTTCGCTCGGCGGACGGATGGTACGATCTGGAGATCGTGGCGGACACGATCCCGGTGCTCGGCCGGGCCCCGGAGGTCGTGACCTATCGATACAGCCGGCATGGCCCCGTCTTTCATGTCGACGAGGCGAACGGCGTCGCTTACGCGATCCGCGCGACCTCGAGCGACCCGGGTGGCGGCGGGTACCTGGGGGGGCTTCGCATCGCGGAAGTCGAAAACTGTAACGAGTTCGTGGATGTGATGGCCTACTGGCAGGCACCCGACGAGAACATGATCTGTGGAGACACCGAGGGGAACATCGCGTGGGTCGCCGCCGCGTTGACGCCGCGTCGTGTGGGGGAGAACTGGTACGGGAGGCTTCCCGTGCCGGGCGACACCGGTGAGTTCGGGTGGAATGGTTTCCGGGGACCCCGAGAACTTCCGCACGAGATCAATCCGGATCGGGGGTGGATCGCCACCGCGAACCATGATATCCAGCCGGAAGGGTACTTCCCGCCGATCATGTTCACCGGCAGCGAATCGTCGCGCTTCGATCGACTTCGCCAGATGTTCGCGTCAGCGGCCTTCCCCCTTTCCGTCGAAGACTTCGAACGGATGCAGCACGACATGGTTCATCCGTGGTGGGCGGAGATCGACCGTCCCTTCTTCCTCGGCTGGACGAGCGATGACCCGGCTGTCGAGTGGGCACGCGTGCAGCTCGAGAACTGGGACGGCCGCTATCATCGGATCAGCCCGGCCGCGGCGCTGCATTATCACTGGCGCAGAGCCGTGGATGATCGCGCTTTCGACGAGAGCCTGCCCGGCACCGACCGGTCGCGGCTCGCCGTCGATGCCCTCACCGAAGCGGTGGCGACCATGCGGCGGACGCAGGGTGACGACCGCGCCGACTGGCGATGGGGCCGGATCAACACCGTCCGTTTCCCGCATACGTTCGTCTCCGCCTACGACATCCCCTCCGCCGAACGTTCCGGTGACGGCGGGACGGTGTTCGACGTGGGCGCCACCTATCGCGAGATCATAGACTTCTCCGATTTCGACAACTCGCGGACAACGAGCGTTCCCGGTCAGTCGATGCAGCCGGGAAGTCCGTTCTACGACAACCTTCTGACGCTGTGGGTGGACCAGGAGTACTTCCCTCTTCTCTTCACCCGGCCAGCGATCGAGGCGAACACGACCCATCGCCTCATGCTTCAACCAGAGGAATAGATCAACGCCGACCGGCGCGCATCCGTTCAACCTGAGAGGTGTCCGATGAAGAGAACCATCGTTCTCCTGTCGCTCTGCGGAGTTCTCGCCCAGTTCGTCCCGTCGGGGGCGGTCCGTGCGCAGGAGTTCGGAGAGCTCGAGGGCCAGGCGCCCGTCTCGTATCTCGAGGCGCATCGGCCGGCGGTCCCTGGACCGAACGGGCTCGTCACGTCCGGACATCCGCTGGCCTCGACGTCCGGCGTGCGAATCCTGATGGAGGGAGGCAACGCGGCGGACGCCTCGGTCGCCGTCCTCGCGACGCTGCATGTGGTTCGGCCGCAGATGTCGGGAATCGGCGGCAATGGCTTCATGACCATCTACGATCAAGCGAGCGACGAGGTCTATTCGCTCGGCGCGACCGGCGCCGCTCCACTCGCGATCGAACCCGCCTCGCTCACGCCGGCTCAGCTCAACAGCGGGATCAAGGCGGGGGTGGTACCGGGTCTCTTCGGTGGCTGGATCGCGATGCTCGATCGGTTCGGAACGATGAGCCTCGCCCAGGTGCTGGCGCCCGCGATCGACTACGCCGAAAACGGACACCCGATCGAGCCGTCGGTCGCGCAGGCGATTCGCTCCGCCGAGGAGCGTTTCCGGCAGTATCCCTCGACCGCCAGGGTTTTCCTTCCCAACGGACGGGCCCCCGTCGCCGGCGAACTCTTCAGGATGCCGGACCTGGCCAATACGATGAAACGGCTCGTTGCCGCCGAGCAGGTCGCGCTGGCCAGCGGCAAGTCGCGATCGGAGGCGCTCCAGGCAGCGTTCGACCTCTTCTACAAGGGAGAGATCGCGCGCGAGATGGCCGCCTTCTACGAAGAGAACGGAGGCGATTTCCGCTACGAGGACTTCGCCCGGTACACACCGATCTGGGACACACCGGTCCACACGACCTTCCGCGGCTACGACGTCTATTCCACCCCCCCGACCTCACGAGGTGGCCTGGAAGTCGTCATGCAGCTCAATCTCGTCGAGGAATTCGACCTACGCCGCCACGGACAGAATTCGCCTGAAGCGATCCACTATATCGCGGAAGCGATCAAGGTCGCCAAGGCCGACATTTACCGATATGTCGCCGACCCCGCATTCGCCGCCGTCCCCGTGGAGGAACTCACTTCCAAGGCGTGGGCCAATCAGCGGCGTTCACTCATCCGTCCGGATCGGGCGATCGAGTATCCGACCCATGGAGAGATCGCCGTCTCCGCGCCGAACCCACCGATGGGACCAATCGCCTTCGACGACCGGATCTGGGACGGCAGCACGACCGACTTCTCCGTCGCGGACCGCTTCGGGAACGTCATCTCCGGAACGCCTACCCATGGTGGTATCTTCGGTACCTCGGTGGTGGTCGGGAATACCGGTATTCTCTTCAACAACGGCACCCGGATCGGTTCGACGTCTCCCTATCCGGAGGATGTCAACTACGTGCGTCCGGGTCAGATTCCCATTCTCAACAACTCCCCGACTCTGGTCTTTCGGGACGGGCGCTTCATCATGGGAATCGCGTCGCCGGGCGGCGAGACGATCGGTCAGACACAATTCCAGGTGCTGCTCAACGTGCTCGAATTCGACCTCGGCATCCAGGAGGCGATCGAGGCGCCCAGGATCACGCTGGACGCGGACCCGAATTTCTATCGGGCCGGCTCGGCGATCAGGGTACGAATCGAAAACCGCCTCCCCGAGAGCGTTCTCGGAGAACTTTCCCGGATGGGACATCGGATCGAACTCGCTCCGGGGTTCAGCCTGGGGAGCAATAGCGGAATCACCCGGGACCCGGAGACGGGCGCGTTGCTGGCCGGCGCGGACCCGCGACGCGTGGACTACGCGGTGGGCTACTGACTGTTCGGGCCAGGCCGCCCGCGGCGACACAAGTACCAGGGGCCGCAACCGAAAGTGGTTGCGGCCCCTGTCTTTACGTTAGTGGGTCGGCTGGGACTCGAACCCAGGACCATTCGGTTAAAAGCCGAGTGCTCTACCGGCTGAGCTACCGACCCAAAATCATGGAATTTACCAGTCGTTCGGAACCACTTCAAGCACCCGATCGCGTATTCTCGCCAGACCCCGGCGTCGCTTCCCGCAAATCGGCCGATTTCATCGAAAGCGAGATCCGGCGCCGCCCGACATCGACCCCGGTCACCCGAACCTCGACCGGGTCGCCAACCCTGACGATGTCATTCGGATCCTTCACGAACCGATCCGCGAGCCGCGAAACGTGCACCAGCCCATCCTGGTGGACACCGATGTCCACGAAGGCTCCGAAAGCCGCGACGTTCGTGACGGTTCCCCGCAAGAGCATCCCCTCACGGAGGTCACCGATCTCCCGGACGTCGTCGCGGAACGAGGGTGCTTCGAAGGAGCGGCGGGGATCGCGGCCCGGCCGGCGGAGTTCATCGAGGATATCGCGAATGGTCGGCAGGCCGACCTCCCCATCCACGTACCGGGTGGGATCGATCCGGCCGATCGCGGCCTCGTCACCGACGAGCGCGGCGACCGGGATCCCGGCGTCATCGGCCATACGTTCCACCACCGGATACCGTTCCGGATGCACGGCGGAGCCGTCGAGCGGATGATTTCCATCGTGGACGCGCAGGAAACCCGCGGCCTGCTGGAAGGTCTTCGACCCGAGTCCGGCAATACCCAGCAGGTCTCGCCGCGAGCGGAACCGGCCCTTTCTGTCACGGTGTTCGACGATCCGTCTCGCCACGGTCGGCCCGATCCCCGCCACATACCCGAGAAGCGCCGTTGAAGCGGTGTTCACCTCGACCCCGATCCGGTTCACACAGCTTTCGACCGTTTCGTCGAGCCGCCGCTCGAGTCGGGCCGCCGGAACGTCGTGCTGGTACTGGCCGACTCCGATCGAGCGAGGGTCGATCTTCACCAGTTCCGCGAGCGGATCCTGGACCCGACGGGCGATCGAAACGGCTGACCGGTAGGTGAGATCGAGGTCCGGAAGCTCTTCGCGCGCCGTGTCCGACGCGGAGTAGACCGACGCGCCCGCTTCGCTCACGATGACGACGATCGGCCGTTTCTCCGAAGGCATCTCCCGAACGGAGTCACGGACGAGTCTCTCGGTCTCGCGGCTCGCCGTCCCGTTGCCGACCGCCACGAGCTCGACGTCATGCTCTTCGACGATCCGCCGTAACTCCGTCCTTGCCCGGTCATCCTGGTGAAGAAACACCAGACCCGTGTCGAGCACCGCGCCGGTGGCGCCCACGACCGCGAGCTTGCACCCCGTACGGAACCCCGGATCGACACCAAGCGTACGCAACCCGCCCGCCGGCGGCGCCAATAGCAGGCTCTCGAGGTTCCGTCCGAAAACCCGGATCGCTTCCTCGTCGGCCGCTTCCTTCATCCCCGTCCGGATCTCGACTTCCACGGACGGCGCGATCAGCCGCCGATAGGCGTCCACGACGACCAGCTCCATCTGGCCGGAGGCTCTGGACCGGATGACCCATCGGTTCCGGAGTCGCTCGAGTATTTCCGCCTCCGGCGCCACGATCCGCGCCGTCAGATATTCTTCGGCCTCCCCGCGCCGAATGGCGAGGACCCGATGTCCCGGCACCGTCCGCACCGGCTCCGAGAACGCGTAGTAGTCCTGGAACTTCGAGGCCTCACCCTGCTTTCCCCGGGCCGCCTTCGCTTCGAGGATTCCTTTGGCGCGCGTCAGCGAGCGAACGGCTTCGCGCGTGCCGGCGTCGTCCGCGATCCACTCGGCGACGATGTCGCGCACGCCCCCGAGCACGCTATCGATCGAAGTGAGGTTCGGATCGGTATCGACATGGACGGTTGCCGCCCGCGCCAGCTCCTCGTCCGTGACCGAACCGCTCCACAGTCGTTCGGCGAGCGGTCGCAAGCCGCGTTCGACCGCGATGCTTGCCCGGGTCCTGCGCCTGGGTCGAAAGGGCCTGTAGAGGTCCTCCAATTCGCCCTTCGTCGTCGCCGACTCGATCGCCTCGCGCAGTTCAGGCGTGAGTTTACCCTGCTCCTCGATCGACCCGATCACCACGGCCCTGCGTGCATCGAGCTCCGCGAGATACTCGCCACGATCCCGGATATCCCGGACCTGTACCTCGTCCAGTTCCCCGGTCGCTTCCTTCCGGTAGCGCGCGATGAAGGGAATCGTGTTGCCTTCCGCGAGCAGCGTAAGGACGGCGTCGACCTGGCGGGAGGTGAGCGACAGCTCCTGGGCGATCAGGCTGGCGTGATTCCGCACGGGGACTTCGAGTTCTCAGCTTCCCTGTCGGATCGCGCGCGCGCGCCGCACGCCGATCCGTGTTCCGAGTACCGCCGCGATCGCCTGGAGGAGGAAGAGAGCCAGGATCGTCGTCGGGTTGATCGGCCACCAGGTGATCCGGCCAACGATCGCCCCCGCCAGGAAGTTGGCCGCGAGCCAGGCGATCACCGAGATCAGCGCCATGGTGACCCCGTGCAGCACGGGGGCCGCCAGCACCCTCGTCCCGAGGAAGAATCCCATCACCAGGAACCCGAGGGTCAGCGAGACGGCGACGCTGAAGCTCTCCTCGCCCGGGTCACCGTCCAGCATCCCGAACGCATTGAAGGCCAGAAGAATGACCGATGCCAGCGCGACCGCCATGAACCACCCGAAGGCGATCCAGTCCCAGCGTAGACTTCTGAAGGATTCAGACATCGTGGTCTCGGCCCGGGTCTCTGGCGTTCGTCACGTCGCCTTCAATTCGAGCGCCAGCTGGATCGGCTGAAACGACTGGCGATGGTGGGGTGTGGGACCGTGCAGGAGGAGGGCCTCGCGATGCTCCGGTGTGGAATACCCCATGTTCGTCTGCCAGCCATACCGCGGATAGCGCAGCGCGAGGCGACTCATCAGCCGGTCCCGGCATACCTTGGCGACGATGCTGGCGCAGGCGATCGCGTGGACCTTCGCGTCTCCGTCGATCACGGCGGTCTGGCGATCGAGTCCCAGCTCGGGCATCGGCAAACCGTCGACGAGGAGATGATCCGGCGCCGGATCGAGTCCCGCCACCGCTCGCTTCATCGCCAGGCCCGTCGCGCGCAGGATGTTGAGTCGGTCGATCTCTTTCGACGAGGCGGCGCCGAGCCGAACGCAGATGGCCCGCTCGAGGATTACCGGGAAGAGTTCCTCGCGGCGGGCCGCCGTAAGCTTCTTGGAATCATCCGCGCCTTCGATCACGCAATCGCGCGGGAAGATCACCGCCGCCGCCACCACCGGCCCCGCGAGCGGTCCGCGCCCCACCTCGTCCACGCCAGCGACCCGCAGGATCCCCCGGTTCCAGAAACCGCGTTCGATCCGGAGCTGACCGCGAGGCCGCCGTTGCGCGGGTTTGCCGCCCCGGCCGGCCTCCGCGCCGTGGTCTCGTGACGCCACCGGCGGTCAGCGCGTCTGGCGCTCCTTGATCCGCGCGGCCTTCCCGCGGAGGTTCCGCAGGTAGTAGAGCTTCGCGCGCCGGACCCGCCCTCGCCGCACCACCTTGATCGACTCGATCATCGGCGTGTGCAGCGGGAAGATCCGCTCGACGCCCACGCCGCCCGAAATCTTGCGAACCGTGAACGTCTCCGACACGCCTCCGTTCTTGCGCGCGATGCAGACTCCCTCGAACGCCTGGATGCGTTCCTTGTCGCCCTCGCGCACGCGGACGTTCACCCGCAGAGTATCACCCGGCCGGAAATCCGGAACTTCCTTCAGATACTCTTTCTGGGTTTCGATGAACGGGTGCATTGGAGTTCTACCGTGTTGGTGGTTCAGGTCGTAAGACCGCCGCGAGGCCGAAATAGCCTTTCAAGATAACGTCTCGGAACGTTCGGGAACATCCCCCCGCTCGTCTTCACGAACGAGGTCCGGCCTTCGCTCCCGCGTGAGCCGTTCCGATTCCTCACGCCGCCAGCGCGAGATACGCGCATGGTCGCCGGAAAGCAGCACCTCGGGGACGGACAGGCCGCGAAACTCCGCCGGCCTCGTGTACGATGGGGGACTGAGCAGGCCGTCGTAGAACGAATCGGTGGATGCCGACTCATGATCCGAGATCGAGCCCGGCAAGAGCCGGACGACGGCGTCGATCACGGCGAGTGCCGCGACCTCCCCCCCCGAGAGGACGAAGTCGCCGATGGACACTTCCTCGGCGCCCAGGCCGTCGACCACGCGCTGGTCCACATCCTTGTAGTGGCCGCAGAGGATCGTGACCTCGGGCTCGAGGGAGAGACGAACCGCGTCATCGTGGCGGAACCGTCGCCCCCGGGCGGACATCAGCAGCAGTTTGCCACCCAGCCGATCCCTCTCCGTCCCCGTTCTCTCTCGCACGGCCGACCCGATCTCTTCGTCGAGAGTCGTCAGCGCCACCGGCGTGGCGCCATCCCGTTCACCTCCGAGGCCGGACCGGGCCTCGTCGAGCGACTCGACAGCCGCGAAGAAGGGACCGGGTTTCAGGACCATCCCGGCCCCACCACCGTACGGGTAGTCGTCGACCGACTTGTAGTGCCCTTCGGCGAAATCCCGGAGGTTGACGACGTGGAACGAAACCAGCCCCGCCGACGCCGCGCGGCCCGGGATGCTGAGGCGCAGCGGCGCTTCGAAGAAATCGGGGAAGAGGGTGACTACGTTGATCCTCATCCGAGGCGAACCCGCGGGTTGAGTTCCGATCGGGCGGCGATGCACCGACCGGCTTTCAGATGTCGAGGAACCCTTCGGGGAGTTCGAGCCTCACCTCACGGCGGCCGAGGTCCACGTCCCGCACGATTTCCTTGACGAACGGCACCAGCGTCTCGCCGCCGTCGATCCGGCGTACTTCCAGCAGTTCCGACTGTCCAACTCGCAGGATACCGGTGACCTCGCCGAGCGGGCGTCCCCCGTCGAGCGCCGTCAGACCGACAAGGTCGCGGTAGTGGACTTCGCCCTCCCGGGCGGGCTCGGCCTGCTCGGCCGGGATGAGGAGCGTCGCGCCGTGATACGCATCGGACACCGCGCGATCGGTGACTCCCCGGAGCCTCAGAATCGCGCCGCCCGTGGCGAAACGAACTCCGTCCAGGGTGACCCCGCGACCATCCGGCTCGCCGCGGCTGTCGCCGACGCGAAGTTCACGCCCCTTCCGGAAAACCCGCTCCGGTCGGTCGGTCTCGATCGCGACGAGGAGTTCGCCGCGGACCCCATGAGACCGACGGACCGTCGCGACGATCAGATATTCAGACCCAGCCTCGTCGCGCGGTCCGACCATCGGTCACGCCTTCGCGCCACCCTCGTCCGTCGCCTCCGCGCCACGAGACGTGACGGATTCAATCACGTCCGCGACCTTCTCGCGCGTGGCCTCGACGACGTCGCCGACCTTCTCCGCCACCTCGCCCACCGTCTCCCTGAGTTCCTCCGCCGCCTCGGACGCGGCCTCGCGCGCCTCCGCGACCTTCTCCCACACCTCCTCAGCGGCCTCCGAGGCCGCCTCACGCACTTCCTCCGCCACCTCGGCGATCGCCTCGCGTGCTTCCTCGGCGGCCTCCTCGGCCTTCTCGCGGACCCCGGCGGCCACCTCCTTCACCTTCCGCGTGACCTTGTCGGCGGTGTTCGCCGCCGCGGCGGTGACGGTTGCGGCGACTTCCTCGACCCCATCGACCCCCTCGGGTACCGGCTTGAAGACACCCGCCCGTTTCAGCAGCGCGTGCGCGGTATCCGTCGGCGTCGCGCCATGTCCCAGCCAGTAGAGCGCCCGATCGCGATCGACCGAGAGGGTGAGCGGATCCGTCCGCGGGTTGTAATGACCGATGCTCTCGACGATGCGCCCGTCCCGGGGCATCGAGCTTTCCGCGACTACGATCCGATAAGTGGGCGCGTTCCGGCGGCCCATGCGGCGAAGTCGAATCCTCAGTGCCATCTGGTTCTCCTGGTCGATCGAAAGTGGCGTCCAGCACGGAAGCGACCTGAATTGGCCGCACCCGCCGCGCGGGACGATCGAGGTACTACGACCGGCCCCCGAAGGTCGGGAGCTTCGGCATCCCCATCCTGGGCATCATGCCCTGCATGCCCTTCATCTGCTTCATCAGCTTCTGCATATCCTTGAACTGCCCGACAAGGCGGTTGATCTCGACGACGGGCCGGCCGGATCCCCGCGAGATCCGCGCGCGCCGGGAACCATTGAGGATCTCGGGCCTGCGACGTTCTTCCCGGGTCATCGAGAGGATGATCGCCTCGATGTGCTTCATCCGCTGGGGATCGACCTTGACGTTCTTCAGCATCTTGCTGTTCACGCCGGGCAGCATCTTCAGCAGGTTCTCGAGCGGCCCGAGGTTCTGCATCTGACGGAGCGCCGTGAGGAAATCGTCCAGGTCGAACCGCCCCGAGCCCATCACCTTCTTCTCGAGTCTCGCGGCCTCTTCCTGGTCGAAGGCGGTCTGCGCGCGCTCGACGAGGGTGAGCACGTCACCCTTCTGAAGGATCCGTCCGGCGAGGCGTTCGGGATGGAACTCCTCGAGGCCATCGAGCTTCTCACCGACGCCCAGGAACTTGATCGGCTTCCCGGTGACGCCATGGATCGAGAGCGCGGCGCCGCCGCGGGCGTCGCCGTCCATCTTCGTGAGGACGACGCCGGTGATGTCCAGCGCCTCGTCGAATCCCTGAGCGATCGTCACCGCTTCCTGACCCGTCATGCCATCGGCGACGAAAAGGATCTCCGTCGGGGCGATGGCCGCCTTCAGACGCTTCAACTCGTCCATCAGCGTCTCGTCGATCTGCAGCCGACCGGCCGTGTCGACGATGAGCACACGGTCGCGCTCCCGACGAGAGATCTCGAGCGCGCGTGTGGCGATCCCCACCACGTCGGTCGCGCCGGGCTCGCTGTGGACGGGGACCCCGACCTGCTCGCCGAGCGTGACCAGCTGGTCGACGGCCGCGGGCCGGTACACGTCGCACGCCACCAGGCGCGTCTGACGCATTTCGCGCTTCATCCGGCGCGCGAGCTTTCCGGCCGTGGTCGTCTTTCCCGAACCCTGCAGCCCGACGATCATGATCACCGTCGGCGGCACCGACGCGATCTCGATCCCCGCTCGCTTCTCGCCCAGCATCGCCGTCAGCTCCTCGTGAACGATCTTCACGATCTGCTGACCCGGCGACACCGCCTTCATCACCCGCTCGCCCAACGCTCTGGCCTCGACGCGCTTCATGAACTCACGCGTGACCTGGTAGTTCACGTCGGCCTCCAGCAGGACGCGGCGGATCTCCCGCAGCCCCTCCCGGATCATGGGCTCGGTGAGCACCCCGCGCTGGCGGAAGCCGCCAAGCACCCCGTCGAGTTTCTCGCTCAGCTGGTCGAACACTGCGTTCCTCGCGCGAAGACGGCCGGACGTCGGACGACGAAAAGCCCACGAATATAGGCGCTCCGCGTTCCGTGTACAAGCTCAGCGGACGTCCGAGAACTCTTTCCCCGGCTCGTCTTCAAGTGGCGTAAGTGAATGCGGGAAAGGCAAAAACCGGAATGTTACTTGCCTCATGTTTCCTTGTCGGACATGCCACAACAGGAGGTTTGCATGGCTTCACTCAACGATCGCGTCGTGCCGCTGAACCAACTCGAGGATTATGAGGTCGCCGAGGGGGATCCGGACGTGCGCGGATGGGAGGTTCTCGCCTCCGACGGCCGCTCGGTCGGCCGCGTCGAGGAACTGATCGTCGACAAGGACGCGTTGAAGGTGCGTTACCTCGAGGTCGGTCTCGGAGACGACCTTTTCGACTCGGCCAGCGGCCGGGCCGGCAATATTCTGATCCCCATCGGGAACGCCCGCCTCGACCAGGCCGACGATCGGATTTTTGTCGACTCGATGGATTCGTCGGGCCTGGCCAGCCTCCCGGCGTTCACCGCCGGTCCGATCACTCGGGACTATGAGTCGGAGATCCGCGGCCGGTTCGATTCGAGCTTCACGGATTCCAGGCCGGATTCGGACTTCTACGCCCATGAACTCTACGACGAGGACCGATTCTATGAGCCTCGGCGCGAGACGATGGAGGACGAGACCCGCCTGACGCTCGCGGAGGAGGAACTGGACATCGGGCGGAATGAGCACTTCGCCGGCGAGGTCGAGATCGACAAGAAGGTGGACACCCGCCACATCCGCGAAGATGTCCCGGTCCACCATGAAGAAGTCGTGGTCGAACACCGCGAGCCGTCGGACATGCGCACATCGGCGCGGATCGAGGAAGACGAGATCCATATTCCGGTCATGGAAGAGGAACTCTCGGTCGAGCGACGGACCGTGCCTCGCGAGGAACTCGTGGTGAAGAAGCAGGACGTCGTCGACGACGAGATCGTCGAAGCCGATCTGCGCCGCGAACGCGCCGAGATCCACCACGAAGGCGATGTCAGGATTCGGGACGACGAGGATGACTTCGAGAGCCGCTGAAGGCTGATGGATGAACGGACGGTCTCGCGCGCGGCGCGCGAGACCGTTTTCGTCGCCCGGGAATCGACGCTTCGTGAAGATTCCAATCCCGACAGGCGGCGGTACTGGTGAGAATCAGCGGGTCACGTCGCGACACGAACCATGAAATCATCCGGGGGAGGAAAGGTTCAGTGCTACGTCGCGGATGACCGGGGCGTGCGTTCAGCGGACCGCGAAGAAGCGATCCGTCGCATCCGGGAAGCACCCGCCACCGCGGTCGGCGCGTCGCCCGACGAGATGGTCTGGATCGACATCACCTCCCCGGGCCTGGAAGAATCCACGCTGCTACGCGAGCGGCTCGGCCTTCATCCTCTCGCCGTCGAGGATTGCCTGCGCGGCCGGCAGCGCCCGAAGATCGATCGGTATCCCGGGTACTTCCTCTTCATTTTCTACGCGACCCGCATCAACCCCGTTCGGGCACGGATGGCGCTCAACGAGATCCATCTCTTCCTGGGCAGTACCTTCCTGATCACCGTTCATGACCAGGAAGTACCGGAGATCTCCCAGATCGTCGACGGCTGGAAACTCGATCCCGGTCGGCTGAACGACCCCGGGACGATCGCCCACGCGCTCCTCGACCAGATCATCGATGACTACTTCCCCGTTCTCGAGCACTTCTCGCATCGCCTCGAACACATGGAGCACCGGGCCTTCAACGACCCGGACGCGACGACCGTCGAGGACGCCTTTCTCCTGCGGCAGGAAATGATCACCATGCGACGCGTACTCGCGCCTCAGCGAGACGCCCTGAGTTCCCTCGTTCGTCATGACCTGCCTTACGTCCGCCCCGAACTCGTCCCCTATTTCCAGGACATCCACGACCACGTCCTGCGCGTGATGGAGGAAATCGACGCCTTCCGTGAGGTCCTCACCGGTCTCGTCGAGTACCAGGCCACGAAGGCCTCCAACCGCCTCAACGAGGTGGTCCAGACACTCACCGCCTGGTCGATCATCCTCATGACCATTTCGGTGATCGCCGGCATCTACGGCATGAACTTCGTGGTCATGCCCGAACTCAGACTCTCCTGGGGATATTACGCCGTCCTCACGCTCATGGCCTCGACCGCGTTCTGCCTCGCCCTCTATTTCCGCCGCCGGAAATGGTTGTGAACCGCCCTCCGTCGAGCGTCCCCTTCCCCGGCAACGAGCGCACCGTATCTATATTTCACATCACATATTGACCTCTAACTCGTTTATGGAGCGTAATTTGCACTAATACATCCAGAGTATCGCAGCTGGGAGGTAACATGCGATTTTTGAAAGCGCGCGCGCGGCCCGTCTCGTTTCTGGCATTGATTCCCATCCTGGCGCTGGTGATTACCGGATCGTTGGCGTTCGGCGACATCGGGCGAGAGGCCGCGCCTACCGAGATACGAGTCGACCTGTCGGAGAGGTCGTTGAAGCTGGTGGAGAACGGGGAGGTCGTGAGCACCTACGGGGTAGCCGTCGGACGCGCGACGAATCCGACACCGACGGGGACGTTCCGGACGGGTCGTATCGTCTGGAATCCTGGTTGGGTGCCGCCGAACTCGGACTGGGCACGTAACGAGAAGCCTCGTGCACCCGGGGATCCGAAGAACCCGATGCAGGGGGTGAAGATCTACTTTCGGGAGCCCGCGTACTACATACACGGGACGAACGCGCCGGGATCGATCGGTCAGGCGGCGTCGCGGGGTTGCCTGCGCATGAGGACCGACGAGGCCAAGGCGGTCGCGCGATGGATCGAATCGAACGGCGGATCAATCAGGCTGGTGATTCGCGCGTAGGGAGGAAGCCGGACCGCGAGAAGCGGTATAGGGTTTCCGATACCGCGGGCCGGGGTGGCACCGTGAACGGGGAGTCGGTCGTGACCGCACTCCCCGTTCCTCGTGTGTCTCCTCGGCCCGCCGTCAGGTCACCGGCGACGTGGCGGGGTGAGATTCGGCGGACCATCCCGGGAGTGCCTCAAAGACTTCCAGCGCCAGGGGCACGCGCCCGAACGGCGCGCTGACCTGGACCCCCTGGATCGCGGGGAGCGTGTCGCGGAGCATCCCCCTCGCGATCTCGATCCCCTCGGCGATCGCGGCGTCCTTCCCCCGTTCGTTCGCGGCGCGCATGCGCGTGACGACCTCCGGCGGGATGATGACGCCAGGGACCTCGTTCGCGAGGAACTCCGCGTTGCGGGCGCTGACGAGTGGCCAGATCCCCGCGATGATCGGGATGCGGATTCCCTCCTTCTCGATCCGCTCGATGAACGCGAAGAGCTGCCTCGGATCGAACACCGGCTGCGTGATCGCGTATTCCGCGCCCGCCTCGACCTTCCAGTAGAAGCGTCGGAGTTCGTGTTCGAGGTCGGTGGCGCCGGGGTTGGCGCCGACGCCGATCACGAAGCTCGTGGGGTCGCCAATGCGGTTGCCACCGGGGTCGAGTCCTTCGTTGAGGCGTGCCACGAGGTTCGTGAGCCCGATCGCGTCGATGTCGAAGACGGCGGTGGCGTCGGGGTAAGGACCCATTTTCGGCGGGTCGCCGGTGATGAGGAGGAGGTTGCGGAGTCCCAGCGCCTGGGCGCCGAGGAGATCGGAGAGCATCCCGAGAAGGTTCCGATCGCGGCAACAGTAGTGGGTGATCGGCTCGATCCCCACGTCTCGCTGGATGAGCAACGACGTCGCGAGCACGCCCATACGACTCTGCGCTCGGGGGCCGTCGGGCACATTGACCCCGTCGATCCCCGAATCGCGGAGGAGCCGGACTCCCTCCAGCATCGTCGTCGGGTCGACACCACGGGGCGGCACGATCTCGACGGTGGTCAGGAACTCGCCGGCGGCGAGCTTCTTCCCCCACTCCGAGCGTTGCGCGAGCGGCACCGAATCGACCTCGGCGACGGGCCTGGCTGGCGACGTCACGATGACCTTCGCCGGACCGGGGCCGATGGCGCGCAGCGCCCCCGCCATCTCCCGGATGTGAACGGGCGTGGTGCCGCAGCAACCGCCGACGAAGCGAACTCCCTTGCGCACGAGTCGCCCGGCGTACTCGGCCATGTACTCGGGGGAGGCCATGTACATCGTGCGTCCGTCGACCTGGCGCGGCAGGCCGGCGTTCGGCTGACAGGACACGGGGAGATCGGTCGCGGCGAGGAGCCCGTCGACGGTTTCCAGCATCGCGTGCGGGCCGACGCTACAGTTCATGCCGACGACGTCAGCGCCCCATTCGGTCAGCCGCTCGGTTACGGCACCGATATCGGTTCCATACGGCGTGAGGCCATCCTCACGAATCACCATCTGCGCGACGACGGGGAGGTCGGTCAGCGCGCGTACGGCACGCAGCGCCTGTCGGATCTCCGCGAGATCGCTGAACGTCTCGAGGATGAAGAGGTCGACGCCGCCGGCGAGGAGCCCCTCCGCCTGCTCCCGGAAGATCCCGAGCGCTTCGTCGAGTGAAGTCGGTCCGTAAGGTTCGATACGGACCCCGAGCGGGCCGATCGCCCCGCCGACGCACACCCGCGGCGTCGCCACCGAGCGCGCGATCTCGGCGGCGCTCCTGTTGATCGCGTGTACTTCGGCGTCGAGCCCGAACTGGCCCAGCTTGGCCCGGTTCGCGCCGTAGCTGTTCGTCTCCAGGATCTCCGCCCCCGCGCGCACGTATTCGCGGTGGATCTCGCGAACGAGTTCGGGATCGCGGAGGTTCAACTCGTCGTAACACCGATTGATGAAGACGCCGCGAGCGTACAGCATCGTCCCCATCGCGCCGTCGAACAGGTGCGGGCGCCCGTCCTGGAGGAGTTCCCTGAAATCAGCCATTGGGCACCGCCCGGCGCTCGCGGCCGACGTCGCCTGCCCGCCCGAGCGTCGCCCGCGGGGCGTTCATTCGTCCTCCGCCGCGGAGAAGTACCTGGCGTTCGGGTGATGGGTGATGATCGCGGCCGTCGACTGTTCGGGGTCGAGCTGCCAGGCACTGGTGAGCTGAACGCCGATCGCGTCTTCCACCCCGAGTAGACGGAACACCAGCTCGTGGTGCTGGAGATCCGGACACGCCGGATACCCCCACGAGTAACGGAGCCCGCGGGCATCCCCGATCCCCAGTTCGCCTTTCACGCGCCGATTGACCCACTCCGCCGTCCCTTCCGCCGCCTGCACGCTGAAGCCGTGGAGGAAATATCCTTCGCTGTAATCACCGGCGGCGTTGCGCTCCGCGACGAACCGCTGGGCACGCTCGCCGCTGGTCACCACCTGGAGCGCGACCACATCGAGCGGTCGGCCGTCGTCCAGCTGTCTGAAATAGTCAGCGAGACAGAGGCCTTCCCGGTCTTCCTGCCGGGGGAAGTCGAATCGCCCCATTTCACGAGTCGGGTTGGCCGGGTCGAAAACGACGAGGTCATCGCCGTCCCGGCCGGCCGGGAAATAGCCGTACACGGCCCGGGGGCGGAGCCAGCCGGCGGTCCGTGCCTCGCGCGTGTATCGCTCCAGTCGCGGCCTGAACTCGTCCCGCAGAACGCGGTCCCACTCTTCGCCCTTCAGGTTCCGGGCACCCCATTGCATCCGGAAGAGCGTGTTGAGGTCGATACAATCGACGACCTCGTCGACCGGCGGGGTAAGCACCTTGACGCCCCAGAAGGGCGGCGTCGGGATATCCGCGTCGGGGACGCCCCCGTTCCGTCGCGATTCCGGCCGCAGCGCCGCCGCCTTCGCGCGGTTCTCGGCGTATTTTCGTGACCGCTCGATCATGCGGGCGTTATGGAGTTCGACGAACTCGGCGCGCCCCTCCTCGTCCACCAGCCGGTCCATCACCGCGAGTCCCTCGAACGCATCCTTGCAGTAGAACATCCCCGGCCCATACACGCGTGTGGATTCGGGCTCGACGACCGCCGCCGCTCGCACGAAGCTGGGGTTGATCGCCGCGCCCCCGACCAGGAGCGGAAAGCCGAGATTCCGCGTGTCCAGCTCGCGCGCGCAGAGCGGCATCTGCTTCGAGGTCGAAACGAGAAGCGCCGACAGACCGATCGCGTCGGCACCGACTTCCTCCGCCTTCTCGATGATTGTATTCACCGGGACCTGCTTCCCGAGGTCGTACACCGTGTAACCGTTGTTCGTCAGGATCGTGTTGACGAGGTTCTTTCCGATATCGTGCACGTCCCCGTAAACGGTCGCCAGGACGACCTTCCCCTTCGTCTGGCCCTCGGCCTTCTCCAGGTAGGTCTCCAGCCGCGCGACGGATTTCTTCATCACCTCCGCGCTCTGCAGCACGAACGGAAGGATCAGCTCTCCGGCCCCGAACTTGTCGCCCACCTCCTTCATCGCCGGGAGCAGGACTTCGTTCAGCACGGGCACGGCGCCGTTCCGGTCCACCGCCTGATCGATGAGTTCCTCCACGCCCTCCTTCTTCCGGTGGACGATCTTCCAGTGAAGTGCCCCCTCCGGTTCCATCTCGCTCGCGGGATCCTCGACGGTCTCTTCCGTGACCACGCGTCCTTCGTAGTAGGCGATGAACGCCGCGAGCGGATCGTGGTCTGGAGTACGTCGGTCGAAGAGGAGGTCGTTCGCCAGTTCGCGTTCCTCGGGCGGAATCTCCGCGTAGGGCTTCACGTGCGCGGGGTTGATGATCGCCGTGTCGAGCCCCGCCTCCACACAGTGGAAGAGGAACACCGAGTTCAACACGGCGCGGGCGCTCTTCCCCAGCCCGAAGGAAACGTTCGATACGCCCAGCGTCGTGAGCACGCCCGGCAGTTCCCGTTTGATCGCGCGGATGCCCTCGATCGTCTCGATCGCCGAGCGACGGAACTCCTCGTCTCCCGTCGCGAGGGTGAACGTCAGCGTGTCGAAAATCAGGGCGTCGGGACGCAGGCCGAACTCTCCGGTCGCGATCGTGTGAATCCTGCGAGCCACCTCGAGCTTCTCGTCGGCCGTCTTCGCCATCCCCCCGATCTCACGATCGATGGTGAGCGCGATCACCGCCGCGCCGTGAGCGGCAACGTGGGGAAGCACGTCATCGATTCGTTGTCGCCCGTTCTCGAGATTGATCGAGTTGACGATGGCCCGGCCCGGCGACTGCTCGAGGGCGACGCGAACCACCTCCGCCTCGGTCGAATCGATGCAGAGCGGTGATTCGACCGACTGGGAGAGGAGCTTGACGACCGTCCGCATCTGGACCGCCTCGTCCGCTCGCTCGGTGAGCGCCACGCAGATGTCCAGGACGTGTGCTCCACCACCCACCTGCTCCCGCGCCACTTCGAGAACGCCGTCGTAATCGTCCTCGAGCAGGTGCCGTTTCATCTTCCGCGATCCCTGCGCGTTGACGCGCTCCCCGATCATCGTCGGCCGGGGTTCCTGCACGAGGTCGAACGCCCGGATCGCCGAAGAAACACGCGGGACGTACGGAACGTCGCGGGCGGGCGCGGGCAGACCGCCCACCCTCGCGACGAGCTCCCGGATGTGGTCCGGCGTCGTGCCGCAGCACCCGCCCACCACGCTCACGCCATAGCTCCTGACGAAATCCGTCATCTGCTCCGCGAACGGGATCGGCTCCAGCGGATAGACGGCCTGCCCGCCCTCGTTGTGCGGAATCCCGGCGTTCGGAATGATGGAAATCGGCAGGCGCGCGTTCTCACCGAGGAAGCTGACCGGTTGCCTCATGTGCTCAGGCCCGGTGGAGCAATTGAGCCCCACGATGTCGACGTCGAGCGCCTCCAGCGTGACGAGCGCGGCCCCGATATCGGTTCCCAGGAGCATCCGTCCAGAGGTATCGAGCGTCACCTGCACCTGGAGCGCCACCGGCCGGTCCGCGTCCACGATCGCCTTCCGGCAACCGAAGACCGAAGCCTTCGTCTCGAGAATGTCCTGAGAGGTTTCGACGAGCAGCACGTCGACGCCGCCTTCGATGAGCGCGCGGGCCTGCTCCTCGAAGACCGGGACCAGCTCCTCGAAGGTGATGTTGCCCAGCGTGGGGTCCGACGCGGAGGGGAGAAACCCCGAGGGTCCGATCGACCCCGCCACGAACCGCGGCTTCTCCGGCGTGGAGAACCGGTCGGCCAGGCGCCGGGCCAATCGGGCGGCGGCCACGTTCACCTCCCGGACCCGATCCCCCAGGCCATACTCTCCCAGAGTGATCCGGTTCGACCGGAAGGTATCGGTTTCCAGCACATCGCATCCCGCTTCCAGGAAGCTCGCGTGGATCTCCTCGATCACGTCGGGGCGCGAGATGACCAGATAGTCATTGCACCCCTCCAGGCGAGCGCCACCGAAGTCGTCCGCCGTCAACTCATAACGCTGGATCGACGTGCCCATTGCTCCGTCGTAAACCAGCACGCGATCTTCCACTGCTCGAAGAAACGGCGATTTATCGTGCACCAGGCCCTCCCGGCATCGGGTCGAAATCGGGAACAACGAAAAAGGCCCCGCTACGGAAGTGCGGGGCCCATTCACCCAAATCGGTGATTCCCAACACTTAGCATTTTTTAGGGTGGTTGCAAGCGGTAGCAAATCCGTCCACCATGGGTCATCGCCCAGTACCGCGAATCTAAGGACCCGCACGGACCGCGCAAGTGCGCGACCGGGCCCGCGGGCTCGTCCGCCCTGGACGGAGTGACTCAGACGACCCGAGCGGGTCCCGTGACTCCGGCGCTCGGAAGGGCCGTCGGTCCCGTCCGGATCAGGTCACGAACTCGCCCATCCTGAAGGTACAGGGAGAGCCATGCGACACCGCCCACCATGATTGGGAAGAAGATCGGATCTCCGACGCGCAGCTGTGTCGCGGCCGCCCCGCCGAGAAGTCCGGTGAGAAGGATCGCCCCGAGCACCGAGGTACGGGGGACAAGGAAAAGGATGGCGATCGACGCCTCGAGCATGCCGATCGGGACGGTGGTGGACATGGCGTCGAAACCGAAGTGCGTGAAGTAGTCCGTCGCGGATGGATGCCGGATCAGTTTCGGGAGAGCGCTCGCCAAAATGAGGAAGGCGGCAACCAGGACGCGGAGGATCTGACCGGTTCGGATCGCTCTTCGGGACGGCGTGTCGAGTCGGATGTCGTTCATCGCGCGGGCTCCGTGGTGACGGGATTCGCGAAACCATCGATTGGTGTCGCTTCAGTCCTTGTCGGTCGGGGATGGACCCGATCGACACCCGTCATCCCGACCGGACGCACACCGGCGCGCGGAGGGGTCAACCGCGCATCACCGCCTCGATCTCGTCACGCTCCACCGGAACCATGTTCGTGAGGATCTCGTGACCTTCCGCCGTGACGACGACGTCGTCCTCGATCCGGATCCCCAGACCGCGCAGGACATCGGGTACGTCGGTGGCGTCGGCGGGAACGTAGAGGCCGGGCTCGACCGTCAGGACCATGCCCGGCGCGAGCGGGATCGGCTCATCGCCCTGTCGGTAGGGACCGGCGTCATGTACATCGAGCCCCAGCCAGTGTGATGTCTGATGGAGATAGAAGCGCTTGAAGTCGCCTGATTCGATGACGCCGTCGATATCACCAGCCAGCAGACCGAAATCGAGCATGCCCTGGACGAGCACGCGTACGGCCGCGTCGTGTGTCGCCGAGACCGGGGCACCCGGACGAACCGCCGCGATCGCCGCCTCCCGGGCCGCGAGTACGACGTCGTAGAGGTCGGCGCGGGGCCCCACGAAACGACCCGAGACGGGGAAGGTCCGAGTAATGTCCGAACAGTACATGCCCCACTCGGCGCCCGCGTCGATCAGGACGTAATCATCCTCCTTCGTGCGGCGCGTGTTCTCGACGTAGTGGAGAATGGTGGCGTTGGAACCGGACCCGACGATCGAAAGGAAGGCCGCGTCACCGCCGAGCGCGACGAATTCGGCTTCGAGCGCGGCGCGCAACTCCCACTCACCGACGCCCGGTCGAGCGAG
This sequence comes from uncultured Gemmatimonas sp., assembly GCA_964634395.1. GTDB lineage: Bacteria > Gemmatimonadota > Gemmatimonadetes > Longimicrobiales > Longimicrobiaceae > WHSP01. Next base: position 131,693 of record CAZWJE010000001.1, on the reverse strand, counting down.
ACGCATCGCGGCGAGGTGTCCCGCCGCACCGATCCTGGCGGCGGTCCTCATCCGGTCGAGTTCCTCAGAATCCTTGATCAGCCGCAGGCGTGAGGTCAGCACGTCCAGATCCTCGATGCCCGTCGGTCCGACGCCCGCTCGGGGGCGTGTCTTCCGCGCGGACACGAGGATCTCGAGAACCATCCGCTCGAGGTCATCCGGACCACCGATCGGAAAATGGACTCGGTCCGCGGGGCGCAGAAGATCCGGCAGCTTTTCGTCGAGCGCCTCGATGGAATGTACGGCATCGGCGCCGAAGCGCTCTTTCGCGCCCTCGAGGCCGTGCCGCGACCCCGCCCACGCCTCCCTTTCGGGAGCACGCGGGCGAACGAAGAGTGTCAACGGGCCCGCTTCTTCATGCGGCGAGATGACCGCGACCGCCTCGGGTTCCGGAAAACCCGTCAGGTAGGCGAGGTCGCTCGATTGGCGATAGGCGACCTCCGTGTCGCGGGATCGAAACAGTTCGGACCCGGCGGGCACCACCGCCACTCCGTCGCCAAGTCCCTCGAGAAGACGTCGACGCCGGTCGGCGAGGAGCGAGAGTGATGGCATCGGGGCCGGACCCATCATCGCTTTCCCAGTCGTTGCATGTCCATGTCCATATTCGATCGGAACCGATACGCCGGAATGGGCCGATTCGTCGAATCTCATTGGCGGTTTTCTTCCGGACCGGCTCGCGCCCAGTCTCGAAGGTTGCTCACCGGAACTGTCGGAAGTCAATGCGGGGCCTGATGTTCCCGGGATCCTCCCCGGCGTCTGAAGTGTAACTCCAACCACGTCGTTTCCCAGAATCTTCCGGCCGGCGTGAGCATGCTCGCACGCCCGCCCCTCACCATCAGACCGACCATCTCCGGTATGATCGAGCTATTCCTGCAGACCGGCCTCGCCGGCCTGATGGTCGCGCAACCATCGATTCCGGCCACCGCGCCATTCGACCAGGAGCGCGTCGAGGCATGCCGCGAAATCGACTTCCAGACGATCGGCCGCAATCCGCGTCCCGCTGAACTCCGCTGCCGATTCGACGTCCGCGGGCCGGGTCGTTTCGGTCTTCTCTCGCACACGGACGTACCGGTCTACCAACCGGTGACGCCGATGCCGGGCACCCATATGATCGGCGTCCCGGGTCAGCCTCGGCCGCTGATCTTCGAGACCTTCGAGCAGTGGGAGTGGCGTGTCCTCGGCGCTTCGTACGGTCCTGAAGCGGAACGGATCCACCGCGACATCGATCTTCTCGACCCCGGTTTCGCCGCGATCATTCGGGCGTTTGAAGACCGGCTGGCCGATTCCGGAGTACGCGCTGCTCGTCTCGAAACATGGCGCGCGCCAGCTCGACAGGCCTTCCTCTTTCAGCAGGGCCGATCGAGGTCGGGACCACTGGTCACCACGACGCTCACTTCATGGCATTCACAGATGGACGCGGCGGGGCGGCCCGCCGGGCGCGCGGTCGACTACGACGTCGATCCGGACGCGATGCGCCGGTTCCATCAGATCGCGACCGAGCTCGGTCTGGTGACGTACGGACATGATTCCCATGACCCGGGACACGTCTACCTGCCGCTGACCGACGAGAGGCTCGACCGCGAGATCGTCTATCTGCGCACGATCCCGCGCGTGCCCGAGGTCACGCTGGCGACCGGTCTCCCCGTCGATCGATCACTCCCGCCGGGGGGTGGCGCGGCGCTCCGCGAGAAATCGAGGGCGTTCGCGGCACGCCCCTTCATCCCCTTCCCCGTCCCCAGCCTCGCGGCACGTCCGCTCACGACCGAGATCATTCTCAGCCTGGACGCGCCCGGAGAACCGCCGGCCGGGGAGACGACTGGACGGTCGGTGTCACCCCCATCGATGCCACGAGCATCGAGCTATCACTCCAGGCCGAGATAGTCCCGGACGCGCACGAGACGCAAGCGCCGGTGGCGACGAGTACCGCTGGCGCCAAACACATCGAAGGGCGCGAAATCCCGCGCCCTTCCGCTCCCACTGGCCGGCTGCCTCCGCGATCAGCGCCGCGCCGCGCCGCCTTCGACCAGGAAGTCCGGGTTCTCGAGCAGGACCGGCGCGGCGGGGGCCTCGCTGATGGTCGGCATCAGTCCGTCCACCATTACCGCCGCGAACAGGAGCGCGAGATAGAGGAGCGAGTTCTTGTAGAGTGTCCAGGCGGGCGCCGTAAAGTCCGGCGCGCGCACGACTCGCAGGACCCCGTCAAGGAGCCAGAGGCCGAGCAGTGTGGCCGACAGGGCGTACACCCACCCGAGCTCGCCGAGCGTCGCCGGGATGAGGGTCAGCGGAAGAAGCATCCCCGTGTAGAGGAGCATCTGCCGGAGAGTGTGTTTCTCTCCCCACACGTTCGGCGCCATCGGCACGCCCACCCGCCCGTAATCCTTCTGTTTCACGAGAGCGAGTGCCCAGAAATGCGGAGGGGTCCAGAAGAAGACGATGAGGAAGAGATAGATCGCGGTGAGGCTCAGGCCGCCCGTCGCCGCCGCCCAGCCGACGAGCGGCGGAAAAGCGCCGGCCGCCCCGCCGATCACGATGTTCTGCGGTGACGTCCGCTTCAGCCAGCGCGTGTAGATAAAGACGTAGTAGAGGAGTCCCGCCAGTGCCAGCACCGCCGCCAGGGGATTGATGGCGATCGTGAAGAGCAGGAACGACACCACCGCCAGAGTGACCCCGAAGCCCAGTACGTGCGCGGGACTCATCCGCCCACTGGGGATCGGCCGGAGCCGGGTTCGGCCCATGCGGCTATCGATGTCGCGATCGATGTACATGTTGATCGCGTTGGCGCCTCCCGCCATCAGGTAGCCGCCGATCATCGTCCAGCACACGGGGCCCATGCCCGGCCAACCGCCCGCCGCCAGCACCATCGGCGCCAGCGTCGTCACGAGCAGGAGCGAGATGATCCGCGGCTTCGTGAGGGTCACGTAATCGCGGAGACGTTGCGCGAGGAAGGCGCGCCGGCCGGCATCGTTCGCCGCCGAGAGACCCGCCCGCTCGGTCGCCGTGGTCATCGCCACACCGTCCTCCGGACGGACTTCGGGATCCGGAACGCCCGGCGGGCTGGACATTTCTCTTCTTTCGGGGTACCGAATGGACATTCGCCTCGCTCTCAGTTCATACAGCCGCAGAATATAACCGGCCCGTGCAACCAATCGCCACCCTGCCCCCCGACCCCGAGGCACGCGAACCGGAGACGCCGTCCCCGCCGCGTTATTTTCACCGACTCCTGCGGGTTCGACTCTTCTACAAGATCCTGATCGCGAACGCCGCGATCCTGCTCATGGGAACGATCGGCGGGGCCCTGCTCAGCGGCGTCCTCCGCGACCGGGGCGACGGGCGTTTCCCCCTCGCCTGGGTCGTGGCGTTCACGCTCGGAGGGATCCTCGCGACGATGCTCGTCAACGCCCTCATCGTACAGGTCGCCCTGCGGCCGCTCAGCCTCCTGGAGGAGACGGCCGCCCGGGTTCAGTCGGGGGACGTCGACGCGCGGGTCCCGTACTCGCCGCTGCTCGACGTCGAGCTCGAGCACCTCACGGGCACCTTCAACGGCATGCTCGACAACCTCGAGTCGTACCGCCAACGATTGAGCGGCATCGCCGCGCGCGCCATGAACGCCGAGGAACAGGAGCGGATGCGTATCGCTCGTGAACTCCACGACGACACCGCCCAGTACCTCGCGGCTCTGCTCATCCGCCTCCGCCTCATCCGGAGCGCGGAGGATTCCCGCGCCCGCGACGCGGCGCTCGACGAGTTCCGCACCGAAATTGGCGAGGCTCTGGAACGGGTCCGCCGTTTCGCGCGGGGCCTGCGACCGCCAGCGCTCGACGAACTGGGCCTGGTTCCGGCCCTCGAGTCCCACGTGCGCGCGCTCTCGGAGTCCGTGGGCGTCGCGATTCGCGTGGACGCCGAACCCATCGAGCACCTGCTCACGCAGCAGGCCGAGCTGGCGCTTTATCGAATCGCGCAGGAGGCGATCTCGAACGCCATCCGCCACGCCGAACCTTCGCGCGTGACCGTACGCATCGCTCCGGAGCGGGGGACGGTGGTCCTGGTCGTCACCGACGACGGTGCCGGATTCCATGTCGATGAAGTCGCCGGGCGGGACGACCGAGGCCTCGGCCTTTTCGGGATGCAGGAACGCGCCGCGTACGTGGGCGGTTCGGTTCGGATCCAGAGTCAGCCCGGCGTCGGCACCGAGGTCGAGGCGGTGATTCCGGTCACCGCGCGCGGCCAGCGCGATCAGCCGGAGGATGCGCCGGAACTTCGCACTTCATAGATTCGCGATCCGAAATCGGTCGCGCCCGTGTCCCGCACAGTGATCTGTCTTGTCAATGAATGAGTCGACTCCACGCCATCGCGTCGTCTGCATCGGATCCGGACCAGCCGCCTGGACCGCCGCGCTCTACTCGGCCCGAGCCTCGCTCGATCCGGTCGTCATCGAGGGTGAACCGACGCGGGAGATGATCCCGGGTGGCCAGCTCATGTGGACGACCGACATCGAGAACTTCCCGGGATTCCCGGACGCGATCGGCGGACAGGAACTCATGGACCGGATGAAGGAACAGGCGGTCCGTCACGGCGCGCGCGTAATCGGCGAGAGCGTCGAGGAGGTTGACCTCTCGCTTCGGCCTTTCCGATTGCGCCTCTCCTGGAGCGGATGGATCGAGGCGGATGCCGTGATCGTCGCGACGGGAGCACGCGCCAACTGGCTGGGGCTTCACAACGAGGAACGCCTCGCCCGGACGGGCGGTGGCGTGTCGGCATGCGCGGTCTGTGACGGCGCCCTTCCCTTCTTTCGCGACAAGGTCCTCGCCGTCGTCGGCGGGGGTGACTCCGCGATGGAGGAGGCGACCTACCTGACCAAGTTCGCCAGCGAAGTGGTCCTCGTCCACCGCAGGGACGCGTTCCGTGCTTCGAAAGTGATGATCGACCGTGCACTCGCCCACCCCAAGGTACGGGTCGAATGGAATACTCGCGTCATTGACGTCGAAGGCGATGATTTCATACGCGGTCTCGTCCTGGAGGACACCGTCACCGGTGAGCACCGCTCGATCGAGGTGGGCGGTCTGTTCGTCGCGATTGGTCACACACCCAATACCGGTTTCCTGGAGGGTCAGCTGGAATTGTCACCGAGCGGCTATGTCGTCGTTCCCCAGGCGTGGAGAACGGCCACCAGCGTCGAGGGCGTCTTCGCGGCGGGGGACGTGATGGATGACTATTTCAGGCAGGCGATCACGGCGGCCGGGAGTGGCTGCATGGCCGCCCTGGAGGCGGAGCGATGGCTCGCGCATACGGGAATCGAGGGTGCGGAGTCACCCGTCATGGAGACGGCGGAGTCATCGGTCGGAAACCCCGATTAGCTTCGCCACACCCTCGGTTTCGCGCTACTCACGAACAGGCGGAGCGGGAACGGTCGAACCTCCGTTCACACTCCGCCTCTCGCCATCCCCCAGTTCCTCGTTCAGGAACTCCAGACCGAAATCGTTGAGATCGGCAGGTTGTTCTGGACGGTGAACTCGATCCAGTCGCCAGGACCCGGGTCGATCGCCGCCGGAAAGACGTAGGGCTCTCCGCCGATCGGGTCGGCCACCAGGTATACCGGGCCAGCGCCAATCGCCGACCTGGGGATTCGCAGTTCCTGAGTCGTCATGCTCGTGACGAATCCGATCCGTGATTTCGAGCCCGCGCGGGATGCGACGTAGATCCGCATGTCTGACCAGTTATGGTTCGTGACTTTCACCCGAACCTGTGACTCCGCCCTCATCGCGCGTGCCCCATCCGTCCCGCCGTTCCCCGCGCAGCCCGCAACCGCCACGACTACCATCGCCACAACAAGTGACTGTAAAGCTTTGGTCATCGCCCCACCACACCTTTTCTCTCGCCCCGGCCGTCGAAGCCTGGACTTTCGGGTACCGCTTAGCCGTTGTTTCGTATGGGGTTACATCTCAAATCGCGTGCCCCTCGCGGGTGTGCGCGTGCGGAGAGAAGGCGGGCGGAGCGCGGGCGACACCGACAACCGGTTGGGAGATGCGTACATAGGGAGGGTCGGGAGGCGGCGGCGTGCGTCCCGTTTCACTGGAGATCCGGGGGGACTAGTCCGTCCCTGGCCGGCGCCGGAAGATGTCTTCGATGCCGCGGATACCCCGTCGGAACCACCCTTCGATTCCCCGCTCCACGTGGAGGGGGCAGTACTCCCTCGGCTCCGTCCCGGGGATGAACCACTCCTCGACCACATGCTCCGCCGGGCAATCCGAGGAGGCAAGGAAGCCGGTTTCGCGATCGATCCTGGCGTGGACGAGGTCGAAGGGCGGTGACCAGGCCGGGGGGGCCGCGTGGGAGCGATAGTAGTTCGCCATCACCCGACCCCAGACGGGTGCGGCGATGTTACCGCCGCCACCGCCGACCGTGATCCGCTGTCGCCGGTCGAACCCGACCCAGACTCCCGCGGTGATGTCAGGCGTGGATCCGACGAACCAGGCATCGGCCGCGTCGTTGGTCGTTCCCGTCTTTCCCGCCGCGGCGATGTTCCATGGCAGTCCGGCGGCGCGCACGGCCGAACCCGTACCCCGGTCGACGACGTCTCGCATCAGGTCATTGGTGAGAAAGGCGACTTCGGGGGAGAGTACCTGGTGCCGCTTGATCGAGTCTTCCCAGAGCACGTTCCCTTCGGCGTCCTCGACCCGTCGGATGAGTCGGGGCGTGACCACCACGCCGAAGTTGGCGAACGCGGTGAAAGCGCCGACCATCTCGAGCGGAACGACTTCGGACGCGCCGAGGAGCGTCGACGGGAACTCCTGGAGCGGCGTGTTGATTCCCAGGCTATGCGCGGTCCGGACCACGCTGCCGACCCCCACGCGCTCTCCAAGGACGACGGCGGCGCGGTTGGAAGACAGGCGCATCGCCTCACGCAGGTCCACCGCGACGGAATCGCTCACGTGGTCGGCGGGGACATAACCGCCCTCGTAATCGACCGCGCCGGGGCCGAGCAACGTCGTCGTGACCGGAACCCCGGCGGCGATCGCCGTCGCGAAGAGAAACGGCTTGAACGCCGAGCCCGCCTGCCGCCGCGCCTGCGTCGCCCGGTCGAACTGGCTGAGGGAGAAGTCACGACCGCCGACGAGCGCGAGAATGTCACCCGTGTGGTTGTCGACCGCCACGAACATCCCCTGCAGGCACTCTTCGGGATTCGCGACGGGTCCTTCCGTACAGGCGGGCCCGCGATACCGACCGATCTCCCCCTTCTCCACCGACGTGAGCTGTCGGTTGAGCTGGGCGACGGCCGAGGCTTGAAGCGACCGGTCGAGCGAGGTGAACACGCGGAGGCCGGCCGTTTCCGCGCGATCTCCGAAACGGTCGCGAATGGCGCGGCGCACCGCCGCGATGAAATACGGCGCGTCGCCCGTCGCCTCGACGGGCGGGACCACTCCCAGGGGCCGCTCGGCCGCCGCTTCCTCTTCACCCTCGCTGATCACGCTGGCGCGCGACATCAGGTCGAGCACCAGATTCCTTCGGCGGATCGCGGGAACCGGGTTGTCACGCGGATTGTACGTCGTCGGACCCTTGGGAATGGCGGCGAGCATCGCGGATTCCGCGATGTCCAGCGAGCCGACCGATTTGCCGAAATATCCCTGCGCGGCCGCCTCGACGCCGTAGTATCCCTCGCCCAGGTAGATCTGATTGAGGTACATCTCGAGGATCTCGGCCTTGGTGAATTCCCGCTCCATCTGCACGGCCAGCAATACTTCCCAGAACTTGCGCTTCAGGGTCTTCTCCCGGGTGAGATGCTCCGGGAAGACGTTCCGCGCCAGCTGCATGGTGATCGTGCTGAAGCCCTGCTCGAACCGCATCACCCGGATATCGTGGACGGCGGCGCCCAGGACCCGACGAAAATCGATGCCGGAATGTTCGAAATAGCGTCGGTCTTCGACCGCGAGGAACCCGCCTATCAGGTGTGCGGGCATCCCGCGGAGGGGAACGACGATCCGCCGCTCGGGAGAGAGGTGAGCGACGAGCCTCTCCTGACCATCGTAAACACGGCTGGCCTGCGGCGGTTCGTAGGAACGCAACGCCTCCATGCTGGGGCACGATTCACCCGAGCAGCGAGGCCAGAGGTAGATCAGCGATCCGATGAGCGCGACCAGGGCGAGACCCGAGCCCCACTTGAGGAGCGTGCCGAGCGCGCTCCCGAAACCGGCGAGCGACTGGCGACCGGATCTCTTCCGAGATCGCGATCCACCGCGCCGCGTCTTTCGCCGATTCGAGCTGTGAGCCATCGCACCGCCGGTGCTGGGTGTGGTCCCTCGAGAGTGGGGGGTTATACCGAAAGGCGCCCGAAACGGTTCCTGGAATCCGTATCCGGTTGCGTGCCTTATGGTTGGAGTATCAGCGCGAACCGTCGCGCGTCGACCCGATGGAGGTCGGCCCGGTGGTCGAGTTCAGACGAGAGATCGCCCGCCATCCACCACCAGGACCTCACCGGTCACGAAGTCGGATGTGAGCAGATAGAGCACGGCGTGGGCCACATCCTCGGCCGAACCGATCCGCCCGAGAGGTGCCCGCGCCGCCAGGCGATCGACCTCCTCGTCCGACATGTTTTCGGGGGGAAGGACGGCACCGGGGGTGATCGCGCCCACACGAACCTCAGGCGCCAGAGCCCGTGCGGCAACCTTCGTGGCGTGCACCAGCCCGGCCTTGGATATCGCGTGCGCGGCGTAGCCCTTCCATATCTGGATGCCCGCGAGGTCGGCGATATTGACCACGACACCCCAACCGCGGGCCTTCATCGCGCCGCCGAGGCGCTGGGTCAGGAAAAACGGCGCCCGGAGGTTGATCGCCAGTGTCGCCTCCCAGAGTTCCGGGGTGACCCGTTCCAGCGGCTCGGCCGGAAAGACCGAGGCGCTGTTGACGAGCACGTCGACCGGACCGATTGCTTCCGCCCGGTCGGCGAGATCGAACGCCGCTCGAGTCGTGGAGAGGTCGGCGGGAATGGCGACGGCCTCTCCGCCGCAGGCGTGGATCTCCGCGACCACCTCGGCCGCCGCGTCGCCCGAAGTGTGGTAATGCACGATCACCCTCGCGCCCGCCCCGGCGAGAGCGAGTGAAATGGCGCGTCCGACACGGATCGCGCCACCGGTGACCAGCGCCGTTCTGCCCCCCAGTACTGAACGCATCTCAGCGGGCCGCGACATCGAGGTCAGCCCTCCGCCTCGTTCTCGTCCTGCGAGAAAATCCGCAGGTTGGTCGAGTGACCGGGCGCCACTCGCGCCTTCGGGTTCAGATAGTGGACCGCGTTGTTTACCGCGATCGCCGCCTCCGCGTATCCCGTCGCGATCAACTCCAGCTTGCCCGGGTAGGTGACCACGTCACCAGCCGCGTAGACGCCCTTGATATTCGTTTCCATCAATGAGGTGACCTTGATCGAGTTCTTCTCGAGTTCGAGTCCCCATCGACCGATCGGGCCCAGGTCCGGCTTGAAACCGAGGAGCGCGACGATCGCGTCCACTTCGAGAGTCGATTTCTCCCCGGTTTCGTTCTGGGCGACGGTCACCGAAGCGACGCAACGATTGTCGCCCTGAATCGAGTCGACTTCATAGGGCGTCAGAATCGTCAGTTTCCCGCGGGCGGCGAGGTCGCGCATTTCCTCGGTCGTGGCGCGGTGCGCGCGGAACTGGTCACGCCGGTGGATGATCGTCAGTTCGCGCGCGATCCCCTGTAGCCCGAGCGCCCAGTCGACCGCCGAATCGCCGCCGCCCACGAGGAGCACCCGTTTGTCACGAAAATCTTCCGGCTGCCGGACGTGCGTATGGATGCCCGATTCCGCGCGGAAGAAATCATCCCACCCGGGGCATTCGAGCACTCTGGGGTTGAGGGCGCCCTTCCCCGCCGTGATCACGACCGTCCTCGAAAGCAGTTCACCGCGCGCCGTCTCCAGAACCACGAGCCCATCTCGCCGGGTCAGTCCCGTCACCTCAGAACCCAGGATGACCTCGGGACCGAACTGCGTGCCCTGTTCGACCATGTTCTTCGCGAGATCCTTCGCCAGGATCTTCGGTAGACCACCCACATCGAAGATGTACTTCTCGGGGTAAAGCGCCATCAACTGACCGCCCAACTGCGGCAGCGCGTCCACCACTCGACAGCCGACTCCCCGCAGCCCCGCGTAAAAAGAGGCGAAGAGCCCCGTGGGCCCGCCGCCGATGATCGTCACGTCCGCGATTCCGTTCGCTAACTCGCCCACGCTGCTGACTCGGTGAAGGTTCGACCGACGAAACTTGCGAACGTACTCGCTCCGATGGGCGCCGGGCAAGTGCGGGGACCCAGGCGAACCTGCCACGAATGGCTTCGAATACCGTGAGTTATGCGTGCCGGCGGCGGGCCGCTGTCGCCGTCCTGAACACGGAAGCACTTCGTCTGAAGGTCGACGCTGCCGAGACTTACCGTGACAAGGCGGGATCCATTGCGTTGCAGAGTGCGACGTATCGTGCACTTTCCTGATAAACCAGGGCGTGGGATGGCCGTGACCAACCCGCTAACCAACTGAATCGCAACATTTTGTGGACAGGGTTACCGGAAGGCATATCCGTTGCTTTGCGCGGGGCCACATTCCCGCGGGATCGTTACGGACCAGTAGGCCTCGGAGAGGCGAAACGAACATGAAACATCTCGACACGCGAGGGTTCACCCTCATCGAACTGATGATCGTGGTGGTGATCATCGGCGTCCTGGCGGCGATCGCCATTCCCCGATTCTCCGCCGTCTCGGATCAGGCCAAGCAGGCCGAAGCCGCACCAATTCTGAAGCAGCTCTGCACATTGGCGGAGGCGGAGTTCCTACGGGAGAACGACTGGCCGGCGGGCGTTGAAGAGATTCCTGGATGGAGCGATCCGTCGGCGCAACATTTCTCGAACTGGTCGTTTTCGAACGGGGTCGCTTCGGCCACGGGAAATAACGGACTCGAAGACCCGAGCATGGATTGCACGACGAAAGTCATCACCACGAGTTGATCATCTGGCGAAGCCGGGGCCCGACCCATCCTGTCGACGGGTTCGTCAGGCTTCCTCAGACCAGTCTGGGCGTGCGGTCGTCCGGCGACGGGACCTCGCCGAAATAGTCCACAAAGAGGGTCGGGTCCTCATATAGTCGAAGGCGGACCAGTCTGACGGGGATCTTCGGCTCGATCCGGCGCCAGATCCAGATGACCAGATTCTCTGTTGTCGGGATAGACCCGCCCTCTTCGAATTCGGGTATCGTGAAGTTCAGATTCTGGTGATCGAGGCGGGAAAGGATCTCCTGTCGAAGGATCGTGTCCAGGACCGAGAGGTCCACCGCGAAGCCGGTGATCGGATCCGGGATACCGGCCACGGTGACTTCCAGCGTGTAGTTATGTCCATGACCATGGGGGTTCGCGCACGGCCCGAATACAGCCTGGTTCCTCTCGTCTGACCATTCGGGCCGGGAATAGCGATGGCCGGCCGAAAAGCGTATGACCCGTGTGAGGTAGGCGGTCATGGTCTCCAGTCGCCGTGAAGCGGAAAGGGTTGGATCGAACTCGCGGTAAAGGAATGAGAATTGCCATGAGCCCGGATATCCCGCATTCGTCGAGGACTTCTCATTGTGTCGGGGAACGATACCCCCGGGGCCATCCCCGTTCCCATCCCCGCGTACGTCATATCCCCGTCCCGCTTTCCTGACAAGTGAATCCGAACCACGCTCGCGGAACGGCCGGCCCAGGCAAATCCACGATCCTGATTGTCGAGGACAATCCGGATAGTCGCGACGCGATTCGATCGCTGCTCGAAGCGTATGGGTTCGACGTGATCGAGGCCGAGAATGGAGAAGATGGCGTCAGGAAGGCACTCCTTCATGCGCCCGATCTCATCGTCATGGACATCATGATGCCGACGATGGATGGGCTGAGCGCGACCAGAACGCTACGCGGGTCAACGGAGTTTCAGCAGGTTCCGATCATCGCGCTCACCGCGATGGCTGGCGCTCGAAGTCTGGCGATCGAGGCGGGATGTGACGCATACCTTCCGAAACCGGTGGAGATCACCGACTTCCTCGAACTGATCGACCAGCTGCTTCACTCGTGAACAGCGACATGACACCTCCCGGCATAAACCACCTCGCGAGGTCCGTCCGAACGCACGAACCTCGCGATCCGGGTCGTGAGACGTCAGGGGCCACTCAAGCCGCGACGGTGAACCCGTCCGGAATCGGACCGCCTTCCCTGCACCACTTCACGAAGACTCGCTGACACTCCAGCAGGTCTTCCGAGACGAGTTGCCAGCGGGTGGGCTCCAGCGGAACTCCGTGCAGAGTCATGCCGGCCTCCTCGGGCGTCCTGCCACCCTTCCTCAGATTGCAGTCCAGGCATGACAGGGCGAGGTTCTCATAGTGGTGCGCTTCGCTCGGATCGCGAAAGCGGCAACGCGGTACGATGTGATCCATCGTGAAGAAATTTCCGGGCTCCAGTTCGCCTTCCGTGCGCAGGCAGTACAGGCACCGCCCGTAATCGCGCTTCGTGAGCGCCTGAAGATTCGGGTTTCCCGTCGGGGCGTTATTCAGGTCGAAGAGCGGGCTATGCATCTTCCGCAGGGCCACCACGAGAGGGACCGGGAAGGTCGCGTTCGGACTGTGCCAGAACCTCATACCTTCCGGGATCTCACCCGTCCACACATCCCCCGCCGTCAGGACGACGTCGATCTTGCCGATCCCGTTCCCGAGATCTTCATCCTCGAACTGGAGCGCGAACGCGCGTTCCACCGGAATGACGGCGCGCGGCTGATAGTTCGCGTTCAGCAGCAGGGTTCGAATCTTCTTCAACGGTCACCTTTCCTGACCGGTACAACGATCGCGCGATTCCCGATGGGAGCGGGCGCCGCGGGATCTTCTTCGAGGTCATTGAGGGCCGTGGAGATAACGGTCCCGCGCGCGAAGAAGTTTCCGACTCGTACGGAGAGAGAGGCCAAGGAGAATCCGTCGGAGCCCTTTTTCACCCCGGTCGCGCGAATGGCGCGCAACCAGAGAGCTCCGACTGACTGGAATGATGATGCTCGATCGAACGGAGAGTTCAGCGCAAGGCAACCCATTGTTTCTTCTCAGCGGACTCCGACGTCAGGTCAGTCGGATACTCGTGACTTGTACGCCGGCCTGGTCGATTTGTTCTCGCCCTCGCCACCATCGCAAGACGAGATGACGCGACTCCCGGGCCAATTCGGGCACGTCGAAATCCGACTTTCATTCCTCACAATAGCGCCACCGGATCCCGATCGATAGCGATCCGGATGTCGCCCGTCGTACCGGGGCGGAATCGTTGCGCGAAGTACCGTGTGACGTGACCCATTCGTGATGGGCTGGTCGAGCGAAGCAGCAAATGCCAGCGCCACCGGTCCCGAATCCGCTCGATCGGCGCGGGGGCCGGGCCGATCAGTTCGAGGTCTTCGATCGAGCGCCGCCGAAAAAGTCCGGTCAACCAGTCGGTCGCGCGTTGCGCGTTCTCCACTGTCGCCCGTTCATCGGTTCCGCTGACCACGATATTCACCAACCGACAATAGGGCGGGTATACCGGCGACCTGCGCGCCTCCAGTTCAGCGCGCGCGAAACCAGCGAAATCGTGCGCCACCGAGTACTCGACCGCATGGTGCCGCGGAAGCGAGGTCTGGACGATGACCTCCCCGCCTCTGGGGCCTCGCCCCGCTCGACCCGCTACCTGCGTGATGAGCTGGAAGGTCCGTTCGGTGGCCCGGAAGTCCGGCAGATTGATCCCCACGTCCGCGTTGATCACGCCGACGAGTGTCACGTTCGGAAAGTCGAGCCCCTTGGCGATCATCTGGGTACCGAGCAGAATGTCGACCTCCCCCCGCTCGACGCGTTCCAGGATACGGTGATGAGACCACTTCGCCGAGGTCGTGTCGACGTCCATCCGGGCCAGTCGTGCCTGGGGGAACGCCTCGATCACCGTCCGCTCGACCTGTTCGGTACCCACCCCCCGGAAGCTGATATCGGAGGAACCGCAGCGTTCACATCGAGTCGGCGGCTCCTCTTCGTGCATGCAGTAATGGCATGTCATCCGTGCCCGGCGGCGGTGGAAGGTGAGTGAGACCGCGCAGGACGGACAATCCCAGACCTCGCCACACTCGCGACACTGGACGAAGTTGGCGTAACCGCGGCGGTTGAGGAGGAGGATCGTCTGCTCTTCGCGGGCAAGCCGGTCTTCGATCGCCGCCCGGAGCGGAGCGGTGAGGACGATACCATCCCCGGGTGACGCATCGCTCTCCCGAAGCGCTTTCCGCTCCTTCCTCAGATCCACGACGCGAACGTCAGGCATACGTTGGCCCGTCACGCGCGCGGGCAGTTCAACCAGCCCATACTTGCCGGCCGTCGCGTTGGCCCAGCTCTCCAGCGATGGGGTCGCGGAGCCCAGCACGCAGATCGCGCCCTCGACACCGGCGCGAACGACGGCCAGTTCGCGAGCGTGGTAGCGCGGAGCCGAATCACTCTGCTTGTACGTGGCCTCGTGCTCTTCGTCGACGATGATCGCGCCGACATCCGGGAGGGGCGCGAACACCGCTGATCGCGCACCCACCGCGATCCGTTTACGACCCGAACGGAGGGCGCGCCATTCGTCGTAGCGTTCCCCCTCGGAAAGCGCGGAATGCAGCACCGCCACGCGGTCCCCGAACACCGCACGGAACCGTCCGACGGTCTGCGGCGTGAGCGCGATCTCGGGCACGAGCACGATCGCCGTACGATTCTGCCGCTCCACGATTTCCCGCAGAAGCTCGATGTATACGAGCGTCTTGCCGGATCCGGTAACCCCGCGGAGGAGAAAAGTACCCGGCCGGTCCCCGCGGGCGGCGGCGACGAATGTGTCGATCGCCGTTCGCTGCGCCTGCGTCGGTGTCGGATTGACGGCGTCCGGCGGTGCCACGGAGGCATACGGGTCGCGCGAAACCACTTCTTCGTCGATCCGTGCCAGGCCTCTGTCGACCAGTGCGTTCACGATCGGATAGGTGAATCCCTGGCGACTCACCAGGCCGGCCACCTCCGCCGAACCGCCCACTGATTCGACCCACTCCCAGCACGCACGCTGCCGCTTCGCGCGACCGAATATTTCGTCGCGTTCACGGAGACTCGATAGTTCTCGCGTCAGCCGAAGGATCCGCCGGGTACGCACCGGTGGGTCCGTCCTCGCCGATTCGACGCCCACCACCAGCAGTCCCTTCGCTTCCAGGCGTCGTATGGCGGGCCACCATCCGCGTTCACCGTGATCACGGCGCAACCGGGCAACCGGGCGTGGACCCTCGCCCGGTTCCAGCCAGTCGAGAATGATCTTCTCCAACTCCGACAATTCAGCGGACCGCTCGGTCGCCCCCGGAACCAGGGTTATCGTGTCGGCCGAGGCGGATGAAAGCGCGGCCGGCACCGCCGCCCGAATCACCTGTCCGAGCGGGGCGACGTAATAGTCCGCCACCCATCGACAAAGCTCGAGCAGACTCTCCGGGACCGACGGTCCCTCGTCGAGCACCGCTGAAATCGGTTTCGTGGAATCGAGCGGGCCGTCGGGCACGATGCGGTCGATCCAGCCGATCCGGTCACCACGATTGCCGAACGGAACGAGCACACGCACGCCGGGCGCGACGAGTGACTCCAGCGCGATCGGCACCGCATAGGTGAATGTCCGGAGGACCGGTAGCGGGATGGCGACTTCGGCGAACATCGGGCGAGATATAAGGGATAGGCAGGCGGGTCGGCTCCCCGCCCGCCGACAAGCGGCGAGCGGGTCCCATCCGGGATCAGGTCGGACGGACCGCGACGCCCAGGCCCGGCTCTTCGTTGAAGATCACCTCGCCTGATTCGCCGATCCCAGGTCCGGTGAAGGGATCGTTGGCCAGGAGCGCCGCGCCATCGATGTCGACATAGTCGACGAGAGAAGTCAGCTGCACCGCCGCCGCGATCCCCAGAGTCGATTCGATCATGCAGCCGAGCATCACTCCCATCCCGTGCGCGCGGGCGGTCGTCGCGAGCCGGATCGCCTCCCGAAGGCTGCCCGTCTTCGCCAGCTTGATGTTCACCACGTCCACCGCGCCCGCCAGCCTCGGAATGTCCGCCGCCGTCTTGCACGACTCGTCGGCGACGATGGGGATCGGCGACACGGCGGTCACCGCGTTCAGCCCTTCATGGTCATCGGGGTGCGTTGGCTGTTCGATGAGCTCGATCCCGTACTCCTCCAGCATCGGGAGTGCGGCGATCGCCTGTTTCGCCGTCCACGCCGTATTCGCGTCGACGCGGATCGTCTTGTCCGGCGCTTCGTCGCGAATCATGCGCAGAATCTCCTCGTCTCGAGGCGTCCCCACCTTGATCTTGAGGATGGGGTAGGCGGCCGCCTCCCGCACACGTTCGCGCATCTCCTCCAGGCTGTCGATACCGATCGTGAAGGAAGAGACCGGCGCCTTCGGCTCGAGTCCCCAGAGCCGCCACACGGGAACCCCGAGTCGCTTGCCGACCAGGTCGTGAAGCGCGGCGGAGATGCCCGTCTTGGCGGCCCGATTGACCCCGATCGCGCTGGCCATCGCGGCCTCCGCGCGTTCCAACGCGAACGGATCGTCGGCCCCGACGGCGTTCACCGCCTCGGCGAGGATCGGCAGCACCACGGCGGCGGTGCCCGCGTTCTCTCCGTAATAGGGCGTCGACACCGGAGCTTCGCCCCATCCCTCGTTCCCTTCTCCATCGGTCACGCGCACCCAGACCGATCGCCGGACGGGCACGGACCGCGCGCGGGCGATCGCGAAACCGTGCCGGGTCCGCAGCGCCAGTTCCTCCCACTGGAAGTCCATTCTTTGATCCCCTCAGCTCGGGCTCGTTGGAATGCGGTAAAGTTCGCTCTGTGGACTCGGAGTGGTCACCTCCGGCCCGCTCGGCGCCATGAACACGTCGATCTCCGTCCGGAGCCCGACGTCTCCCTCGATGTAGATGCCCGGTTCGATCGAGAAGCCGATCCCCGGAATGAGTTCACGCGTATCGCGAGTTTCCAGGTTGTCGATATTCGGCCCGGAACCATGCAGTTCCCGGTCGATCGAATGCCCTGTCCGATGGATGAAAGCGTCACCGAATCCGTGCGCCGAAATCACCGAACGGCATGCATCGTCCACTTCGAATCCGGCCACGGGGCGACCGGCCGTGTGGCGGGAGCGTATGAGTTCGAACGCCGCGTCGCGCCCCTCGCGCAGCGCCGCCCAGAAACCCTGAACACGATCGGGGACCTCCGGTCCCGTGTAGGCCATCCAGGTCTGGTCGGCGTAGACGGATTCCTCGGTCTCCTTTCCCCAGAGATCGATCAGCAGGACGCTTCCCGCTCGGATCGGCGCGTGCTCACGGGCTCCCGGAGCATAGTGCGGATTCGCGGCGTTCGCGTCGACCGCCACGATCGCGTCCGCGCCCACCCGGACTCCGCTCGCCGCGAGACGCTCGACCACCCAGCCGCGCAATTCCCATTCGGTGGATTCACCACCCGCCCTCAGGATCTCTCCGACATGGTCGAACGCGGCGAACGCGGTATCGCGCAGAACGACCGCCGCACGTCGGTGACTCGCGAGACCCTCGTCACTCCACCGGGAGTACAGCGCGCTCACCAGATCGGCCGACGAGACGGGGTTCGCTCCGGCGGTCCGGATCATCTCGAGAACACCGGCGGGCATCCGGTCGACGTAAGGTACCGCGTCTCCGGCCGAGTATTCCACCGCGATCCGGCCACCTCCGGACAGCAGACGCGCGAGTTCCGTTTCGAGAGCCCGCCATCCCAGATACTGGCGAGTCTCCCCTATCCAGCCATCCCACGGCTGCTGCTCGATCCGGTGGGTAAGGGCGATCGGTCCGCCCCGGGCGGGGACGAGAACGAAGTACCGCCGGGTGAGCCCCGGAAGGCCGAGAACGCCGCTCGCGATGGGATTGTTGCCGTGGAAATCGTAGAGCAGCCAGCCATCGAGGCCGAGCTCCCGAAGGAGCGCCTGCGCCCGGGAGAGCGCGTCTTCGTCGAAACTGACCCTGTTCTCCGTTATTCCCATCCGTGGAGTTCGTGTACGTCGTCGTGGGGCAAGCGGATCACGGACCGTCCGGATGCCACTTGGTCCCGATGATGAGCGAAAGGCCGAGCACCCGGTGGTGGGAGAGAAGGGAGTGGATCTCCTGCTCTCGGATGAGCGCTCCACGCAGCCCACGCCACCCCCAGCGTTCGAGCGCCCGGCGGAAGACCGCCGCCTTCTGACGGAGGGTGAGGGTCCGCGAGAAGTCATGCATCGGACCCGCGCCGGCGGTCGGCCGGAACGGTGAGGACGAATCGGACCAGTCCTCCACGCGGAGATCCACGCAACCGGCGTCGCGCAGATGCTGTTTCCACTCCACCAGCAGGAGCGGACGGGTTCCCAGATGCTCCACCAGCGCTTCCCGCCGCTCTTCGTCGACGTTGCCGCTCCAGACGAGCTGGACCAGGACGACCAGGCCGAGCGGTCTGGTAACCCGGGCGAGTTCCCCGATCGCCGTCGCGGGGTCGGCTGACGCGCCGAGTCCGATCTCACCGATCGTCACGTCGAAGACGCCGTCGGTGTAAGGCAGATCGTCGAGTAGCGCGGTCTCGAAGGAGACATCATCCGCGAGCCCCATCGCCCGGGCGCGCTGCTCGGCCTCGGCCACGAGTCGGGGATCGGGGTCGACCCCGATCCCCCGCACGTCGTGAGTGGCGGCGAGGTACGCGGTCGTCAACCCGCGACCACAGGCGGCATCGAGCACCTCCTGCCCAGGCCGCAGTTCGGTGAGCAGGACGATCTGCCGGTAAAGGGCCTCTCCGCCAGGCGGGAAGACCGGTTCGGGACTCAGGCGGACGAGATCGAGTACCGACGGTATCCCCCGGACCTTTCTCCGCCCGACATCCCGCGCCGACTCTGTCGGCGAGCCCTCAGGGGAGCGACTTGACATGGGCGGAGTATAGACGTCCGTCGGGGTTTGTCGCCAGCGATGGCATCCGAGGTGGAAGACGAGGAGCGGACACCATCATGCGTGCGGCAGTCCCGCGAGCCCGCGAAGGTGTTGAACGGAGCACCGCCCCAACCCCACCCCGTCGTAACCTCCCTCGAGCACCGAAACGAGCCTCCCCTCGCATCGATCGTCGGCGACCGCGGCGACACGGGCGGTAGCGGCGTGAAACGCACGCGGCGAGAGTGCGCGGCCACCTTCCGGGTCACCGGCGACCCAGTCGAAACCGCTCGACAGGAGTATGAACTCCGGTTCGAAGCCACCGTCCAGTACCGCGTCGAGAGAGCTCTCGAAGGCGGCCAGGAACCGCGCGTCATCGGCATCCGGCGTGACCCCCTCGATCCGGGCGACCCGGAGCGGTTCGGGGGCGAAGAACTCCTCTGGCGTGCGAGTCTCGCCCCACTCGACGAGCAGGACCCGGCCGGCGATCTGACGATCGCGAAGATACCGAGCCCCGATCGCGACGGGATTCAACAGCCCCAAACGACCCGGCTCGCCGGGCCGGGCGTCGCGCGCCGGGGGGCGGACAGCGCAGAACGCGTTGCGCGATTCCCCGCGGACGACGGAGTCGATCGCGGCGAGCACGCACCCGACGGCGGCCGTCGAAGCGGCCCACGTCGCGCCGGAAACGACCAGGCCAGGCCTTACATCGAGGGGGCGACCGTGGACGTCCGCCTTCGCCACCCATGCGCGCGCACGAACCAGGTACGACTCATCGTGCCAGAGGAGCAGCTCTTCCTCGGACGCGTGACGCCCCTCCAGGTCGAGCAGTGAATCGAACAGGGTCAGCATATCGGCGTGCACCGCGCGCGTCAGCGCCGGCAGCCTCCCCTGGTGGTCGGGATGGCCCCAACCCGTGTCATGCCGGGCGCAATCGAAGTGACCAACGAATGCCGTCGGCTTCATCGATGCTCTTCACATGGCACGGCCCGCGGTGCACCGAAGGTGGGCCGGAACGATCGAACCACGGAGCGCTCGATCGTCAGAACTCCCGGAGGCTCGCCGTCATCATCGAGCTGCCCTCGGCGATCCGTTCCTGTATGGACCTGACCTCGCGGGGCCGGCTGCGCAGCGCGCTGATCGCGTCCGCCGCGGCCGACGCCGCCGACATCGTCGTCACGTACGGGATCCCGTTCGCGATCGCCGCCCGCCGCATCGCGCGGTCATCGTACTGCGACTGCTTTCCGAGCGGGGTATTGATGAGCAACGCCACGTCCCCCGAGATCATCAGGTCCACCATGTTCGGTCGACCCTCATTGACCTTGAAGATCCGCTCGCACGGAATTCCCCGGGCCTGCAGGTAACGGGAGGTGCCTTCGCTGGCGAGCAGACGGAAGCCCATGTCATGGAACCGGCGCGCGATCGGCACCACCGTCGCCTTGTCGCGGTCGTGCACGGTCAGAATGATCGAACCGTCCAGGGGCAGCTCCATGCCGGCCGAGAGCTGTGCCTTGGCGAACGCCATGCCGAACGAGTCGTCAACACCCATCGCTTCCCCGGTCGAACGCATCTCCGGCCCGAGAATCGGATCCACGTCGATCTTGTTGAAGGGGAAGACCGCCTCCTTCACCGCCACCCCGTGCACGGGGATCTCGTCAGGAAGGTTGAAATCCGCGAGACGCTCGCCGGCCATCAGGCGTGCCGCGATGCGCGCGAGCGGGACTCCCGTCGCCTTCGAGACGAAGGGCACCGTCCGCGACGCGCGAGGGTTCACTTCCAGCACGTAGACCTGGCCTTCGAACACCGCGTACTGCACGTTGATCAGCCCGACGACACCCAGTTCGAGCGCGAATCTCCGCGTATGATCCCGCATTTCGGCGATCTGTCGGTCACCGAGCAGGTACGGGGGGAGCACGCACGCGGAATCACCGGAATGGACGCCGGCCTCCTCGATGTGCTGCATCACTCCCCCGATCACCACGGTCTCGCCATCGCAGAGCGCGTCCACGTCCGCCTCGAAGGCGTCCTCCAGGAACCGGTCCACGAGAACCGGCCGCTCTTCCGAAACGCTCACCGCCCGATCGAAATAATCCCGCAGACCTGATTCGTCATAGACGATCACCATCCCCCGACCGCCCAGCACATAGCTCGGACGCAGGAGGACCGGGTAGCCGATACGTTGCGCGATCGTCGCCGCCTCGTCTACGCTCGTGGCGTTACCATTTGGCGGCTGAGCCACGCCCAGGTTTCGCGCGAGTGCCTCGAAGCGTTCGCGATCCTCCGCCCGGTCGATCGACTCGACGGACGTCCCCAGGATCCGCACCCCCATCCTCGACAACGGATCCGCCAGCTTCAGGGGCGTCTGCCCCCCGAGCTGCACGATCACTCCCTCCGGTTGTTCGAGCCGAACGATTTCGATGACGTCTTCAAGCGTAAGGGGCTCGAAGTACAACTTGTCCGAGATATCGAAATCGGTCGACACGGTCTCCGGGTTGGAGTTCACCATGATCGTCTCCCAACCCGCTTCGCGGAGCGCGAGCGAGGCCTGGACACAACAATAGTCGAACTCGACTCCCTGCCCGATCCGGTTCGGCCCACTGCCGAGGATCACCACCTTCGGTCGATCCGTTCGGGTGGATTCGTTCTCTTCGGCGTACGTCGAGTAGAGGTAGGGTGTGTACGCCGGGAACTCGCCGGCGCACGTGTCGACGGTGTTGAAGACGGGGTGGATCCCCATCTCCCAGCGTCGCTCACGCGCCTCGGTTTCGGTTTCACCCCGGAGACGGGCCATCTGCGCGTCCGAGAAGCCCATCCGCTTCATCCTCAGGACATCCTTCGCGGTGACCTCGTCGAGCGCGCGATACGCCGCCTCGGCGTCGACCATCTGCGCGAGCTGGGCGATGAACCAGGGGTCGATCGCGGTATCTTCGGCGATCTCGGCGATGGAATGGCCCGCCAGCAGCGCCCGCTTGATCTGGTACGGTCGTTCGGGTGTCGGCTGACGAAGCGCGGAGCGGATCGCCTCGGTGGTGTCCGCGCGAAGCCGGTCGTCATCGAGTGTCCGGCCGATATCCCACCCCATCCGGCCGATCTCGAGGGCCCGAATCGCCTTCTGCCAGGCCTGCTTGAACGTCCGCCCGATCGCCATCGACTCGCCGACGGCTCTCATCTGCACGCCCAGCGTGGCGGGCGAGGAAGCGAACTTCTCAAAGGCGAACCGCGGGAACTTCACCACCACGTAGTCGAGCACCGGTTCGAACGAGGCCGGCGTGGTCTCGGTGATGGAGTTCGGCAGCTCGTCGAGCGTGTAGCCCACGGCCAGCTTCGCGCCGATCCTGGCGATAGGGTAACCGGTCGCCTTCGAGGCCAGCGCCGACGACCTGGATACCCGCGGATTCATCTCGATCACGAGCAGATCGCCATTCGTCGGGCTCACCGCGAACTGCACGTTGCACCCGCCCGCCTCCACACCGATCTCGCGGATGATGGCGATGGCCGCGTCGCGCATCTCCTGGTACTCCACGTCCGAGAGCGTCTGCGCGGGCGCGACGGTGATCGAGTCCCCGGTGTGGACGCCCATCGGGTCGAAGTTCTCGATGGAGCAGATGATGACGACGTTGTCCTTCCCGTCGCGCATCACCTCCAGCTCGAACTCCTTCCAGCCCAGCACCGAGCGATCGATCAGGACCTCGCCGATCGGCGAGAGCGCGATCCCCGACTGGACCTGGTCTTCGAACTCTTCCCGGTTGTAGGCGATACCACCACCCGTTCCCCCCAGGGTGAACGACGGTCGAATGATCGCCGGATAGCCCGTGTCCGCGACGATCCGGCGCGCTTCGTCGAGCGACTTGGCGAACCCACCATGCGGCACCGCGAGACCGATCCGCTCCATCGCCTTGGTGAACTCGCTGCGATCCTCGGCCATCCGGATCGCCCGCGCGTTCGCGCCGATCAGTTCGACGCCGTACTTCTCCAGAATCCCGCGATCATGAAGCTCGAGCGCCACGTTCAACGCGGTCTGCCCACCCATCGTGGGAAGGATCGCGTCCGGCTTCTCGATCTCGATCACCCGTTCCACCCACTCGGGAGTGATGGGCTCGATGTAGGTACGATCCGCCAGGTCCGGATCGGTCATGATCGTGGCGGGGTTCGAGTTCACCAGGATCACCCGATACCCTTCCTCGCGGAGGGCCCGGACGGCCTGTGTACCCGAATAATCGAACTCGGCCGCCTGACCGATGACGATCGGTCCGGAACCGAGAAGGAGAATGCTTTCGAGATCCGTTCGCTTCGGCATTGATGATGTCATTCGCGAGCGCGCCGCCGCGCGCTTCGGGCGGCAAGAGCGCCGACGACCTCAGACGGCGCGTCGGCGCATGGGGCTCCCCCATAATCCAACAAACTTACACCCTCGGGAGGACCCTCGAAAGACGAAGGGACGGGATCGCGCGGTCTCCCGCGCGTCCCATCCCTCCCCATCGTTCCCGACCCTCCCGAATCGACCTAGGCTCCAGGCGCGGCCCAGGGATCGGATCGCATCCAGTTCGCGTCATTCGGCGAGAAATGGAAGACCATCCCGCCATTCGCGATCCTCGGCAACAGCTCCGACGCGAGCGCCTGCGGCATCGCCGGACATCCCTCACTGCGACCCGCCCGGGCGTTCGTGACGTACGGTGCGCCATGCGCCACGATCCCGCGGGCCCGCGCGCGATTGTTGAAGTTGCCTGATACGCCCTTCAATCGCAGACCCACCGATCGATATGCTCTTCCACCCGACTTTCCGTTGAAATTGTAGGTCTCCTGGGCCAGATAGAGACCCAGCGACGTGGCCTTGCTTCCACTCGTGTTCAGGAACCGGGTTGGCGTCGCCGCCCCACCCGGCGCGGAACCCCGCCCGTGCGCCACGTGGAATGGACCGCGTACCACGGTCAGTCTGTCCATGTCGAAGACGTAGCCACGGGCGGTTCCACTGCCCAGCCCGAAGTCGACAAAGTAGAGATAGGGCTTGCGGACCTCTCCGGGATGGGCGGCGCGATAATTGTAGAACGCGCGGAACGCATAGTTGAGCGCGTCGGAGTGGCTCTTCCGCGCGACGAGCGGACCCAGCCGCTCCACCGCCCGCCGTACGTCGGCCCGGACATCCGCGGGAAGATCCGCGAGTATGGCGGATTCCGGACTTCCCATCGCCTCGTGCTCGGCCGCCACGCGTGCGGCCGCCTCCACTCGCGCCTCTTCCGCCGACACCCCCAGAGGCGACGGACCCTTCGCGACGAGTCCCGTACCCGGCGGCGCGAACGACGCATCCCCTGAAGTTGCCGCCAGACCGACCGGCAACGCGATACCGACCGCGAGGGACGCACTCGTGACGGCCTTGAGAATCAACTTCCAATTCATGACTGCACAACACTTCGGCCGCTGGAAGCGAGAAGCCCACCCAGCGGTCATCACTCAAATACGCGCATGCGCGGTTGACCCTCCCGTAAACACTTGTAGTCAGAACGGGTTCCCCGCCGCGCTACATCCATGATCCGACCCGCGACCCCCGCACGCCACCCTCGGCCTCCGTCCGGATGGACCGGGAAGAACCTCCCGAATGACCCATTACCGGGAAGGTTACCCGAGCGAAATGAAGCTTGCTTCATGTCGGATTCGATCACACATTGACGGGTATCCGCCGCACACCTTCCCCGATCGGAGATCGCCCGATGCGCATCCGCTCCGTGGTCCCGATACTCGCCATCCTGATTCTCGCCGCGGGGTGCACCGCCGCCACCGGTGGCACGACGATCCGGTCCAACCCCGACATCATTCTACGCGAGGACATCATCGCCACGAACCGTAGCACCGCCTACGAAGTGATCGAGATGCTGCGCCCGATCTGGCTGCAACCGCGATCCGGGCAGAGCGTGAACCGGCCGGGCGGGATCACCGTGTTCATCAACGATGTCCGGTACGGCGACATCCAGTCGATGCGGTCGATCCCGTCGGTGGATATCCATCTGATCCAGCGTTACAGCGCGACGGCGGCGTCGCAGCGATGGGGACCGGGGCATAGCGAAGGGGTGATCTTCATCAGCACCCAGGCGATCCAGCGGAACTGAAGGCGGGAGCCGGCTCGTCCGGGGGAGCCCGTGAACCGGCCGCTCATCGGTGAATGTGAGAAGCGGTTGAGGCGTGTGGTTCGACTATTCGGCTGATCCCTCCAACCCCAGTTCGGCCGCCACGCCCCGCATCGCCTCGATCACGAACTGTACGTGCTCCCTCAATTCGACGTCCAGCGCCGCCGCGGCGACGGTCACGTCCTCCCGGTCCACGCCGGCGGCGAATGCCCTGTCCTTGAACTTTTTCATTACCGATTTCGCCTCCAGGTCCGTCACCGACCGTGACGGCCTCACGAGCGCCGCGGCGGTGATCAACCCCGTGACCTCGTCGCACGCGTGGAGGGTGCGATCGAGCAATGATTCCGGAGCGACGCCCGTCCTGGCCGAGTTGTGGGCCAGCACCGCGTGAACGAGTTCGTCCGGATATCCGCGCTCCCGGAGAACCTCGACGCCGGACAGAGGGTGATCGTCGGGATGCTTCTCGTAATCGAAATCATGGAGGAGGCCGGCGATGCCGAACAAGTCCTCGTCCTGACCGAACCGCCGCGCGTAGGCGCGCATCGCGGCCTCGACGCTGTACATGTGCCGGCGGAGGCTGAGGCTCTCCACCCAGGCGTGCATCAGATCGAGTGCTTCCGAACGTTGGGGTAGCGTCATTGGTTCGAGGATCGCGGTCGTGTACCGGGATGCTGGACGTCTCGCTCAGAAGTCGACGTTCCCGGGGGTTCGTGGGAAGGGGATGACGTCGCGGATGTTCGCCATGCCCGTGGCATACTGAATGGCCCGTTCGAACCCGAGGCCGAAGCCCGCGTGCGGAACGGTTCCGAAGCGTCGGAAGTCACGATACCACGCATAAGCGTCAGCGTCGAGACCGACTTCGCGAATGCGCGCGTCGAGAACGCCGAGTCGCTCTTCGCGCTGGGAGCCGCCGATGATCTCACCGATTCCCGGCGCCAGCACGTCCATCGCGGCCACGGTCCGCTCATCGTCGTTGAGCCGCATGTAAAACGCCTTGATCTCCTTCGGATAATCCATCACCACGACCGGCTTTCCGACGAGAGTTTCCGTGAGGTAGCGCTCGTGTTCCGTCTGCAGGTCCATTCCCCACTTGACCGGGAAGCTGAAAGTCCGATCGGCGCGCTCCAGGGCGGCGATCGCCTCGCTGTAGGTCATCCGCTCGAAGGAGTCCTTGACGAAATCCTCGAGCCGGGCGAGGACGCCCTTCTGAATGCGTTCATCGAAGAACGCCATGTCTTCGGGCGCCTCCTCGAGCAGGGTGGCGAAGATCGAACGAAGAAAGTCCTCCGCCAGGTCGGCCAGGTCGACCAGGTCCGCGAAGGCGATCTCCGGCTCGATCATCCAGAACTCGGCGAGGTGACGCGCGGTGTTCGAGTTCTCGGCGCGGAACGTCGGTCCGAACGTATACGTGCGCACCATGGAGAGACAGTACGCCTCGACATTCAACTGCCCCGAGACCGTCAGGCTGGCGCGGCGGCCGAAGAAATCCTCCTCCCAGGCGACCGAACCGTCTTCGCGGCGTGGAGGATCGGCGGCGTCCAGCGTGGTGACGCGGAACATCTCCCCCGCCCCCTCGGCGTCGCTCGCGGTGATGATCGGGGTATGGATCCAGTAGAAACCGTGTTCGTGGAAATACCGGTGCACGGCCATCGCCAGGATGTGTCGGACCCGCGTCACCGCGCCGAAGGTATTTGTCCGCGGGCGTAGATGCGCCACCTCGCGGAGGAACTCGAACGTGTGCGGCTTCGGCTGGATCGGGTATGTCTCGGGGTCCTCCACCCATCCCAGTACCTCGACCGAGTCGGCCTGCACCTCCAGCGCCTGCCCCTTCCCCCGCGACTCGACGAGCATGCCGGTCGCGACCACCGAGCATCCGCTCGTCAGGTGCAGCACCTCGTCTTCGTAGTTCGGGAGGTCGCGCGAGACGACGATCTGTAGCGGCGCGAGCGTGGATCCGTCGTTGACGTGCACGAAGGAGAAGCCGGCCTTCGAGTCGCGCCGCGTCCGGACCCACCCTTCGATACGAACGGCGCTACCGGGACGAACACTACCGGCAAGGATTTCGGCGACGCGCGTCGGTGTCTTCTGATGCATGGTGACTGATCGGGTACGTTCTGTTCCTGTTCGCTGAGGATCGGCCTCGTCCGCCCACTATCCGGGCACCCGCGACGACGGGCAGAGATCCGCCAGCTGGCAGATCTCGCATCGCGGGTTCCTGGCGACGCAGACCGCGCGGCCGTGATCGATCACCCGATGGGTGAAGATCACGCGCTCCTCGCGCGGCACGAGCGCGATCAGGTCCTCCTCCACCTTCTCGGGATCCGTGTGACGGGTCAGTCCAAGCCGGGCGGCGACCCGCTTGACGTGGGTGTCGACGACCACGCCGTCCGCGTCGCCCCAGACCACACCGCGCACCACGTTCGCCGTCTTTCTCCCCACGCCCGGCAGGCTCGTCAGATCCTCGATCGATCTGGGCACCCGGCCCTCGAATCGCTCCCTCAGCGTCGCCGCCAGCCCCTGGAGGGAGCGCGCCTTGCTACGGAAAAACCCGAGCGAGTGGATCTCCGTCTCGACCTCTTCCCGGGGCGCGACCGCGAGGGCATCCGCGTCGGGGAACCGCGCGAACAGGCCTGGGGTGACCGCGTTCACCCGGGCGTCGGTACATTGCGCCGACAGCACCGTCGCGACGAGCAGTTCGAATTCGTTCTCGTGATTCAGCGAGCATCGGCTGTCAGGGTACATCACCGCCAGCCGTCTCAGGATTTCGAGCGTGCGCTCACGCTTCGCCTTCCGGCTCTCGCGCCGCCACTGGGTCACAGTCGATCTTCTCCGCGGTTCCCTCTGATCATCCCGAATGGTCCGTCCTCCTTCATCACTTCATCCCGCCTTCGGTCGAGGTGGGGAGGACAACGGACCGCCCAATTCTGCCTCATTCGTCGGCGTCGCGGAAGAGTCCGACCGAAGAACAGGCGAGTCGTGAGGCCGGCGGCTCCGTTCCGCGCTCCGCCGGTTCCGGCGCGGGCACGTAGGTCACCGATTCCGGGAAGCTGTCGACGTACCAGAACGCCCGGGCCGCCAACTTCAGCGCCTCCGTCGTGGTGAGGATCGAGTAGAGTCCCTCGATCTCGCCTCCCGGCAGCACATTCTCAAAGTCCCCACCGGGTCGGGTGACCGCGAGTTCCGCGATCAGGCCGCTTCCGAGTCCACTGTCGATACGCATCACGCTGAATCCCGCCCGAGTGCGGTGTATCCCCAGGACGAACAGCAAGTGGATCCTTCTCAGCGTCGCGTCCGCCTCTCCGTCATCGAAGCTCTCGGTGTAAAAGAACCCGTCGACGGGTTCGGGGGCGGCATCGGGCGCGATACTGCTCCAGAAGAGGTTCGCGGGTAGCTGAACGTATCCGCTCCGGCCGGGTGCGTTGAATGCCCAGCCCGTCATCTCGGGCTTCGCCTCGACGAGAAAACGCGCGGCCGGACGATCGAAGGTGAACAGTCGCCGGCCATCCGCCCAGAAGTGAAACGCGTGGAAGAGCAGAGATCGGTACTCGTCGAGCGCCTCGGGCGGGGCGTCCTCCGGCGTGACCTCGCGAAGAACGTCACCGACGAGGCTCAGAAAGCCGAAACGTTCGGGGATCTCGGCATCCGCCGCGCGCATCGAGCCTTCCTTCTCGATGCCCGGGAACACCCGGGATTCGAAATCCCCTTCAACGAAGACCAGCTCGTAGGGAGTGAGTCGGGGTCTCGACTCCGGCGCTTCTGATTCAAACCGTCGCATCGTTGCGCTCCCAGGTCACCTCGTCATGGAGTACTCGCGGCGAGGCCTGATTCAGGATCCCGCGGATCCATCCGGTCATGCTCTTTCGCGTCACCGCCACGATGAAGAGGTCGCCGGAAGCGTCGCCTGGCGGGTCGGCGATTCGCAGAAAGTGCACGTCGCCGAGGTCATCGGGGAGCGTCACCTGGATGGAGGCGCCGCTGGTTGGTGGAACGACGGAGAGCCGCGAACCACCAGGCCCGCGTTCGACCTCCACCTCGATGAAGATATCCCCCTCGACCTCGAAAGCATCTCGGCCAACGGGCTCACCCGACCGGAAGAAGAAGGGATCAAACGGCCCTCCCTCTCGCATCGCGAAAAGCTGATCGGCCGCGAAATCCCGTTCCTCGAGTTCGTCGTCGGACGCCAGGTGCTCCAGGTGGTGCCGGATCTCGTGGGTGATGGTCTCCCAGATCTCGTCGTCCCAGTCCCACGTGTCCTCGTCACGCGCGACCGCCTGAAAGGAACCATAGTAGAGGACCACGCGCGATCGGACCTCTCCGGCCCCTCCGTACTCCGAAGGATAGAACTCGGAGAGGCACTCGCCCATCGTATAGACCTCGGGGAGCGTAGGGTGGAGCACCGTCTTGCGGGTGACTTCCAGTCCCTCCACCCCCGCTCGGAACTCGTCGGGGATCTCGTCGAAAACCTCGTGTGCCCGTTTTCGGAATTCCTCGTATCTCATCCGTCTCCTCTCTTCGGGCGGCCCTCACGGCACCGCGACCGCGGTCTCCGGCGCGGAGACCGTCGACGGCACCAACGCCACCCCCGTCGCCTGCTGCCCGACCGCCACACTCGTCACCCGACGCATGGAGCGCAGATCCACGACATCCACCTTCCCCGGCTCGGACGCCACACCCTCGACGGTGACGAAGGCGTACCGTGAGTCGGGCGTGACCGCGATCCCGTGCGCGAGCGTCGTCGTTACCGGAACGCGCCCGACCATCTCCCCCGATCCGAGGTCGAATACCTCCAGCGCGGGGTCGATACGGTTGCGCAGGGAAACCAGGAGATAACGCCCATCCGGTGATACACCCAGATTGTAGGGACTCTCCCCCGTGGTGAACCGGCGGGTCACCCGCCAATCGGCGACATCGATCTCCAGCACTTCGCCCGCCACGTTGCAGGTGACGAACACACTCCGTCCGTCGGCGCTCGGCTCGGCCCAGGTCGGAGAGCAGCCTGCCTGATGGCTGTCCATCCGCCGCGTCGGCTGTCGATCGAGCGACGCTGACCCCTCCCGCCCTCGCTGAACCGAAAAGACACGGCGGAGAGACCCGGTGGTCGCGTCGAGTTCGACGAGCAGTTCATCCATCATGCAGACCGAGTAGTGGCGCGCTCCATCGG
The DNA here is from genome assembly GCA_964634395.1 of uncultured Gemmatimonas sp. GTDB lineage: Bacteria > Gemmatimonadota > Gemmatimonadetes > Longimicrobiales > Longimicrobiaceae > WHSP01. The sequence goes on along the minus strand of CAZWJE010000001.1, from coordinate 101,411 downwards.
GCGATACCCGGCTTCCATGCGGCATGACGCATGTCGGGGTTCTCGTCACCTCCGACATCGTGGGAAGGTGGACCATCGAGATCGAACTGGGCAGGTGATCGCCATGGAGGTTGAAGTTGGAGACAAAGGCGTACTGACCGTCCGGAGTCACGGAAACGGTTGCCGGGAAGCGGGCCAACTCCACCCATCCCGCGACCCGATCCGTCTCCGTGTCGATCCTGAGGAGTGTACCGTTCGGAGTCCCGTGAGCGAGGGCGACCACGATGTACCGTCCGTCCGGCGTGACCGCGATACCGTGCGGGCCCTCGATCTCGGTGGGCAGGCGGCCGACGGACCGCCGACTCACGACCACGGCCGTGTCTCCGTCGAATCGAATGCGCGAGACCTCGTCCACGGATTCGCTCGTTACCCACACATCGTACTGGACGATCGATGGCCCTCCCCGTTCCGACCTCGCCGCGGACGCGCATCCGGTCGAAAGCAGCGTGACAATGACCATCCCCGACTTCCACCGACACCCGGACCTTGTCATTCTCTCACCTCTTCTTTGCCGCCGATCCCCGTCTCCGTCCACGCCGACGCTCCCGACCCCGTGGCATAAACGACAACGGGAGGCCTTCCGGCCCCCCGCGCCTGGGGTCTCGACCCGCGGCCCGCGCTATTCGGAACCTCGTATCAGCCGCGTGACCCAGAGCCCCGAAGTGTGATCGGACGCGTAGATCAGGCCTTCAAAGAGCTGAGGTCCCCAGGTCATGGGTCGATCGGCCACGAAGGCGTTCGCGTCGGTCGTCGCGAGAACGCCGATCTCACGGCCCCCTCGACCCAGATCGCCTCTCAGCTCGCCCGATACGTCCACCGCTCGCAGGCCGGCGTTGTAGTAGGCGACATACATGACGTCGTCCGCCACCCACACGTTGTGCGGACCGGCCCGTGGAATCCGGTACTCCGCGACCTCCACCGGGTTCTCGATATCCGAGACGTCGATGACGTGGATATAGCCCGCCGGCGCCGTGTCTACCTCATTCACGTCGAACTCGGGCGGGAATATCTCGTCACCCACGAAGACGTACCGGTTTCCGGCCGCGTTCGTATAAGGGAAGGCGACGTGCGTGTTCCCATACTCCCTGCCGCCGACCGGATAGCGATAGCTGATCTGACTCACGTACTCGGGATCGCGGGGCGATCCGCCTCTTATCCCGTTCCCCACATCGAGGATGATCAGCCCGTCATCCCAGTACGAGAGATAGGCGAGACCATCCTCGACGTAGACGTCGTGCAGGTATTTGCCGGGATGCAGCGGGATCCCCCAGCGGCCGATCTGAACGGGGTCTTCCGGGTCGGAGATATCGATGATGTGGAGGTCGGCGGTTCCGTTGTGCACCGCGTACACGATGTCACCGTCGATGAAGGTGTTATGCACTCCGCCGGTGAGCGTTTCCCAGTAGTTCGAAGCGACGGCGGGATGAGCCGGGTCGGACAGGTCGAGAACCACGATCCCGTCGCGACGACTCGACGCACCTTCACGGGTGATCACGGCGATCGTGCCCGCGGCGTTCACCTTCACGTCATTCACGACCCGCGCATCCACCATCACCGAGTCGGTCAGGACCGGGTTGGCGGGGTCGGTGACGTCCCAGGCATACATCCGGTCACCGTAGCACCCCGAACAGGCGCCCCACGTGCCCACGTAGGCGTAGTTGCGCCCGTCGACGCCCTTGAAGACCCAGAGATCGGAGGTGTGGGTCTCGGTCACCGGCCCCCGGCCGACGACCTCGAACCCCCCGCTGGCATCCGGAAGCGGATCGGTGGCCGGCGGGAGCGACGCGGCCGCGCATCCCGCGAGCGTCGCGAAAACGAAAGGCCCCGCCAGCGGGCCGGATCTGATCGCCATCTCGCGCTCCGATCGGTGTACGAGGGTCGGTCGGCGGAAGGAATCGGTCTTCCGCGACAGGTGCGTTCCGCGACCCGGGTCAACCGGCCGGGAGTTCACGCCCCGACCGACGCCCGGGGAACTTACGAGTCGGCGCGCCGGTGCCTGGATGTCGCGCGGCGGGACCCCCGCAATCATTACGCCCGGCGCTCCCCACCCGTTCGGTCGCGCGATATCGGCGGACCGGGCGTGTCCCCCCCCCGGCGATCCGGTCAGATCCGGGCTTTCAGATAGGCGACCAGTTCGCTCGCGTCGATGCGCTCCTGGCGCATCGTGTCTCGATCACGGACCGTCACCGTCCCGCTCTCCATCGTCTCGCCATCCACGGTGACGCCGAACGGAGTACCCGCTTCATCCTGTCGACGGTAGCGCCGGCCGATGGCGCCGGACTCATCGTAGAAGCTGGGGATCCCCTTCTCTCGAAGGTCTTCGTGGATCGCCATCGCCCGTTCCGCCATGCCATCCTTCTTGACCAGGGGGAAGACTCCCGCCTTGAGCGGCGCGAGCGACGGGTGCAGGCGGAGCACGACACGGGTTTCGCCTTCGATGTCCTCCTCGCGGTACCCGTTCGCGAGGATGGCGAGCGTCAGCCGGTCCGCCCCGATCGATGTCTCGATGATGTAGGGCAGGTACCGCTTCTGGGTCGCCGGGTCGATGTACTCGAGGCGTTTCCCGGAGAACTCCTGGTGGCGGCGGAGGTCGAAGTCGGTCCGGTTGTGAATGCCCTCGATCTCACCCCAACCGTTGTCGCCGATCGTTCCGCCGAAGAAGAACTCGACATCGAACGCGGCCTTCGCGTAATGCGCGAGCTTGTCCGGCGGATGCTGATGGAAGCGCAGTCGATCATGAGCGAGCCCGAGGGAGTACAGCCACTGGATACGGGTCTCCTTCCAGCGTTCGAACCACTCGTCATCCGTACCGGGTTCGACGAAGAACTGCATCTCCATCTGTTCGAACTCACGCGTCCGGAAGATGAAGTTGCCGGGCGTGATCTCATTGCGGAACGCCTTGCCGATCTGCGCGATGCCGAAGGGAATCCGCTGCCGCGCGGTCGTCTGGACGTTCAGGAAATTCACGTAAATCCCCTGCGCCGTTTCCGGCCGCAGGTAGACCAGGGCGGATTCGTCCTCCACCGGCCCCATGAACGTCTTGAACATCAGGTTGAAGTTTCGCGGCTCGGTCCACTGACCGGTGACGCCGCACGAGAGACAGCGGGCCTCCTCGATCGTGGCGGCCCCCGCTTCCGCGAGAAGGATGTCGACCCGAAAACGCCGATGGCAGTTCCGACACTCCACGAGCGGATCCGTGAACTCGGCGACGTGACCGGATGCCTCCCAGACCCGCGGGTGCATCAGGATCGAAGCATCGATTCCTTCGATGTCATCCCGCTGATGGACCATCGTCCGCCACCACGCGTCCTTCACGTTCCGCTTCAGCTCCACGCCGAGCGGACCGTAGTCCCAAACGGAACCGGTGCCCCCGTAAATTTCGGATGACTGGAAGACGTAGCCCCTTCGCTTCGCGAGGGAAACCAGTTTCTCCATCAGGTCGTGCTCGGCCATGCTGCGTCCTGTCTCAATGTCCGGGTTTCCCCGGTTCTCACCGAGGAGGATCGGGGGCGCGGGAAACTAGCCGGAGGAACATTGGGTCGCAATCGACGTGGCGGCCCGCCCTCGCGCCGTGCCACGTCCCGCGACGGAGAGCCGGATTACTCCGACGACCCGATTTCCTGTTCGAGAGGTTGCACCCGTCTTCGTGCTCTCGGGTGAACCTGGAGTACCCTGGCCCAACGACGGAAGTCCTTCCCGTGGCCGGGTTTCACGCCGCTGACCCATTGCCAGAGGTGAATCATCTCGTGTCGCAGGGTGTGTTCCGCTTCACCTTCGGCGGCGGCGGTAAAGAGGAGGCGGGAAATGGCGATCTCAGGAGAATCGGCGCGGAAGTGACCGTTGCGCCCACGCATCCGGTCACTGACACGAATGGGGATGACCGGCAACGAGCCACCGAAGTGACGGGCGTTCACCGCGTCGAACTCGTCGCGCAGGCGTTGGAGGAGCGGAGAGTCCTCCGGCCGGGGGGCGGCCGGGCGGCGTGGCCGGCGAGTGGATCTCGTCTCCTCAGCCGTCAGCCGTGTCGCCAGATAGTCACGAATCGTCTGTCGGGCCCCGCGTCCTCGTTCCGACCCGGGCTCCGCGCAGAACGCCCCGATCTCGCGGAGCAACCCGACGGGCGCGTCGGCGAATGCCTCATGCAGCCGCAGCGTTCGACCGCGGTCGGAGACCGATACCATCACGCGGCGATTGCGGGTGAACAGGACGCGGTCGAAACGGCGCCCTCCGGCGGCGACCTGGTCGAGCAGGTCATTGTCGCGGATGGTTCTCGCTGTCAGAGTCGGTCGAGACAGCGACATCAGCCCGGAAGACCGACGAGCGGCCGGGGTCTTTCCGAGCGACGATATTCCACTCGGTATCCCAATCGCCGCGGGATCGCGAGCAAACCTTCGAGATCGAGATCGATCCGTGCGCCCGCCTTCTGCGTCACCTCATCCTCGACGGGCAGGTCGAAATCGTCGGCGCCCCAGTCGAGTGCGCGGAAGGCGTCCTCATTCAGCGTCAGCACCGATGTTCGAACGTGCCGGACGTTGTCGAGGAAGATCCGCGAGAGCGCGATATGACGAAGATACTCGCCGGCGGATACCTCACGGCCACCGAGCGCGGTTCCGTATGGCTTGTACGTCCAGCACAGGAAGGAGAAGAGCCCGCCTGATTCATCCTGGAACCTCCGCGTCCTGTCCAGGTGTTCCAGCCGCTCGTCGAGGGTCTCGTCGAATCCGATCACCATGGTCGCGGTCGTCCGCAACCCCGCGTCGACGATCGCCCGCTGCGCCTCGAAATACTCCGCCACGGTGTACTTGAACTTCGCGTGCCGGGAACGGAAATCCTCGGTCAGTATCTCTGATCCGCCCCCCGTCACCCAGTAGACACCGGCCTTCTTCAATTCAAGAGCGGTATCGACGTACGAAAGCCCCGCCCGGTCCGCCAGATACATGAACTCGGCGACCGTGAGCGCGTAGAACTCGACGTCCGATCCGTAGCGCTCACGGACGGCGCGGAAGAGATCACAATAGTAGTGAAGCGGCAGCTTCGGGTTGAATCCGCCGTTGAACCCCACCAGGTCGCCGCCCAGCGCGAGAAGCTCGTCGATCTTCTCGAAGACGTCTTCCCGGGTGAGTACGTATCCACCCGCCTGGTTCGGCAGCACATAGAACGCGCAATAGTCGCACTGCGCGACGCAGACGTTGGTGTAGTTGATGATACGCATCACCATGTACGTCGCGGCATCCGGCTCGTGATAGCGGGCGCGCACCGCCGCCGCCATCCGGCGGAGGTCATCATCGGAGGCTTCCCGCCAGAGGGTCCGCGCCTCGTCGACCGTGATCCGCCCCCCCGCCTCAACCCGCGCGGTGATTTCCCGCAACGCTTCCGACACCCTCATCGCACCCCGTCTTTCCCCGTTGAACCCGCGCTTCCATCAGAACCCGGCGGACCTTCGTCCCCTTCGTCGGCGCGCACCGACACACCATCGCGGGCCCGCCGGCGCCCGCGCGAACCCGCTAGCGAACCATCACCCGTATTTCGTCGGACGCTCCCGATTCGACGGGGCGATGGCGTTCGTCTGACCAGAGAAGCCGCAACGTCAGCTCACCGGTTGGCGCGTTCGGCACAGTCCATTGATAGGCGTCGTCGACGAACCGGATATCATTCGGCGCCGGCATCAATTCGATGCCGTTCAACGCGAGATGCAGGTGATAGCCACCCGTTCCCCATCCCGTCGGCCCCGACAGGAGACGCGCGTCCTCGTTACGGAATCGCACCACCAACGGCCCTTCTATCTCGTCGCCGGCCGCGGGGGTGAGCAATGTCAACGCCGGAGGCTCCGCGATCACGCCGGCAGCGCCGTCCGCGGGGCCTCCGAACACCAGAAGCCACACCGCGAGGATCAGCATCACGCCCGCGATCGCCGCCATCGACCAGTCACGCACGGTGATCGCCGGTATCGACGGTACCGCCGATCGGGTATCCGCCAGTTCGTCGTGACTCATTCGGAACGTACCACCATGCATATTCGACGTGGAACCGCTTTCCGCGCGTATCGCGGGACGACCGCGGCGACGGTCGGAAAGCGCGTTCCATCACTCAGATTCTCGATCGCAGAAACTCGGGCGTCCAGGACTGCAGTATGGTGGATAGAGTCGTGAAGCCCCCGGTAATCATCAGAATACCCAGTAACAGGAGCAGCGCTCCACTCGCTCGAGTCACCCACGGAAGCCACCGACCCATCCGACCCATGTTGCCGACGAAGCGCTGCATCAGCAGCGCGGCCGCCAGAAACGGGATCGCCAGACCCGCCGAGTAGACGAGCAGCAGCCATACGCCGCTACTGACCGACCCGCTCGTCCCCGCCAGCGTCAGGATCCCCCCCAGCACCGGACCGATGCAAGGAGTCCATCCAGCCGCGAACGTGACCCCGACGAGCACCGTGCCAAGATATCCGAGCGGCTTGTCCCCCAGATGCACCCGCCAGTCCCGCTCGGCACCCGGAAGCCGCAGCGCCCCCAGCAGATAGAGCCCGAAGAGTATCAGCAGTACTCCGCCGACGCGCTCCACCCATCCACTCGCGTACTGCAGCAGCGACCCCAGGAAGGTCGCCGAGGCTCCCATGATCACGAAGACCAGGGTAAAGCCCGAAATGAATAGCAACCCGTGCACGAGAATCGCGCGGCGCGCACGCTCTCGCTCAGTGCCTTCTTCGGTCAACTCGTCCAGGCTCATCCCCGTGATGAACGTCACGTAAGAGGGGATGAGGGGCAGTACGCACGGCGACAGGAAAGAGAGCAGCCCCGCCGCGAATGCCACCGCCAGGCCAATGCCTTGAGCTTCCATGTGTGATCGCGACCGGTGGATGCCTGAGAATACGGGTTCCTGAAGATACCCCGGCACCCCGCCCGACACCACCCCGCGCGCTTCCCGCCGGACCCTCCCTCCCGGGTCACCCGGCCCCCGCCATCCGGCCCGCCGATCCCCGTTCTCCGGGCCGGCCAACAAGACCATTGACACCGCCGCCACGGATCAGTATCTTAGTTCTGAGATTATTGACGCCGAGAGGACGTTCGCGCCAACGGCTGGCGGCCCCGGCGCAGGTCTCCCAATTTCCCTCGAGCGGACCGGAAGGCTCTCCTATCCTTCCGGCCGGCATCACGAGGACAACCGGTTCCAACAGGAGAGGAGCGTATCATGTCGCAGCTGCTTACACAGGGCCAGGTACTGGCCATTGACCCGGCTCACACGGTCGTCGAGTTCAGCGTGAAGCATCTCATGATCTCGACGGTGAAGGGCCGTTTCGGACAGGTCGAGGGGACGGTGACGCGGACCAATGAAGGATGGGAGGCGGAGATCTCGATCGACGCGGCGAGTGTGGACACGCGTGCCGAGCAGCGCGACAATCACCTGCGGTCGGCGGATTTCTTCGACGTCGAGAACCATCCGAAGTTGACGTTCCGGAGCAGCTCATCGGTCGAGTTCGCCGCTCCCGGCGATACTTTCCAGGTCACGGGTGAGCTGACGATCCTCAACACGACCAGGCCGGTGACACTGGCCGTAACGTACAATGGTTCGGGCAAGGATCCCTGGGGTGGTGAGCGCCTCAGCTTCGACGCCGCGACGAAGATCGACCGTCGGGACTTCGGTCTGACGTGGAACCAGGGTCTCGAGGCGGGAGGTGTGCTGGTCTCGAACGAGGTTTCAATCAACCTTGAGGTCCAGCTGGTCAAGCAGGGCTGATCCCGGGCTTCCGCCCCCGCCACGGGCGGAGCCCACACTCAGCGAAACGGAAGGCGGAGACCGCTCGTCCCCGCCTTCCGTTTTTCCATACGATTCCGACCCGAGGGGCCGCCCCGACCGGCGCCGTGCCCTGGGGGGACCGGCGGATCTCACTTCATCGGAACGCCGGCGACCGATCGACCTCCCGGATGAAATCCAGCACCGTATCCACGGCGCGGACGAAGAACGCGGGATCGGTATTCTCAAAGGTATCGGTCGGGCGGTGATAGTCGGGATGATCTTCCACGCCGAAATAGGCGAAGGGGATCCGCGCGGCATGGAACGCCGCGTGGTCGGACTGCCCCGTCCAGTCATCGGAGGGCGTGGGGATCGGTTGATCGTGGCCGATCAGGACTTCCAGTTCAGAGCGCTCCGCGACCGTCCGGACGTGTTCGGCGAGGAACGGATAGTGAAACGGGCCGGCGACGTAGATCTCCCCCGCCGTATTTCGGCTCACCATATCCATGTTGACGTTGAGCACGATGGCGTCGAGCGCGACGGGTGGGTCCGCGACGAACGCCCGCGCGCCACGGAGACCGCTCTCCTCCGCGTCGAACGCGGCGAAGATCACCGAGTGACCGAGTGGGTTCGCGACTACCTGCCGGGCGATCTCGAGAAGAGCGGCGCTTCCGGATGCGTTGTCGTCGGCGCCCGGGTAGACCGTCCCGTTCCTCTCGCCGAGATGATCGTAGTGAGCGGTGACCACGATGAAGCGACCGGGAACTTCGGTCCCTTCCACCCAACCGACGATGTTCGTGCCCGTGACGTTCGTGGCGCCCGGCATCCCGGATGAGAAGGATTGTGACCAACCACGGTCGAAGGGACGAACACCCGCATCGGCCAGTTCGCGCTGAATGTATTCACGCGCGACGCGGTTGCCGGGAGTCCCGGCCCCGCGTCCGGCGAGGTCCGGGCTGGACAGGAACCTCAGGTCGTCGACGACGCGAGCCGAGTCGACTTCGACCGTCGCTACGGCGTTCGGGCGCACCACCTGACCCCAGCAGGCGGTCGGTGCCGCCATCATGAGAACCAGGGCGAACCATCTGTACATCATCGCTCTCGATCGTGGCATGTGGTCCTTCCGTCCGCCGTCCGTCCTTCGCTCTTCGAGAGAGTTTCCTGACGATCCATCCATGCCCGGCGCGAGGAGTCATCTCTTGCGAACCCGGCCCGCGCGCCGACATTTCCCCCATCGTTGGCCGCGTCCGCGCGGAGGATCCGCCGCTGGCACGGCCCACTCGAATCGATCTCACCACCTCGAAACCCGCGATGAAGCTGACCTTCCTCGGTGCGGCCGGTACCGTCACCGGCTCCAAGTATCTGCTCGATATCGGCGACCGCCGGATCCTCGTGGATTGCGGTCTGTTTCAGGGCCTCAAACAGCTTCGTCTTCGTAACTGGAATCCGTTTCCCGTCCCTCCCGAGTCGATCGACGCGGTCGTGCTGACGCACGCGCACCTCGATCACACCGGATACCTTCCGCTACTGGTCGCCAACGGCTTTCGCGGTCCGGTATACTCGACCGCGCCCACCCTGGACCTCTGCGCCGTCCTCCTCCCCGACAGCGGCCATCTCCAGGAAGAAGAGGCCGACACGGCGAACCGGTACGGCTACTCGAAGCACAAGCCGGCGCTCCCGCTCTATACCGAGAAGCAGGCGGTCGAGTGCCTGGGATCATTCGAGACCGTCGATTTCGGCCGGGAGTTCGCCGTGCTTCCCGACGTGACCGTCCGATTCACGCGGGCCGGACACATGCTCGGCGCGGCTTCGATCCATCTGAGTGATCCGCGCACCAGCATCGTGTTCTCCGGCGACGTCGGACGGCCGGAAGACGAACTCCTTCCGGCCCCCGAGGTCCCTGAAGCCGCGGATTATCTGGTCGTTGAATCCACCTATGGCGATCGGCTGCATGAGAAATCGAGCCCGAGTGAAATACTCGCCGAAACGGTGACCCGCACCGCCGCTCGGGGCGGCTCGATCATCATCCCGGCGTTCGCCGTCGGTCGCGCCCAGTCCGTCCTCCTCCATCTCTGGAGGCTGCGGCGCGCGAACCGGATCCCTGACATTCCGGTCTTCGTGGACAGCCCGATGGCCAACCGGGCGACGGCCGCGTACGAGTTGCATGCCGAGGAGACCCGACTCTCCCGAAAGGATCTCGCCGCCGTATGCGATTTCGGGACCTTCACCCAATCAGTCGAGGAGTCGAAGCGGATCGATCACATGTCGATTCCGCGGATCATCATCTCCGCCAGCGGCATGGCCACCGGTGGCCGCGTCGTGCACCATCTCAAGGCACTCGCGGGCGATCCCCGGAACACGATCCTCTTCTCCGGCTACCAGGCTGCCGGCACCCGTGGCGCCTCGATCCTCGCGGGCGAGGAGGCCGTGAAGATCCATGGGGCCTATGTGCCCGTCAGGGCCGAGGTGGTGACGCTCGACAACATCTCCGCCCACGCGGATTACGCGGAGATTCTCGCCTGGATCGGGCGTTTCTCCAGATCGCCCGTGAAGACCTTCGTGACGCATGGTGAACCCGTCGCCGCCGACGCCATGCGACTGCATATCGAGGAGACCCTGGGCTGGAAGACCACCGTGCCCGGCCATGGGGAGAACGCGATCCTCCGCTAGGCCAGGTGACCGTCGACCGATCGCGGCGACGGACGTTCGAGGCCGAGAGCGCGGCTCCATCCGCGCCGGATAGCGCCTCGCGAAGGAGACTTACGGCGCGAAGTGAACCATCATGTCGGTCGTCCCCCTCCGGACTTCGGATTCTGGCGGTTCGGTTTCACCGCTGCCGGGGTCGGGTTCGTCAACGCCCTGATCAGCAGGTAGACACCCGACCCGATCACGAAGAGGCTGAGCGTCTGACCCATCGTGAGAGGACCGAGAACCGTCCCCAATGCGTCCGTGGCGTCTCGGAACTGGGCATCCGGCTGCCGGAAGAGTTCGACAAAGGTGCGGAACAGGCCGTAGCCCACCAGGAATACCCCCGCGAGCAAACCGGTCGGCAACCTGACCCCACGGCGTTTCGCGACGAGGTAGATCGTCCAGAGGATCAGCGCGAGGAGCAGTCCTTCGGTGAACGCCTCGTAGAGCTGAGATGGGTGGCGGAGTGGAACCTGGTCCCGAATCGAAGCCCAGACGCCTGAATCTCGCGCCTCGAGGATCGCCAGTTCGCGCTCACGGATCCCGTAGACACGCTCGATTCCCATCAGCTGCAGCGCGAACGGATCCGTGGGAAAACGCATCGCCCACGGCACCGCTTCGGTCGTGACCCGGCCGTAAAGCTCTCCGTTCACGAAATTCGCGATTCGCACCGCGAAGATCCCGAACGGTACGCCCAACGCCAGGTTGTCGAGGACATGGACGAGGCTGACCTTGTGCTTGCGGACGAACCAGGCCGCCGCCAGCACCACGCCGATCAGCCCCCCATGGAAGGAGAGACCCCCTTCCCAGAGACGGAAAATCCTCGCCGGATTCGCCGCGAACGAACTGAAGTCGTAGAAGAGGATGTAACCGATCCGGGCGCCGAGGATCGTCCCTACGATGAGCCCGAAGATGAGATCGCTGATCCCGTCTTCGTCGAGCGAGAGATCTCCCTCACGGCTCAGATGACGGAGGACGAAATAGCCGACCGTGAACGCGAAGACGTAACCCAGGCCGTACCACCGCACATCGACCGGACCCGGCAGGGGGATCGCGACGGGGTCGATGAAGTGATATCCGATCTCGAGGAGAATCGCGGCGTGGGGGATCATCGGGTTCGAGGAGGGGGAAGAGGAGTCATCCGGTATGGGAGGGGCCACCCCGTCGCCGGAGGGTCCCCGCCTCGCGGATCTCTTACTGGCCCGTCGCGAGCGCCCGCTCTTCGGCCTGGCGCATTTCGAAGAGCGCCTGCTCCGGGGAACCCGCCTCCTGCATCGCGACCAGCCGGCCGTAGAGTTCGGCCGCGCCCGCGTGATCACCGGCCTGCGAGCGAAGGAGCGCGGCACCCATCAGGCCTTCCTGCCGCCGGAACGGGGAACCCGCCTGGTCCGCCACCCGCAGATAGGTCGCGATCGCGGCCGTCTGGTCACCGGCGGTTGCCTGCGCCGTCGCGAGGAGCAGCGCGGCCTGTGGACCGACGGCGGAACCCAGGTCGCTGGCGACCGGTCGCAACGCCTCGACCGCGTCCTGCGCCTGCCCGCCGCGAAGGTGGATCTGACCCAGCAGTACCCGCGCCTCATCCGCGTAGGGCGTGCCGTCATGACGCTGGATGAACTCCTGGATATCGCGAATCGCCGTCGCATCGTCGCCGATTAGCGTCGACTGTTCGACCTGCAGATAGGCGATCGCCGCTTCGTCGAGCCTCCGGTTCTGATCCGCTCGATACCAGAAGAACGCCGACGCCACGACCAGCAGCGCCACCGCGACGCCGATCACGAGCCGTCCGTGCCGACGCGCCCATTCCGTGATCTCTATGGCTTTCGCCATGACGGCGTCGTCGGTCTCGACGTGTTGCGCCCGCTTGGGGCGGCGTGCGATGGACTGCGCGACCATAGAACCCGATTGCTGAAAAAAGGAGAGCGGATCAACCGCCGGTGACCACGTGACGGGCGGGGCCTTTCGCCTCCGTCCGCTCTGTTCCATGCCCTCGGCGGGACTCGAACCCACGGCCTACGGATTAGGAATCCGTTGCTCTATCCACCTGAGCTACGAGGGCGCCCCGTCGTACTCGGGGGAAACAAGTAAAGATATTCCCCGCGCCAACTTGGGTCAACCCGACCCGGACGTGTCGGCGGTCGTCGCGCGTGCCTGGCTCTCCAGGTACCCAACGAGGTACCCGGTGATCAGCGCGCTCAGTGGATCGCGTGACTGTCCGAGCAGGAGTCGCGCCGGACCCTGCTCTCGCAGTATACCCGCGATGTCTTCGAGGCGGTCAGCGAGGTCTTCGACGTGGGCGCGCTCGATCAGCGCGGCGGGTCTGGCCAGGGCGTCAGCACGGGCGCCGCTCGGTTCCGCCGTCGAGATGGGGAACGCGGCATCCGCGGCAAGGAAAGGAAGTTCGTCTTCCGGCTCGGTCTCGCCGAGCGCCGAAACCATCAGTTCGTCCCTCCATCCTTCGTCAACACCGTCCGGGAAATCGATCTCCGCCCCGATCTCCGCCCCGATCTCGGCCGGCGTCACCTCCTCGGCCGCACTCCGAATCCCCGTATCCTCCCCGCCCTGGGTATCGATCACTGTATCGCCGCCCATCGATCGGTCGAGTTCCACTCCCGTATCGGAGGCGCCCTCCGGCGTCGTGGAGATCACGAGCGGCCCGGGGGCCGGTCCGAGAGCCGGCTCGGCGGGCGTGAGGGGAGGCTCCGCGAACTCAGCAGAGGGCGCATCCGGATCGAGTGCGGACCGCTCGGCCGCCGCGAGCGAAAGATCCCTCTCCAGGTCTTCGCTCGGCACCGTGGCTTCACTCGGCACCGTGGCTCCGCTCGTCTCCGCGGCCTCGCTCGGCGCCGCGTTGGCGAGGAGCGGCGGAAGGAAGACCGGCGAATAGCTTCCCCATCGGGCGATCGGTTCCATACCGGTCACCAGTGGCGCGAGAAGGAGGAGGCCCGATTCGGGCTCTTCCGTCTGACGAGCCAGAACGTCGTTGGTCATTCTGCTGTCGACTTGGAGATAGGCCACGACCCGCGATGGCGGCCGCGGGCGGAAGTTTGTCGGGATACGCGGAAGGTAGATGTACCCCCCGATGGTGTCAACGAAAACCAGCCCGATCGGGGTGCCCGGTTTCACCCCATCCCACCGATACGTCCCATGGGAGGGAAGACGCCCGAGATCGGGGGGCGGGACCGCGCGGAACCGCGGCGCCGGACCGGCGTGGGAATGGTTCGCGAGGATCGCGACCGCTGCCCCCCCGAGAGCGGCCGCCCGTCTCAGTTCTCTCCGTTTCCGGCTTCGCCCCACCCGAACCGTCCCACGAGCGGAACGAAGGTACAATCCGTCACGTCCTCGACGTCGTACCCGCTCGTCGTTCGCGTAACCAGTCGCAGCCGCTGTGCGTCACGGGTGCCGACGGGAACGAGCATCCGCCCGCCGATGGTGAGCTGGCGAACCAGTGGTTCGGGGATCGCGGGCGAACCGGCGGCGACCAGGATCGCGCTGTAGGGCGCGTATCGGTTCCAGCCGATCGTCCCGTCGCCCACGAGCAGGGCCACGTTCGAGATCCGCAGCCGATCGAGCGCCTCGCGCGCGGCGACCGAGAGGGGCCGAATCCGCTCTACCGAGAACACGTTGCTCACCAGGCTCGCCAGCACCGCCGTCTGGAATCCGCTGCCCGTTCCGATCTCGAGCACACGATCCTCCGCCCTGAGTTTCAGGAGCTGGATATACAGCGCCTGGAGCGACGGTTGCGACGCCGTCTGCCCGAAACCGATCGGTACGGGGGCGTCCTCATAGGCGCGGTGTCGAACCGCCTCGGGAAGAAACTCGTGACGGGGGATGAGGTCGAACGCGCGGAGGACCTCCAGCTCCCGGATTCCGCGCTGGCGAAGCTTCTCGATCAACGCTCGTCGCTGCGCGACGAAGCGATCGGTCATGGATGAAGGTCCCATTCCTCGGCGCTCGCGAGAAGCTTGTAGTTGGTCAGGTCCAGGTGCAGGGGCGTCACCGAAATGAAGCCGTCCTGGACGGCGCCGAAATCCGACGTCTCATCCGCCTTCCATTCGGAAGCCCCGCCGCCGATCCAGTAGTACTCGCGACCACTCGGGTCGTGCGCCCGCGTCAGGGAGCCGGTGTAGATACGCCGAGCGAGGCGGGTGACGCGAACGCCGCGCGCCCTCCCCGATTCGACGGGCGGGAAGTTGATGTTCAGAAGTGTCTCGGCGGGGATTCGGCCTGGAGCCAGGAGCTGCGGGATCAGGCGTTCCAGCGTTGGCCGGAGCTTGATGATGGCTTCCGGATCCCGGCCGGTGTATGAGAACGCGATCGCGGGAATCCCCAGGATCGTGGCTTCCATCGCGCCCGCGACGGTCCCCGAATAGAGAACGTCCTCGCCCATGTTGGCGCCGTGGTTGACGCCGGAGAGGACCACGTCGGGTCTCTGCTCGAGAAGCGCGCCGACGGCGAGCGCGACGCAGTCGGTCGGCGTGCCGTCCACCCGCTGCATCTGCTCACTCACCCGATGCACGCGGAGCGGGTGGTGCATCGTCAGCGAATGGCTCGTCGCGCTCTGTTCGCGGTCAGGCGCGACGATCTGGACGTCGCCGACGGTAGCGGCGGCATCGGCGAGGACACGCAGACCCGTCGCGAAATAGCCGTCATCGTTGGTACAGAGAATCCGCATGTTCAGATCACCACCTCATGCCGCCGTTGATCTCTTCCCTGACGAGAAAAGCCGCTGATCCGGTCAGCGGCCTCTCGTTGATCTCGATCGCGCTCCCGTCCGGGTCGGCGCGAATGTACGGACGACCAGTGGGTGGGTCAACGCGCGGGGTCGAGCAGGTCATGCAACTCCCGTAGTTCCCCGACCAGCGACTTCAGGAAAACCCTCTGCAGCGCCTGCGCGGATTCCTCGGTCGTCGAGTCGTCGTTCCGCAACTCCGCGAGCCGCTTTCGCGCCCCCTCCACGGTATACCGCTGTTCGTGGACGAGCGTATGAATCAGCGCGATGAGCTCGATCTCGCGCGCTTGATAAACGCGATTTCCGGACCGATTCTTCGCGGGGGAGAGTTCCCGGAACTGGCTTTCCCAGTATCGCAGAACGTGCGGCTTCACTCCGATCATGGAGCAGACTTCGCCGATCGAATAGAAGGCTCGCGGCCGGGGGCGACGGAAGCGACCAGGGCTATCCGCGGAGCCGCCGTCCCCCTTTTCCCCCTCTTCGATCAGTTCCGCGTTCCCTCGATCTTTCGCCATTTCAGTCCCGTTCCGGCTTCGGCTCCCGCATCATCAGCGCCTCCACCGCGTCACGCGGCGAACGGCCCTCGAAGAGGAGCGCATGGATCTCGGCCACGATCGGCATCTCGACCCGATGGCGGAGTGCCAGCTCATGCGCCGACCGGGTCGTCCGGATCCCTTCCGCGACCATCGTCATCTCGGCGATGATCTCGTCCAGCGTGCGCCCTTGACCCAGCGCGACACCCACGGCGCGATTCCGACTCAGCGCCCCCGTGCAGGTCAGGATCAGATCACCCACGCCGGCGAGTCCGGCGAGCGTCATCGGGTCGGCGCCGAGCACGACCGCCAGTCGCGTGATCTCGGCCAGCCCACGAGTGATCAACGCCGAGAGGGTATTGTGACCGTAACCCATCCCGATCACAACCCCGGCCGCGATCGCGATCACGTTCTTCAGCGATCCACCCAGTTCGACGCCGGTCACGTCCGTCGTCGTATAGACCCGGAAAAATTCAGTCTGGAAGAGTTCCCGGGCCGCCTCGGCGATCTCCGGGTTCCGGGAGGCCATGGTGACGGCGGTCGGAAACCTTCGCGCGACTTCCAGCGCGAAACTCGGCCCGGAAAGGAAGGCGGTGCGCTCCGCGATCGCGGGGGGCAGCACGTCGGTCAGGACGCCGTCCATCATCCGCAGTGTCTCGACTTCGATGCCCTTCGACGCGCTCACCACCATCGCGTCGGGCGCCAGACCGGGAGCGGCGGCGGTCATCACCTGACGTACGACGTGAGACGGGCTCACCGAAACCACGACCTCCGCCCCCCTTACCGCTTCCTCGATCGACGTGGTCGCGCGCAATCTCGGATCCAGATCGACTTCCGTCAGGTACGCACGGTTCCGATGCTCGCTCCTGATCGACTCGGCGACTTCCGGTTCATAGGACCAGACGATCGTGGGGTGTCCCCTGGTCGCCAGCAGGTTCGCCAGCGCCGTTCCCCAGCTGCCCGCCCCGATCACGGCCACGCGGCGCGTCATCATCGAAGTTCTTCCCTCTTCTCCGCCCCCGGCATCCCGCCCTCCTCCACGTGATCAGCGTCGGACCGGTTCGGCGATTCACCCTTGCTCGCGCGGTTGCTCCCGAAGCGGTACTCCTCACCACGCAGGATGCGCCCGATGTTCGAGCGGTGCGCGAATACGACGAACGTCGCGACCAGGATTCCCAGCGCCCTCACCTCGGGTCGGCTTTCGGTGGCCAGGAGAGAGACGACGAGAACGGTGGCGGCCACGACCGACGCGAGCGAAACCATCCGCCCCAGCCAGAGAACGAGCAGCCACGCGGTCAGCGCGATCCCCACCGCCACCGGCGAAAGCGCCAGGAACACACCCGTCGCCGTGGCCACTCCCTTCCCTCCCCTGAAACGCAGATAGACCGGGAAAACGTGCCCCAGAATCGCGGCCCCACCGTACGCGAGCGCCCACGCCCACGACGGGCTCCCGTCAATCCGGTGGAAGTACGCGGCCGGAATGAAACCCTTCAGCATGTCCGCCAACACGACGGGAGCCGCGACACGCGGGCCGAGAACGCGAAACGTATTGGTGGCGCCGAGGTTCCCGCTCCCGTGCTGACGGATGTCGATACCTCGCGTCAGCTTGCCGGCGATGTAACCGCTGGGGATCGCGCCCAGGAGATAGCTCGCCGTCAGCAGGAGCGCGACGGTCACCTTTCCTCCTCGTCCTCGTGCCTGCGTCGGAGGTTGATGCGCAATGGCGAACCGATGAAGCCCCAGCGGTCCCGAAATCCGTTACTCAGATAGCGAACATAGGATTCCGGGATTCCGTCCGGATAGTTGCTCCAGAGCACGAACGTGGGCGGCATGGTGGCCACCTGAGTCCCGTAGAGGATCCTGACCGGCCGGCCCTGCGCGTGTGGAGGACGTGCCTTCGTGGACAGTTCGCGGACGACCTCGTTCACTTCGTGCGTCGGGATCCGCACCTTCCGCGCGGCGTCGACCTCCAGCACTTTCGGCATGATACGATGCACCCGCTGTCCCGAGGCGGCGCTGATGAAGATCACCGGAACCCATTTGAGAAACGGCGCCTTCTCGTGCAGGCTCTTCTCGAAACGAGGCGCGGTCATCGTTTCCTTCTCGACGAGATCCCATTTGTTGACGAGCAGGATCAGGCCGGTCCCCGCGTCCCAGGCCTTCTGAGCGATCTTCAGGTCCTGGTTGTGAAGAGGTTCGGTCGCGTCGATGAGCAGGAGGCAGACATCGGCGCGCTCGACCGCACGTTCCGTCCGCAGCGCGGAGTAGTACTCGAGGTTCTCGTTGATCCGGGCCTGCCGGCGGAGTCCCGCGGTGTCGACGAAGACCAGCTTCCGCCCCTCGTAGTGGAGCGTCGTGTCGATCGCGTCTCGCGTCGTGCCCGGAACGGCCGAGACGACCATACGCTCTTCGCCCAAAAGCTTGTTCACCAGGCTCGACTTGCCGACGTTCGGCTTCCCGATCACCGCGACCCGCAGCCCGGGGTCCTCTTCGCCTTCCTCGGCCGACGGAAGCCGCGCGACGATTTCATCGAGCAGATCCCCGCTTCCCTTGCCGCTCAGGCTGCTTACCGGCAGAGGTTCCCCGATGCCCAGATCCCAGAAATCATGGTACGAAAGAGCGCCCGGACTACCCAGGTCGTCAACCTTGTTGACGACGAGGAGCACCGGGCGATTCGCGCGACGAAGGAACTCCGCGATCGCGTAGTCCAGTGGATTCGGGCCGGCCTTCCCGTCCACCATCTGAACGACGACGTCCGCTTCTTCGATCGCGGTCACGACCTGCTGGCGAATAAGCCGGTCCATGGGCTCGTCCGAGCCTTCGACCATCCCGCCCGTGTCCACGATGTAGAAGTCGCGGCCATTCCACTCGGCGACCGCGAAGTTACGGTCGCGAGTCACCCCCGGCCGATCCTCGACGATCGCCAGTCGCCGCCCGAGCACCCGATTGAAAAAGGTGGACTTGCCGACGTTGGGACGTCCGACCACCGCGACGATGGGTAGCTTCACGCGTCTCCCGACAGGCCGCCGACATCCTCGTCCGGCCGTTCATGAATGAGGGCCATGGCGCGTTCATAATCCCACGCCGGCACCAGGATCCGGACGACGCTCAGGTCCCCCAGATCCACGGAGAACATCAGGTCCTTCTGCGAGAATACCCGGGCGTCGATACCTTCCGCGCGAAGGTTATCCCGGATGAGATGGGCCTCGAACTCGTGAGCGTCCTCATGGACCTGCGCCCAGCCCGAGATCACGAATACGGACGCATGATCCTCACAGAGATGCACCCGTCGGTCGTTCGGGTTCCCTCGGCACTCTTCGCAGATCGCGCGGCCGCAGATCACGCAGCGGCCGTCGGCGAGCACCGTCGGATGGCGTTCGCAGGGAATCGGTTCGATCGCGAGGCCGCACGCGGGACATGAGTCGGTCCCCCTGAAGCGCTCGCCGCAGCGCTCGCAGACGATCGCCCGCTCGACCCCCGTCGCGCAATCCGGACATTCCTCCAGCGTATCACCGTATTCCCTCCCACATTCAGCGCAGCGTGCCATTGGAATCGCGATCTCGAGGGCGGGGATTGAGCGTCTCCGGGTGAAACGGGCCGTATACGCCAAACGGGGGCGAATCCATGGACTGGACCCGCCCCCGCCAGGCGATCCGGCGCGTCGTCCGCTCGGGCGACGCGGGGAATCAGTTCACGACTTCATAGCGGTAGGCGTTCGCCATACCCGCCACTTCCACCTCGAACGTCTCGCGGGCTTCGCGGGCCGGAGCGGGAAGCGTCACCGACGTCGCGCCGACTTCACCGTTGTCATCGAAGAAGATGAAGCGAAGCTGGATCGGTGAACCCGCCGTCGCGGCGTTACCCGTGATCTCGCCGGAAAGGATCGAGCGCTGGGCACCCGGCTGGAGCTGGAGCTGGTCGAGCCAGACGGGAAGTGCCTCGACACGTTGAAGCGTCACGAGCGCGTCCTGGCTGCGCTCGAGTTCACGATACGCCTGGGTGAGGATCAGCGCGGACTGAGAGCTGAGCGGGTCGATCTCGATCAGTCGCTCACCGATCGGCAGAAGCGTCTGCCAGTCCTCTTCCGCCAGGAGCGCGTTGGCCTGGTTGAACCAGGCGTCCCGGCTGCCGGGCTGAAGCTGCGCGACACGCCCGAATGCGTCGGCGGCGCGAGCATAGTCGTTGGACTGGAAGAGCGCGACGCCGATGCCGAAGAGCTCCGATGGCGGCAGGTTCGGGGCGCTGAGCAGCCTGTTATAGATCGCCGCCGCTTCATCGGCGCGGCCGAGCTGGGTCAGCACGCGCGCGAGGTTCGCCTGGGCCTGGACGTCATCGGGATTCGCCTCCACCAGCGAACGATAGATCGGCTCCGCCTCCTCGTACCGGCTTCTGAAGAGAAGGAGTTCACCCAGGTTCTGCTGCATGAACTGGCGAGTATCCTCGCGCTCGGCGATCTCCGCGTCGTCGATGATACGCGTGCCAGGACGCAGGTCGATCGACTCGATACCCCGCTGATACGACGCGATCGCCGCGTCATAATCACCCTCGTTGGTCAGCAGGATCGCGAGGTTCTGCGCGGCTTCCGGCCGGAACTTGTAGATCAGCGAAGCGCCGGTCCACACCTCGCGGGCGGTCGCGACGTCGCCATTATTATACGCCTCCACACCCTCGTTGAAGGCGTTCGCCCAGGCGTTCTCCCGGGACGGTTCGATCTCCAGCTCGTAAGCCGGATAGATCCGCTCGGCCTCGCTCCACATCGAATCGGCGAGTTCGAAGTCGCCCATACCGACGGCCGCCTCGCCACCGACATAGAAATGCACCGGGTTCGCCGTATCGGCGGCGATCCCCTGTCGGGCCTGCGCGAGCGCCTCTTCGAACTGGGACTGCGTCGACGCCTCGTCGAGCCCGAGCTGTGCCCGCGCGATCGCGTTGTTCGCGGCACGGCTGAATTCGGTGTCACGCGGCGGGATCCCGGGCTCATACACCCGTCCCGTCGGGGAGACCGATGGGCCTCCACCGACGCCGCCAGCGGCGCAGCCGGAGATGGCGAACACGGTGCCGAGCGCGAAAGCCAAACCACTCCGAAATCTCATCTCAACCTCCAGGATTATGTCGTGCCGCCGCCCGAATCCGCGAGAGCGCTCCAAAGTAGGGGCGGACCGCGCAACCGTCAAACGAATCGTGTACTTCGGCGTTCCGCCTCAATGCCGGAAAACTCGTTCGCCGGTGAATACCATCGCGACGCCTCGTTCGTTCGCCGCCGCGATCACTTCTTCATCTCGAACCGACCCTCCCGGATGCACGATCGCGGTGATCCCACCCTCCGCGGCGGTGTCGACACCATCCCGGAACGGGAAGAACGCATCGGAGGCCAGGACGGCGCCCGCCAGATCGAATCCGTGGTCGCTCGCCTTCCGCACCGCGATCCGAGAGGAGTCCACGCGACTCATCTGCCCGGCCCCGATCCCCAGCGTCATGCCGTCGCGGGCGATGAGGATGGCGTTCGACTTCACCGACGCCACCGCGCGCCACGCGAAGCGCAGATCCTTCATCTCCGCGTCCGTCGGCGGCCGATCGGAAACCACACGCCAGTTCGTTTCGGTCTCCGTCGGCCGCAACCGCGTCTGGACCAGGAATCCGCCAGGTACTCCCTTGAAGTCCAGGGTGGTTTCGCTCGACGACTCCACCGGGGGAAGAATGAGCAACCGAAGGTTCTTCTTCCCCCGAAGGATCTCGAGCGCTTCCTCGGTGAACGAGGGCGCCACGACCGCCTCCACGAAGTTCGGACGGAGGAGTTCGGCCGCGGATCGGTCCACTTCCCGATCGAACGCCACGACTGACCCGAACGCGCTTTCGGGGTCCGTCGAGAGCGCCTTCGCGTACGCTTCCTCGGGAGAAGCTCCGACGGCGAGCCCGCAAGGAGTGGTATGCTTGATGATCGCGCACGCGGCGGCGCCCGTCCCGGCGAGCGCGCTTATGGTGAACAGCGCGCCGTCCACGTCGAGCAGGTTGTTGAAGGAGAGTTCCTTCCCGTGCAACTGCCGGATGGCGGGCAGGCCCCCGGTCGCGCCGAGAACGCGGTAGAACGCGGCGGTCTGGCTGGGGTTCTCACCATAGCGCAGTGGCTGTACACGATCGAGGTCGAGGTGGAATCGTGCCGGCGGATCGGGTTCCGCCGTGTCCGGCCCGCGCTCGAAATAACCGGCGATCGCGGCGTCGTAGGCGGCGGTGTGCGCGTACACCTTCCCCGCCAGTTCCCGTCGAAGCGCTCTCACCCGCGGTGACCCGACATCGATCGCCGCCTCCGGCGTCTCGCCATCCATGGCGGCCAGGACGCGCTGGTAATCCGCCGGATCGACGACGACCCAGACCGAGGCATGGTTCTTCGCCGCCGACCGCAGCATCGCCGGACCACCGATGTCGATGTTCTCGATCGCTTCCGCGTCGGTCACCCCGACGCGCGCGATCGTCTCACGAAACGGATAGAGATTTACGGCGAGAAGGTCGATGGGTGAGTATCCGAGTTCTTCCATCCGCGCCTCGTCCTCCGGATTCCCACGCCGGAGGAGGAGACCCGCGTGCACGGCGGGATGAAGCGTCTTGACTCGGCCGTCCATGATCTCGGGGTGGCCGGTGTAGTCACTCACCTCCCTGGCCGGAACACCACCTTCCCGGAGCGCGCGGGCGGTGCCGCCGGTGGAGAGGATTGTCCAGCCGCGTTCGTGAAGGCTCCTGGCGAAAGAAACGATCCCCGTCTTGTCGGAAACGCTGAGCAGCGCGATCGGCATCTGTCTATCCTTCAGGATGGTCGCGTCCGGTCACGTTCGCGTTGAGGCGACGGATACTCGCTCTTCGCGGCCGGGCCGTATCGACCAGTTCGAATGACTCCGGTGGCTCACGTTCAGCGGGCGGACCGCCCGGAAGAAGGGCCTCGATCGCCACCGGATATATGAGGTGTTCGACTTCGAGAACGCGCGCGGCGAGTGACTCCGGCGTGTCGCCGGGGTGAACCGGGACCGGCCACTGCGCGAGGACATGTCCTTCATCGTATCGATCATCGACCAGATGGATCGAGACTCCGGAGACCCGCGCGCCCGAATCCAGCACCGCCCGGTGTACCCGCATACCGTACATCCCCGCCCCGCCGAACGACGGGAGCAGGGCGGGATGAATGTTCACGATCCGGCCGGAGTACTGTGCGACCACGCGGGGAGGAACGCGTTTCAGGTAGCCCGCGAGCGCGACCAGGTCGATCCCGGAGGTGACCAGAGCGTTCAGCATTTCCGCCTCGGCTGCATCGGCACCGGCGAGATCCGGGTTGATCACTCGCCACGAGACACCCGCGCGCTCCGCGCGCTCGAGTGCGTGAACTCCGTCGCGATTAGAGATCACGAGGGCCACGCGCGCGATCGCGGACTCGCGCGCGTTGAAGTGGTCGAGCAGCGCCTGGAGGTTCGTGCCGCCGCCGGAAGCGAAAACGGCGAGTCGCGCGGGAGTCGTCAACCGTTCACCCGGTTCGGGAAAGACTCGTGATCCGCCCATGGGTGCGTGAGTTCGCCCCCTGAAGCGCGCGGAACATACCGGGAGAGCGGGAAAGAAGGAAGGAGGAAATCCTTCTCAGGCGAAGTGGCTGCCTCCGTACTGGGGAGCCAGAAAGGGATTGGAGACGCGTTCGTGCCCTACGGTGGTCTCCGGTCCGTGCCCGGAATAGAGCACCGTCTCATCGGGAAGCGTCAGGATCTGTTCGCGAATCGAACGCATCAGCGTCTGGAAATCTCCACCGGGAAGGTCAGTTCGGCCAATCGAACCGGCGAAGACGCAATCTCCGACGATCGCGATCCCTTCCCCGACCAGGGCGACATGGCCCGGGGCGTGGCCGGGCGTGAAACGGACGGTCAATTCGCACTCGCCGAAGCGGATCGTCTCTCCGACGGCCAGATACTCGTCCACGGGCGGGAGCGGCGCCATGTCGAGCCCGAACCAGCGGGCCTGAACCGAGACGCCCCGATATTGGCCTTCGGCCTCGGGATGGAGATGGATCGGCGCCCCGGTCTCCTCCTTCGCGGCCGCCAATCCATCGACATGGTCGATATGGGCGTGCGTGAGAAGGATGGCGGTGACACGGGCGCCGTTCCGACGGACCGCTTCCAGCATAGAGTCGACTCCGCCGCCTGGATCCACGATGACCGCCTCGCGAGTGGACGGGCAGGTCAGCAGATACCCGTTCTCGCCGAAGTCACCGCCGGCGAACCGTTCGACGATCGGAGTCGTCACACCGCGACCGGCGTCACGCGCAGCCACACCCCGGCGCCCGCAGATCAGCGATCTCGATCGCCTCTTCCCGCGCCGTCGGAGCGCGCCATCCGCCCGACAGTTCGAGCATCCCGCGCAACGCGGCTTCCGCCTTTACGCGGATATCCTCGTCCAGCACGATCTCGTGACGCATGTGATCGAGCGACCAGGCGAGCTTCGCGAGCGTGTTCATCTTCATGTTCCCGCAGATCGCCGCGCCCGAAAGCGGGATCAGCGTCTTCTCCGGGAACTGATGACGAAGTTTATCGATGAGGCCGCGCTCCGTGCCGATGATCAGCTCATCGTGCTTCTCGGCGATCTGCACCATCGCGGCGGTTGAACTGACATAGTCCGCCTGCTCCAGCAGCTCCCGTCTCGCCTCCGGATGGATGACGACCTTGGCGTTCGGATGCTTCGCCCGTGCCGCGCTCAACTCGTTGAGGACGAAATCGTCGTGGACGTAGCAGTAGCCGTCCCAGGCGATGATGGAGCCTGGCGCGATCGCGGCGGGATCGGTCACCTCGCTGGTGGTCACGAAAGGCCGGCCCGTCTTCTCGGCGGCGTAGTGCGCCAGATTCCGATCCGGAACGAAGAGGACCGTCTGGTCCAGAGGATAGGAGGCGACCACCGCGACGGCGTTCGACGAGGTGCAGCAGATATCTGACTCGGACTTCACTTCGGCCGTCGAATTCACGTAGCTGACGACCGGCGCGCCGGGGAACATCGCCTTGAACCGCCGCAGGCTGTCACCCGTGACGAAATCCGCCATCGGACACCCGGCGCGGAGGTCCGGCATCAGTACCGTCTTCCGTGGCGACAGGATCTTCGCCGTCTCGGCCATGAAATGCACTCCGCAGAAGACGATCACGTCCGCGTCCGTCTTCGCCGCCTCCTGCGAGAGGCCGAGGGAATCACCGATGTAATCGCTGACCGTCTGGATCTCGACGCGCTGGTAGTTATGGCCGAGAATCACCGCGTTCAGCTCTCGCTTGCGCGCTTCGATCCGTTCCCGCAGTTCCGCCGGGTCGAGGCGGCTATATTCGAGCGCACTCTCTGGTGCGTCCAGGACTTTGATCATTTGTGCTCCCTTCGCGAAAAGGCCGGAGTCGCGATGCGGCGGCACCCCTGAAAGGAAAGAGCCCACGAGGCATCATACCCCGCGGGCTCTCGTACGATTCTCCGCCGGGTCCGGTCAGACCGTAAACGAGCTACCGCACCCGCAGCCACCGGAGGAGTTCGGGTTGTTGAACGTAAACCCTGACCCTTGAAACGTCGTGACGTAATCGATCTCGACACCGCCGAGATACTGCATGCTGAATGGATCGACGAAGAGTGTAAGCCCGTCAACGTCGAGAACGAGATCGTCCTCCGCCGGCTCGTCCTCGATGTTCAATCCATACTGAAACCCGGAACAACCGCCCGGCAGTACACCGACCCGAAGGCCGGCGTTATCGGCCGATCCGTTTTCTTCCATATACTTGCGGACTTCCGCGACAGCCGTGGGCGTGACCGCGATGCCCGCAATCGTCTCCTGTGATTCCATCATGCCCCCACGGTTACATCCTTCATATGATTGCTCACGACCGCCCGGCCGCGAGTCCTCCGCTCCACACCCATACCGCAATCTTCGCGCGGAGCGCCCGGTCGATCAGAACCCACCTCGCGAAACCTGACTTGATTCAATGGTGAAGTATATTCACCCGTCTCCATCGCGTCAATCGGGATGGGGCCTCAGGCCCCGCCGTTTTCACGAGCTACGTCGAGGATCCGGTCCACCGCCTGATCCAGCGAAGCGACGACCTCGATCGTCGAGGGAATGGGTCGTCGTGGAGCGGAATGGATTCCCCGGAGAAGGAAGCAGCGCCCGCCGGCGAGGAAGCCCGCTTCGAGATCACGGAGGCGGTCGCCGACGTAGTACGACCGGCCCATATCCAGGTCATGGTCGCGTGCGGCCCGCCGGAAGAGACCGCCCGCCGGCTTGCGGCAATCGCACGGCGGGGCGAGTTCGGGACTGTGCGGGCAATGGTAGGTGGCGAGCACCGTGCCACCGGCGGCCGTGATCAACGCGTCGACCCGCTGGTGAACCGCCTGGTATTCCGCCTCGGAGAAATAGCCGCGCCCGATGCCCGATTGATTGGTGACGATCACGACCGGCACCTTCGCCTTCGCCAGTCTCGCGATCGCGCGATCCGCGCCCGGCAACAGACGGACCCCATCCGGATCGCGCAGGTAGTCGCGGTCTTCGATGACCGTTCCGTCACGGTCGAGGAACACGGCGGACCGGGACACGGTGGCCGTTATCCCGCGGTAACGTGGAAGCCGGCGTCGACGTAGATCGTTTCGCCGGTCACGCCGGTGGCGAGGTCGGACGCGAGGAAAACCGCGGCCTTCGCGACTTCCTCGACGTCGATCGCCCGGCCCAGCGGCGCGCGTTCGGCGGTGATTCTCAGGAGATCGCGGAAATGCGCGACGCCACGGGCGGCGAGGGTATTGACCGCGCCCGCGGAGATGGCGTTGATCCGAATCCCCTGGCCACCAAGATTGACGGCGAGGTATCGCACACTCGCTTCGAGCGCCGCCTTCGCCGGGCCCATCACGTTGTAGCCCGGAACGGCCTTCTCGGCGCCATAGTAGGACATGGTGACGATGCTCCCGCCCACCGGCATGATCGTCGCCGCCCCGCGCGAAAGCGCCACGAGCGAGTACGCGCTCACGTCGAGCGCGACACTGAAATCCTCGCGCGTGGTTTCCAGGAACGGAGCCGACATCGACGCCTTCGGCGCGAAAGCCACCGAGTGGAGGAGGAAGTCGAGCCTCCCCCAGCGTTCACGGAGCGTCGAGAACACCCCTTCGATCTGGTCATCCCGCTGGACATCCATTTCGAGGCGCACCGCGTTCGGAATGGAGGCCGTCGTCTTCTCGACGCGGTCCCGCATCAGTTCGCCCTGATATGTGAAGGCGAGTTCCATCCCCGCCTCCGCGAGGAGACTCGCGCATGCCCAGGCGATCGAATTCTGATTCGCGACCCCTACCACCAGGCCCCGCTTGCCTTCGAGAAGACCCGCCAAAGCGCTACGCTCCGCCATATCCACGAACAGTTCGAGGTTCCGGTTCCGCCACGCCCCACCGGGCGCGCAGCGGCCCAATGTAGCGACTCGGGCGGCGGGGGGAAACGACGGCCACCGGCGCCACGAGCGCCTCCGGAGTCGTCACGGTGACTTCGAGATCCGTTGACAGCCCGTTGACGTTGCGAAGGCCACGAACGGTGATCGTATACTCCGTTTCCGGGCTCAGTTCGACGCCCTCCGCCAGGGTGATCCGGAGCAGCCGCGACGGTAGGCGTTCGGTGGCCAGGGTGTCCGCCGCCGGGTCGGCGCGGGGTGGGTCCCCGATCGTCACTTCCGCGATCTCCACCGTATCTCCCGCGGGGCTGGTGATGGTCGCGCTCGCCGGCTCCAGGACCAGCGTCTCGTCCAGATAGTCATCGAACTCGATCCGGATCGTCGGCCCGTCCAGCACCGGCGTCCCCGCGACGGGCGCCGTGGAATCCGGCTCCAGGAGACGAAAGACGACATCCGGGGCCACGTCCTCCGAGATCTGGACGAAAGTCGAATCCCGAGCCTCGAAGTACTCGAGCGAACGGTTCCCATTGGCGTCCTGAAAGGCACGGAGTTGATACTCACCCGGCGGGATCAGGCGGATGAGGAACGCCCCGGCGGTATCGGTCGGGACAGCGTAAACGAGGGAATCGGTCGCGCGAATGGCCTCCACCCGAACCTCGTCCAGACGACGTCCGCTCAGGCGGTCGACGACGCTCCCGGACGCCGTCGTGTTGGGGATCTCGGGTCCGGTCGAAAAGACGAGTGTCTCGACACCCTCCAGCCGATTGCCGAAGAGGTCGAACACCTCCTGACCCAGAGTGACGTGGTAGATCCGGTCGCGCTCCCACCCCTGACGAAGTGAGACCCGGAGCTCATCTCGCCCATGGCGGACGACCACCGGGCTCGTGCGCGGCGAGACGAGCACGGCCGTTTCGATGCCCCGCTCCGAGATCCGTTCGTCGAAAACGAACACGACGGGATCATCGTATTCCGGTACGACCGCCTCGTTCTCCGGTCGGGTCGTGAGGACTCCCGGCGGATCCCTGTCTTCCGGCCCGCCCGGCGGCCCTTCGATATGAGCGCACGCGGGTAGCGCGGCCGTGATGACCAGCGCGAAGGAACCCAGCCTTCCGATCGACAACTATCCCTCCAGAATGGCCAGCGTCTTCGACAGCTTCTCTCGCTGTTCGGCGAAGTTCGCGAGTTTCTCACGCTCACGCTCGACGACCTCCGCCGGGGCACGGCCAACGAAGGACTCGTTGGCCAGCCGCTTTTCAGTCGCCTCGGCCTGCGCGCCGACCCGGTCGAGTTCCGCCCGGAGACGCGACCGTTCGCGCTCGAGATCGACCACGTCGGCGAGAGGGACGAAGAGTTCAACACCGCTCGACAAAACCGTCGTGACTCCGATATCCCCTTCCGCCCGACCGTCCTCCAGTGTCCCGATTCGCGCCAAGTCCGCCAGGCTGCGCGTCGATCCGCGCAGAAATCGACCGAATGCCTCGCTCTCTCCAGCCACCCGAAGCGTGACGCGCTGGGCGGGCTGTACCCCGTATTCGGCCCGGATGTTACGAACCGCACCAATACACTCGCGAAGGCCATCGACCAGCCTTTCCGCCTCGACATCCCGCCACTCGGAACGCGGGCGCGGCCATTCGGCGACCATCAGCGAGGGAGCGTTGCCTTCCCGCGATGGCAGCCGGCTCCATACGGCCTCCGTAATGAATGGCATGATGGGGTGCAGCAACCGCATCGTCCCGTCGAGTACCGCCACGAGCGTCGCCCGGGCGGTTTCCCTCGAGACCTCGCCCGCGTCGCCACGCAGGCGCGGTTTGGACATCTCCAGATACCAGTCGGCTACCTCGCCCCAGAAGAACCCATGACAGATGGCGGCCGCTTCGTTGATCCGGAACCGTTCGAGCGCCTCGGTCACTGACTCCGTCGCGGTGGAGAACCGCGAAAGGATCCAGCGATCGATCGGCTCCAGGTCGTCCTTCACTTCGTCGACCGTCGGCACCGGCCCATCCCCGAGATTCATGAGCGCGAATCGGCCGGCGTTCCACAGTTTGTTGGCGAAGTTCCGACCCGGTCCGAACGTCTCCTCGAGGTTCTCGTAGTTCATGTACTGGTCGGTCCCGGCGCCCGATCCCGCGATGACCGTATAGCGCAGCGCGTCGGCGCCGTACAGTCTCACCACTTCGAGGGGATCGATCCCGTTCCCGAGCGACTTGGACTGCTTGCGCCCCAGGTGGTCGCGGACGATGCCGTTCAGATAGATATCCCGGAAGGGGATGTCGCCCATGAACTCGATGCCCGCCATGACCATCCGGGCGACCCAGAAGAAGATGATATCCGGGCCGGTGACCAGTGTGTTTCCCGGGTAGAACTTGTCGAGCGACGGGGTTTTGTCGGGCCAGCCGAGGGTGGAGAACGGCCAGAGCCACGACGAGAACCAGGTGTCGAGGACATCCGGATCCCGCTCGAGTTCAACGCCTCCGCACCGCGTGCACGCCGTCGGATCCTCGCGGGCGACGATGATCTCACCGCACTCGGGGTTTCCACAATACCATGCGGGGATCCGATGTCCCCACCAGAGCTGCCGCGAAATGCACCAGTCGCGGATTCCTTCCAGCCAGTTCTCGTAGACCTTCGTATATCGATCGGGTGTGAAACGGATACGCCCTTCTTTCGAAGCGGCGAGCGCCGGTTCGGCGAGCGGCTTCATCTTTACGAACCACTGCAGCGAGAGCCGGGGTTCGACGACCGTGTTGCATCGGTAGCAATGCGGGATCGACGCCGTATGCGGTTCCACCCGATCGAGCAGACCGGCCTCCCGAAACGCGGTGACGACCCGTTCACGCGCCTCGTACCGGTCGCGTCCGCGGAACGCCTCGGGGACGTTCTCGTCCATTCGCGCGTCCGGCGTCATCACGTTGATCGCCGGGAGATGGTGACGGTTCGCGATCTCGAAGTCATTGGGGTCGTGCGCGGGCGTGATCTTCACCGCGCCCGAGCCGAACTCGGGATCCACGTACTCGTCCGCGACGAACGGTATCGTCCTGCCGGTGAGCGGCAATTCGATCCGAGCCTTGAGCAGGCCGGCAAACCGCGGATCGGATGGATGGACCGCGACCGCGACATCGCCGAGCATCGTTTCGGGGCGGGTGGTCGCCACCACGACATAGGCACGACCATCCGGCAGACGCGGAAGCGACCCCTCGGGCGCGCCACTCACCGGATACCGCAGATGGAAGAGGTCGACCGTCGATTCGGTCGGCTCCGCTTCTTCGTCAGAAAGCGCGGTGAGGCAGCGAGGACACCAGTTGATGATGTAGTTCCCGCGATAGATCAGGCCGCGTTCGTGGAGGCGTACGAACACTTCGCGAACCGCGCGCGAGAGCCCCTCGTCGAGGGTGAATCGTGTACGTTCCCAGTCACAGGAGCAGCCGATCGCGCGAAGCTGACCCAGGATAGTGGAGCCAGTCTCGCCCACGTACTCCCACACCATCTCCACGAATGCCTCTCGACCGATATCGAAGCGTGTGCGGCCCTGCTCCGCGAGACGCCGTTCGACGACGTTCTGGGTGGCGATGCCCGCGTGATCCGTCCCCGGTTGCCAGAGTGTCTCGCGTCCCTGCATCCGTCGCCAACGGATGAGCACGTCCTGGATCGTATTGTTCAGCCCGTGGCCCATGTGCAGTACGGCGGTCACGTTGGGCGGCGGGATCACGATCGTGTATGGGTCGGCCGAACCCGTCGCGTCGGCGCGGAAGAAGCCCTGTTCCTCCCACCAGCGGTAGAGCTCGGCCTCCGTCGTGGCCGGATCGTATTGCGGCGGCAGCGTTTCGGCCATCGCACCTCCTATGCAAAAAAAGGGGCGCCTTCGCCCCGAATCGACATGAGTCCTTGTAACGGCACAGCGGAGCGTTATGATATTTGTGTCGGGGTTGGCGGTCAACCGAGCCCATCGGCGGCGCCGCCAGCCGGCCGTACCCCGAGTCGCGAGGTCCGGCCGCCTCACCCGAACACTCTCGGAACGATGCACCACCTGATCCTGATACGCGAAACTGAAGGGATGGGCGGTCCGGGCTGCTGCAGTCGGATCGGCAGTGACGGCGCAATCTGGGGATCCGACCGCGCCGTCTTCACCGAGCGACGCGAACGGTCTGACCGACTGGGCGAGATCCTGCGCGCGATACGTGACGCCTTCGGTCACGAGGTCGAGGTGACGATCATCGACCCGCGCAACATCGTGTCGTTCGTACCGCTCGTCATCCGCGACGCGATCCGCAACCGCGTCCCGGTCGCGACCGCGCTACGGGCGCTCTCGTCGACGAGCGTAATGACCGGCGTCTTCGACGGTCAGCTGCTCTTTTCCGGAAAGATCCCCTCGACCGACGAGGTCATGGAGCGGATCGCCGGACGAATGCGGATCGACAGGGTCGGCGCGATCCCGGATCCCGGCTACCCTCCCACGCTCTGACCGACCCGCTCCGCGAAGCCGTCGGAAGGATCGCTCCCCGGGGATGCGCGGGGCCCCGGGTGGTCCGCCCGGCGGCGCGGAACGCCGGCCCCGCATTTCGCTTCAACCCCTGAGCTTCCGGGCCTCTTCGGTCAGCCTCGGCACGATCTCGAAGAGATCCCCGACGATGCCATAATCCGCGACCTTGAAGATCGGAGCGTCGGGATCCTTGTTGATCGCGACGATGAACCGTGAGGTGCGCATTCCAGCGAGGTGCTGGATCGCGCCCGAGATACCGATCGCGATGTATAGGTGGGGCGCGACAGTCTTTCCCGTCTGCCCGACCTGTTCACCGTGCGGACGCCACCCCAGGTCGACCACCGCCCGCGACGCTCCGACGGCCGCGCCCAACGCCTCGGCGAGTTCCTCGAGCAACCTGAAGTTCTCCGCTTCGCGCAGGCCCCGACCACCCGACACGACGATCGACGCCTCCGACACATCGAGTACTTTCCCGGCCGCCGCGCGTATCTCCCTGACGACGGCACCGGCGTCGACACCATCCACGGTAACGGGCAGGAACTCTATCTCACCGTCGGCCAGGCTCTCGCGCGGCGTGAAGATATTCTGGCGAACGGAGACGATCGCCGGTTCCGAGATGAACGCCTCACGCGCGAGCAGTTTCCCCGCGTACCGTGGCCGCCGGGCGATCACCATCCCGTCCTCGATCTCGAAGCCGGTGCATTCGGCGGCATATCCGGCGCCGAGCCGCGCCGCGACCCGGGGAGCGAGATCCTTGCCCATCGCGGACGCGGCGAAAACGCCGACTCGCGAACCGCGCTCAACGATTACGCCGGCCGTGATCGTGGTGTATGCCTCCGCGTTGTACAGGTGAAGCGCCTCGCTCTCCGCGACGAGAATTCGGTCCGCGCCGAATGTCCCGAGTTCCGCCGCTCGCTCGGAAAGACCCGGTGGACCCACGAGCAGGCCGACCACCTCCTCTCCGAGCTCGTCCGCGATCGATCGGGCAGCGGTCACCACCTCGCGTGATACCCGTCGGATCTCGCCTTCCCGCACTTCAATGAACGCCAGGACTCCCGACATCCCTCACCCCCCGGATCAGTGGTCTGAGCCTCGTGTTCAGATTGCCTTCGCCTCTTCGCGCAGCAGGCGGACGAGTTCTGGCACCGCGTCGACACCCTGCCCCACGATCCGACCCGCCATCCGCTCCGTCGGCGCCTCGAGTGACAATACGCGAGTTCGCGCCGCCCCGACCGCCGCCGGCTTCTCGACGAGCGGCTTGCTCTTGGCCGCCATGATCCCCTTGAGGGAAGGATAACGGGGTTCGTACGCCCCCTTGGTGATGGTCAGGATGCATGGCATCCGAAGCTCGACGATTTCCACGCCACCCTCGATCGCGCGCGAAGCCTCCACGGAGCCGGAAGTCGCCCGGAACTCGGTAACGACCGTGGCGGCGGGAAGCTCGAGAAGCTCCGCGACCATGGCGCCCATCGCCTGCTGGTCATCATCGATCGCCTTGGCGCCGAAGAGGACGATGTCGAAATCGCGCTCGCGGAGTTCCGCGGCGATCGCCTCGGCGACCGCCAGACCCTCGGCACTCGCGTCGGCCGTCAACAGCACCGCGTCGTCCGCTCCGCGCGCGAGGGCGTTCCGCAAGGTCTCCGTCACCTCGACGGGGCCCACGGCAAGCGCGGTAACCACCCCGTCCGCTTCCGCTTCGCGGACCTTCAGGGCGGCCTCGACCGCGAACTCGTCGTAGGGGTTCATCACGTACTTGACGCCCGCCCCCTCGATCTCCGTCCCGTTCGCGGCCACCCGGATGCGGGCTTCGGTATCCGGCACGCGTTTCACGCAAACGACCGCTTTCACGTCCCTCCTCCTTATTGCCGGTTCATCCCCGGTGCGTCCCGCCTCCGAGCCACTCCCCGCCGACATCGTCCTCGGTCGACTTCCACTCCGTTCCACGGAGGACGGAACGACCGACAGCGGAACCGTTCATTCAGTTGATTCCCGTGTCGATCGGAATCAAGGGGATGCTCTCAGGGCTCATCGGATACTCGATGTGGATCGTCGTATCGACGATCCCCAGACGTTCGGCCTCTTCCAGCGTCATCGGCTCGGCTCGCAACCGCAGTTCCTCGGGTGTGAGTCCGTCATACTCTGACTCGTCGAGGGTGGGCATCGAGCGGATTTCCGGCTCCGACTCGGGTTCGGCCGCGCACGAACCGAAGAGAAACGCGACCACCGCCACGACGATCATCGATGCGTGTCGGGAACGGGTCGGGTTTCTCCGCCCGTCACCCCTTCCGCTGGACGGCGCCTTCGAAGTCAGCATAAAATTCGTTGATCCGCTCGGTCACTTCACCCGGTCTTTCCCAATGCGGCAACGCCCCGGTGGCGAGCGCCAGTACTCGGGTATTGGGCCGCCGCGCGAGCAAGGGTAACCCGGTGTACGATTCGAGACGTCGGTCCGCCACCGTGCCGTGGATAATGAGGAGCGGTTGCGAAAGATGCTGAAAGGTGTCCACCGGGTCCTCGGGGAAGAGCCTCCCATTGAGGAAATCATCCAGCGGGCGTGAGGCGCCTTCCATCCTCGCGGTCTCTGACCCGTAGTCGACATACTCCTGCGGAACACCGAATTCGGCGCTGAACAGGTTTTCCCGCGCGAAGTCGTAGAGTGCCTCCGGGGTCGTGAGTCGGTCGTAAAAGGCCTCCTGAACACCGGGCAGTGTGAAGAGCAGTTTCGCCCACGCCTTGCCGATCTCCGGCGGGTCCGTCCCCAGCCCGGTGGGCTCGATCGCCACGAGAGTCCGGACCAGGCCGGGCCTCCTCCGCGCCACTTCGGCGGCGTATCCGGCGCCCACCGAATAGCCGATTACGTCCGCGCCATCCTTCGGACGGACGATCCGGTCCAGGAAGTGCTCCAGCTGGCCTTCGAGCAGCTCGGGGTCGTAATCGATCTCCGGACGGTCACTGTGCCCGAATCCCATCCATTCCAGGACATGGATCGGCCGGTTCGTCACCCGCTGCAGACGTTGAACGAGCGGCCTCATCTCGTGCGCCGACGAGACGGCGCTGACCGAATGAAGGAGGACGATCGGTCGGCCGGAGCCTGGCCGGGCATAGTGGGCGTAGTGAACCGAACGCCAGGGGACGTACCGAAGCGGAATCCGGAAAGCGAGCGCGAGTTCGGTCACGGGGCGACGGCGCGCGCGTGGCCGCCCCCAGAGATAGACTCCGTAGGCGGCGGCCGCCGCCGCGAGGCCGATAGCCGCCTTCCCCGCCTTCCCGACCCGAGGCTGGTCTCCCTTGTCGTTCATCACCCGATCCCTCTTCCCTTTCGAACCGTCCGCCCGAACCAGACATCGCCGACGCAATCCCCATGCGCCGGAACACCCGACGTCACCGGAGCGATTTCCCGCCGTCGTCTATCCGCCGATCAGGGAGTAAACCCGAAGAACGCGCCGGGGACGGTGAAGAGGGTCGCAACGCTGCGCTGGGCCGCATCGAGGACGGGTCCGGGCATGAAGAAGAACGCGAGTACCAGGACCGCTGCGGCGGTGATCGCGAACTTCGCCGGGGGCGAGAGCGCGACGACGGCGCTCGCCGCCCGCTCCGGTGAGGGCCGCATGTACATCACCACGACGACCCGCAGATAATAGAAGTACGAAATGAGCGACGCGAGCACGAGCGCCACGGCGAGGATCACATACCCCGACTCCATCGTCGCCCGCAGAATATATACTTTCCCGATGAACCCCGCCGTGAGCGGGAACCCCGCCAGGGAAAACAGGAACACCGAGAAGATGGCCCCGAGGAGGGGTTGCCGCCATCCGAACCCCGCGAAGTCATCGAGGGAACTCAACTCGGTGGAACCGCCCGAATTGGCCATCGCGATCCCGAACGCGCCCGCCGTCATCAGCGTGTAGATGACGAGGTAGAAGAGGAGCGCGGCCGCGCCATAGGCGTTCGCGGTGACGAGCGCCACGAGGAGATAGCCCGCGTGCGCGACCGACGAGTAGGCGAGCATGCGCTTCACGCTGCCCTGCGTGAGCGCCATCAGGTTCGCCCCGAACATCGTCAGGATCGCGATCCAGGCCAGGACTTCCGCCCAGAGCTCATAGGCTCCGGCGAAGCCAACCGCGAACACCCGAACGAACGCGGCGAACCCGGCGGCCTTGATGCCGGTCGCCATCAACGCGGTGATCGGGGTCGGCGCGCCATCGTAGGTGTCCGGCGTCCAGGCATGAAACGGCATGACGCCGACCTTGAAGCACAACCCCACCGCGAGCAGCCCCACCCCGACGGTGAAGAGCGGTGAACTCCGCACCTCGGTCACCGATGAAACGATCGTCCCCATGTTCAGCGAGCCGGTCACGCCGAATATGAGGGCGATTCCGTACAACAGAAAGGCGCTCGCGAACGCCCCCAGGAAGAAGTACTTGAGCGCCGCTTCCGACGACCTCGGCTCGCGACGGTTGAACCCGACGAGCACGTAGGCCGCGATCGACATCAGCTCGAGCGCCAGGAAGAGCAGGATCAGGTCGCGGGCGGATCCGAGCAGCATCATTCCCAGGACCGACGCCAGGAGAAGCGCGTAATACTCGCCCCGGTTGATGTCGACCCGATCGAGGTATCCGATCGAGAGGAGAACGCCGAACAGCCCCGCGAGGAGGAAGAGGAAGTTGGTGAATACGCGGAACGAATCGATCGCGATCATGCTCGCGACACCCGACTCCTCCACGCTGAGAAGCCACCCGTTCGCGACGGCGGTTACCAGGAGCCCCGCGATCGTGAGCCACGCGATGATCGGACGTGAAGGCTCGGACCGGCCCTCCTTCTGGAACACGTCCACCATCAGGATGAGCATGACCCAGAGGGCCAGCACGATCTCGGGCAGCAGCGCCCAGAAGTAGTCCGCCTGGGAAGCGAAGTCGAGGATCATCGCCGGGCTACCTCTCCGCCGGATCGAAAGACACCGCCACCGCGCCCGTCGAGGACGGGGCGTCAGCCAGGCTCGCGCTCTCCACCTGCTGGATGAGGCGCGTCACCGCCGGCTCCATCCGGTCGAGCATGGGGCGCGGATAGATTCCCACCCACAGGATGACCGCGACCAGCGGCAGGAGAAGTCCGATCTCGCGCCAGTTCAAATCGGGAAGCCTGCGGTTGGAAGGCTTGTCCAGCGCGTTGAAAATCATCTTCTGCACCATCGGCAACATGTAATAGGCGGCGAAGATGACGCCACTGGTGGCGACGAGCGCGATCCACGGTTGTGCCCGGAAGGTGCCCAGAAGAACGAGGAACTCCGAGACGAAGCCGCTCGTACCCGGCAGTCCGACCGTGGCCAGGGCCGCGATCACCAGCATCGTCGAGAAGACGGGAATCGACGCCGCGAGGCCGCCGAACTCCTCCAGCTCGTAGGTATGCGTCCTCTCGTAGAGCATGCCGAGCAGAAAGAACAACATCGGCGTCGAGACGCCGTGCGCGATCATCAGCAGCAGCGCACCCTGGATTCCCTGTGGGTTCAGCGCGAAGATTCCCAGCACCGCGAAGCCGAGGTGGGCGACCGAGGTATACGCGATGAGCCGTTTCGCGTTCGGTTGGATGGCCGCCACCATCGCCGTGTAGATGATACCGATCGCGCCCAACGTCATGAACAACACCACGACCCGTTCGTCAGAAGCCGCGAGCGGGAAGAGCGGCAGCGCGAATCGCAGGAACCCATAGGTACCCATCTTCAGGAGCACGCCCGCCAGAATCACCGACCCAGCGGCGGGCGCCTGCACGTGCGCGGCGGGCAACCAGGTGTGAAGCGGGAAGATCGGCACCTTGATCGCGAACGCCAGCGCGAACGCCCCGAAGAGCCAGATCTGTTCGCCAGCGGTGAGCGGCAGCGCGAGGAAATCGAAGTACGAGAAGCTCGCCGTTCCGGTCAGTACCTGGTTTCGATAGTACAGGTACAGGATCCCCACCAGCATCAACAATGAACCGCCAGTGGTATACAGGAAGAACTTGACCGCCGCGTAGATCCGCTCCTTCCCCCCCCAGACCCCGATCAGGAAATACATCGGGATCAGCATCATCTCCCAGAAGATGTAGAAGAGGAAGAGATCGAGCGCGACGAACACGCCAACCACGCCGGCGGTGAGCGCCAGCAGCATCGCGTAGAAGATCCTCTTCCGCTCCTTGATGTACGTCCACGACCCCAGCACCATCAACGGGAGAAGGAGGGCGGTGAGGATCACCATGAACAGCGAGATCCCGTCGAGGCCGAGGCGGTAGTAGATGCCCCAGCTCGCGACCCAGGGGATCGCGACCTCGTTCTGCATCGGGGCGCCGACCGGATCGTACGCCCAGAACAGCGGAATCGCGGCCGCCAGCTCGACGACGCCGAACCAGAGCGCGACGTCGCGGGCCCGGTCCTCCGGCACGAACAGCGCGATCGCCGCGCCCACCAGCGGCGCGAAGATGAGAAACGTCAGCACCCAGTGCGAGGTGAAGAAATCCATCGTTATCTCCCCACCACGGCTCCGAGAATGATCAGCACGCCCACCACCAGAATGAATGCGTACGTATTGACCTGGCCCGACTGTGTACGGCCGGCCACCAGGCCCAGCGCCACCGAACCCCGCCCGATGATCCGGTCGATGATGCCGTCCAGCATCCCCCGGTCGATGACCGAATAGAACGCGCGAGACAACGCCTCGACCGGTCCGATGACGAGCTTCTGGTACAGCTCGTCGACGTACCACTTGTTGTAGAGGATCTTCTCGATCGGCGTCTCGTAGTCCGGGGTGCTTGCCGGGTCGTCGAGGCGGTCGGGCTTGAGCATCGTCCAGGAAAGAGCGAGACCCGCGACCCCGATCACGATCGCCAGCACGATGGGCCAGGCGGCATGATGGACTTCAGGAATCGGCGGAACGTTGGCCGCCCACACCCCTTCCGCGCCCGCGATGACGGGATGTAGCCACTCGTGCAATCCGGCGTCTCCCCCGATGGCCGCGAACGAGAACCAGTTCACCACCGGTACGTGGGAGTCGACGTTGAACAGACCGCCGATCGTCGAGAGGGCCGCGAGCACGACGAGCGGCACGGTCAACGTCCAGTCCACCTCGTGCAGATGCTCCCGCTCGCGCTCGCCGGTTCGATTCGACCCGAAGAAGGTGTAGATCATCAACCGCCCCATGTAGAAGGCGGTCATGAAGGCGGCCGCGCTCAGCAGCAACGCGATGAGCCCCATCCAGGCGGTACCCGGTACGCCGAAGAGGGAGGCCGTCGACATCGGCGACTCACCGGCCATACCGATCCACGCGGCTCCGACGATCTCGTCCTTCGAAAAGAATCCCGAGAACGGCGGGATCCCCGCGATCGCCAGCGTCGCGATCGCCATCGTCGCGAAGGTGATCGGCATGTACTTCCGGAGCCCGCCCATATTGCGCATGTCCTGCGCGTCGGCCTCGGAGTGCGTGGCGTGCAGGGCATGGTGCATCGCGTGGATCACCGCCCCCGAACCCAGGAAGAGACAGGCCTTGAAGAAGGCGTGGGTCATCAGGTGGAAGACGCCGGCGACATAGGCACCCATCCCGACCGCGGCGAACATGAAACCGAGCTGCGAAACGGTCGAGTACGCCAGCACCTTCTTGATGTCCCACTGCTTGAGGCCGATCGTCGCGGCGAAGATGGCGGTGAGCGCACCGATCAGCGCGACGATCAGCGACGCCGTGGGCGCCATCGCGAAAAGCGTGGACGAGCGCACCACCAGGTAGACGCCGGCGGTCACCATCGTCGCCGCGTGGATCAGCGCGGACACCGGTGTCGGACCCGCCATCGCGTCCGGAAGCCAGACGTAGAGCGGGATCTGCGCGCTCTTCCCCGCCGCGCCAAGGAGAAGGAAGAGGCAGATCGCCGTCACCACCGCCCCGCCGTACTCGAAGCTGGACGCCCCCTCGAATACCTCCTGGTAGTTCAGCGTGCCCAGGTTCGCGAAGAGCAGCAGCATGGCGATCAGGAAGCCGAAGTCGCCGATGCGGTTGACGATGAACGCCTTCTTCCCGGCGTCCGCGTTCGCCTTCTCCTTGAACCAGAAGCCGATCAACAGATAGGAACAGAGCCCCACGCCTTCCCACCCGACGAACATCAGCGGGAAAGAGGCGCCGAGCACCAGCACGAGCATGAAAAAGACGAACAGGTTCAGATACGCCATGTACCGGGGATAGCCCGGGTCCTGGCTCATGTATCCGACCGAAAAGAGATGGATCAGCGCGCCGACCCCCGTGATGATCAGCGTCAGCAGGATCGAGAGCTGGTCGAGCTGAAGGGCCGCGTCGACCCGCAGTTCTCCCACCGGCAACCAGCTCCAGTAGGAGCGGATGACGGGTTCGTGCGGTTCGATCCCCGTCATCCCGAAGAAGTTCAGGATCGCGAGGACGAACGCGAGCGCGACGACTCCCGGCGCCACGAATGTCGGCAACCGGTGAGTCCACGGGACCGGACCGCCGTGGGCGGAGTCGTGACCGTGATCGTCATCCGGGTGATGGACGTGATCGTGGGTGGAATCGGCGGGATCCGCCCGGTCGGAGTCGTCACCGTCACCGTGTGTATCCTCGGCCCCGAGGGCGATCATCGTTCCACGCCGGGCGGCCACGATCGCGGCGAACCCGTTGACGAGGAACCCGATCAGGGGCAGCAGGACGATGAGACCGAGAAGTGTCGGCTCGAAGCTCCCGACCGCCGCGCCTCCCCCGCCCACTTCCTGTACAAGAAGGATGAAGGCCATTTACCAGCGGAGGAGGCTGAAATGCCGGACGTCGACCGATTCCGCGTGGCGGAAGACCGACATGATGATCGCGAGCCCGACCGCTGCCTCGGCGGCGGCGACCGCGATGACGAAGAAAACGGCGATCTGGCCGTCGATGCCCGCGTACGGCGACAATCCGACGAAGGCCAGGTTGGCGGCGTTCAGCATCAGTTCGATGCACATGAACAGTACGATCGCGTTCCGCCGCACGATCACCCCCGCGGTACCGATCGCGAAGAGTATCGCGCTGAGGAAGAGCGTCGCGTTGAGTGGGATCAAGGCCGACTCCTCAGAACGACCGTTTGGCGAGGACCACCGCACCGACGACCGCTACCAGGAGCAGCACACCCGTCACTTGCAGTGGGACGACGTATTCGAGGAACATGGGTACGCCGATCGAACCGATCGCGCCGTACTCGTCCACGATCGAGGTGAGCGCTCCGCCCGTGCTGTCCATCGGTGGCTCCGACGAGGCGGTCATCCGCGAGAGGAGCGCGAGCAGAACGAGTGACGAACCCGCCGCCGATACCTTCCACACCGTCCTCCGGAAATCGGGCTCGAAATCGTTCCCGAGATTCAACAGCATGATGACGAAGAGGAAGAGCACCATGATCGCGCCGGCGTACACCAGGATCTGGATGATACCGATGAAGAACGCCCCGAGCAGGGTGTAGATCGCGGCGAGCGCGAAGAACGTCCCGACCAGCCAGAGCGCGCTCGCCACCGGGTTCCGCCCCAACACGGTCATGAGCGCCGAAATGATCGCGATCCCGGCGAAGAAATAGAAAAGCGCCTGGGTCAACATGCGGAATGGTTCGGGACTGGAGACACGATCACGGCGTCACTCGCTGGCGGGATCCGACGGATCCCAGAGCAGCGTCGACGGTTGCTCCTGGCTCATCAGACGATCCAGGTCATAGACGAAATTGTCCCGCGTATACTCCGAGTTCTCGTAATGCTGACCCACATGGATCGCTTCCACGGGGCAGACCTCCTGGCACATTCCGCAGAAGATGCAACGAAACTCGTCGATCTCATAGACCACGGGATACCTGTTCCCCTGGTCGTCCTCGCCCGGAATCAGGCGGATACAGTTGGCCGGACAGATCGTCGGACAGAGGCCACACGCGACGCACTTCGGCCGTCCGTCTTCGTGCTGTTCCATGACGTGGGTCCCCCGCCACCGAGGCGAGAGCGTCCACTTCTCTTCCGGATACTGCATGGTGACCTTTCGCGGGTTCACCAGATGCCGAAAGGTCAGCGCCATTCCCTTGAGCGTCGCCCTGACATAGGACGTTTCCCGCCCCGGGCGCTTCATTACCCTGACATTTGCCGCCATCGCGATATCCCTTGTCCGGTCAGCCCTCGCCGACCCCGAATTCTTCCTTGTGGAACCGGGCCGCCGCCCGGGCCCGGGCACGCCGCTCCGCCATCTGGTATCCGCCCGCCAGCGTGCGGCCGCGGTCCACCGTCCAGAGGAAGGCGAAGAGCATGATCCCGTTCACGATCGTGAGCACGAGGCCATAAACGAGTCCATAGGCCACGCCGGCGGAGTCGAGCGCGAGGATCGTCGCGGCGGTCACCGTCACGAACAACAGCGCGGTCGGCAACATCAGCTTCCATCCGAGATCCATCACCTGATCGTAGCGGAACCGCGGCACCGTCCAGCGCACGAGCATGAAGACGAGAATGAAGAAGAAGGTCTTCACGCCGAACACGAGCAGGGTCAGGAGCGTCTTCCACCATGCCGGCGCCGCGCCCGCGACGGTTCCATCCGCCAGGACGGTCATGTTGTCGCCGCTCCACCCCGGAATATCCCATCCGCCGAGGAACAGCGTGGCCATCAGCATGCTGACCGTCAGGACGTGGGCGTACTCGGCGATGAAGAACATCGAGAACTTCATCGACGAGTATTCGGTGTGATAACCCGTGACGAGTTCGGACTCCGCTTCCGGAAGGTCGAACGGGAGACGATTCGTCTCGGCGAAACACGCGATCCAGAAGAAGAGGAACGAGATCGAAAGGGGCAACGCGAACCAGAGCCCCATCTCCTGCTGCTTCGCGACGACTTCGGTCAGCTGCACGTTCCCGGCGAGAAAGAACACGCTGAGCAGGCTCATCCCCAGCGCGATCTCGTACGAGACCATCTGCGCGCCCGCCCTCAGACCGCCGAGAAGCGCGTACTTGTTCGAGCTCGCCCACCCGGCGATCACGATCCCATAAACGCCGAGTGACGAGAAGGCGAGCAGGAAGAGAATGCCGATCGGCACGTCAGCGATCACCATCGGGACGATGCCCCACCGGGTCGGCAGGGGCGCCGCGAACGGGATGATCCCGAAAGTCACCATCGCCGGCGTGATCGCCAGCATCGGCGCGAGCGTGAAGAACGCGCGGTGTGATTGCCCCGGATTGGATTCTTCCTTGAGAATGTTCTTCGCCCCGTCCGCGAGCGGCTGCGCCAGCCCGCCGGGGCCGACCCGGTTCGGGCCCAGTCGATCCTGCATCCACGCGCTGATCTTGCGCTCCAGCAAGGTCAGCATCGCGACGGTTACCAGAACCACCACGAACACGACGAGAACCTTGATCACCGAGGTGACCAGGAAGGCCGTCGCCGATAGTTCGCCAACCTGATGGATCGTCTCTGCTTGCATCGTCTCCGCGACGGATACCGGACGGGTTTGCCGGTTCAGGATTCGGTGGATGCCTCGACGGCGACCGCGCCTCCGAGCGGAAGGCCGGTCGCGCCGAGGTCGTCGAAGCGCAATGCGCCGAACTCGGCCCGCAGATCGCCGAGCAGGGCAAACGCGTCGGCCGGCCCCGCGGGCGCCGGCAGGTCGGCCAGTCCCGAAAGGAAGACCCCGAGGATCTGCCAGGCGGGACGCGCCATCCCCGGCATTCGCAACGCCGGCCAGAACCGCTGCACGCGGTTGTTCACGTTCGTGAAGGTACCTTCCATCTCCGCGAAGGTCGCGGCGGGAAGCACGAAATGGGCGTTGCGCGCGGCGTCGTTCAGCACCTGACCAACATAGATGAACAGCCGGGCGTTCGCTCCGAAATCGGCCGGCGCGTCGTCGAGATCGT
This sequence comes from uncultured Gemmatimonas sp., assembly GCA_964634395.1. Taxonomy (GTDB): domain Bacteria; phylum Gemmatimonadota; class Gemmatimonadetes; order Longimicrobiales; family Longimicrobiaceae; genus WHSP01. The sequence goes on along the minus strand of CAZWJE010000001.1, from coordinate 57,946 downwards.
CACCCACGACGAGGAGGATGTCGCCGCTTCCGACGTCGTCGAGCCCGCCCGTCGCGGCCGCGTCGCCCACCCGCTCAAACCCGAAGAGGTCGGCGCCCCGAACGTTCGCGGCCCTGTCCTCGCGCAGCGCCAACTGGGGGAACCCCGGCAGCACCACCGACTCGCCGGTTTCCACTCGATAGATACCACGCCCCCCACCGAGCACCTCGACCACCCGTCTGGCCGCCCCGAGGTCTTCATTCGACGAGAAGGGCGAAACCACGGCGCGCACGCCATTCTCCACCGGGGTCATCGCCCGGGCGGTGTCCACCAGGCGAAGCAAGGTATCGCTCCACGACATCGGGGCCAGCCGGTCACCCTCGCGAACGAGCGGCGCCTCGATCCGACCCGTCCGGTTGATCCACTGGTAATCGAGCCGACCGACGTCGCACATCCAATGACCGTTCACCGCCTCGTTCGGCCGCGGCTTGAGGCGCATCACCTCATTGTCCCGGACCTGAAGCGTGATGTTGCACCCCTGGGAACAATTCGGACAGATCGACGGGACGCGGTCCAAGTCCCACGCCCGCGCCTTGTGCAGGAAATCCTTCGAGACCAGGGCGCCGACCGGGCAGATGTCGATGATGTTGTCCGCCCAGATGTTCCCATCGAGACCCTGGTCGAAGTAGGTATCGATGACGGCCCGATGCCCCCGCTGCATGACCCCCAGCCGCTCGTCCCGCGCGACTTCGCGCATGAAACGCACGCATCGCGTGCACATCACGCAGCGGTCGCCGTGGAAGAGCACGTCCCCGCCAAAGTCGTCGACGCCGAGGATTCGCTTCGGGTCCGCGAGACGGCCCATCGCGGGACCTTCTTCCGCGACGTAATCCTGCAGCTTGCATTCACCGGATTGATCGCAGACCGGGCAGTCGAGCGGATGGTTCACGAGAAGAAACTCGAGGACCGCCTTGCGCGCGTCCAGCGCCGCCGCGCTCTCCGTCCGGATGATGTTGCCCTCCTGGACCGTCGTCACGCACGCCGGCATCAGCTTCGGCGCTCCCTCCACTTCGACCAGGCAGAGCCGGCATTGCGCCGGTGAAGAAAGACCCGGATGGTAGCAGTAGTGCGGGACATCGGCACCGGCGCGCGCCGCGGCGTCGATCATCCGCGTACCCTTCGGCACCTCCACGGCCATCCCGTTCACCGTGCAGTGAACCGTTTCGATTTGCTGTTCCTCGGCCATCTCCCCGACTCCTCCAGTGTCTTTCCGGACGTCCCGCGACATCCCCGCCTCTCACCCACGCGACCGCGATCGGACTCCCTTCCAACGATCCACCCACGAGCCGGCGCGAGTCCGCCGCTGAGCCGGTGGCTTCAGGCCCGTTTCGCGGCCGCGATGTTCTCGCCGCGCCGGATGAGGGCCAGGTAGTCGTCCCGGAATTTCTCGATCGACGAAACGATCGGCGCCGCCGCCGCATCCGCGAGCACGCAGATCGTCTTGCCCGTCATGTTGCCGGAGATATCGAGCAGAGTGGCCAGATCGGCCTCCGTACCCCATCCCTTTTCGACGCGGCGCAGGATCTTCGCGGCCCAGGCGGTACCCTCGCGGCATTGCGTGCACTGGCCGCATGACTCGTGGGCGTAAAACTCCACCATGCGACGAACCTGCTTCACGATGTCGGTGGTGTCGTCCATGATGATCACGGAGCCACAGCCGAGCATGGTTCCCGCCTCGACCATCGCCTCGTAGTCCATCCCCACATTCAGCTCATCGGCCGACATGATCGGAACCGAGCTCCCCCCGGGGATCACCGCGCGGAACTCGCGACCCTCGAACGGACCACCACACACGTCGTGGAGGAAGGTCTCGAAGTTGAACCCCATCGGAACCTCGTAATTGCCCGGCCGGCGCACGTGGCCCGAGACACAGAAGAGCTTCGTTCCGGTGGACTTCTCCGTGCCCCACTGGCGGTACCATTCGCCGCCGTTGTTGACGATGTGGGTCACCGCGCAGAGCGTTTCCACGTTATTGATCGTCGACGGCTTCCCGAACACCCCCGCCACGGCCGGGAACGGCGGCTTGACCCGCGGCTCCCCTCGCCGACCCTCCAGCGAGTTCATCATCCCGGTCTCTTCGCCGCAGATGTAGGCGCCCGCGCCGAGATGCAGTGTGATGTGCAGCTCCTGGCCGCTTCCCATCACGTCCTTGCCGGCGTAGCCGGCCGCGTACGCTTCTTCGATCGCCTTCGCGAGGATCTGCGTGGGCTCGAAGAACTCACCACGGACGTAGATGTAGCAGTGCGTCGCGCGGATCGCGTAAGCACCGATCAGACATCCCTCGATGAGCTGGTGAGGGGTCCAGCGAATCAACTCCCGGTCCTTGAAGGTGCCGGGCTCGGACTCGTCGGCGTTGCACACCAGGTAATGCTGTTTCGTCGGGCTTTGCGGCATGAACGACCACTTCACCCCGGTCGGGAATCCGGCGCCGCCACGGCCCCGCAGCCCTGATGCCTTCACCTCCGCGACGACATCCGACGGTGACATCCCCAGCGCTTTGCGCAGCGCCTTGTACCCGCCGCGGGCCTCCCAACCCTTCAACGTCCGCGCTTCCGGATCGCCGAAGTACTCGGACAGCATCCGCACTTCACTCGGATGGCGGAATGGATAGGCCATTATTCCGGCAGCTCCTCGAGGATGCGAGCCACGTCCTCAGGCTTCACGTTCTCGAAGTATTTCTCATTGATCTGGACGACCGTGGGAAACCCGCAGGCACCGAGACACTCGACCTCGATCACCGTGAAGCGGCCGTCGGCCGACACCTCGCCCATCTCGGTGCCCGTCGCCTCCAGGAAGGCCCGCAACACCTCTTCGCCACCGCACAGGTTGCACGAGATGTTGGTGCACACCTGGATGAGCGACCGACCCAGCGGCTGCAGGTTGTACATCGTGTAGAACGTCGCCACCGCGCGAACATACGCCGGGGGCAGCTGGAGCCGCTCCGCGACCTCGTCCATCGCCTCCGGCGGGAGGTAGCCCCGTACCTCGTGCGCGATATGGAGCGCGGGAAGCAACGCGCCACGCCGATCCTCGTAGCGTGTCAGCACCTTTTCCAGGCGCTCTTCGTAGGGCCCTTCGAAAATGGGTCCCTCGGCCCGCCGCGTCACGACCTGGAAGGGAATCGTTCCGGCGACCGCCGGGTGGCCACCGTCGAGCGGCCGTTCACCCACATAGTCCGTACCCCGGACCTGTGCTTCCGTCAGGTCGAAATCACCCGTGATCCCGGCGAATCCGGGGTTGGGGCTCTTCCCCGCGTCGCGCACCCGGTCCTCCTCGGCACCCATTCAGATCCGTCGCTTTCCCGTCATCGGTCGATCTCCCCGAGGACGATGTCCAGGCTCGCGTTGACCGCGATCACGTCGGAAAGCAGCGAGCCTTCGATCATGTGCGGCAATGCGGCGATATTGATGAACGACGGACCGCGGACCCGCCACCGGACCGGCTTCGACCCACCGTCGGACACCACATACATTCCCAGCTCACCCTTCGAGCTCTCCACCGAGAACCACGACTCCCCGACCGGCGCCCGGACCCCTTCCATCACGATCTTGAAGTGATGGATCATCGACTCCATGTCATTCATCGCCGCCGTCTTCGTCGGCAGGATGACGCGTGGGTCGTCGACGTTGATGGGGCCACCCGGCAATCGATCGATCGCCTGCTGAAGGATCCGCAGGCTCTGCCGCATCTCCTCCATCCGACAGAGGTACCGGTCATAGATGTCCCCGTGCTCGCCGACCGGGACGTCGAAGTCGTAGCTGTCGTAGTCGTAGTAGGGCCGGTCCTTGCGGACGTCGTAGGCGACGCCGGAAGCGCGGAGGTTCGCGCCGGAAAGGCCGAAATTGACCGCGTCTTCCGGCAGGATCGTACCCACGTCCTGGGTCCGACCGATCCAGATCGCGTTGTTGGTGAGCAGCGTGTCGACCTCGTCGAGCGTCCGCGGGAAGGTGTTCACGAACGCCTGCAGCTGCTCGATCCATCCCGGGGGCAGATCCGCCATCATCCCGCCGATTCGGGTGGCCGACGTCGTGATCCGCGCTCCGGTATAACTCTCGTGCAGGTTGTAGATCCGTTCGCGTTCGTTGAAGGTGTAGAGGAAAATGGTGAATGCCCCGAGGTCGATCCCGGTGGTACCCAACCACAGCAGGTGCGAGAAGATCCGGTCCATCTCCATCAGGATCACCCGAACCACCTTGCACCGTTCCGTCACCTCCACGCCCATCATCTTCTCGACGGCCATGGCGTACGCGCAGTTGTAGATCAACGGCGCGAGATAGTCCATGCGATCCGTCAGCGGAACGATCTGGTTCCAGTCGCGATATTCACCGAGCTTCTCGAAGGACGAGTGAAGGTAGCCGATGTGTGGCGTACACCTGATCACCGTCTCGCCATCGAGCTCGAGCACGAGGCGCAGCACCCCGTGTGTCGCGGGATGCTGGGGACCGATGTTGATGAGCATGTGCTCGCCGGAGAAGTCGTCGTCGTATTCCGAAGCGACCTCGCCCTCGACGGGCATGATCGGCGCGTTCACGATCCCGCCGCCAGCGCCCAGTTCGGGGTGGCGGCGTACGTCGTAGACGACGGTTTTCGTCCGTGACGTCATGATTCTCCTCCCGTGCCCCGGCCGTAGGCGTCCTCGGAATCCGGAACGCCCGTCCCGCCCTCGACGATCACCTCCGGCAACAGCTGACCCAGACGCCTCGCCGTCTCGATCTCCGCCGGCGAGTAGTGATCCTCGACCTTCATGGAAAGCGCGCGACGGGTCTGCTCGGCGCGCGTGTAACGACCCCGGAGCGGAAAATCCTTCCGCAGCGGATGGCCTTCGGTATAGTTGTACGGCATCAGGATTCGACGCAGGTCAGGATGCCCGCGGAATACGACACCGAACAGGTCGTATACTTCCCGCTCCATCCAGTCGGCGGCGCGCCAGACATAATAGACCGAGTCGATCTCGAGGTCATCGAGCGGCAGTTCGGCCTTCAACCGGATGTTCAGCTTGTGCGGGTTCGACCAGAGCTGCCAGACGACCTGCAGCGACGTGCCATTGCCGTAGTCGATCGCCGTGAGGTCCTGGAGGTAATCGTAGCGCTGCTCGGGGTCGTCGCGCAGCCAGCGCAGGATCTCGAGCGCCTTCACGGGATCGATATAGACGATGTGCTCGTCGCCCGCCACCATCTCGTGCCGACCGACCGCCTCGCCGAAGCGGGCACGTAACGCCTCGACCGTCGGATGCGGCGGAATCCCTCCCACCGGCGTGCCGGCTCGCGGTGTCTCACGAGGCGAAGCCGACGGTCCACTATCGAGCCCCTCGAGGCCTTTTCGGAAGGAATCGTTTGACATCAGGTCTTCAACTCCTGACGCGCGTGGCCGCCGACGCCCGGTGACGAACCGCCCTGGTATTCATCACGGCCGCCGATCACCCACGCGCCGTACCGCACCCGTCGACATCAGACCACTCGATCGATTCTGGTTCGTCGAGTTCCCGAACGGCGCCGCGAGCCGGTTCACCGCCTCCTCCGTCATCGTCGGAAGCCCTTCCACCAGATCCTCCTCGACGACCCAGTTGGATAGCGGCTCCGAACGCCGGATCTTCTCCTGGATCATCAGGATTCCATACATCAATCCCTCGGGACGTGGCGGACAACCCGGAACATAGACATCCACCGGGATGATCGTGTCGATTCCCTGGACCATGCTGTATACGTCGAACACTCCGCCCGACGACGCGCACGCTCCCATCGAAATCGCCCATTTCGGCTGCGGCATCTGCTCCCAGATCCGCCGGAGGACGGGAGCCATCTTGTAGCTCACGCGACCGGCGCAGATCAACAGGTCCGCTTGCCTGGGCGAGAAACTCATCCGCTCCATCCCGAAGCGGGCCATGTCGTAGCGAGCCGCGAAGGTCGCCATCATCTCGATCGCGCAGCACGCCGTGCCGAACGGCATCGGCCACAGCGAGTTCTCGCGCGACCAGTTGATGACCGCGTCCAGGCGAGTCGTCAGGAAACCCGGCGCACCCGAAAAGATGCCCCCGCCACCACTCCCCGCCACCACCGGGAGACCGCCCTTCTCTCCCCCTCCCCTGTCGTTCAGCTCCATTCCAGCGCTCCCTTCTTCCACTCGTACACGAGACCCACGGTGAGAATGAAGATGAAAATGGCCGCCGTCACGAACCCGGCGACTCCCACTTCACGCATCACCACCGCCCATGGCACGAGGAACACCGTCTCCACGTCAAATACCACGAACAGAATCGCGACGAGATAGAACTTTACCGAAAACCGCTCTCGCGTACTTCCCAGCGGGTCGATTCCCGATTCATAGGGAGCTGACTTCGCTCGAGTCCTCTTCGTCGGGCTCACGGCTTCCGAGAGCACGACCATCCCGATCGCCTGGGCGGCCGAGATCGCCAGGAGAATCAGGAGCGGGAGATACGCGTCGAGCATTTTCGACCCGGTCGCGGAAAAGCGGAAAAGTTTGTGAAATCATTCACTTGTGTCCCGCCCAAGATACCGGACCGGCGGGTGGAGTGTCAAGCCGACAATGGGGGTCCCGGGGAGCGTCAAACGTGCTTGCTGTGGGGTGGCTCGCGGACCTATGTTGGCCGCGCCGACGGGCCCACCGCGAGGCCCGACTCTTTCCGCAGTGACCGACCGGTCCCGAACCGCATACCAGGAATGACCCTCAAGCCGGACCACTGGATTCGTAGAATGGCGCGCGAGTACGGAATGATCGAACCGTACGAGGACGCACAGGTCCGCCGGGGAACGATCTCGTACGGGGTCTCGTCCTACGGGTACGACATGCGGGTGGCGAACGAGTTCAAGATCTTCACGAACGTGAACAACGCGATCGTGGATCCGAAAGCCTTCGACGACCGGTCGTTCGTGCATTTCGAGGGGGATGTCTGCATCGTTCCCCCCAATTCCTTCGCGCTCGCGAGATCGGTCGAATACTTCCGGATTCCACGCAGCGTGCTCACCCTGTGTGTCGGCAAATCGACGTACGCCAGGTGCGGCATCATCACGAACGTGACGCCGTTCGAACCCGAATGGGAAGGGTACGTCACGCTGGAGATTTCCAACACCACACCATTGCCCGCGAAGGTGTACGCCGGCGAAGGGATCGCTCAGGTGATCTTTTTCGAGGCCGATGAGGAGTGCGAGACGAGTTACGCGGATCGCAAGGGCAAATACCAGGGTCAGATCGGGGTCACGCCACCACGACTGTGAGTGAGGACGTTCAGGTGGTGAGCCGACGGGAGGAGGTCTGGAAAGCTCTGGACGAGGAGGTTTTCGATCTCCTCGTGATCGGCGGCGGGATCACGGGCGGCGGGATCGCGAGAGACGCGGCGGGGCGCGGGCTGAGTGTCGCGCTCATCGAGTCGGGTGACATCGGAGGGGCGACGAGCAGCCGCTCCTCCCGTCTCGTTCATGGTGGCCTGCGATACCTGGAGACTTTCGAATTCGGCCTGGTCTTCGAAGCGCTGCGCGAGCGCCGTCGGCTCCTGGAACTGGCTCCGCACCTCGTCCATCCCCTCCCCTTCCTTTTTCCCGTTTATCGCGGTGACGACCCGAGCCTTCCGAAGCTCGCCGCGGGGATCCTGCTCTACGAAGGGCTCTCCCTCTTTCGTTCGCCCGGCCGTCAGAAGATCCTGACCAGTGGCGGCGCCCTCGAATTCGAGCCGAGACTGCGTGCCAAGGGGCTCGTGGGCGGCGCCCTCTACCACGACGCGCAGGTCGACGACGCACGCCTGACTCTCGCGGTGGCTCGGGGCGCGAACGACCTGGGTGCCCGCGTCCTCTCCTACGCCCGCGCCAGGTCGGTCGTCGCCACCCCGGAGGATTTCACGCGGGTCGTCGTGGAGGATCGGCTGACCGGCACGGTGCGGACGGCGCGGGCGCGGCTCGTCCTGAACGCCGCCGGTCCCTGGAGCGACCATGTACGCCGCCTCGCGGATCCAGCCGTGACCCGCAGGCTGCGAACCACGAAGGGCGTACACATCCTCTTCCCTCGGGAACGGGTCGGGAACCGGAACGCGATCATCTTCAAGTCCGTGGTAGACGACCGCGTCATGTTCGTACTTCCCTGGGGCCGCTTTTCCTACGTCGGCACCACGGACACGGAATACGACGGTGATCCGGCCGAGGCCGTCGCCGACCCGGCGGACATCCGGTACCTGCTCGATTCGACGAACGGCCTCCTCCCGGAGGCGCGACTGGAGAAGGGCGATATCGTCAGTACCTGGGCGGGTGTGCGGCCCCTCCTCGCGCCCGACGCGGACGTCTCGGCGGGCGAGACCTCTCGCGAGCACGCGATCTGGCGAGACCCGTCGGGCCTTCTCAACGTCGCCGGCGGAAAGCTGACGACCTTCCGCGAAATGGCGGCCGACGCGGCGACGGTGGTGGCGGAGATCCTGAAAGCTGAGCACGGAGTTATCTCAGGCGATTTCCGCACCGAGTTCGTGCCGATTCCGGGAGCGCCGAAACTCGGTCTCACCCGCCTGGTCGCGAGCCTCGAGAGCAGAGGAAAAGCCACCGGACTATCGGCGGAAGCAAGCCGGAGTCTCGCCACGCGGTACGGCGAGGACGCCAACGCGATTCTCGACCTCATCGCCGAAGACCCGACACTGGTCCGACCGATACTCCCTGAACATCCGTACCTGATGGCCGAAGCGGTCCACGCGGTTCGCTCGGAATGGGCGCTCACGCTCGAAGACGTAATGCGCCGACGACTGCATCTCTTTTACGAGGCGGCGGATGGAGGCATGTCGGCCGCGACCGGAATCGTCGACCGGATCGCGACTGAATCCGCGCTCGGCTGGACCGCGGAGGAGGCCGCCGCCCAGATCCGACGCTACGCGGCTTCCGTGGAGGAGACGAGGCCGAGCGGCGAGAGGAAGGACGGGAACGGCGACGAATCTCGCTGACCGGAAGAGGGCGGATATCCCTTGGCCAACCCGCGATACTCAGGCCAGGATCGGTATCAGAATCCAGAGGGCGGCCGCGAGGAGCGCGACGATCGCCAGCGCGACCGCGACGTCACGCAGAATCAGGCGGCCCCGCGTCGCCACTTCCGGCGGATGCTCCCGTATCGGTCGCGATCCGCCATCAAAGGGCGGTTCATCCTTTTCCCCCATCGGATTCCTTCCCCGTCTTCGGGTCCCGTTCCCGCGGCTCCGCGTCCGCCCCCGAACACCTCTTCGTCTCAGGACGATTTTCGCTCCTCGCTGAATGGCAAGTCCGATACCTTCCCGCCCGGTGGACTCGGTCGGTCGAGGGGACGGTCTCAGGGGCGAGTGACCGGCTCTCCCAGGAGACGAGGTCCGCTCCCGGTTTCCTGGGCGCGCGCGGGCTCGGGCCGGGAGCCCGATGGTGACGACACCGTTGCGGGCGGTCGCGATCGCGGCGCGCTCGTCGGCTCGACACTCGGAGCGGTCTCCGCCCGCGCGGCGGATGGGGGCACCCCATCGGGGCTCCGATCCCGGCCTCCGGACGCCGGAGTCGCGCCATGCATCCCCGCGCTCGTACCTCCGGTCGCGTGCGCCGGCGTCCCCGCGATCGTCCGGCCGTCCGCCGACGTTCCAGCGACGGACCGCACCACGGTGAGGCTGTCACCGATCGCCAGACTGTCGGGAAGCATACCGATCCTCGTGGGATCGGTGCCCCGGAACCACGCGATGGGACCCGGCCGCGCATCTCCCTCTCGAACGAATACGCCCAGCGCACCGCTCGGCCAGTCTTCGGTCGCGACCATGGAAGTCATTTCCAAAAAGAGCGTATCTCGCGCGAACCGCCCGGCGAGATACGCGGACGCCTTCGCGTCCGCGATCGTCGCGAGCGCGAGCCACCCGTCCCGCCGGACTTCCCCCACCACGTGCGTGTTCCCGCGGGGCAGAGACAGCGTTCCCGCAACCGAATCCAGCCGCTGTTCCTGGAGGCGCAGGATGCCGAACACGGGATAACTCCTTTCCAGAAGAGACGAATCCCCGGGTTCTACCTGCCACCCGATGAAGCGCCAGTCCCCTTTAACCTCCGGCAACCCGTATCTTGCCTCCGGCGACGGATACTCCATCGCGGGCAGCGGCTGAACCGGCACATCCTCGATCGGCTCGCAGGAACCGGCGACCAGCAGGCACACCAGCGGCCCGGAAATTCCGAGACTCGATTTCACTCTTATCAACGCCATTCCTCCAGGCTCCTCGATTCGTCGCATCCTCTTTGTTCTCATGCCGTTTCCGCGCCATCCTCCTCCCACCCTCGGTTGACATGGTCCGGGCGCCGGGGTACCATTGATCAGCTACCATCGCTATCGACGCTCGCGACCTGCTCCACCTCGATGATCGAGGAAAACGGATCGTTCCGGCCATCGTCTGACTCATGAGCCTTACCGCCCAATCTCCCGCGAAAGACGCGGATGAAATGCTGAAGAGCGCCCTGGAGCTGCATGGCCAGCGCTTTACCGAGCAACGGGCGGCCGTCTTCCGATTCCTCTGTGGCACCGTCGACCACCCAACCGCCGACGAGGTCTTTACCGCCGTCCGGAGCCAGATCTCGGACATCTCCCTCGCCACGGTATACAAGGCTCTCGAGACGCTCGTCACCTGCAACCTGGCGGTGAAGCTTACGAACGGGGACGGCTCGGCCCGATACGACGCGCGGACGGACGACCACTTTCACGCGCGCTGCCTCCGCTGTGGCTCCGTTCGAGATGTCGAAGGCAAGGGCCTCCCCCCTGAGATCCCCGAGGTGCGGCCCTCCGACGGTTTTCATGTCTCCGGTTACCGCCTCGAGGTCATCGGCTACTGCGCCGCCTGCGCTCCGCTTTCCGAGCAGGCCTGATCCGGCGCTCGTTCCGCCCACGTGGTATCCGCCGTCGCCTCCGCCGGCCGGAATGGCAATTCCTCGCCCCCCCGGCCCGGTTCAGACTTCACTCGCCATCCCGGCCGATCCCCCTCTCGCGTCCTCCGCGTATACTCTCTGACGCACGACTCCTGCACCGCGCGCGTTCCGATTCTCCCTGCCGTCATCCCTCCGCGACCACGTATCCCCCGGAAACCCGCAACGGCCGAACGTCCATAACTCTCTGAGCTCCTCGACCCCTGACGTTCCCGCCATCAGGCAAACTCCATTCTTTCACGGCGCGTCTTTCCGATACGGGTCCCGCCCGGAAGGGCTCACCCGCTCGTACCGGACCCTGTGACTCGGACGAAATCAGCCGCGTCGCGCGACGGCCTGGCCGATAAGACCTGACCGTGGCCACGGATCTTGCGTGTCGCACATCGAGGGTTTACCTTCCCTTTATCAAGCGTTTTTGACGGTTCGCTTTGTTTTATTAAGTCGCGACAAGGAAGGATACGGTGGATGGGATTGACATTCGCCTGATAACGCTGCTTCAGGGATCCGGGAGGATTCCGCAGAACGAGCTGGCGCAGGCGGTTGGGCTCTCGGCGCCGGCGGTCGCTGAGCGGATCCGGAAGCTGGAGGATCGAGGCGTCATCAAGGGGTACGCGGCGATACTCGATCCACGTTCGTTGGGGCTGGACGTTACGGCGTTCGTTTCGGTGGTGATCAGCGGCTCGAAGTACTACCCGACCTTCGCGCAGCAGGTGGAGGAACGGCCGGAAGTACTCGAATGCCATTCGGTCACTGGTCAGGGGTCTCATCTCCTGAAGGTCCGGACCGACTCGACGAGTTCGCTGGAGCGACTTCTCGCCGAAATCCAGTCATGGCCGGGTGTTCAGAATACGACCACGAGTGTGGTGCTATCGACGGCCAAGGAGTCCGTGGGGCCGCCGCTTGAGGAAATGTCTCGCGAGATGCTCGCGAAGGAAGGACGCGAGGACGGGGTAACGCCCGCCGCCTGGCTGCATGTACCGTTTCGTCACAATCCCTGAACCGAGGAAGTCAGATGGCAAAAATCTCCCCCCGCTACGACATTCTTGCCGCCGCGAAGGGATGGTCGCCCCATGCGGCCGGCGTGAAGCTGAACGGCAAGGGGCAGGTCCTGGAAGTGGAGAGGACTTTCGGAGAGAGTACCTTCAGCCTTGCCGAGATGCGGACGCGCCTTCCGAAGCCGGTGTTCAAGGCGCTGATGTCGACGATCGAGCAGGGGACCGAGTTGGACCCGGCGGTTACCGACGCGGTCGCGCTCGCGATGAAGGAGTGGGCGATCGAGAAGGGGGCGACGCATTTCACCCACTGGTTCCAGCCTCTCACCGGATATACGGCCGAGAAGCACGACTCGTTCATCACCCCGAACTCGGGGGGTGGCGCGGGTGCGGAGTTCTCCGGCAAGGAACTGGTGCAGGGGGAGCCGGACGCCTCTTCGTTTCCTTCGGGCGGGCTGCGCAGCACGTTTGAGGCGCGTGGTTACACGGCGTGGGATCCGACTTCTCCGGCCTTCATTCTGGAGGCGCAGGGGGCCGCCTACCTGGCGATTCCGACTGCTTTCGCTTCATGGGCCGGGCACGCGCTCGATCAGAAGGTCCCCCTTCTCCGCTCGATGCACGCGCTGGACGTTCAGGCCCGACGCGCCCTCAAGCTCTTTGGCAATTCCGCCCGCCGTGTGCTCGCCACGCTCGGGCCAGAGCAGGAGTTCTTCCTGATCGACCAGGAGTTCTACTTCCGGCGGCCCGATCTGATGTCCACGGGGCGCACGCTCTTCGGGGCCAAGCCGCCCCGCGGGCAGGAACTGGAGGATCACTATTTCGGCAGCATCCCCGAGCGAGTGCTGGCGTGCATGATCGAGGTCGAACGTGAGCTCTATCGGCTCGGCGTACCCATCAAGACTCGACACAACGAGGTGGCGCCAGCCCAGTATGAGATGGCGCCCGTCTACGAGAACGCCAACGTCGCGGCGGATCATCAGCAGCTGACGATGTTCACGCTTCGCAACGTCGCCCGGAAGTACGGTCTCGTGTGCCTTCTGCACGAGAAACCGTTCGCCGGCATCAACGGAAGCGGCAAACACGTCAACTGGTCGTTCGGGACCGAGAACGCCAATCTTCTGGAGCCGGGCGACACGCCGCACGAGAACCTGCAGTTTCTCTTCTTCTGCACCGCGGTGCTGAAGGCCGTCGAGAGACACCAGGATCTCTTGCGCGCGGCCATCGCGCACGCGGGCAATGACCATCGTCTTGGCGCCAACGAAGCTCCACCGGCGATCATTTCGGTTTTCCTCGGCCAGGAGCTCACGGAAATCTTCGAGCAGCTCGAAACCGGTGGCAGAGCGACCCGGAGCAACGGAGGCGGCCTCCTGGGTCTGGGGGTACCGGCGCTCCCCAAACTTCCGCTGCATTCGGGCGACCGGAACCGTACCTCGCCGTTCGCCTTCACGGGCAACAAGTTCGAGTTTCGCGCGGTCGGGTCGGCGCAGTCCGTCTCCTTTCCGGCGACGGTGCTCAACACGATCGTGGCGGAGGCGATCGATGAGATGACCACGGCACTCGAAGGCGGAATCGAAGACGGAGCTCCGCTCGAGCAGGCGTTGGCCGAGCTCCTGGCCAGGGAGACCTCGAACGCCAAACGCATCGTCTTCAATGGCGATGGCTACAGCCAGGATTGGCACGGGGAAGCGGAGGCGCGAGGCCTGCTCAACCTGCGCACTTCGCTGGATGCCATCGAAAAGCTGAAGGATGAGAAGAACGTGAAGTTGTTCGAGAAGTACGGCGTCCTCTCTCCCGAGGAACTGCACTCTCGTCTCGAGATCGCGTTTGAACAGTACTTCAAGGTCATCAACATCGAGGGCGAGACGACTCAGGCGATCGCGCGGACGATGATCCTGCCATCCGTGATTCGCTACCTGAACGATCTGTTCGCGGTGGCCGATCGGGCCGACAAGCTGGGGGTGGATCTGGGGGGTGTCGTGAAGCTCGTCGAGAAGGTGAGTACCCTCGTCAATCAGTTTACCGACGCGGTCGAGGAACTGGTGAGGGTCAACGCTGACCTGGGTGGAGACACGATCGAGAGCAAAGCGTACCACATGCGCGACGCGGTGATCCCGGCGATGACCACGGTCCGTGACCTGGCTGACCAGCTGGAGAAAGTCGTTCCCGACGATGTGTGGCCCCTTCCGACCTACCGCGACATGCTTTTCGTGGCCTAGGGTCCCCGCACGTAGTCGACATCGCCGTGTCGGCTCCGGCCGAGAGCGCGACATCGTTGACGAAGCGGGCGGTCACCCCCTCAAGGGTGGCCGCCCGCTTCATGCATCAGCTATCCGGGGATACGATCGTCGAACGTACTCGAGCAGCTCCGTGCGACGATTCGTCAGACGATCGTCCGTCACCAGCTCGAGCAACTCGCGAAGGATGTCACCGAGTCCGGGCCCCGCGGGAACCCCGAGTTTTCGAAGATCCGAGCCGTCCACCTCCAGTTCGCGGACTTCGAAAGGGATCCCCGACCGACGGACCGCTTCGGCCCGGACCCTCAGGCGCGCCACTTCGTCTGTCAACGGACCCGGCGTCGACTCCCAGGCATGGGTGACGGCGGTGAGGAGTCGGACGAGGTCGTTGAGATATTCAGGACCGACTCGACGTATCCACCGGCGGATTTCCGGGGTTGGCCCATCGGCCCGTGGCAGGGGCGCCAGCTGGGCGATCAAGTGAGTGACGGTGTCCGACTCCGCGTTCGAGGCCTTCAGACGCCGCGTTACATCCCGGGCGATCGCGGCGCTCCGCGCGGCCTCACTCGAAGAAAGGCGGGGTCCCGAGGCGTCATCGCGACCCGTCGCGTGCAGGAACGCCGCGAGACGTATCGTCGGTCGAGTCTTCGTCACCCAGTCCACCGCCCTCAGCGTGTACTCCCAGAGAGAGCGGTCGGGCTCCTGGTTCGGCCTTGCGACGCGACAGTGGTCGAGTTCGGGGTAGAGCGCGGCGAGTACGCCCGATTCGGCGTAGAGCGAGAGTGCCCTGGATGGCGTCTCGTGCCCGCTGAGAATCTTCCAGAGCTCTTCCCGTATGCGCTCGGCCGAGAGGTTCCCCAGTCTGTCTGAGGAAGCGAGGATCGCCTCCCAGGTCGTCGGCTCGATCTCCATCCCGAGGCCACCCGCGAAGCGAAGCGCGCGCAGTACCCGTAATCGATCCTCCTCGAAGCGACGATCCGGCGCGCCTACCGTACGCAGTGTCTTCCGCTCGATGTCCAGCGCGCCTTGATGCGGATCGCGCAGTTCACGCGTCAGTGGATGCCAGGCGATCGCGTTGATGGTGAAGTCGCGGCGGCTCAGGTCCTCCTCGAGCGTGTCGGCGAAGCTGACCCGGGCGTGCCGACCGAACGTCTCCACGTCCAGTCGGAAGGTCGTCACCTCGTACATCTTTCCGCTTCCCGTCAGGACACCGACGGTACCGTGGGCGATGCCGACAGGCACGGTCCGCCGGAAGGTTCGCTGTACGTCGGACGGTCGTGCGGCGGTCGCCAGATCCCAGTCTCCCGGAATCTCTCCACGCAATGCGTCTCGCACCGCGCCGCCCACGACCCAGGTGGGATAGCCGGCTTCCTCGAGCTTCGAAGCGACCCGGACCACCTCGTCAGGAGCATGCAGCTCCACCCGTTCGGCGCGTTCAGCCAAGAGGTATCGCTTTCCTTGCGGCGGGCCCGGGAGATAGTGACGCCTTCGCGCCGAGATTCGCGAATCGTCGGCTGCCTCGGACGGTACTCCTTTCCGGCGACGTGGTTCTGGTTCTGGAGTCTGACGTCGGAATCGAGTGAGAACGGACGGGACAATCCGGACTCAGGCCATCGTCCACTTTCCGTCGAGTTCGCTGAAGTGACGGCGCTCCACGGCGAGAATTTCCTCGATCAGGGCACGCGTATCCTCATCGAGTTCGTGTACCGGGATGTCGCGATAGAGGCCCGACTCGGCGTTCTCGCGCTCGCGAACGACGGCCTCCCATTCCCCGAGCGGCGTCTCCGGCGGAACGACATGGTCGAGGTTCGCCGGCCGCCTTCCCAGTTCCAGCAGTCGCGCCGTCAGTCTCGATAGATGATGCTGCTCGTCCGCGTGCAGCCCATGGAATCGCTGGGCGAGGTCGACGTCTCCGACTTCTTCCGCCCGCGCCGCCAGACCCCGGTAAAAGAGTGCCTGCTCCTTCTCGGATTCGCGAAGCCCCTCCAGTCGTGCCGCCAGTTCGTTCGTGTTCATCGAGACCCCTCTGTGGTATCCTCGGCCAATTGTCCGATCACGCCGCGCCCGCCCCATCGCCCGGCGAAATCGGCGAGTTCCAGCGGATCCTCTTCGGCCCGCGCCTGGAAGGCGTGCGTGAACAGCGCGTCCGCGGCGAGAAGAACCAACGCATCCTCGCGGCCGCCGGTGCCGGTGAGCACCTGGGCGTACAGATCACATGCGGCCCGGGCAAGCGCCTCCGCGACGCCAGGCCTCTCTTCGTTCGGGGATCGTTCCAGCGCGTTCGCCAGGACCTCTCGCAGATCTTCGGGCGCGGATGGGATCGTGCGCTCCAGCCAGGCGAGTGCGTCGCTCAAGTGGTCTCCGCGGCGGCGATCACGTCGCCCACGACCCGCGAGACCCCATCGAGCGCCTCGCGCAGCCGGCTCGCATCGGGGATCCCCGCTTGCGCCATGTGCGGTCGACCACCACCGCGTCCGCCAACCAGGTTCGCTGTCTCGCGAACCACGCGGTCGGCACGGATCCCCCGCTGAATCGCGTCGTCGGTCGCCACCGCGAAGAGCGATGCCTTGCCATCCACCTCGGCGCCGAGAACGGCGATGCCGGACGACATCCGCTCCCGTAAACGGTCGCCGATATCACGCGCGGCCGTCAGATCGTCCACCTCGACGAGCGCGGTGACGACAGCGAGACCCTCGACGGAAACCGATTTCGCGAGGAGCAGTTCGATCGTGTCCGCGCCTCCCGATGTCCGAGCTTTCTGCAGCTGACGATGCAGTTCCCGGTTTTCGGCGAGAACGGTGTTGAGCCGGCTCAGCAGGCTGTCCGGCCGTGTCCGGAGTTGCTCCGCCGCCGTTCTCACCACGCTTCGGTCCTCCCGGGATCGCGCGTAAGCGGCGGGACCGGTGACGGCCTCGATCCGTCGCACACCCGCCGCCACACCCGACTCCGAAATAATCCGGAACGATCCGATCTGCCCGGTCGACCGTACGTGCGTGCCACCGCACAATTCCATGGAGATGCCCGCGATCTCCACCACCCGAACATCCTCGGGATACTTCTCTCCGAAGAGAGCCATCGCCCCGCTCGAGATCGCGTCACGGTGCTTCATCTGACGCGTGGCCACCGGGTCATTGAGCCAGATCGACTCGTTGACCAGAAGCTCGATTTCCGCGATCTCTTCCGCGTCGAGCGGCCCGGTATGCGAAAAGTCGAATCGCAGCCGGTCCGGCGCCACCAGCGAACCCTGCTGGAACACGTGCTCGCCTAGAACACGACGCAACGCCGCGTGCAGCAGATGCGTCGCGGTATGATTCCTTTCTGTGTCCCGACGCGATGGCTCATCGACCACCGCGTCCACGCGTCCGGGTGTGAACTCACCTTCGACCGGCCCGATGACCGCCACCCTCCCGGCGACCGGCCGAACTTCGCGGACTCCGAGAGTCCAGCCGGGACCGTACACATGGCCGCCGTCGGAGACCTGCCCACCCATTTCGTTGTAGAAGGGATTCTCTCCGAGCTGAATCGCGAGCCCTTCGTCCAGGTGGCGATACGCCAGGATCGAGGTCTCGGCTCGACGACGGGTATAGCCGACGAACTCCTGTTCGCCGTCCTCCACCGCCACCCAGCCGTCGGCGAGCGCGTCAACGGCCACGCCATGACCCGCCGCCGCCCGGTCCTCCCGGGATCGCCGTCGCTGCGCTTCCAGCTCCCGCTCGAATCCTTCCAGATCGACCGTATATCCCCGCTCAGTCGCCATCAGCTCCGTCAGGTCGACGGGGAAACCGAAGGTATCGTACAATTTGAAGATTTCCGCCCCTGAAATCACCCCGCTCCCCCCCTCCGGCGCGACCTCGTCGAACCGCTTCATCCCCTCGTCGATCGTGGCCAGGAAGCGCTCCTCCTCGCCGCGAGTCGTGCGCAGCAGATGGTCACGGCGGGCCACCAGTTCCGGATAGGCCGAACCCATGAGATCGATTACCGCGTCCACCACATGCACCAGCGTCGGCTCGCGACGTCCCATCAGCCACGCGTGCCGAACGGCACGGCGCAGGATCCGCCGGAGCACGTAGCCCCGACCCTCGTTCGACGGAAAGACTCCGTCCGCCAGCAGGAATGCCGTCGCCCGCGCATGATCCGCGAGGACACGGTACGAGACCCCCGCGGGCGAATCATACTCCGCCTCCACCCCGATCACCCGGGTGGCGCGTTCGATCAATGGAACGAACAGGTCCGTCTGATAGTTCGCTGACTTCCCCTGCATCACCGACGCGATTCGTTCCAGTCCCGCGCCGGTGTCGATCGACGGCGCCGGCAACGGGTTGAGGTTTCCGTCCGCGTCGCGATCATACTGCATGAACACCAGGTTCCAGATCTCCAGGAACTCGCCGGCCTCCCCCTTCTCGACGAACTCCTCGAGCTCCACCTCCGTCCCTCGGCCTTCACGGCGCAGGTCGAAATGGATCTCGGAGCATGGCCCGCACGGTCCCGTATCGGCCATCTGCCAGAAGTTGTCTTCGTCGCCCAGACGAAAGATGCGCTCGGGCCGAAGTCCGGCGACCTCCTCCCAGAGCGCCGCCGCCTCGTCATCCGTGTAGTGGACGGTCACCCAGAGCCGGTCGCGCGGAATGCCGAGGTCTTCCGTCAGGAACTCCCACGCGAAGCGGATCGCGTCTCGCTTGAAGTAGTCCCCGAACGAGAAGTTCCCCAGCATCTCGAAGAAGGTGTGGTGCCGCGCCGTGAACCCCACCTGCTCCAGATCGTTGTGCTTCCCCCCCGCCCGGACGCACTTCTGCGCCGTCGTCGCCCGCCTGTACTCGGGCTGCTCATCACCGAGGAACACCCTCTTGAACTGCACCATCCCGGCGTTGGTGAAGAGCAAGGTCGGATCGTCGCCCGGTACGAGGGACGAAGACGGTACCGGCCGGTGGCCGCGATCCTCGAAAAATGTCAGGAATCGAGATCTGATTTCCTCTGCGCGCATCACGGAACTTCCGATTGAAGTCAGTTTCGTCGAGTCGGTAAAGATAACCCGGCGGCAAGTGGTGAGAGAAGATGGAAGGTGATACCTCGCCGAACGAACCGAAAGCCGGACCGCCACCCGTCCCGTGGGCGGGACCGGTCCGATCGTGACGTAAACGAAAATGGCCCCGCCCGGAGATCGGGACGAGGCCACCCACTGGCGATCCGCCTCACCGAACTCGATCGCGCGATCCGTTCGGGGGAAATCGGGTTCACTCCCTCGTCATTCCTCCTCCGGCTCGGTCACCACCGATCCGCTCGGAAACCCGATCTCGGACTTCACCTTCGCCTCGATCTCCGTCGCCACCCGGGGGTTGGCCGCCAGAAACGCCTTGGCGTTCTCGCGTCCCTGACCCAGTCGAGTGTCTCCGTACGAGAACCATGCGCCGGACTTCTGGACAACGTTCGATTCCACGCCAAGATCGATCACGATCCCGTAATGGTCGATCCCCACGTTGAACATGATGTCGAAGTCCGCCTGTTTGAAAGGTGGCGACACCTTGTTCTTCACCACCTTCACCCGAACCTTGTTACCGACCAGTTCCTCCCGGTCCTTGATCGATCCGATCCGCCGGATGTCCATCCGCAGGCTCGCGTAGAACTTCAGCGCGCGACCACCCGTGGTCGTCTCCGGGTTCCCGAACATCACCCCGATCTTCTCGCGAATCTGGTTCGTGAAGACCACCGCCGTATGCGAACGGTTGATCGCGCCCGTCAGCTTTCGCAACGCCTGACTCATCAACCGCGCCTGCAGACCGACGTGGCTGTCCCCCATCTCACCCTCGATCTCCGCCCGCGGCACGAGGGCCGCCACCGAGTCGATGACGATCACATCCAGCGCCCCACTCCGCACCAGGGTCTCGGCGATCTCGAGCGCCTGCTCACCCGTGTCCGGCTGCGATACGAGCAGGTTGTCCACGTCGACGCCAAGTTTCCGGGCATACTCGATATCCAGCGCATGCTCCGCGTCGATGAACGCCGCGATCCCTCCCATCCGTTGCGCGTTCGCGATCACGTGCAGACACAGCGTGGTCTTGCCTGACGATTCGGGACCGTAAACCTCCGTAATCCGACCCCGCGGGATTCCGCCGATACCGATCGCCGCGTCCAGGTTGATCGCCCCCGTCGGAATCGCCGCGATCGGCTCCTTCGGCCCGTCGATCCCCATTCGCATGATCGACCCCTTGCCATGCGACTTCTCGATCTGTGAGATCGCGACATTCAGCGCCTTCTTCTTCTCGTCGCTCACCTCTAGCGTCATCATGCGGCCCTCTCGTGGATGGGGTCGGACGCCCCGTTCAGGACGTCCCGAGGAGGAGTTCGGCCGACCGACCGGACCCGAACAAATTACGAAGACACGCCGCTCGGCGCAAGCATTTCACCGGCCTTCACCCGGGCCCGAAGAGAGGTCGCGAACGGCCTCGGCGAACCCCTGGACCGCTCGTTCCACGGCGAGATCGTCGATCCCGTTGTGAAACACCGCCCGGATCCGGCCCGGGCCGAACACCACCGTCCGTACCCCGAGCCGCTCCAGGCGTCCGGCCAAACGGCCCGCCGTCCCGAGGCGGGGATCGATCTCGATCATCACGATATTCGTGTCCGGTCGGCGCGCCGCGAGGTCGGGCAGTTCATCGACGCGTCGGGCGAAGGTCGCCGCGCGGCGATGATCGTCCGCGAGGCGTTCGAAATTGTGATGAAGAGCATGTAACCCGGCCGCCGCGAGCAGCCCGACCTGACGCATCCCGCCACCCAGACGACGACGGACCCGGATCGCGGCGTCCATCGTACGCCGATCGCCCGCCAGCATCGACCCGATCGGAGCACCCAGACCTTTCGAGAGTGACACCATCACCGTGTCCGCCAGCCGAGCCCAATCGCGCATGGGTCTCCCGGCCGCGACCGACGCATTGGGCAGCCGCGCGCCGTCCAGATGGACCGGGATCCCGCGTGTCCGCGCGAGGGCGGCGATCTCCCCCATGAGTTCGACCGACATCAGCCGACCGCCCGCGCCATTGTGCGTATTCTCCAGACAGAGGAGCCCGGGTACCGGACGATGCGGTGAAGGCTCTCCGATCGCCGCCGCGAATCGCTCGGGCACCGGCAATCCGTCAACGGCGACCACCCCCCGCGGCTGTACACCCGCCCACGCACTCGCGGCGGCCTCTTCATAGTTGAGAATATGCGCCTCGGAATCGAGAAGGATCTCCATTCCGGGCGACGTCTGAGTCAGGATCGCGGTCTGATTCGCCATGATCCCGCTCGGGAAGAAGAGCGCGGCATCCTTACCGAGGAGGTCCGCGACGTACTCTTCCAGCTCAGCCGCGGTCGGGTCATCTCCGAGGACGTGATCGCCGACTTCCGCGGCCGCGATCACTCGCCGCATTTCTTCGTCGGGCTTCGTCACCGTGTCTGAGCGCAAGTCCGCGACGACGGTTCGGATCTCTGTTTCCACGATTGGCCGCTGTCAGTCAGGTCGCCGCGCGCGGGCGGAGAATCGTCCGCGAGGGGGGGGATCTTCGACCGCGAGGAGGAGAAGGGGGAGCAACGCGGATCACGCCGTACCCGGTCCCATACTACCGCGAATCGCCAGACCGTCAACCTCGGAATGGCGTTCGGGGATCACGGCGCGAAATTCCGTCCGTCCCCGACACGGTCGCGGGGGACGGACGGGTCATCAACCACCAGAATCAGCCCCGCGCGGCCGCCAGCTTGCGCTCGACGGCGGGCCAGTTCACCACGTTCCACCAGGCGCTGATGTAGTCGGGACGCCGGTTCTGGTAATTCAGGTAGTAGGCGTGCTCCCAGACGTCCAGGCCGAGGACGGGCACCTTCCCCTGCATCAGTGGGCTATCCTGGTTCGGCAGGTCCAGGAGTTCGACACCGCCGCTTCCATCCGCGACCAGCCAGACCCAGCCGCTGCCGAACCGCCCCGCGCCGGCCGCCGCGAACTTGTCGCGGAAGGTCGAAAAGTCACCGAACTTCGCGCGGATCGCCTCGCCGATCGATCCACTCGGCTCTCCCCCGGCGGCCGGTCCCATGATTTCCCAGAAGAGGGAGTGGTTGGCGTGACCGCCGCCGTTGTTGCGTACGGCCGTACGGATCTCGCTCGGGACGCTCTCGATCCCCCTCAGCAGTTCCTCCAGACTCTTGTCGCCCAACTCCGAATGAGAAGCGAGCGCCTTGTTCAGATTGTTGACGTACGCGGCATGGTGCTTCCCGTGATGGATCTCCATGGTGCGCGCGTCGATGTGGGGTTCCAGCGCATCGAAGGCATAGGGGAGGTCAGGAAGCTTGAAATCAGACATCGAAAATCCTCCATCGGAGGGCGAGAATAGATGGCGAGCGGGCTCGCCAGAGTGGACCAGGGACGGCCGGCGCGAGATGGCGTCGCCGGACACCGGTAGTGGGGAATGTAACGCGCGCCAGATGTTTTTCCATCCGGCGCGCGTCAGGGCCCGTCTCGGCCGGCCTCTCCCGTCACCCGTCGTCGCGCAGCCGCCGGACTTCTTCTTCCAGCACTCCAAAACGCTTCCCGATCGAAAGCGCGAAACCGAAGAGCAACGCCCAGGTGATCGCGAACGCGACGAACACGTGCCAGTAGGCACGCATGGTCCGCGCCGGTGCCGCGCGCTCCGGCAATCCGCTTGCCTGCGCACTCGCGTCGCTCGTCACCACATTCTGGGCGGTCACGGCGGCGGGCACACTCGCCGGTGCCGGGATCGGGCCGGCGGTGGCCGGCGCGACAGCTATCAGGGAACCGACGAACAACGCGATCGGAATGAGCATTCGAGGCATCAGAGGATCGCTTCTCCGGCGGAATTGGAGGAAGTGAGGCTCGCCCGGTAGCGGAGTGCCTCGACCTGCCCGCGCATCCGCTCCAGCCCATAGCGATAGAGGAGAAGCGCGAAGAACACGAGCATGAACGCGAGGATCCCCACGAGTACCGTCTGCCAGATCTCGGGATCCGCGGTCGGACCTTCGGGTCGCAACACGACCGGATCCGGGTGCTGGGTACGGAACCACTGGACGCTCATATGGATGATGGGGATGTCGACCGCTCCGACGATCCCGAGGATCGCCGCGAATCGTTTTCCCTGGTCCGGATTCTCCGTCGATTGCCGGATGACGAAGTAGGCGACGTAGATCATCCAGAGCAGGAGCGTCGAGGTCGTCCGCGCGTCCCACACCCACCAGGCGCCCCAGGAGAGCCGCGCCCAGAGCGGGCCCTGGATCAGTACGGCGGTGGTGAACACGACGCCGAGTTCCGCCGCCGACACCGAGATCGCGTCGAGGCGGTCATCCTTGAGCCAGAGATAGCCCAGCGAGCAGAGGGCCACGATCCCGAACGCGAGGTACGCCGCGAGCGCCGACGGGAGATGGATGTAGTAAATCCGCTGGACGATCCCCATCGTCCGCTCGGTCGGGACCCAGAAGAACACCAGGTAGAGTGTCCAGATGACGGCGGCCAGTGCGAGCACACTGAGAATCCCGGCCAGGATCCGCGTGGAACGGTACGATTGTGTGTCGATCATCGGAATCGGGTTCTCGTGGATTCGCTGCCCGGTACCCCCGGCGTGAAGCTTGGTTCTGGCGTCATGTCATTCCTCGACGACTGAGGCAAAGACCGCCGTACACACCAGCAGGAAGATCAGGTCGAACGCCGCCAGCACGCGAATGCTGCCGAGCACTTCGTCCATCGGGCGGTTGGCGAGCAGACGCTGCGTCGCGCTCGCGCCGAAGATCACCACCGGTGTGAGGAGCGGCAGGAGGATGATCGGAATCAGCATGTCACCCTGTCTCGTTCCACCGGCTACGGCGCTGAAAAGCGTACCGAGCGCCATGAAGCCAACGCACGCCAGGAAAGTCACCAGCAAGAGGCCGGCGGCCGGATCCCGTAGTTGAAGCTGAAAGAAGAAGGCATACGCGAGATAGATCACGATCGCGGTGACCAGGAGGAGCAGCAGGTTGCAGAGGAATTTCCCCAGGTAGAGCGCGCCTCGATCGATCGGCGCGAGGAGGATTCCGACGAGCGCGTCCTGCTCGCGTTCCAGCGCGAACGACCTGCCGAGACCCAGCATGCCGGCGAAGAGGATGGTGACCCAGATCATCGCCCCCGCCATCGGCCTCACCTCCACGGCGGGCGAAAGCGCGAACCCGAAGACGATCGCGACCAGCACGGCGAAGGTGAACATGGTCACCATCCTCTCGCGCGTGCGAAACTCGAGCCTCAGGTCCTTCGCCGCGACCAGGAGCGCGTGACGGAAAAAGTCGGTCACGCGGAGCCTCCGACACGCTCGCCATAGACGCGTTCGAAATCCGCTGGGTCGACCGTGGCCCGGGGTGCGTCCAGCACCCACCTTCCATTCGCCTGGACGACGACTCGATCCGCCAGTTCGAGCCCTTCCGAGAGATTGTGGGTCACCAGCACCACCGTGCGCCTGCCATCCCGGAGCTTTTCGAGAACGGAACGAAGCATCTTCGCGGCGTGCGGATCGAGCCCCGTGTACGGTTCGTCGAGCAGTACGAGTTCCGGTTCGTGCAGAAGCGTTCGCGCGAGGGCCAGCCGCTGCTGCATCCCGCGCGAGAAGGTGCGCACCAGATCCTTTCGTCGGCGGCCAAGCCCGACCTCCTCCAGCAGGAGGGTGACGCGTGTCTCGAGGTCGGCCAGCGAATACAGACGACCGTAGAAGCGCAGGTTCTCTTCGGCCGTCAGCTGCCCATAGAGAAACGTCTGGTGGGAAAGGACCCCGATCCGGCGTCGCCAGGCATGATCGTTCTCCCCATCATCATCGCCCGCGAACCGGATGGTTCCCCGGGTCGGGCGGAGTGATCCGGCGAGCACCTTGAGGAGCGTCGTCTTCCCCGCCCCGTTCGGGCCGAACAGCGTCAGGAACTCACCCGCGCGAAGATCAAAGCCGATCCCTCTGAGGGCGGCGTGAGGACCATACCATTTCTCGAGTTCCCGCGCCTCGACCAGGGGCCGCACCGGCGCCGGGATCGCGGCGGCCTCGGGATCCGTCACGTCAATCGCTGCCCGCATCCCGCGCAGTAACGGCTGCCCGAAGGGTTCGCGAACCCGCACGCGTGTTCCAGCTGATCGCCGTCGACCTCGGGTCGCCGCGCGGCGCGCACCGCGCTCAGCGCTTCCGCCTCCAGACGAGCGCGGATCTCCTGGTAGTCCCGCTCATCCAGTTTCCCGGCGGCCCGGTCATACTCGACGTCCTTGAGTGCCGCCAGAGCGACGCGCTTTCGCGCTTCCCGATCGATCGCGTCCGCGCCCGCGGAATCTCCCATCAGACCCCAACGACGGAAGATCATCGGATGCACCACCCAGGCGGCCGCCCCGAGCGCCAGCGCGACCGCGCCGATCAACAGGCTCATAGGCCTTCCTCACCATCGTCCTTCCATTCCCGCAACGCTCTCGTCAGTTCCCGCTGATCCGCCTCCGAGAGCTTCGCCCCCACCGTGGCCGGAATATCCTCGTCGCGAGCCCGGTGTCCCCGGAGCCACATCACCACGAGCCCGACCGCGATGAGCACCGCCGCCGGCGGAGTCACCCACGCCAGGAGACCCGCCCCTGAGCGCTTCGGAACCGCCCGCCATTCTTCTCCGTGCCGACCGATCATCCATTCGACCAGTTCGTCCGAAGTCATTCCCTGGCCCGCCAGATCGTAGATGCTGTCACGCAGGGCCGCCGCCTGCCCGCTCGTACAGACCCGGAGCATGAACCCCGGACAGTATGGAGACCGCAGCTGGTCGATCGCGCGGTCCGCTTCCGCCTGGTTCGGCCGGTCCTGAATACGCTGCGCGCTCCCCGGCCCGGCGAATACGGAGGCCGCCAGGAGAACCAGGAGCATCGTCAGGCATCGGGCACCCCGGATTCCGAACCGGGAAACCACGACGCCTTCGGAGGAGGGCGTCTGGTCACTCCGGATTGTTCGTGGCGTCATACTTCCACCAGCTCCCGTTCCCGCCGCGCCGCTCGGGCTCCAGCGCCGACCGACGACCGCGCGACCGGAACTCCCCCACCCGATCCGGTCGGCCACATCGCCACCAGCGTCCCGAACGCCATGATCAACCCGCCCGACCAGATCCAGGGAACGAGCGGGTTGACGAGAACCGTGAACGTGGCCATCGGCCGCGGATTGGTCCCGGCCAGGAAACCGTTCGGATCGTCGATCGCGGCGAGAATCAGATACAGATCCTCATTCCAGACGCGACGGATTCCGACGTCCGTACTCATTTCCTGCCGCTGTCGGAACGACAGCTGTTCCGCCGTCATCACCCCCACGGGCGCGTCATCTCGCTCTACCCGCATCGACGCCGTGAGTGTCAACGCGTTCGGCACTTCGTACCAGGACATATCCAGGTAGGTGAGCCGGTAGGTATGACCGAACGGCGAATCGATCTCCATGCTCTCGCCCGGCAGTAGCGCGACCCGCTCTTCCACCGTGTACGCCCGTCCCGCGAACCCCATGAACATCACCACCAGTCCGACGTGCACCACGTAACCGCCATACCGACGCCGATTGCGCTCGATGAGATGGATGAACGCCTTGCCCAGCCCCTCCCCTTCGACCACGGCCCGCGCGCGGGCTCCCTTGCGGAACTCCACGAAAACCGTCGTCAGCGTGAAGGCCCCCAGCGCGAACGTCAGGATCACCTGGATGTCGCGAACTCCCGAAACCACGAACCCCGCGCCGACCACCGCTCCCACGAGCAGCGGCCAGGTGAAGTTCCGCTTCAGGTTCCGCGGGGTCGCCTTCCGCCAGGCGATGATCGGACCCACCCCCAGGAGGAAGAGGAGAATCAACCCCATCGGGATCGTCACCCGATTGAAAAATGGTGGCCCGACAGCGATTTTCTGCCCCAGGAACCCCTCGGAAATCAACGGGAACAACGTACCCCACAACACCGCGAACATCGCTCCCACGAAGAGCAGATTGTTCGCGATGAACGCGGCCTCCCGCGAGATGAACGACTCCAGCTGATGCTCGGGGCCCAGCCGGTCCCGCCGCAGGTAGACGAGAGCCGCGCACACTACCGTCGCCACGCTCATGAATCCGAGGAAAATCCACGCGATCTCCAGATTCTGCGCGAACGAGTGAACGGATTCGATGAGCCCCGAACGCGTCAGGAAGGTCGCGAAGATGCAGAGCAGGAACGTGCCCAGGACCAGAAGCATGTTCCACATCTTCATCATGCCCCGCTTTTCCTGGATCATCACCGAGTGCAGAAACGCCGTCGCGGTCAGCCAGGGAAGCAGCGACGCGTTCTCGACCGGATCCCAGAACCAGTAGCCCCCCCAGCCCAGTTCGACGTACGCCCACATCATCCCGAAGATGATGCCGTTGGTCAGGAAGAACCACGAGAGCAACGTCCAGCGACGGGTCGTGGTGATCCACGTCGTATCGAGCCGACCCGTGATCAACGCCGCCACGGCGAACGAGAACGGTATGGTGAAGGCGGTGAAACCCAGGTACAACGTTGGCGGGTGGATCGTCATCCAGTAGTTCTGCAGCTGCGGGTTCAACCCCTGCCCGTCGGCGGGGGCGAACGGCAGCAACTGGAACGGGTTGGAGACCGTGACGATGACGAGCAGGAAAAAGGCGAGCACCACGAGCAGCGTGCCCGTCACATATGGCATCAGATCCCGGTTCCGCCGCCGATTCTGCATCACCGTCAGTGACGCGAACAACCCCAGCAGCAGCGCCCAGAAAACGAGCGAACCCGTCTGGCCCGCCCAGAGTCCCGAAATCTTGTAGTAGAGGGGGAGTTCCCGGTTGGAATACCCGGCGACGTACGAGTAGCGGTACTCATTGCCCACGAACGCCGCGATGATCGCCGCGGAGGTGACGATGAGCAATCCGAAGACGGCCAGAAGCGATCGCTCGGCCGAGAGGACCAGATCACCCCGTCGGGTGTGTCCTCCAACGAACGCGGCGCCCGCTCCCCACGCGGAGAGAACGAGCGCCACCCAGAGAGCGATCTCCCCGATCTGAGTCACGAGAGATGATCCTCGGCCCCCGCCTCATAGCGTGAACCACATTTGGTCAATACGGTCGTCGCGTGGAACACCCCGTCGGGAGCCAGACGCCCTTCGACCACGACATCCGCCCCCTCTTCGAAGGTCTCCGGAAGCGGTCCGGTGAAGGTCACCGGGAAGGTTCCCGGCCCACCCTCGATGTCGGCAACCTGGAAACGGAGATCCAGCGTGCGGTTGTCATAACTCACCGTACCCGGGATCACCCGACCACCGACCTTCAGCCCGAGGTCGTGAACCGTCGGATCCGACGATATCTTCGAAATGAGTTCGGTGGGCGTGTAGTAATACATCATCGAGTCTCGCATGCCGGTCACCATCAGATAACCGACGAGCCCGACCACCAGCGTCGCGGCGAGAAGGAACTTCCGCTGTTTCTTCAAGATAGCCTCCCGTGAGCATCCTCGTGCGGGTACCCTGGTGGAATATACGCGCCACCCGCGGCGCGAGAAAGGGCGGACCGTCCGGAAGCCGACCCGCCGGAACACGGCCGCGCGTCCGGCGCGCCATCCCGCTATCCAACCGCCGACGCGCAGGCCCGCATTACACGGTGTCTGGTTTGCATTACATCCTTCGTTCCGTTCGATTTACGCCTTGTCGTCGCGGGGTCTCCGACCGTTGACGCTGCTCGACGAGATCGGTATCTTGGCACCAGCACCATCATGAGGGATGCACCCCGCGCCGGGAGCCACATCAGCACTACCTTCCAGGGCGGGTCCGCCGGTCAGAGAACCAACGATCCTTGAAAATATCGCGCACGGACCCCGCGCGCATCGATTGCTTTCCGGTTCAGTCGTCGTTACCGAAACTTGGAGGAACCACGGGACACGTGCCCGATCGATATGCCTCGTTCATACACTCCCGAAGTCCGGCGCTCCCCCAACGGATCGTTCTTCGGGAGGCTTCGCGTGAGAGTCTGATTCGTCCGGGCCATGGTCCACGCTGGTTCATTCTTGACGCCGGAGCCGCTGGCCGGCATGTCCACCCGACGTTCTCGACGCCGGGATCGCTCGCGGGGTTGTTCGGCGGCCCGGGGGTTCGCGGTCGTTCGCGTCAGCCCTTGGTATCCTTTTCAACTGGGATCGCACCATGGAAATACTCGACCTGAGATCGAAGGAGGAGCGGTCGCTCACCCGACGGACCTTCATCAAGGGGGTCATCGCGGCGGGGGCCACGGTTTCCTCCGCGGCCTACCTTTTCCGCGGTAACGGCTCGATCGCCTCGGCGCAGGCGCCGGGTGCGGTGGAGCGATTGGTCACGCTGCGGGTGAACGGCCAGGAACGTCGGGTCGACGTGATGAAGCAGGAGACGCTGGCGACCACACTTCGCTACAAGCTCGGTCTGACGGGCACCAAGATCGGCTGCGACCGCGCGGATTGCGGCGCCTGCACGATCCTCGTGGACGACGTCCCGACCTACGCGTGTTCGATGCTTACGCATCAGGTTCGAGGTCGGGAGGTCACGACGATCGAGGGTCTCGCGAACGGCGAGCAACTGCATCCCGTCCAGCAGGCGGTCTATGACGAGGGCGGCTTCCAGTGCGCGTTCTGCGCTCCGGGCTTCATCATGTCGATGGTCGGATTTCTCCACGAGAACCCGACGCCCACGGTCGAGGAGATGTCGGTCGGTCTTTCCGGCAACGTCTGTCGCTGTGCCGATTATCCCAAGATCCTCAAATCCGCGATGCGTGCCGCGGAGAACATGCGAACGGCCTAGGGAGGTGGAGCGTGGCTGAATACAATCTGATCGGGCGTGACCTGGTCCCTCAGGATCTGATCGCCAAAATCACGGGTCGCGCGAAGTACGCGGAGGACTATCGCGCGGAAGGCATGCTCTTCACCAAGCTGCTCGCGAGTCCGCTTCCGCACGCGCGCGTCGTCAGCATCGATCTCAGCGCCGCGCTCGCCCATCCGGGGGTGATCGCGATCCTCACGGCCGATGAGGTCCCCCAGGACGAGTTCCCTTTCGAGCCCTGCCTCACGAACGAACCGCTCTACGAGGGTGAACCGATCCTCGCCGTCGCGGCCGTCGACGAGGTGACGGCGGCCGACGCGATCGAACTGATCAAGATCGAGTTCGAGCCACTCCCATTCGTGGTCAACCCGCTCGACTCTCTCCGCGCCGGCGGCCCGAACGCCAACACGCGGGGGAACGTCTACCTGGGTCGCGATGTCGGCGAACTGAAATGGGATCAATCCGTTTTCGACGCCGCTGGCCCGGACGAGATGCCGATGGGCCCGGCGGCCGAGGAATGGGAGTACGGCGAGGGTGGCGTCGAGGCGGGCTTCGCGAGGGCGGACTACGTCATCGAGGAGACCCTCTACTCACACGCCGCGACGCACCATCCGATGGAGCCGCGGACGGCGATGGCCTACTGGCAGAACGGAAAGGTGTACATCCACTGCTCCGTGCAGAGCGTCGCGCAGTCCCGGCGGGCGATGGCGGATCGGCTAGGCATTCCGTTCGAGGACGTGGTGTTCGTTTCGGAGTTCTGTGGTGGCGGGTTCGGATCCAAGATTCGCGGCAGCGTCACGGAAGTGATCCCCGCCCTGCTCGCTCGCAAGGCGGGCCGGCCGGTGATGATGCGGGTCAACCGCAACGAGGAGACGGCATTCGGACGGGCACGCCCCGGCATGATGGGGTGGGTGAAGATGGGGTTCCGCAATGACGGCCGGATGACGGCCATGGACCTCTTCCTCGTTCAGGAGAACGGGCCGTACTCCCGCCAGGGTGACACCGGCACGGCGGCGGACTGCGCGTCGCTGACGTACACGCCGGAGACCATGCGCTTCCGCAACACACCGGTGCTTACCAACGCACCGCCCCGTGCCGCGCAGCGCGGACCGGGGGGTTCTCAGGGCGTCCCGATGCTCGAGCCGGTGGTTGATCGGGCGGCGCGCGCACTCGGTATCGACCGCCTCGCGATCCGCAAGCTCAATGGCCCCGACGCCACCACGAAGTTCGGGCGGGCAAGCACGGAACTGACGAGCTGCTACTCGCCGGAAGTTCTCGAGCGAGGTGGTGAGCTCTTCAACTGGGCCGAACGCGCGGCGCGCAGCGGGCAGCGGAACGGGAGCAAGGTGACGGGAGTGGGCGTGGCGCTCGCCAGCTACTACGGCGGTACCAGCGGATGGGATGGCCTTCTCATCATCCGGCCGGACGGCAAGCTCTACATTCACCAGGGCGTCGGTAACCTGGGTACCCACTCGGTGCTTGACACCGCTCGGGCCGCCGCCGAGGTCCTGGGTTCGGAATGGGAGGACTGCGAGGTCGTCTTCGGCGCCAGCGCGCGGCACCTGCCCCACAGCTCAACGCAGTCGGGAAGCCAGACGACCCACGCTCATACCCGGGCGAACCATGCGGTGGGCGTGGCGATGTACGGGCTCCTGCAGGAACTCGCCGCTCTCGAGCTCGGCGGTTCACCGACGAGCTACGCGGTCGGAGGCAACCGGGTCTATCGGATCGGCTCACCCGGCACGGGGCTGACGTTCGCGCAGGCCGCCGAGCGAGCCATCGCCCGGGGCGGGAAGTTCAGCGGTGAGGTGCTTCCCGATGACATCAACGAGATGACGCGCAACTCCGCGACGGGTCTCGCTGGTCAGGGCTTGGTCGCCGCCGCGAAGGACAATTACCCGCACACGGCGCGGACCTATTCGTTCGTCGCCACCTTCGCCGAGGTGGAGGTCGATATCGAGACGGGAGTTCACGAAGTCATCGAGATGACCACCGTCGCGGACTGCGGTACCGTGGTGCACCCGCGGAGTCTGGCGGCCCAGGCCCACGCCGGCGTGATTCAGGGGATGGGGCTGGTGCAGAGCCTTCGCTGGTCGATCGACCCGACCTGGGGGGTACACCTTTCCAAACGTCTCGAGGCCGCCAAGCCACCGACGATCCTCGATGGCGCGCACAGCTACAATTTCGAGGCGATCGACCTGCCCGACCCGCAGAACCCGGTCGGCGCGAAGGGCATCGGAGAGCCGCCGGTCGGCGCGGGCTCGGGAGCCCTGGTCTGCGCGATCGAGGATGCGCTGGGCGGGCTCAGCCCGACTCACACCCCGTTGACCCCTGACAAGGTCCTGAGCATTTACGAGAATGGCCGCATCGCCAGTGGCCGTCTCGCCATCCACGTCTGAGTCGAGGAGAGCGTCCAATGGCGATAATTCATGACATCATGCCGGCGTACGAGCTCTTCCAGCCGACGGATGTGGAGAGCGCGGTCACCCTGCTGCGTGAGCACGGCAGCGGAGCCCGAATCCTCGGCGGCGGGATGGACACGTGGGACTGGCTGAAGGACAGGAACAAGCGGATCACCGCGCTCGTCGACCTGGGAGCCATTCCCCAGCTGCGGGAGATCCAGGTCACGTCGGACGGGATCGAGATCGGAGCGATGGTGCCGGTCGCGGTCGTCGCTCGCGACGCGGAGATCGTCAACAACTATTCCGTCCTGGCCCGGGCCGCCGCCCGGGTCGCGTCGCCGCAGATCCGCAACCAGGGCACGATCGGCGGCAACGTCAACCAGGATGCGCGTTGCTGGTATTACCGTTCCGGTTGGCCCTGCTACCGGGCGGGCGGCAATATCTGCTACGCCAACACGCCACAGTCACTGAATCGGGAGCACGCGATTCTGGGAGCCAATCGATGCGTGGCGGTGAGCCCGTCGGATACGGCCCCGGCCCTGGTCGCGCTCGACGCGAAGATGGTCGTGCAGAACCGTCGGGGCCAGCGAGAGATCGACGCGGCGAACTACTTCATCGGGCCGGCCACCGACATCCTCCGGATGACCGTGCTCAAGCATGACGAAATCCTGACCTCGATCCGGATCCCGAACCGATGGGCTGGCGCGCGGTTCTACTTCGAGAAGGTGGCGGACCGCAAGTCGTGGGATTTCCCACTCGTGAACGTCGCCTCCTCGATCCGTCTGGAAGGCAACACGATCGCCGAGGCACGGATCGTGGTTGGCGCCGTGGCCGCGAAGCCGACCCGGCTCTATCGGGTCGAGGACGCGATCCGGGGTAAGCCGGCGGACGAAGCAACCGCCGCCGAGGCCGGCGAACTCGCGGTGCGAGGTGCTGAGCCGCTCCGGCTGAACGGCTACAAGGTACCGTTGATGCGAAACCTCGTGAAGCGGGCGATCCGCGGCCAGGAGGCGTAGGAATGGAGCTTTTCCGAGAGGTATTCAATCCCTGGGGTCAGCAGGTACTCATCGGGATTTCCTGGGTGTTGCTCTACGCGGCGATCGTGGCTGGCGCGGCCTTCGTTATCGGCCACGCCATCTACGCCGGGTTCATCGCCCAGAAGGAAACTCCACCGAGCGAGGCGGAAGTCCTGAAGGTGGCGCCTACGGCTCCGGAACGGATTCCGCGGCACTCGCTGACCGCCCGGTTGTCACACTGGAGCCTCGCGGCGGCCGTGTTGACGCTGCTGATCACGGGGTTCGTTCCGATTCTCGGGTTGAAGTTCCCCTGGGTGACGATCCACTGGATCGCCGGCCTGGTGCTCGCCGCGTACACGGTTTTCCATACGTTCCACGCGATCGGACGACGCAACCTCCGTTCGATGTGGATCGGGGCGAGTGATGCCCGCGAGATGGCCGCCCGGCTGAAGGCGATGGCCGGCAAGGGCGGCATCGACGACATCCCCAAGCCGGGCAAATGGGGCACGGAGAACAAGGCGTTCCACCATGTGACCGCCATCGCGGGACTCGCGGTGGTCGCGACCGGACTGCTCATGATGCTCCGGGTCGATACCATCTTCGCGTCCGCCAACCCCTACATCCTCCCCGATACGACCTGGGGATTGATGTTCATCTTCCACGGGCTTGGCGCGGTGGTGTTCGTTGGCGCGATCATGGTTCATATCTACTTCGCGCTTCACCCCGACAAGCACTGGATCACGTGGTCCATGATCCGTGGATGGATTTCGCGTCGCGACTACGCCTGGCATCACGACCCTGAACGGTGGCCGGTCGCTCCCAAGACCGTGCCGGTTTCCGGCATCTCCCCCCGTGAGCCGGCGGCGGCTCCGGCCAACCGCGATCAGTAGGAGGAGTGGTGTCGGGTTCCCTGACTCAGGAGTTACAGGATCGGATCGACGGGATCGAAGAGAGTTACGAGTTCATGCTCGCCTATGCCGCTCAGGGTCTCACGACTCATGAGGCGTCGGCGAGCGGAAACCAGCTTCGACAGTTTCTCGACCGGACGGAGGAAACACTGCTTCGACTCGCGGATCTCTTCCAGGCGGTCATCGATGAGGGCGGGCTGGAGCCGCGGGACGGTTACAGCGCGTTCGTCGACGTGATCCGTGACGATTCGCGGAAGGCGGCGGCCGCTGTACGGCTCGCGTTGATTCAGCCCAGGATCAGTTCCCAGCTGATCGACAACCTGAACGCCTCGATCCATCTGCGAGCGGTTCTTACGGACGTCTTTCTCCTCGACGAGATTATCGCGCCCAGGGTACCGGCGGCGGCGACGGAATAGGGCGAAGCGATCCGGACGGAAGAAGCGAACAAGAAGCGAGGCGATCAGAACGGTCGCCTCGCTTCTTCTTTTGTCCACACGCGATCTCCGCCACATCTCCGGCGCGGAGAGCATCACTCCGTGATCGCCCGCGCCGACCCGCGCCGACCCGCGCCGGCGCGCCTCTCGCGCGCCCCGAGTCAACGCATCGCGCCGGATTCTCTACGCCAGTCCACGCCGATCGTAAGACTCCGCCCGGGCGCCGGATTGAAGGTAATATCTCGATATTCGGTGTTGGAGAGGTTCCGGCCGTCAACGCGAATCGTGAACTCGCTAAACTCGAAGGCGAGCCGAGCGTCCGCGAGTATGTGGGAGGCCTCTCCCGTTCGTCGCCGATGAGATAGTCGAACCCCGCCCGTGAGGTGCTCCATACGACGATCGACGTTCAACGACAGACTCTCCGCGATCGGCCGAAGCGCGTATTTCGATTCGAATCCATCCGCCACGGAAGTGGACAGCGAAAGCCAGTCTCCCTTGACGACGATGCCGAACCCGCCCACCGAGTCCGCCGCGATCTCCATTTCGAGTCCGCGAAACGTCGCCCGATCGACATTTCGGGTTTCATACACCCCCGAAACCTCGTTCAAGGGTCTCGCCCAATCGATGAGATCCCTCGCATGACGCTGGTAGGTCGTGAACGATGCTCGAGTCGCGGACGGGCCATGAAGGTCGACACCGAGATCAACGGTCCAGGCCCGCTCAGCGGTAAGATCAGGGTTGCCGATATTGGCGGGATCACGATAATAGCGTTCCGTCCAGGTCGGGGCACGAAACGCCTGACCGGCCGAAGACCGAACGCGAAGCCGGCGCCCCGCCCGCCATACGGTGGAGAGCGAGGGTGAGAAGGTAACATCGCCGGTCGCCAATCGATCCGCGCGCAAGCCACCCGTCATGGCGATTCCCGTGGTGAGGTCGTGGCCGAACTCGATTGAGGTTCCGGCCGTCCATTCGGTTCGGTCTCCCAGGGAAGCGCTCCGGATCGCGTCCCGCGTCCCGTGGATTCCCCAGGCGAAAGCGCCGGACCCGATCCCGAACCTCGTCACGACCTCGCCTCCGATCTGATCAGTCTCATGGAGATTCCGGTAGCGGTCCGGTTCATCTCTATAGAGAACGAAATCATCCGATCCATGACGATAGTGGATGATCGGATCGATCCGGACAGTCGAGTCGAGTCGAACACGCCAACGGGCCGAAGCGGTTGTCGTCCGGGTTTTCTCGAAGGCGGGGTAATCTCCATAGAAGCCAGCGGCACCAAAATCACGCGCGGCGAACGCCACCTCCGTGACCAACGGGTCCGTGCCAACGAGAACGGAGAGGGTGCCCCGCATCTGGTCGATATTCGCGTCGGTTCCGGATCGGTGCCCATCCGTCGCCTGGTGGGCCACGGCGATGTCCGCGACGACGGCGCCAATCGGGTGGCTCAGCGAAAACGAGCCATCCATGGTGGCGAACGAGCCCCGGGAGAAGCTCGCGATCAGCCCCGAGCGATCACGCCGCGTGACGATGTTGATCACCCCACCCAGCGCGTCACTCCCATAGAGTGAAGACGCCGACCCACGCAGAATCTCGACACGCTCTACCTGATCGAGCGGCACGGCGAGGTTCAGGTTGAAATGCCCAGTCTGCGCGTCGCGGAACCGCACGCCATCGACGAGGACGAGAACCTGCTCGTAGGAAGATCCGCGGACGGCGACATCCGCGAGCGCCGTGGAACGCGACATCAGATCGACGCCCAGTGCCCAGGTCAGGAGCTCGGAAATCGAAGAGGCCGGAAGGGAACGGATCATCTCGACGTCGATGACCTCCATCGCGCGGGACTCGACGCCAACCAGTGGCGAGGCCCTCGAGATCACGTCCACACGAACCGTGTCCAGAGGCACCGGCACCTGTTGCGCGAACGCCGCTCCGAAGTCCATCACGAGGCACGAAAAGAGGATAGCGCCGGGAAGGGCCTTCATCCGGAAAAATCGATTCGGAGTAACGAAGAACGACGAACACCCCGCCCATCGGCACGCGGCCGACGAGCGGGGTGTCTCCGTGATCGGAGTCAACGATGATGTATCGTGACCGTGATGGACCTCAGGTCCGCGTCTGAGCTGGATAGCTCGGTCTCGCCGGTCGGGACCTCGTTGAGCCGAAGCATGTAGGCCACGATGTCCGAATACTCCCGCGGTGACAGGAGGCCCGGGTTGTCGGCCGGCATCGTCGTGCTCAGCGTTGCGTAAAGTCCGCTGATCGAGCCGCCCGACCACATCCCGATGAAGTTCGGGCCGGTCCAATCCGCGGGCGTATGGCATCCGGAACATGATTGTGAGGCCAGGGCCATGCCGCGATCCGCCTGAGCCGAGGTATACACGCCATCCCAGATCGTCTTCTCCGCGGAAGTGCCTTCCTGCGCCGAAGCCCGGTCAACCCCGAGCGAAACGGCCATCACGACGAGCCAGACGAAAACCAGACCATTCTTCACGGACGTCTCTCCTGGGCGGGAAATTTGAGTTGAATGTGTGGCGTGGGAGGCGAGAAGCTATCAACCCACGGACGGAATGGCCAGACGTGGCGACGCCGTCAGAAGCCATTCGCGGGCGATTGAACCACCATGGGCCAGCCCATGTTCCACGCGCCTCCCGTCACGCTGAGGGGGCGTCGCCGTAAGTCCTTGCGAGAGTCTGACATCGAACCCAGACATATCGTCCTCTCAGCTTCTGTCAGCGGACCAGTCGCGGACGGCCCGGACGGCACGGTTCCACCCGGACAGCAGCTCGCGTATCGTCTCTTCAGCTTCACCGGATTCGAAAACCGTGTCCTCTTCCCGGGCCCGCAGAAACTCCTCGGGAGTCTTCCAGAACCCCGTCGCGAGACCGGCGAGGCCAGCCGCGCCGAACGCCGTCGTTTCGAGCATCGCGGGCCGGCGAACCGGGATTCCCAAGACATCCGCCTGGAACCGCATCAGCCAGTCGTTGGCCGCCTGCCCCCCGTCCGCGCGCAACTCTCGAAGCACGACCCCGCTGTCGGCTTCCATCGCGCGAACGACGTCGTGCGTCGAATAGGCGACCGCCTCGAGCGCCGCTCGGGCGAGGTGGGCCGTTCGAGTCCCGCGGGTGAGGCCGAAGATCGCACCCCGCGCGTGTGGATCCCAGTGTGGCGCGCCCAGGCCCGTGAAGGCGGGAACGAAGTATACGCCGGCGTTCGATTCGAGCGAGCGGGCGAGGTCTTCGGTCTCCGACGCCGCTTCAATGACACCGAGCCCGTCACGAAGCCATTGAACGGCCGCGCCAGCGATGAAGATCGATCCTTCGAGGGCGTACGCGAACTCTCCCCTCGGCCCGCAGGAGACGGTCGTGAGCAGGCCGCTTTCCGAGGTAACCCGCGAGTCGCCGGTATGCATGAGAAGGAAGGCACCCGTTCCGTAAGTGTTCTTCCCGAGCCCCTTCGTCCAGCATCCCTGCCCGAAAAGCGCCGCCTGCTGATCTCCGGCGATCCCCGCGACCGGGATTTCAGCGCCGAACAGGCTCCCCACGGTGTTCGCGTAGACCTCACTCGACGAGCGAACCTCCGGCAGGAGCGAGGCCGGAACTCCGAACAGGTCGAGGAGTCCGTCGTCCCAGGCGCGATCGTCGATATTGAAGAGAAGCGTCCTGGAGGCGTTGGTGGGATCCGTCACATGGCTCCCGCCGCCCGTGAGCTTCCAGAGCAGCCAGCTATCCACCGTTCCCGCCGCCAAGTCGCCCGATTCGGCCCGGCGGCGAAGCTCGGGTATCGATTCGAGCAACCAGGCGATCTTCGTCGCGCTGAAGTACGGGTCGATCACCAGACCGGTCCGCGAACGGACTTCCTCGCCGTGGCCGGCCTCGCGCAGCCGTCCACACATGTCCGCCGTTCGACGATCCTGCCAGACGAGGGCCCGATGCACCGGCTCTCCGGTCGCGCGGTCCCAGATGACGACCGTCTCCCGCTGGTTGGTGATCCCGATGGCTTCAATCGCGTCGATATCCGTTCTGGCGGCCGCCACGGCTTCGTTGGAGAGCCGAAGCGTCTTGTCCCAGACCTCGGTGGCGTCGTGTTCAACCCAGCCCGGCCTGGGGAAGAACTGCTCGATCTCGTCGTAGGCCCGCCCCCGGACCCGCCCATCCCGGTCGATCACGAGACAGGTCACGCCCGTCGTCCCTTCGTCGATCGTGAGGATCATTCCCGTGCCCCTCCTGATTCGTTCAGCGAGTTCGCTTCATCGGGGTCGGCACGAGCCCTCGCGCGAATTCGTATCGCCAGCCCGCCTGCTCGAGGAGCGCCAGCGTTCGAACGACCGGCAGTCCCATGACAGCGAAATAGTCCCCCGAAATCGACTCGACGAGCGCGGAACCGAATCCCTGGATTCCATAGGCTCCGGCCTTGTCCATGGGCTCACCCGTCGCGATATACTGTTCGCACGTTTCCTGGTCGAGATGGCGGAAACGGACGGTGACTCGCTCGAGGGAGGAGTACACGGTCCCGCCCATCGCGACGGCCACGCCCGTGAACACCTCATGCTCCCGGCCGGATAGACGGCGGAGCATGCGAACGGCGTCGTCGGTGTCGCGCGGTTTCCCGAGTACATCCTGGTCGACGATGACGATCGTGTCGGAGCCGATCACCAGGGCCGCCGGATGCTCGCGCGCGACGGTGGTCGCCTTCTCGGCCGCCAGCCGTTCCGCGTGCGCCGCCGGCATCTCGTTGTCGACGTAGGTTTCGTCGATCTCCGCCGGAATGATGGTGAAATCGAGACCCAACCGACTCAACAGTTCGGCGCGACGTGGAGAACGGGACGCCAGGATGAGCCGGGGCATGCCTTCGATGTCCTGGTCGGACATTTCTATCGCTCGAGGTGAATGGGATTTCGGGGCCGGGGATCGAACGCCATGCGCGATTCCCCGGGCTACCGATCAAGGATGATCGTCACCGGTCCGTCATTGACCAGTTCGACCCGCATCGCCGCGCCGAATTCACCGGTCCGGACCGAACAGGGTCCCTTCCGCAGCGTGGCGATGAATTCTTCATAGAGGGGGATCGCGATCTCCGGCCGGGCGGCATCGACGAAGCTGGGCCGGCGTCCCTTCCGGGTATCGCCGTAGAGAGTGAACTGCGAGACGACGAGAACCTCTCCGCCCACTTCCTCGACGGACCGGTTCATCTTTCCGTCCTCGTCGGGGAAGACGCGAAGGCCGAGAATCCTCTGGGCCATCCAGTCGATGGTCGCGGAATCGTCCTGATCGCGAAAGGCGGCAAGGAGAAGAACCCCCGCCCCGATCTGGCCAGCGACCCGATCTTCGATGACGACGCGCGCCTCCGCGACCCTCTGGAGAACGACTCTCACTCCACCGTCACCGACTTCGCGAGGTTCCTCGGCTGGTCGACGTCGGTCCCCCGCAGGACCGCGACGTGATACGCCAGCAGCTGCAGCGGGATGGTCGCCAGAATCGGCTGAAGTGAGTCATGCGTCCGAGGGATCTGGATGATGTGATCGGAAAACTCATCCAGGCTCGTGTCCCCCTCGGTGACGACGGCGATGATCCGACCACCCCGGGCGCGCACTTCCTCGATGTTCGACTTCACCTTTTCATAGACCGCGTCCTTCGGAGCGATCACGACAACGGGCATGTTCTCGTCGATCAGCGCGATCGGGCCGTGCTTCATCTCGGCGGCGGGGTAGCCTTCCGCGTGGATGTAGGAGATCTCCTTCAGCTTGAGCGCCCCCTCGAGCGCCGCGGGGAAGTTGTAACCTCGGCCCAGGTAGAGGAAGTTCGGGTGATCCTTGTATTCGCTCGCCAGGCCAAAGAACGCCTTGTCCTGCTCCAGGATGACCCCGACCTGTTCGGGAAGCCTTTCGAGGGCCTTGACGATCTCGCGACCGCGGGAGACCGAGAGCGTCCCCCGAAGGCGGCCGAGATGCACCGTCAGCATCGCGAGCACGACGACCTGGGAGGTAAACGCCTTCGTCGAGGCAACGCCGATCTCGGGACCGGCGTGCAGGTAGATTCCGGCATCGGTCTCGCGCGCGATCGTCGATCCGACCGCGTTGACGATCCCGATGCACGTCGCCCCCTGCTGTTTCGCTTCCCGCATCGCCCAGAGCGTGTCCGCCGTTTCGCCTGACTGGGAGATCGCGATCACCAGTGTGCCCGGTTCCACCACGGGACGGCGGTAGCGGAACTCGGAGGCATACTCCACCTCCGTGGGGATCCGCGCGATGTCTTCCAGCATGTATTCGCCGATCAGCCCACTGTGCCACGAGGTACCACATCCGAGGATGATCACTCGCTTGGCGTTCAGCAGCTCCTCGTCCATTCCCGTGAGCCCGCCAAGCTTGACCCGACCTTCGTCCTCGAGGAGACGGCCGCGCGTGGTTTCCCGCAGGGTCTGCGGTTGCTCCATGATCTCCTTGAGCATGAAGTGCGCGTACCCACCGCGCTCGACCTCGCCGAGGTCCCATTCGACCCGGTTGACCGGACGCTCCACGGGCCCGATGCCGCCACGATGAACGGTGAAGCCGCCGCGGGTGATCGTGGCCATGTCGCCATCGTCGAGATAGACGACATCCCGAGTATGAGAGATCACGGCCGCCGCGTCGGAGGCGACGAATGTTTCGCCTTCCTGACCGACTCCGATGAGAAGCGGACTGCCGAGCCGCGCGACCACGATCTTCTCGGGGTCGCGCGTGGAGATGACCGCGATCCCGTAGGTGCCCTCGACCTGTCGGAGCGCACTCTCCACCGCCCGTTCCAGCGCTTCGCCCGAGCGACCCTCGCCCGCGTTGTAGACCTCCTCGATGAGGTGGACGAGGACTTCGGTATCCGTGTCCGAACTGAACTCGTGTCCTCGCTCCTTGAGTCGTCGGCGAAGGATATCGGCGTTCTCGATGATCCCGTTGTGGACGAGCGCGAAATCGCCCTGCTCCGCGCAGTGCGGGTGGGCATTGCGGGCCGTGGGGGCACCATGGGTCGCCCACCGAGTGTGACCGATGCCGTAGCTACCGGGCAGCGGTTGCGCCTGGAGGCTCTTCTCGAGCTCCGCGAGCTTGCCGGCCTCCTTCCTGACCCCGATCACGCCGTCCTGGACGATCGCGACCCCGGCCGAGTCATAGCCGCGATACTCCATCCGCTTCAGTCCGTCGACGAGGAGCGGCGCAACCTCCGTCCTGTTGCCGATATATCCAACGATACCACACATACGCTCGATCCCGGGTAAGTTGAAAGGGTCCTCAGGAAGGGAGTGCCGCACGCAGCGACTCGACCAGATCGCCCGCCTCCGCCTTCGTCGGAGCTTCCGCGATGATCCTCACGATCGGCTCGGTCCCCGACGGGCGAAGATGCGCCCATTTTCGTTCCTCGGGCCAGGCCAGACGCAGGCCATCCTGCCAGTCCGCCTCGGGAGCGCGGAGCCTGTCGGCGAGCAGGCCATAGGCCACGTCCAGTGAGGCTTGAGGACGGGCGACTTTCTCCTTGACGATCTCGTACCGCCCGATCGCGGCCGCGATGCTCTCCACGGCGTCATCCTCCTCGGCGAGAAGTTGCAGGATGAGCGCCGCGGCGACCGGGGCGTCGCGGGTGAGGTGCACATCCGGCAGGATGACCCCCCCGTTCCCTTCCCCGCCTATCGTCGCGTCGCTTCGCTGCATCCGGCGAGCGACGTTGATCTCCCCGACGGGGGCTCTCTCCAGAAGCACGCCCGCCGCGCTCGTGACATCGTCGAGCAGACGGCTCGTCGAGAGGTTCGTGACCACGGTACCCGGGCGATGCCGAAGAACGAGCCGCGTCGCCAGAGCGAGGGTGTAGTCTTCACCGAGCGCGACGCCGTCACCGCCGACCAGGGAGAGCCGGTCGACATCGGGATCCGTCGCGAACCCGATACTGGCACCGGAATCCCGTACGAGGGCTTCGAGTTCTCCCAGGTTCGCGGCGATCGGCTCCGGCTCGCGGGGGAAGAGCCCATCCGTCTCCATGTTGATCGCCTCGACCTCGCAGCCGAGCCGTTCGAGGAGCCGGGGGAAAATCGTCCCGCCCGCTCCCCGCACGCAGTCGAGGGCGACACGAAATCGCCTCTGGCGAATCCGTTCGACATCCAGGAAGGGAATGGTGAGGATGCGTTCGATGTGGCGATCGATGGCGCCGGTATCGACGCGAACCCCGCCCAGTTCACTCCATGGCGCACGGGGGATCTCGCCTTCGAGCAGCGCCCGCATCCCCGCGCCCTGATCCGCGTCGAGAAACATCCCATCCGCGCCGATGAACTTGAGCGCGTTCCACTCGATCGGGTTGTGGCTCGCGGTGACGGCCAGGCCACCGGCCGCGCCAAGGTCTTCGACGGCGAGCTGCACGGAAGGTGTCGGGACGATGCCCACATCGACCACATCCGCGCCGACCGACTGCAGCGCGGCTGTGGCGGCACGGGTGAACATCGGGCCGGAAACCCGTGAGTCGCGGCCCAGAACGACTTCCCGTCGCCCGGTCGCGGCGCGGACCCAGGCCCCGAACGCGGCCGCGAAACGCGCCACGACCTCCGGCGTGAGCCCATCTCCAACACGTCCCCGGACACCGGAAACGCCAACCATCAGCTTGCTTTGATCGAACACGGTCTCGCCACGTACTGAAACGATGGAAGAACAGGCCACCCGAGCCCCGCGAATCTAAACGCGGCGGTGCGAGCCGCGCCACCGGCCCGATCTTTTGCCGCATCCCCGATGGCGGATATCTTTACTGTTCGTACCCCGGTGAAGTTCGCGCGGCAGCTGGCCGGCGATCACCGTGGACGGCAGGTCTTCCGGCTCCATCGATGGAGCGTCCCCAACTTCAGGATGGAGAAAGGAAGTAATCTCGATGGACGAGCGACCCCCCCGTTTCGGAACACTGGCGATCCATGCCGGACAGACGCCGGATCCGAGCACCGGGGCGATCACCACACCCGTCTTCCAGACCTCGACCTACGTTCAACCCGAACTCGGTCGTCACCTCGGCTTCGAGTACGCGCGGACTCATAATCCGACCCGCCAGGCACTCGAG
Organism: uncultured Gemmatimonas sp.; assembly: GCA_964634395.1. Lineage (GTDB taxonomy): Bacteria > Gemmatimonadota > Gemmatimonadetes > Longimicrobiales > Longimicrobiaceae > WHSP01. The sequence goes on along the minus strand of CAZWJE010000001.1, from coordinate 14,177 downwards.
GCGAATGTCGCCGCGCTGGAGTCGGGCCGCTTCGGCGTGGCTTTCGCCTCGGGGATGGCGGCGCTCGACAACGTCGCCAAGCTCTTCAACGCCGGCGACCATATCATCTGCGGAGAAGGCGTCTACGGAGGCAGCTCCCGACTCCTCGAACAGGTCTATTCCCGACTCGGCTTCGAGTTCAGCTTCGTGGACTCGTCCGACCTGAACGCGATCGAAGCGGCGCTGACCCCGAAGACGAGGCTGGTGCACATCGAGACGCCGACGAACCCGATGATGCGGTTGACCGACCTCGAGGCGGCCGCGGCGCTGGCGCACACTCGGGGCGCGCTTCTCAGTGTCGACAATACCTTCGCGTCACCGTACAACCAGCGGCCGCTCGAATTCGGCGCGGATATCATCCTGCACTCGACCACCAAGTATCTGAACGGGCATTCGGATATGGTGGGCGGCCTGGTGATCCTCAATGATCCGGATCTGCACGAGCGGTTGCGTTTCCTGCAGAACGCGGCCGGCGGCGTCCCGGGTCCGTGGGACTGCTGGCTGGCGCTCCGCGGCACGAAGACGCTGCACCTGAGAATGAAGGCCCACAACGAGAACGGACAGCGGATCGCCGAGTGGCTGGAATCCAGCGACCAGGTGAATCGTGTCCATTACCCGGGGCTCGCTTCGCATCCGCAGCACGAACTCGCCCGTCGTCAGATGACGGGTTTCGCGGGAATGATCTCGATCGATCTCGGCTCCCAGGAACGCGCGAAGCGGTTCGTCGAACGCGTGCGGCTCTTCGCGCTTGCGGAATCGCTCGGCGGAGTCGAGAGCCTGATCGGGGTGCCGTCGCTGATGACGCACGCCTCGGTCCCCATCGACAGGCGAGCGAGGCTGGGGATCACGGACGGTGTCGTTCGTCTTTCCTGTGGCGTGGAAGACGTGGATGACCTGATCGAGGACCTCGACCAGGCGCTGCGGGGACAGTGAGAGGCCGGACCACGTGAAGATACTCGTCGTGGGAAACGGAGGGCGCGAGCACGCGCTCCTCTGGAAACTTCGCCAGGATCGACCTGACGCGAAGCTGTTCGTGACGATCGGTAACGGCGGCACGGCGGGGCTGGCGGCGCCGGTCCCGCTCGGCGCCGGCGAGGTGAACGACCTCGCGGCCTGGGCGGAATCGGAGTCGGTCGACCTGACGGTCGTCGGCCCGGAGGTCCCGCTCGCGGCGGGGATCGTCGACACGTTTTCCTCGCGGAAGCTCACGATCTTCGGACCGACCCGCCGGGCCGCCGAGATCGAAAGCTCGAAGGCGTTCGCGAAAACGCTGATGCGGAAGTACGGCATCCCCACCGCGGCCTTCGAGATCTTCTCCGACGTGGATTCGGCGGTCGCCCATATCCGCGAAGTGGGCGGCCCGCTCGTGGTGAAGGCGTCGGGGCTCGCGGCGGGTAAGGGAGCGATGGTCTGCCGGACGACCGACGAGGCGGTCGCGGCGGCGCGGGGCACCCTCACCGGGGAGTTCTTCGGGGACGCCGGCGACGAGCTCGTCGTCGAGGAGTTCATGGAGGGCGAGGAGCTTTCGGTCTTCGCGATCTGTGACGGCGAACGGTTCATCACCCTCCCGCCGGCGCAGGACCACAAGCGGATCGGCGAAGGAGAAACCGGGCCGAACACGGGCGGGATGGGCGCGTACACGCCCGTTTCGATCGCGACGCCCGACCTGATGGCCCGCGTGGGAAACGAAATCATCGAGCCGACGCTCCGCGCGATGATCGAGGAAGGCCGCCCCTACCGCGGAGTTCTCTACGCCGGCCTGATGCTGACTTCCACCGGCCCGAAGGTGGTCGAGTTCAACTGCCGGTTCGGGGATCCGGAAACACAGGTCGTACTGCCAATGCTCCGTGGATCTCTGGCGGAACTGCTTCTCGCCTCGGCCACGGGCTCACTGGGCGACACCGAAGTCGCCGAGTCCCTGCCGGGAGCCGCGGTTACGACCGTCGTGGCATCGGGTGGCTACCCTGGAGACTACCGTGTCGGGCTTCCGATCACGATCCCGCCTCCCCTTCTCGACGATCCACGGGTGATCACTTTCCACGCCGGTACCCGGTTGGTCGATGGGAGGCTCGTCACGTCGGGGGGACGGGTGTTCGCGGTGACGGCATTCGGCGCCGATGTCGCGGACGCGGCCGCCCGGAGTCGCGAGGCGGCCGAGGAGATTCACTTCGAAGGTCGCTCGTTCCGTCGCGACATCGGCTGGCGGGAGACCGGACGGACGCGCGTCACCGCCGACTGATTTCCTCGCTCACCTCGCCATGCCCGAACTTCCCGAGGTGGAAACGATCGTCCGCGACCTGCGCCGGAAGGTGAAACACGCCACCATTCGCCGGGCGATCGTTTGCAGGGCCGACCTGGTTTCGGGATCTGCCTCCAGCTTCGAAACGCGAATCGCCGATCGGGAGATCGACGACGTCTCCCGACGTGCGAAGAATATCGTCATCGATCTCGGTACGGATCGGCTCGTCGTCAACCTCGGGATGACGGGTCGTCTTTCCGTGCTCGATGGGGACGAGGCGGATCCGCCCTACCTCGGCGTTCGCCTCGAACTGACCGATCACCGGGTGATCGCCTATCAGGACGTACGCCGGTTCGGCCGACTCGAGCTCCTCTCCGCGAAGGAATGGCGTGATCGATCCGCGAAGATGGGCGTCGAACCCCTCTCGTCGGAGTTCGACGGTGAGACCGTGTTCAGACTTTCCCGCGAGCGCCGGATGGCCGTGAAGCCGTGGTTGATGGACCAACACTTCATCGTCGGCGTCGGCAATATCTACGCGAGCGAATCCCTCTTCCGCGCACGGCTCTCTCCTCGCCGCCAGGCCCGACGACTCACCCGACGGCGCGCCGCCGACCTCGCGAACGCGATCCGCGAGGTACTCCGGGAAGCCATCGAGTTCCGGGGTACGACGCTTCTCGATTATCGTGACGCGAACGGTCAGAAGGGTGACTTCTCCAGCAGACTCCGTGTTTACGACCGCGAAGGCGAGCCGTGCCTCGTCTGCGGAACCCCGATCAAACGAATCGTACAGTCCGGTCGGTCGACTTTCTTCTGCCCGTACTGCCAGAGAGGATAGCGAGCGAATCCCGGGAGATTCGATGCCGGTTGCTGGCGGATCCCGGTTGCTCCGCTCCGCCGACCCTCCTATTCTTTCCACCGATCTTCGGCTTTTCTTCACCCCATCGCGGCATTCACGTGGTCACCACCCTCGAACCGCGACTGGCGTCGATTCGCGAGTCGATCCGGGCCGGCGCGACGAATCGTCCGGGCGTGTATCGTATGGTCGCGGAGACGGGCGTGGTCATCTATGTGGGCAAGTCCAAGCAACTACGCACTCGATTGTTGGGCTATCTCCGGGCGAAGTCGGAGGAGAAGGCGTGGCGGATCATCCGGGAAGCGAAGCGCGTCGAATGGGAGTACCTCCCGAGCGAGTTCGCGTCACTGCTGCGGGAACTCGAGCTGATCAAGAAACACCGGCCACCCTACAACGTCCACAGGAAGCGCGACGGTCTGTATTCCTTCCTCAGGATGAGCGCGGGTGGAGCTCCGTCACTCAACGTGGTACGTCGGGTGAGCGATGCGCCGGGCATCTATCACGGCCCGTTCCGCGGAGGCAAACGAATCGTCGAGGCGGTTCGCGAGCTGAACGACATTCTCCAGCTCCGGGATTGCGGATCCGCGGTCCCCATCCATTACGCTGATCAGTCCGATCTCTTCGGCGAGGAGATGACGCCGCTCTGCGTCCGTCACGAGCTGAAGCGCTGTCTGGCGCCTTGCGCCGCGCGATGTTCGGAAGCGCAGTACACGCGTCGAGTCGAGCAGGCGTGGCGGTTCCTCGCGGGTGACGCGGATGGCCCGATCGACGAACTGGCCGCGCGAATGGAGGACGCGGCCGCGCGCATGGAGTTCGAGCATGCGGCCAGACTGCGCGACAGGATCGACCGCCTGCGGGTTCTGCGGGCCGAGTTCCTCCGCATGCGCGAAGCGATCGGCCGGTTGACTTTTCTCTACTGCGTGCCAGGGTACGACGGTTCTCACCTCGTCTACGCGGTCCGGGGCGGTTCGATCCGCGCCGTGGAGCGCGCCCCGCGTACGGCACGCCAGCGACGACATCTCATCGACACACTCGCGCCGCTGCTGAGAAGGCCCGAAGCCGGGCACGAGACGTCGTCGACCGACCGGGTCGAGCAGATCCTGCTCGTCGCGCACTGGTTCCGGATCCGACCCGACCAGATCGAGAGAACCTACACGCTCGACCGCATGGAGGAGGTACCGCTTCAGCGCCAGATGGACCGGTTGCCGACGGCATAGCGGTTGCACCCCGGGGGACCAGACCGATGTCTCACGGGAAGGACCAACCAGTATGCCCCCGATCGCGAAGCCGCGCTGGATTCTGTCGCTCGTCGCGGTCATCGCGTTCGCGGTCGGCTGCGGATCAGAAGCGGCGCCCGCGGAGACGCCGGTGTCGGCCACGCCCCCGGAAAACACCAATCCGCTCGACTCGATCCCGCCCGAAGATCTCTACGGGGTGTCGCCCGCGAGGAACATCGCGATGCCCCGGTACGAGTTCGAGGTGCCCGGGCTTCCCCAGGGCTGGGCGGGAGCCCGTTTCGCGATCCTGTCCGATATGCGCCTGGGTCTGTGGGAAGGGAACGAGGAAGTCGCCGCCGCCGCGGTCCGGGCCGCTGTCGACGCGAACCCCGATGTGATCCTGCTCGTCGGCGATTATGTGGACGGCGCGAGTCGGATCGACGCGCTCAAGCGAGTACTCGCTCCGCTCGAGGGAAAGCGGACCCTCGCCGTGCTCGGCGATCACGACGTTCGAGGGGATTCGATCGAGGCGGCCGTCGAGGAAGCTCTTCGAGAGGTCGGAGCCCGGGTGTTATCGAACGAGTCAGTGTCACTTCAGCGCGGGGGATCGTCGATCCTCGTCGCCGGGCTCGACCCGAAGATCGTGCGCCGAGGCTGGGACGAGCAGAAATACCTCCTGGCGACAGCCGGTGAACCGGGCCGCACTCCGATCCTGCTATCGCACGTCCCCGCGATGGCGACGAGGTCGCCGAAAAATCGGTATCCGATCGTCGTCAGCGGCGGCGTCTTCTGCGGCGAACTCGAGGTGCCGGGCACACCGCGACTGTCATGGCTGCGCGAGGCGGTATTCCCGAACGCCCATGTCGAGGGTCTCGATCAGGTATTCCGCGTCATGGGGAGTACCGTTCTCGTCACCTGCGGCGTGGGATATGGCTTCGTACCGCTTCGCTATGGTGCGGCGCCCGAGGTGGTGATGCTGACGATCATCCCGCTGGGCGGCGATCAGGGCGCGGAAGAGAGCGCCGCCGGCACCGGACCGACGCCGATCGACTCCTTGCTCGAAGTATATCGAGCGACACCGGACAGCGGGGACACGACGGCGACACCGGAACCCCAGAATCCGAAGCCGCCGGGCGCGCCGTGACGGCCTTCCGCCTCCCCGCTCCCGGACCCCGATCCGCGCCGATGGCAATCCTCTCGCGCGCTACCGTTCGAGCAGATCGACCCACTCGACGTGGATCCCCTTTTCGTCCACCCTGGCGAGTGCCACCGTCACGGGTTGGCTGAAGCGGACCGGACCCGCGCTCCCCGGGTTGACCGCGAGTACACGCCCCACCCGCTCGCTTTCCGGCTGGTGAGAATGTCCGAAGACGACGAGGTCGGTGGTGAAGCTCTCGGCCATCGTCCGCGCGCGCGCCGAGGCCTGGCGATGTCCATGCACGACCGTGACACTCCGGCCCGCCAGGTCCAGTGTCGCCACCTCCGGCAGCCGTGACCGGAGTGGAAAGCCGTCGGTGTTTCCCAGGACGGCGGTGATCGGGGCGATCGCGGCCAGCTCCGTCAGGATATCTTCATTGCCCACGTCGCCCGCGTGCAGAATATGCTCGACGTTCCGAAAGGCCTGGAAAACTTCAGGTCTGAGAAGACCGTGGGTGTCGGAAATCAGGCCGACCAGCATCGTGGGTGCGTGGTGATTGGCGGAGAAGCCCGGATCTTCAGAGTTGGTCCGGCGACGGCGGATCGGAGGCGCCTGAACTCCAGCGAGGTGCGTCCACCTCCACGCCGAGATGGTCGAGGACGCGGAAGACGATGAAGTCGACGAGATCGTCGATCGATCGAGGACGATGGTAGAAGCCGGGCGCGGCCGGAAGGATGGTCGCGCCGGCGCGCGTCAGGCGCAGCATGTTCTCGAGGTGGATCTCGGAGAGTGGGGTTTCGCGGACCACGAGGATGAGCGGGCGCCGCTCCTTCAACGCCACATCCGCCGCCCGTTCGACCAGGTTGCGGGAGGTCCCCGCCGCGATTGAGCCAACCGTTCCCATCGAGCAGGGACAGATCACCATCCCGCGCGAACGAGCGGAACCGGAGGCAGGGGTTCCGCCGCGGTCCCCACTGTCGAACACTTCGACTCGACTCCAGTCCCCCGTGGCGGCGCGCAACGCGGAAAGACCGTCGATCCCCGATTCTTCCGCGAGGAGCCGAAGGCCGTAGGCGGAAATGATCAATCGGACCGGCGTACCCGAACCGTTCAGCGCGCGGAGCAGACGAACCGCGTAAGGAGCGCCCGAAGCGCCCGTGATTCCAAAGGTTACCGGAACCGCGAGACGGTCGCTCATGTGAGCAGTCGCTCGACGATCACCACCGCGCAGAACACGATCGAGATCAACCCATTGATGTTGAAGAAGGCCGCGTCGATCCGTGACAGGTCGTCGGCCCGCACCAGGCTCTGCTCATAGACGAGCATCACCGCGATGAGGACGACGCCGCCGAAGTAGATGGCGGTCGTGCCGTCGAAGAGGAATCCGGACGCGGCGAAAAATCCGACACAGAGCAGGTGGAGCGCGCGAGAAAGCTGGATCGCCCGACGCGCGCCCAACGCCGCGGGCAGCGAATGCAGCCCGTGCGCGCGATCGAATCCCTCATCCTGAAGAGAATAGAGCACGTCGAAGCCGGCCACCCAGCAGAGGACCGCGCCCGCCAGGGTGAGGAGCGCCGCGGACGGCTCACTCCATCCGCCCGCGATCGCGAGATAGGCCCCCACAGGCGCGATCGAGAGCGCGGCCCCGAGAACGAGGTGTGACCAGCGCGTGAATCGTTTCGTATAGGAATAGAAGAATACCCACGCCAGCGCGAACGGCGCCAGGATCAGGCAGATTCGGTTCAGCATGCCTGCGCTCAGGAGAAAGACGGCGCTCGCGCCCGCCACCGATAGCGCCGCCTCCCTCACCGTCAGCTTTCCGGCGGGGATCTCCCGGTTCCGGGTTCGCGGGTTGGCCGCGTCGATCGAACGGTCCACGATCCGGTTGAACCCCATCGCCGCGAAACGAGCGCTCGTGAACGCGAGGAGGATCCAGACGATCTGCGTGATCGCGACGCCACCCCGATAGGAAGCGAGCGTCGCCCCGACGATCGCGAAGGGGAGCGCGAATACGGTGTGGGGAAGCTTGACGAAGTTCGAATAGTCGATCAGGCGTCCACCGCCCGCCAGCGTCTGTCCTTCCAGTGTGTTCTGATGCGGCATGATATCTCTCGTATGCTCGGCCCCCGGCCTGCCCTGGTCTCGATCTACTCCAGCGGACGGATTCCGAGTTCCTCCCAGTATGACGCGACGCGAGCGCGGACCTCCTCGTCCATCTCGATCAGATCCGGCCAGCGGCGCGTGAACCCTTCCTCGGGCCACTTCCGGGTGCCGTCGATGCCCATCTTGCTTCCGAAAGACGGGTTACGGGAGGCATGGTCGAGGTCGTCGACGGGCCCGAGGGCGAAACGAACGTCCCGTTCAGGGTCGATGTTCCCCAGCGCGTACCACCACGCCTCCTGGACATTCTGCACGTCGACGCAGTCATCCACGATCACGATCACCTTCGCGAGCGACATGAGGCCCATCCCCCAGAGGCCGTTCATCACCTTGTAGGCGTGGCCCGGGTACTCTTTGCGGATGGAAACGAAGACGAGATTGTGGAACACGCCTTCGGGTGGCATGTGATAGTTCACGATCTCGGGCATGGTCAGGCGGGCGAGGGGAAGGAAGATCCGCTCGGTGGCGCCACCGAGATAGACATCCTCGACGGGCGGCCTGCCCACGAGCGTCGCGGGATAGATCGGCGCGCGGCGCATCGTCACCGTCGTGACGTGAAAGACCGGGTACGGATCCTCCAGCGTATAGAAACCGGTATGATCGCCGAACGGGCCCTCGGTCATGAAAGGCTCGTCCGGATCGACATACCCTTCGAGCACGATCTCCGCCTCGGCGGGGATCTCGAGATCGGCGGTGAGCGCCGACGCGAGTTGAACCGGTCGCCGCCGGAGAAACCCTCCAAAGAGGTATTCGCTGATCCCCGGCGGGAGCGGAGCGGTCGGCGTGTACATCGTCGCCGGGTCGCCACCGAGGGCCACCACCACGGGCATCCGCCCCTTGCCACTCTCCTTCCACGCCCGAAAATGCGCCGCGCCGCCCTTGTGTCGTTGCCAGTGCATTCCCGTGGTGTTCGGGCCGAAGACCTGCATCCTGTACATGCCGATGTTCTGCGGCCCACCCTCGGGATCGCGGGTGACCACCAGCGGCATGGTGATGAACGGCCCCCCGTCCAGCGGCCAGGTACGGAGCACGGGAAGCAGCCGGGTCAGATCGAACTCGCCCTCGCGGTAGACGATTTCCTGACAGGGAGGCGTTCCGCGGACCCGACGGGGCGGGACCTTGGCGAGATCGGCGAATCGGGGCAGCATCTGCACCTTCGCCCAGAGACCCTTCGGAACGTCCGGCTTGAGAAGCTCCGAGATCCGATCGGCATGTTCCTCGAGGCTCTCGACGCCCAGAGCGGCGGCGATTCGGCGCCATGAGCCGAAGACGTTGATGGCGACGGGAATCGAGCACTGGCTACCATCCGGCAGGACGGGCCGCTCGAAGAGCAGGGCCGGACCACCGCCGGGGAGTTTCATCGTGCGGTCGGCGATCTCGGCCATCTCGAGGTCGAGGGCGACCGGGCGTCGGACCCGTACCAGCTGGCCAGTCGCGTCGAGATGGTCGACGAACTCGCGAAGATTCTCGAATACCCTGGTCTCCGTCATGTCATGCAGGTCAGGATGCGTTCGGGAGAATGGACGTCACGAGCAACAGGAACCCGAACGTGAGATAGGCCACGCCACCCACTGTCAGGAGGCGACGGGCGAGAATGATCTGTCTCGTTCCGATCGCGTCGAAATGCTCCTCCGGTTTCCAGAGTGTACGGAAACTCACGGGAACTCCATCCCGGGCGTGCCGCGTCCACGCCACGATCTGGAGGGAAGCGGAACCAAGGCAGCACACGACGAAAGTCATGAAGAGCGCGCGCATCAGCAGCTGCAGGATCACCGGCGGACTCCCGCGTGAAGCGCGGCGATCCCACCGCTCAGCCGTTTCCATTCGACACTCCCGAACCCCGCCGCGTCCATCATCACGGCGAGCTCGGGAGGTTCGGGAAAGCGCAGCACCGACTCCGGAAGGTAGCTGTACGCCGACCCGTGGCTCGAAACCAGGCGGCCGATGACCGGCAGGATCCGGAGGAAATAGAAGAAGTAGATCGCCCGGAAGGGCTGCCAGTGGGGCGTGGTGAACTCGAGGACCACCAGCCTGGCGCCCGGTTTCAGTACCCGGGCCATCTCGCGCAGGCCGGCGTCGAGATCGGCCAGGTTCCGAACACCAAAGCCGACCGTGGCGCCATCGAATGAGGCGTCCGCGTAAGGGAGCGCGAGCGCGTCGGCGCAGATGGATTCGATCGGCAGCCCGCGGCGCTTGTCATCTCCCGCCGCGAGCATCGCGAAGGTAAAATCACTGCCCACGACGCGGCCCTCGAAACCGGGACGTCTGGCGAGTTCGATCGCGAGATCGAGCGTGCCCGCGCAGTTGTCGAGATAGACACCATCCGGCCGGTTCTCCCAGCCGAGAAGGTCGATCGCCCTGCGTCGCCAGCTCCGGTCGATGTTCAGGGAGAGGACGTGGTTCAGCAGGTCGTAGCGCGGCGCGATCGAGTCGAACATCCGCCTGACGTGCGTCGCCTTCTCGCCATCCGTGGGCAGAGCCGTGGCTGGAACCCTAGACATTCATCCCGTTCCCGGTGTACGACTGCGAACGAGGCGGGAAGGTAGCCGACGGCGACATGGTTCGCCATGCGATACGAGTTCGCCGGCTTCCGCGGGACGCGCTGAAACCGAAGGGTCGAGGCGTCCGTACATTCCCCTGAGCATCGCTCCGGGGAACTCGATTGAACACCTTGGATCTCATCCACTCGACGGATCATGAACTGGTCGGGTTCGCTCGCGCCGGCAGCGAGCAGGCCTACCGTGAGCTTCTCGGGCGCTACCAGCGTCCGGTGTTCTCGCTCATCTATCGTATGGTACGCGACCGTGAACTGGCGGAGGACCTCGCCCAGGAAACCTTCGTGAAGGTGTTCAACCACATCGACAAGTATAATCCCAAGTTCAAGTTCTCGAGCTGGATCTTCAAGATCGGCAGCAACCTCGCGATCGATACGCTGCGCAAGCGCGAACTCCCCACCGTTTCTCTCGACGGCTCCCGACACGCGACCACCGACGACGAGATGGCCGCGACACGAATCACTGTCGCGTCGGATGACGAGAATCCCGAGGAACTGCTCCTGGCGCGCGAACTCGGGTCGCAGATCGAGGAAGCGATCGGCAGGCTGCGCCCGGATTATCGGACGGCGATTCTCCTCCGTCACGTGGAGGGCAGAGCCTATGAGGAGATCGCGGAGATCATGGATATCCCGCTGGGCACGGTCAAGACGTACATCCATCGCGCGCGAAACGAGTTGAAGGATTCACTGGCTCACCTTCGCGTGGAAGCCTGAAACTCCACCCTCTGGCGGAGCGTAGTCCGCTATGAACGAACACAACACCAATCGAGGCATCGTGTCCGAAACGCCGAAACACCCGTCTTCCCTGGACCTCGAGCAGCTGGCGGAGGGAACACTCCCCGCCGGCGAGGCGCTCGTGGTTCGTGGACACGTCGAGTCGTGTCGGCGTTGCTCCCGCGACTTCGACGCTTGCGTGAACCTGGCCACGCTCATGGAACAGCTGCCCAGGTTCGCGCCTTCCGTCGGCTTCGCGGACGGGGTGATGGCGCGGGTCAGCACGGCACCGGTGGTCAATCCCGTGATCGCGTTCCTGAGACGGCTGATCCCGGCGACCCGGCACGGCTGGACCATCGTCGCGACGGTGACGATCGCTCCCGCGACGGTGTTGCTCGCGATCGTGGGAGCCATGCTGATCCAGCCGCTGGTGACGCCATCGCTGCTCTGGCAGTGGTTCATGATGCGGATCCAGGCGATCGGTCAGGGAACGTTGGCGTGGCTCGCCGACCGCCTCTACGGTCCGGAAGCCTGGAACGTGGTCGCGGCGACGTACTCCGCTCTCGATTCCGTTCCCGTCGCCGCCTTGATCGGACTCGCGATCACCGTCGCCCTGGGTGTGCCGATTTCCGCCTGGGGGCTGGTTAAACTGACTCGGACGCCCAGCGTCGGTGTGACATATGCGAACTAGCCATTGGCGTTTCCCGGTCCTGGTTTCGGTCCTCGCGACCGCCGCCGGGTTCGTCGGATCGCTCGCCGCGCAGGGAGCGGCCGCCGAGACGGATACGGCACCCCTCCTGGCGGTCCCGGCGGCGGTCCAGACCGCCACGCCGGGCGACGAACCCACCGTGGCCTCGACCGGCCCCACGCCCTCGTCGGGCCAGGAACTCAACACGGTCGTAACCGGCGATCGCACGATCGAGGCGGGAACGACGGTCGATGGGGTCGTCGTGGTCGGTGGAGACTTGCGGGTCCGCGGCGAAGTGTCCGGTGACGCGGTCGTGCTCAACGGCGACCTGATCCTCGAAGCGACCGGGGTCGTGCTGGGCGACGCACTCGTCACCAACGGCCGTATCCTGAACGAAGGAGGTCGGGTCCGCGGAGAGATGCTCGCGGTCGGGGGCGGATCGAGCGGCGCCGGGACCGCCGCGCGGTCCGTCACCTCTGGCGACGCCGCCGGCCGAGCCGCCTCGGCCGCCTCCGAAGCCCGGGTCGGTCGCGACAATGGGCGCGGTGGCGGCTGGTTCGACTCGATCCAGCGGGGAATCGCCGGAGTCATTTCGACGCTGGCCCTCGGGCTGGTGCTCGCCGGCATCGGCGCCGCGCTCGTGTTTTACGCGAAACCACAGCTGGAAACGGTGAGCGACACGATTCGCGTCTCGACGCTGCGTGCCGGCGCGACGGGCCTCGCGGCGACGTTCCTCGTCGTCCCCGCGTTCATCGTCCTGGTGGTGGCACTCGCGGTATCCATCGTCGGGATCCCGCTACTGATCCTGGCGGTGCCACTCTATCCGGTGGCGCTCGTGGTGGCCCTGGGCTTCGGTCTGCTCGCGGCATCCCACGCGATCGGTGAGCGTACGGCGGAGCAGAACCGCGACGCCCTCGATTCGCGGTACAGAAACTCCTACGCGTACCTGTTCATCGGCGTGGGCATGTTGATCCTGCCTCTCGTCGCGTCGTATCTGGTATCGATGACCGGGATCCTGGGGTTCGTCGGAGCTCTGCTCCGTGTGGTCACCGGCCTCGCGATCTGGGCGGCGGCGACGGTCGGGTTCGGCGCGGTCATCCTCTCTTACGCCGGGCGCCGCGGGACCTACGCGGGGATGGTCCCCGAGATGGGTGATTACGACAACGATCCCTTCTTCGCCGACTCCGTCTCGGGAGATGATGATCATGTCCGCTAGACGACCGTCCACGCGGGAAGCAGTGGCGTGTCGACTCCGGCGTGCGGCGTGGGGGCTCTCCCGGAGAGTGCCGATCATCGTCGTGCTCGGCTTCGCGGCGTCCCTCGGCGCGTTCGCGGCGAACCCGCTCGAGGCCCAGTCCCGCCGGACGATGACCTCCGAGCGTCAGGTCTGGGATACCAGCCCGCTGGACGTGGAGATCGACTATGGCGCCGGGCGGCTGGAACTCGGACCCGCCGATTCGCCGACGCTGTATCGGATGGAGCTCGAATACGACGAACGCGCCGTCGAGCCGACGATCGAGTTCAACGAGGCACGACGGACACTCCGGCTCGGAGTGAGATCCGTGGAAGGGCGCGGCCGGAGAAACGTCCGCGAGGGTTCGTCGAGTTCGATCCTGTTGACCCGGGAAGTACCTCTCGATCTGGATCTGGAATTCGGCGCGGGCCGGGCGGAGATCGAACTGGGAGGCCTCTCGCTGAGAAATCTGACGCTCGCCACGGGCGCCAGTGAAACCAGGGTCTCGTTCGGATCGACGAACGTCATCGCGGCGGACCAGGTTCGGATTTCCGCTGGCGCGGCCGATCTCCGGGTTCTCGGCCTGGGCAACGCGCGGGCGCGGGAGATCCGCTTCATGGGCGGGGTCGGCGCCACCGTGCTCGATTTCGGGGGCGCGTGGAGTCAGGATGCGACCGCCTCGGTCGAGATGGGTGTCGGTTCGGTGACGCTTCGACTGCCGCGTGAGCTCGGCGTGCGAATCAATCGCAGCTCGTTCCTCACCAGCTTCACCGCGCCCGGGATGGAACGGGACGGGAACAGCTATCTTACGTCGAACTGGGGAAGCGCTCTTCGGCACCTCACGATCGATCTGAGCGCCGCCCTCGGCTCGATCCAGATTGAATGGATCGATTGAACCCTGGCCCGGTTTGGGCTTGTGCCCGCATGATCCGGGGATCCAGCGTTGAAACCTCGCGTATGAGAAGGCCGTAAGAAATAGCGAAAATCAGTGAGTCGGTCGCCGGTGTCGCACGTTGATCCAACATGGAGGTCTCAATGCTCGGTACACTCATCACGATGTTCATCGCGGGGCTCCTCGGCCTCATCGCGGTCAGCGTGGTCCTCGCCGTTGTCGGCGCTCTGCTCTCGGTCACGTTCGGAATCGTCGGTTTCCTGCTGCTGAAGGTCGCCCCTGTACTGCTCGTTGGCTGGGTCGTCTTGAAGTTCGTCGAGAAGGCCCGAGGTCGGCGGCACATTTCGGCGGCGGACCAGCGGTGGCTGGATAGCTGAAGTCATCCCGGAGAGAGGTCAGCGATCGGGCGATGCGCGATCGAGAGACAGGCGGAGGGGGCGGGACCGTCG